>NZ_GG697140.1 GCF_000160575.1 Weissella paramesenteroides ATCC 33313
TAATAATCATCAAACGATGACAAAGGAGAATGTGGGATTCGAACCCACGCGCCGGTTTCCCGACCTGACGGTTTTCAAGACCGTTCCCTTCAGCCAGACTTGGGTAATTCTCCATAAATACCTAAGGCCTAAATGGACCTTGTTGGACTCGAACCAACGACCGGACGGTTATGAGCCGTCTGCTCTAACCAACTGAGCTAAAGGTCCAAGTTATTTGAGCCAATCGCGGCGGGGGGAATCGAACCCTCGACCTCCCGGGTATGAACCGGACGCTCTAGCCAGCTGAGCTACACCGCGAATCATAACACTTAGTGCTATAATCGGGACGACAGGATTCGAACCTGCGACCCCCTGGTCCCAAACCAGGTGCTCTACCAAACTGAGCTACGTCCCGAACATGCTAACTAGCAATAATAAACAAACTAACGTTTGTAATGCACCTAGAAGGATTCGAACCTTCAACCTTCTGATTCGTAGTCAGACACTCTATCCAGTTGCGCTATAGGTGCAAATAATATGCCGGCTACCGGGATCGAACCGGTACGATGTCTCCATCGCAGGATTTTAAGTCCTGTGCGTCTGCCTATTCCGCCAAGCCGGCAAAGCGAACAACGGGATTCGAACCCGCGACCTCTACCATGGCAAGGTAGCGTTCTACCAGCTGAACTATATTCGCATGATGCCGACTAAAGGGTTCGAACCTTCGACCTCCGCTTTACAAGAGCGATGCTCTACCAACTGAGCTAAGTCGGCAACAAATACATAGTTACCAGTTTGACGAAATAGATACATATTATTAAAG
>NZ_GG697139.1 GCF_000160575.1 Weissella paramesenteroides ATCC 33313
CCATATACCAGTATCGCTGATTTAACAGTTATTAAGGGCTTGTTAACCAGTAATGGTAATGTTAATCGTGATGCCTCAGCAATGGATACCTCTAAACAATTAACAGCAAATGATGTTAATTACCTAAAGTCACAAGGATATAAAATCATTGGGCGTTACTTGACTGGATCGGTTGGTGATGGTGCCGCTGAAAGAAATAAATATTTAACGCGTACGGAGTTGCATGATATTATTTCGGCAGGTATTAGTGTTGTACCAATCTATCAAGATGGTGGTGGTGTTCTTGGTTACTTTTCAGAGTCACAAGGGATCAAAGATGCTAATTTAGCTGGTCAAGCAGCTCGTGCGTTGGGTATTCCAAGTGGAGCAACCATTTATTTTGCAGCTGATTTGGATGTTGAAGATGGTAACATTGATGCGACAATTATCCCTTATATTAAAGCAGTCGCTAATCAATTGTCAGGCTATAAAGTTGGTATTTATGGTACTCGTAATGTTTGTTCACGTGCGGCAGCAGCTGGTGCAGTCACTAGCGCTTATGTAGCAGATATGTCGACAGGATTTTCTGGTAATTTAGGTTTTCCAATGCCAAAAGTTTGGGCTTTTGATCAATTTGTTGAGTTTACCCTAGGGGGTATTCCAATTGATAATCTAGGGACTTCTGGTCGTGATAAAGGTATTAAAGAAATTAATAATACAATTTCAGCAAAAGCGGCATTGCGTAAAATTATTGACAATGCTAACTTAACTTTAGATGGACCAAAAGTTGTTATAGTCAATGGGGGCGGCCTACATGTGACAGCACAAGCAACAAGCACAGTTAACTCTGCAGA
>NZ_GG697138.1 GCF_000160575.1 Weissella paramesenteroides ATCC 33313
TGAACTGAACCCCATGAGTTGGAGTAAATCTAACTCATGGGGTTTTCTTATGTTCTCGAAAGAAATTCAAATTGAAGCAGTATCGATGTATCTCAAAGGTGTTCCGCCCGTTGAAATACGGAGAAAATTCGGAATCAAAGCTCATTCGACTCTTGAAATCTGGGTGAAATCAATCAAACAGGATGGTATTTATGGAATCAAAGATTCCCACAGAAACAAGACAAGTTATCCGTATTCCTTTAAAATCAAGGTAATTAATTGGCGACTGAATCACAACGCGTCGTATCCCATAACGGCTAGAAAGTTTAGGATAACAAGTCCATCTTTAATTTGGCATTGGGAACGTGCGCTAGAGTTTGGTCGGCTAAAACCTGATAAACGAAGGCGGAAACGAACTATGAATAAGCAAGAACACGACAAGATCAAGAAGCTCGAAGAAGAGAATGAACTACTTCGAATTAAGGTAGCCTACTTGGAAAAACTCGAGGCCTTAGCTCAGGAAAAGAAGAAATTACAAACCAAGACAAAGCGGTAGTAATCACTGTGCTAAGGCAAGAGTTGAAGTGCAAGTTGAAGCTGCTTCTTCAAGTAGCCGAGATGTCTAGCAGTAGTTATCATGACGCGTGCAAGCGTGCGTACAAGGAGTATCCACGTGAGTTAATTGATGCGATTATATCAATTCGTGATGACAACCCGGACTACGGTTACCGTCGTGTCACACAAGAGCTTCGTAATCGTGGCTTCAACACCAACCATAAGGTTGTGCTGAAAATTATGAAGATGAACGGGCTTCTCTGTACTGCTTTCAACCGTCTGACACGGAAGTACAATTCTTACGCCGGCACTGTCGGACATATCTCACCGAATCGTGTAAACCGTCGGTTCACAACGGATCGACCATATCAGAAGGTTCTCACCGACGTCACTGAAGTCCGTTGGGGATCAGGCACGATGGCTGAACGTGCTTATTTCACCGCCTATATTGATGTTTATAGTGGTGAGATTCTCACTTGGAATATCGATCTTCATCCAACTGTCGAGTTCGTCACAAAGCCATTAGATGAGCTTCTACAAAATAGGCCAGAATTGAATTATCGAATGACAATTCACTCTGACCAAGGTTTCCAATATCAAAATTATGAGTATGTATCACGGCTAAAGACTAACCGTGTGTTCCAGAGCATGAGTCGCAAAGCGACATGCCTAGATAACGCAATGGCTGAGAGTATCTTCCACATCTTGAAGGTAGGAACGGTACATAACAACCATTATCAAAGTTATGACGAATTAAAGTCCGGCATAACTAACTATGTCTATTACTACAACAATAAGCGGATAAAAACAAAACTGGCCGGAAGAACTCCGGTTCAATACCGAAATCTTTCCGACCAGTTAGCCGCTTAAACGTCACTCCAATTTTTGGGGTTCAGTTCA
>NZ_GG697137.1 GCF_000160575.1 Weissella paramesenteroides ATCC 33313
GTTGCGTTTCACAACTTAGTTAGTATATCAACAATCTAAATAATTGTCAACAACTAAGTTTTATAACAAATCTTTTATAAAACTTGCGTTTCACAACTTAAACTATATTACAGTATATTCATTTGAATGTCAACACTATAATTTAGATAAGTTTTGATGTCTTTTGAATTGATTTTTTCATCGCTTCCAAAACCCAACTTTTATATAATACGACTATGATTGAGAGAATGCAAGCTTTAATTTGAATTTTATAACATTTAATTTTAGCACTTAGATATTCTTCATCAACTTATCAGATAACCCACACACCAATAAAAAAGCTGAAACAGAATTTTCTATCTGTTTCAGCTTTTTAATAGATACAATATTTTTTGCGTGTTGATATCTTAACGCATTGTTGGGAATAACAAGACGTCACGAATCGTATCAGCATTTGTTAGCAACATTACCAAACGATCGATTCCGATACCTAAGCCACCAGTAGGCGGCATACCATACTCCAAAGACTCAATAAAGTCTTCGTCAATACCTTCGGCTTCATCGTTTCCTGCTGCCCGTTCAGCTGCTTGTGCCTCAAAGCGCTCGCGCTGATCAATCGGATCATTTAACTCAGTAAAGGCATTGGCATATTCACCGCCCGAAATAAACAACTCAAAACGTTGCGCAAAACGCTTATCGTCATCACTCTTCTTAGCTAATGGTGACACTTCTACTGGATGTCCGTAGACAAAAGTTGGTTCAATCAATGTATCTTCAACAAAGTTCTCAAAGAATTCATTAATAATGTGACCAACACCCCAGTATTGCTCATACTTAACACCCTTCTCGTCAGCAATTGCACGGGCTTCTTCAACCGTGTAATCTTGCCAAAAATCAACACCAGTTTTTTCCTTGATCAAGTCCACCATGTGCTTACGTGCGAATGGCTTAGCCAAATCAATCGTGTGTTCTTGATAAGTAATGATCATATCATCGGCAACAACCTTTGCAGCAGCCTTAAAGATATTTTCAGTTTCAGTCATGACATCGCCAAGATCCCAAAAGGCAGCATAAGATTCCATAACTGTAAATTCAGGATTGTGTTTTGGATCCATACCTTCGTTACGGAAGACACGACCAATTTCATAAACACGCTCCATACCACCAACAATTAAACGCTTCAAATGTAGTTCAAGTGCAATACGCATGTACAAATCGATATTCAAAGCATTGTGGTGTGTAATAAATGGTCGTGCAGCAGCCCCACCAGCAGCATTTTGAAGCATAGGTGTTTCTACTTCTGTAAAGCCATCACCATCCATGTATGCACGAATAGCAGAAATAATCTTTGAACGCTTTTGGAAACGATCAAACGAGTCATCATTCGCAATCAAATCCAAATAACGTTGACGATACTTTGTTTCAATATCAGTCAAACCATGGAACTTGTCTGGCAAAGGACGCAAAGCTTTTGAAAGGTGCGTAATTGCAGTCACATTTAATGACAATTCTCCAGCACGGGTCTTCATGATGGTACCTTTGAAGCCCAACCAGTCACCTAAATCTGATTTTTTAAACCATTCATACGTTTCTTCACCAACTACTGGTTTTTGTACAAACACTTGAATACGTCCTGAACGATCCTTAATGTCAGCAAAACTAATTTTACCTGAACGGCGCTTTGTCATCATGCGTCCAGCAATTGCGACTTCATTTGCTTGCGCTTCTAAATCTTCACCTGAAACATCATCATATAATGTGTGTAATTCAGATGCCATGTGTGTCCGATCAAAACGGTGACCAAATGGATCGATACCTGCATCACGCAATTCGGTCATTTTTTCACGGCGTTTGATCATTTGGTCATTTAACGACACTTGTTGGTCAGCCATATTCCTATTCCTGCCTCATTTTTCTTTATTGATTCTTTGGTGCTTCCACCATACATAATTATAAGTTTGCCAATCTTCTGTCCATTTTGCAAGTCTCAGGACAAATTTTACAAACCATTTGCATCCTTGCTAGCAATAATTGCCTGCAATTCGTTTTCGTCGAAATTAATAATTTTACCAGTAAATCGATCGATAATTTCAACACCATGGTCTTCAGCTAATATTTCTTGTAATTCTGTAAGTGGTAATGTCGCCAACATCCGGGCATAGTCATGCTTCGCAATTTCTGGGTAAAGATTTACCTCAGTTGTTGACAATACTTTCACTTGTTCTTCACCAAACAAATTATTGAGTAAATCACTTGGCGTAAACCCTTCAAGCATTTGTGTGGAAATGGCTGGAAAATTAGCCAATTTATCTTCTAATGTGGCAATATCCTCATCCGTAGCATCAGGTAATGTCGAAACCATAAATCCTCCGGCCGTGACAATGGTGCCATCGGGATCAACCAATACAGATACCGCTACGGCCGAAGGGATTTGCTCCGATTTAGCCATATAGTAAGTTAAGTCATCCCCAATTTCACCAGTTACTAAGGCTACTTGCCCTGTAAATGGCTCATTTGCTCCAAAATCTTTTGTTACTGATAAAAATCCATCTGTACCAACAGCATTCGCTACGTCAGGTTGTCCCTTAGGCGTCAAAGGTAAGGTCACTTTTGGATTAGTCACATAACCACGAACCTCACCCTGAGCTGATGCCTCGACAACAACTTTTCCTGCCGGTCCTTGTCCATCAATACTGATAGCTAAGCGTTCATCGCCCTTAAGGATTGCATTTGACACCATTAATGAACCGAGCAATGCACGTCCTAAAATCGTAATTCCAAGTTGTGAAGCGTCATGAAATGTGGCAACTGTTTTCATCATATCAGTTGCTTCAATTGCAATCGCACGAAACTTACCATCGTCCGTTATCGCACGTATTAATTTATCTGCCATATTGATGTCCTTTTCTGATTGTTTTTCCGTTATCAAGTGTAACACAGAGTACATAAAAAAAGAGCCTAGGAATATATTCCCTAGCTCTTTGATACTACCTATTTATCAAACATTAAGCACGATCATCCTCGTTATCTGATGAATCATCGTCAGGTGTCAATGACTCTGAAGCAACTGCCTTTTCAGACGCAACATCTTCAGTCAATTTATCATTTGCAGCCTTCTTAGCTTGCTCGTATGACATCGGCGTTGATTCATCGGCCTTAGAATTTGCTTCGTCCGGCATCTTACCAGTGTTGAACAAGCTCAAAATTTGCTTCTCATCCAACGTCTCGTACTCTAGCAAAGCTTGCGCAATGGCTTCATGCTTGTCCTTATACTTAGTAATAATATCACGGGCTGTATTGTAACCCTCAGTTGTAATACGACGTACTTCTTCATCAACTAAACGTGAAGTCGTATCTGAGTATAATGGTTGACCATATTGTTGGTCACCATCTTTCTCTAACTGGACCATACCAAGCTTATCAGACATACCATATTGTGTAACCATCGCACGAGCAATACCTGTCGCTTGCTCAAAGTCGTTTGAGGCTCCCGAAGACTGTTGATTAAATATCAATACTTCAGCAGCACGACCACCCATCAAACCAGCAACCTGATCCATAGCGTCCGTCTTACTCATCAACATTTGATCTTCACGAGGTAACATGATTGCATATCCGCCTGCACGACCACGAGGAACAATCGTTACCTTATGCACAACACGTGCCTCGTTTAATACAAGACCAACAATAGCGTGTCCAGCCTCGTGATAAGCGACCGTCTTACGTTCTTTAGCTGAAACAACACGATCCTTCTTTGCTGGACCAGCAATGACACGGTCTTCAGCTTCATCCAAATCCTTACCCGTAATCGTATTGTTATTCTGACGAGCGGCTAACAAAGCAGCTTCGTTCAGCAAATTCTCCAAGTCAGCTCCAACGAATCCCGGCGTTTGCTTAGCAATTTCCTTCAAGTCAACACTTGAATCTAATGGCTTATTCTTCGCATGAACCTTCAAGATTGCCTCACGACCCTTAATATCAGGACGACCAACCAAAATCTTACGATCAAAACGACCTGGACGAAGCAATGCCGGATCAAGCACATCAGAACGGTTTGTTGCCGCCATGACGATAACACCTTCATTACCTTCGAATCCATCCATCTCAACCAACATTTGATTCAGCGTTTGCTCACGTTCATCGTGACCTCCGCCCATACCGTTACCACGTTGACGTCCAACCGCATCAATTTCATCGATAAAGATAATTGATGGTGCTGCCTTCTTGGCATTTTCGAACAAATCACGAACACGACTTGCTCCAACACCAACGAACATCTCAACGAAGTCAGAACCAGAAATTGAAAAGAATGGTACGCCAGCTTCACCAGCAACAGCCTTAGCTAGTAAAGTTTTACCAGTTCCGGGAGGGCCCTCTAGAAGTACACCTGATGGTATACGAGCACCTAACTTAAGGAACTTCTTTGGATCCTTTAAGAATTCAACAACTTCGACCAATTCTTGCTTTTCTTCTTCAGCACCTGCGACATCAGCAAAGCGCTTTTTGTTTTCTGATGGATCAGCCGGCTTAGCCTTTGACTTACCAATCCCCATCATATTGCCACGGCCACCTTGACCACCTTGATTCATACCACCCATCATTAGGTAGAATAAACCGACCATCAAGATCAATGGCAAAATAGTTACAAGAAATGTTCCCCAGAAATTAGTAGGCTGAGGTTTTGTGGTGATATCCGTATCTGCCTTTTCGGCAACTTTTTGTACATTTGCAATAACGGTATCACTACCAACCAACTTGGTCTCAAAGGACGTTGCCTTACCTGATTGACCACCACCTAACAATGCTGTAAAGGCATCATTATTGCTAGAATTTTTACTTGATTGTGCTTTTGTGTACTCACCCTTAACGTTGTAAACCCCATCGCCAGGTTGAATCGTGACTTTATCAATCTTTTTGTCACGTAACTCCGTCATAAATGTTGACGTAGAGATAGTCTTAGTATTTGAGGTCTGTGTGGGCCCGGCTACCCAATATATCAACCCCATAATACCGAGGACTACGATTACGTAAAACAAACTATTTCGGACAAAGTTTCCGTTTCGTTGGTTTTTCATCAATTCCTCCTATAGATAGCAATAGCAGTTACTATCTTATATTATGTACGATCTTATTAATTAATTTTTCAGTTTAAATTAGTGATTTGGTGTGATATCCACCGTGTCAACAATATCAGCATGTTGTGGATCATAAACTTCACGCTTCAAAACCCCTACATATGGTAGATTACGGTACAACTGTTTGTAATCCAGTCCATACCCTACCACAAAGGCCTTTGGTACGTCAAAGCCAACATAATCAACCGTTGCTTCGACAACTCGTCCATCTTTTTTATCTAATAGACTAGCCGTTTTTACTGATTTTGCACCACGATTCTTTAATAACTCAATCATGAACTTCAGCGACCGACCTGTATCAACAATATCTTCCATAATAATAATGTCACGTCCATTAATATCAGTCTGTAAATCTGTTACCAAATCCACATTACCTGATGATGAAATACCACCATTATAACTAGAAACATCGATGAACTCGACTTCTGCATATTGCATATGACGCATCACATCAACTGTCCACAAAACAGCACCCTTCAGTACTGATAGAATAATTGGTGTCCGTCCTTGATAGTCAGCAGCTAATTGTTCGCCAACTCGTTTGGCAGCTTTTGCAATATCTGCCTCGCTATACAATACCCGTTCGATATCATTATTCATGTCCGGCTGGTTCATGTTTTGTTAATCTCCTAAATCTTAATTCCCCTACTGTTACATAGATTTAAGAATACCATGTTTAACCCCAAATGTTTAGTCAATAACTAAAAGAACTGAAAAAGTTTTAACTTTTCACCAATCTTAACCATTGATGATTCCTTATAAGCTGTTTATAGTCATTTAACTGAATACTACCAGTAGCAACATTTTGATTTCTCATTAATTGAATGGTCTGTCGCAACTGTCGGTCTTTAACGTCAAACACTTCTTGTTTCTGTAACCATTGTTGTAGGACTAGTAATAATTGTTCTGTTGGTAATTGCCAATCTAATACACCTGCTTCTAACGCTGCCACATATTGCTTAATTTGTGGATCCGCTAATGCCTGTAAAGCTGTTAATTGGTCAGCAAAATCAATGATGTGAGCCACAGCTTGTTTATTTATGTGCTGTAGGTCAGGAATAACCGCATTTCTTAGTCGGTTACGTGCGTATTGCTGATCATCATTTGTATAATCGTCAATCCATTCTTGCACAGGTTCCTTAATTAAATCCTTTAATTCTAGCTTAGAAAGACTTAAAAACGGCCGTACAAGCTTCAGCCCATTGGTAAGCGTTTGTTTTTCTGGCATCCCAGTTAACTGCTCTAACCGACTTCCGCGCGTTAATTTATATAAAATTGTCTCGACTTGATCATTGCGATGATGTGCAGTCACGATACTGTTTGCACCGACTTGCTCAGCAACCGAAAACATCACGCCATACCGCTTTTCGCGTGCCTTTTCTTCTACTGAAACAGTTGGTACCTCTGACCAATCCAATTTTCGTATGGTTGCCGATTGTAAGTGTGGCGTATGTGCAAACACTTTCCTGACTAATGCTTCTTCTTGTTGCGCATCAGAACGCAGTTGATGATTAATGTAGATAGCACTAACTTGTGGTTGCAGATCTTTAGGCAAATCACCTGCAGTTAGCCATCTTAATAATCGTAATGAATCTTGCCCGCCTGATACAGCGACCAATACATGATCGTTGGCATCAAACAACTGCTGTTCACGAAGATGGCGAATTAAGTTAGCTCGTAAAACTCTAGGTTGCATTCCTATACACTTACTCCTTTTTTGGACTAACTTTATTATATGCTAAAAAGACAGAGTGTGAACCAATGTGGTTTGAATCCGGGTGTAAGGTCGTTTAGGTAATTTTTGGGCGGAGCAACGCGTAGAACAAGAATTTCCTAAATGATCTTACATTGAGGATTCAGCTTTTTGGAGCACATTTAGGCAGAGTGTGAACCAATGCGATTTGAATCCGGAGTGTAAGGCTATTTTCAGACAATAAAAGCCAGGATGTTTTGTCCTGGCTTTTATCAGTTAGTTTGTTAATTGCCAATTCGGAATATTAAAAACAGTTTCACCATTTTTTGTATACATGTATTTCTCACGAACCAATTTTTCCAAATAGCTATTATCACCCAAATCTTTTACTTCTTGTTTTAAGTCTGAATGTGATGCCTTTGCAGTTGATAATGTCTTGCTGGTCTCAGTTAACCCAGCCGAGGTAGTGGTGTATTTTACATATTGTTTATGAAAATTTACCATAGCCACGACAGCCACAATAATCATAAAAACACCTAGAAGAAAACGGCGGCGCAAATGAATATAGCGCGCATATTTCGCTTGTTGTGCTTCAATCGCTATATGATGCTTACCGGCAGCATTTAGTGGCCGTATATTTGATTGTTCAGTTGTTCTACGCATCACTAATCACCTTTCCGGTCGTTCATCTAAATCTACTTGTAGTCTAATTACCTTAACTTTACCGCAGGAATTAAATTTTTCTAACTCTCATTATCATTTCTTAACATTTTCATATAAAAAAATAACGGAGCGTTATTTTATTTTACGTCAGCATCAAAATCTTGTGCATACGACTCTGAAACAATACTGTACATATGCTCAGCTTCATTCTTTTTTGTTGTCTCAACAATGCGTTCTACTGCAATAACTGATGTCTTGTTACCAAAACGAATCGTTAATTCATCACCAGCCTTAACATCACTAGATGATTTTGCAGTTTTACCATTAATATCAATACGCCCTTGGTCTGAAATATCTTTTGCTACTGAGCGTCGCTTAATCAAGCGTGATACCTTTAAATATTTATCTAATCGCATGAATTTCCCTTTCGTTCTAAGAAGTGGTAGAGCTTGTACCCTTTTGGTAGTGCATACCACTCTTCTTTTGACAACAGACGTAAACGCCAAATCATCACTATAAACATAATTATACCAATTAACGCTGAAGTAATCAGCGAAAATAAACTAGCTAGTCGAGATGCTCCCATTAATTTATCACTCGCCCAACCCCATAGTCCAGCGGTTAGTAAAACGACCAGCAATGTTGTCATTAACTTGTACCACCAATTTTGGCTGTGCCATTGGCGTCGTAATTTTTTCGGTAAACGATGTAGGACAAAATATAACATTGGTACTAAGGCTAATAAAGTTGCCAAAGACGCACCCACAATGCCTAATTGTGGAATAAAAATCATATTCAAAATATACTTAACAATCATCGTCAGCAATACAAACCAGCTAACACCACGCGTATAATCTAAACTCTGTAAAACACTCGTGATGATCAAGATTAAGGTTGCTGGAATAATCGTTAGAACAAAAACCATTAATGCCTGACTACCCTCCCGCGTGCTAAACAGCACTTGGTTAGCTGCTGGCATAACCGCTATTAACCCAACTGTAGCAACACTTGATAGGATCAATGATAGCCGCAACATCATTTGAAAATCATGTATAAAGTCCCCATCTTCTTTTCGAACGGCATGAGAACGCAAAACTGGTAGTAAAGAAGTACTAACTGCTGTCGCTAGAACCATCCCCAATTGAACCAATGGTTGCCCGCGATCATAAACACCTTTCGCATACTCGGCAGCCTGTGAGCTCATGCCGTTGACTTCTAGTAGTCCTTTCGTCGAAAACGAATCAACCAACTGTAACAAAACTAGCAGACCGGTTAACATGGCCAAAAGATTGCCCTCCGACCATAGGCGCTGAAAAATGCGGATCCATCCGATTGCACGCTCTTTTTTAACAGGCTTAGTAATCGGTGTTTGCCAGACTAATTTAATCGTACGACTAATGTATAAAGTAGCTAGCATTGCTGCAAATGTAGCTGCTGCAGTCGCCCAAGAACCAATCTTGTAAACAGACCACCCCGCATGAACACCCCACCAAGCAACACCAATAATAATACCAACACGAACTATTTGTTCAATGACCTGCGAAATAGCCGTCGGTACCATATTCAATTGACCTTGTGCAAAACCGCGACCAACTGCCAAAAATGGCATGAACCAAAACATCCAAGCAACCGCTCTGATCACAGGAATCAATTTCAAATCATTTCCCATCCCGGTTGCTATCAAAGGAGCGCCACCATAAACAAACATGAATAAAATGAAGCTGATGATAAAGAGCAACCAAAACAAGCGTCGCGCAACCAACTGCTTACGTTCATTATCAGTCTGTTCCGTAATGATTTTTGAAATAAATAATGGCCACCCACTTAAAGCTAATACCACGCCAATGCCATATATCGGATAAACCTGTTGGTATACATAAAAACCTGTATTACCAACTAGATTTTGAAAAGGAATGCGATAAACAGCACTAAGAATTTTGGCAATGATTCCTGCCAATGTCAGAATACCAGCACCGGCCATTAAATTTTGACTACTTTTACTCATATTCCTAGTCCTTTTTTGGCAATAATGCTGACAAAAACTTTATTAAACTTTGCAACCATTCATCATCCGTTTGCTTTGGCTGAATAGCCATCGCAAATAGTACGGGATCATTCACTTTAATCTGACCACGAGTTTTCGTGTCAGCCATCGCTTGTTGGACTTGCTCATGAGTTATCTTAGCTTGCTTATCAAAACGAATAGTTATAATCGTCGGTTGATTAACTGTTCGCTTAATCTGGGCAACTCCCACTTGATCAGCAATTGCTTTTAACTGTGAGACTGTTAATAAACGATTGGTAGCTGCTGGTATATCACCAAATCGATCAACCAAATCATCCGTAATTTCAGCAAATTGTTCAGCCTTCGTTGCCTTACGAATACGTTGGTATAAGTCAATCTTTTGTGGACCATCTGCCACATAGTCAGCTGGCAAATAGGCTTCGACCTGCAAGTCTAATTCTGAATCAAAACGTTTTTGTTTCTTACCCTGTTTAGCAGCAACTGCCTCTTGCAACATTTGAGTATATAAATCATATCCAACAGCATTAATAAATCCATGCTGTGATTGACCCAGCAAGTCCCCTGCACCACGAATCGACAGATCCCTCATAGCAATTTTAAAGCCAGAGCCGAGCTCTGTAAAATCACGAATAGCCGTTAGTCGCTTCTCACTTTCTTCATTAAGCGAACGCGTACCTGGATAGGTAAAATATGCATAAGCAACGTTATTTGAACGACCCACGCGACCTCGTAACTGGTACAATTGCGCTAATCCCATATAGTCTGCATTTTCAACAAACAATGTATTAGCATTTGGAATATCTACCCCAGTTTCAATAATTGTTGTGGTAACTAAAACATCATATTCACCATTGATAAAGTCGACCAAAATCCCTTCCATTTGTGTTTCAGTCATTTGGCCATGAATATATGCAACCTGTGCTTCAGGAACTAAACTTTGAATCATCCCCGCGACTTTTTCAATATCAGCCACGCGATTATGTAGATAGAAAGTTTGGCCGCCACGTGCCATTTCACGTTCGATCGCATTTGCAATGACCCGTCCATTTTGTTCCATCACATATGTTTGAATTGGATAACGATTGGCTGGTGGCGTTTCAATCACTGATAGATCACGTACACCAACCATTGCCATATTCAGCGTACGGGGGATTGGCGTCGCCGTCAGCGTTAAGACATCCACATTTGTTTGCAAGCTTTTTAACCGCTCCTTATGTTTTACCCCAAAACGTTGTTCTTCATCAATAATTAGCAATCCTAAATCACCGAACGCCACATCTTTAGCTAATAAACTGTGTGTACCAATAACAATATCGATTGTATGATTCTTCAAACCAGTCTTGATTTCTGTCATTTGTTTCTTTGTTTGAAAACGCGACATCCAAGCAATTTTTAAATTGGTTCCTTCAAAACGGTTAAGGAATGAATCGTAATGTTGCTGGGCCAAAATAGTTGTTGGTACCAACATAGCCACTTGTTTACCTTCGTGAGCTGCTTTAAACGCCGCTCGCATGGCCACTTCAGTTTTACCAAAACCAACATCACCCACCAATAAACGATCCATTGGGCGTGACTTTTCCATATCTGCTTTAATTTCTTTGACCGAACGAATTTGGTCTGGTGTTTCAGGGTAAGGAAACGCCTCTTCAAAGCGACGCATTTCCTCATCATCTGGTGCAAAAGCGTAGCCTTGTTTAATTTCACGTTCCGCATACAAAGCCAAGAGATCATCTGCAATGTCCTCAACCTTTTTGGCAACTTTCGCCTTTGCACGTTGCCATTCAGTACCCCCCATTTTATTGATTCTGGGAGCTTTTTCAGCCGCACCGACATATTTTTGCACCAAATCAAGCTGTGTTACTGGAATAAATAACTTATCTCCCTTTTGATAAGCTATCGTAATATAGTCTTGCTTAACACCCCGATTTTCAATTGTTTGCATGCCTTCATAGATACCAATCCCATGATTAACATTCACAACGTAATCGCCAGGTTTCAGCTCATTATAGCTCTTAATACGTTCCGCATTTGACAGTGTTTGACGTTTTGGTGCCCGTTTACGAACTTGTTGAAACAATTCTTTTTCGGTTAACACCACTAATTTTTGCATTGGTAACTCAAATCCCGCACTTAGTGGTAGTGTTGCTGACTGCGTACGACCAGTTGCTAATCCGTCAACAGGCACTTGGTTTACTTTAATACCAAAGTCATTTAGGGTTTGAACCAATTTAACTTGTCGATCATCTGAATTAGTCAAAAAGATTACGGTCATATTTTGTTTTTGCCAACGTGTCACTTCACCTTTCAGCAAAGGCATCTGACCAAAAAATTGTTGTGTTGGTCGTAATGTCACATTAGTTAAGCTAGTTTGTCGTAATTGTCCAATTCCTCGTTGTAGTGGCGAGAAGATTAAGCTTGCTTGTTGGATATCACGTGCTTGATCAGTCAAAGACCAGCCAAAATCTGCCGTTGTCAAAACTTGTTGCTTATCAAGTTTCTCAGCCCACCAGTTTGTGTCATCTAATCGCATTTGCGCAGCATTTTCAATGGCACGTGGATAATCATCGAATACCACAATGCCATTTACTGGCAAATAGTCAAAAAGACTGGCAGCATCTGGATACAGCATATGTAAATATGCCCGCATTTCTGGCAAAATTTGTCCATCTGCTAGTGTTGTCAGTAATGGCGTGATTGCTTCAGTCAAATGCCGTTTCTCTGCACCAGCCAATTGGTCGCGTTGTTTCGTCATTGCCAACTCAAGTTGTGTTTTTGCTTTTTGACGATCATCGTCACTCAAAACTAAGTCAGCTGCTGGCAAAATGGTCAATGAATCAATATTTTTAATACTACGCTGATTTTCCGCATCAAATGACCGCATTGAATCCAGTTCAGTATCAAAAAAATCTAATCTAACCGGATAGTCTGCATCCAATGGGTACACATCAACAATTGAGCCACGAATCGCAAATTCACCAGGTTGTTCGACCGTGGTATTTCGGTGATAACCCATTTGATGTAATTTTATTTCTAAGTCTTTTAACTCATACTCATGATCAAAATCAATCGTCAATTGTGCTTGCTGAAACTTTTTAACGGGTGGCAAATAACGTTGTGCCCCCGCAATACCAGTTACCACAACAGCTTGTGGATCCGTTAATAATAGGTGCAAAGCACTAACACGCGCCAAACGAGTGTCTAACGATGTCACTGCCATTTCAGCTGCTAAACTTTCTTCAGCAGGAAAAACCGCAACGTGTTCGTTACCCAACAAAGCTTGTAAATCTTCCGCTAATTGATCGGCATGAAATTGACTATCTGACACAATCACCATTGGTTGCTGAGTTCGTTGCTGTAACGCTGCTAAATAAACCGTACGGGCAGTGCCAGAAATTCCCGTCATCAAATGACGACCGCCCTTAGTCAACCCAGTAGCTAGCTCCTGTAAAGCTTTATCCTGTTGTAAAAGTTCAGTTAGTTGCATAATGTATTTTTATTCCTTTAATTAAACTGATTCATCAGCATTGGCATGTCTTTACCGGCAGCAAAGTCTTCGAAAATTTCGACTGCTTTATCTAATCCCGCCAGTAAGTCAGGTTGTTCGTCTTTTCCAAATCGTCCTAATACATAATCGACAACTGCTTGATGAACATGTGCTGGATGGCCAATACCAAATTTCAAACGATTAAACTTTTGTGTGCCTAATTGATTAGCAATGCTTTTAATACCATTGTGACCGCCAGCAGAACCTTTCTGTCGTAAACGTAGTCGGCCAAGATCCATATCCATATCATCCTGCACAACGAGTAAGTCTGCTAGGTCTAGCTTGTAATAATCAACTAGTGGGCGCACTGCTTGCCCTGAATCATTCATATAAGTTGTTGGTTTAACTAACAAGACTTTTTCATTGTTGATGCGTACATCAGCTACAAAAGCATGATGGGCGCCGTCTTGTTTAAATGTGGCTTGGTACTTATCTGCTAATGCATCCACTGTCATAAACCCAACATTGTGGCGAGTTTGATCATATTCTTTACCAATATTTCCCAAGCCAACAATCATTTTCATTTTTCTTCTGCCTCACTTTTTATGTCATTAACGCACGAAATGGGTCGAGACCAATTAGCCCCCACCCTTGTGCATTATTTACTTGTATTAATTCTCTTAATGATTATAAATTCTAAACCAAATTATCCTGATTTAATAGTCCTAAGTCTTTTATTTTTTAGCCTGATAGTCATCAAGTGATTGTAACTGATCACTATCTTGGAATACTTTTCCTAATTGTAATAACATTTGATCTTGTCCTTTAGCTGCCTGCAATTGCACACCTATTGGCAAGCCACGTTTTGTAACATATGTTGGTAAGCTTATCGCCGGTTCGCCAGATATATTGGCTAATTGTGTGAATGGTGTTTTCGATAGACCATGTAGCCACGCATCGTAAATTAATTGCATCTGATCCTCATGGCTTAATTTTTGAATATGCTTTAGTCGCTTAACATATTTTGGTAAATAAGCTGGATCACTATTCTTAGGTGCCACTGTCGCAGTCGTTGGTGTTAAATAAATTGGATAGTCTTTATGGAATGCCGTCATCTGTCGGTCAACTTCAGCCATCTCATCAGCAACAAATTGATCACTCTCTTTTGTCTGTTTTTTATCCGCCTGATAGAGGGCCCATGTCATTGGCGAAACATCACGAAACTTCATTGGTTTCCCAGTCTCAGCTGCAATTTTTTTATTCGCATCAGTGCCCGTTGCGGTTGATGCTGTATAGTACATTTTCATCAACTTTTCACCATCAACCGGTGCGTCTTTCTTTACTACGGTATAACCTTGATTCCGTAAGAACTTAACGACTTGTTTAACTGCTCTGATAGCATCTTTACTAACTTTAGTTCCTACTGGGGACTTTACAGAATAGGCAATTGTCATCTGTTTCAAGTCAGCTGGTGCATCTTTTATCAGATCAGGATGTTCTATATTCTTCATCCCCATAAAATAAGTCTGTAAATCAGAAATATATCGTGCATTAGCAAAGTTAACCGATGAAGGAATCGTATCATCCCCAGTAATAGCACCTTGCGTGGGCTTTAAACCAATCACACCGGTAAATGATGCTGGAATACGCAAAGAACCCCCTGCATCATTTCCTGTCGCTATGGGTACAAAATCTGCAGCGACACTAGCAACTGCTCCTCCTGATGAACCACCAGTATTACGATTTAATCGCCAAGGATTATGGGCCACACCATTTAACTTTGAAACAGTGATGTTAATCAAACCTAATTCCGGATAGTTTGTTTGACCAATAATAATGAATCCAAGTGCTTGTAATTGCTTTACAAAATCACTCGTTTCTGTCGCATTCTGCTTCTTTAAGTTCTTCAAACCTCTAGTATTAGATTCTCCCTTAAGTTGTTGTCCTAATCCCTTAATTAAAATAGGCACACCATAAAAAGGCTGACCAGTATCTGTCAACTTATCCGCTTCTCGCAAAGCAGCGGATTCACGTAAACTAATGACTGCATTTAACTGTGGATTGTCTGCTTTGATGCGTGCGACTGCATGCTTAATTAGTTGTTGACTGGTTACCTTCCCACTACGAATTAATTGTGCTAAATCACTTGCAGAAGCATGCTGGTATTCAAAATATGTCACACCATAGTCTTTTGCATGCTTATGTTGTAACGTCTTCTCATTTGCGTGGACAATTAATTGCCGCGAAAAGTAGCCAATTCCCCCTGCTAGTAATGCTAAAGCAGCCCCAATTTTTATCTTCTGTTCCCGATTCACTTTACGCCCCCAAAGCTCAAGCTTTTATCATGCACATGATTAATGGATTTTTAACAACGATATCTACTATCATTTTACGCTATCAGTCATATATTTTGTGAAATACAGTGTTCTATTGTTGGGACGAAATAAAAAGCGTATCTGGACAGATACACTTTTCGTCAGTTATTTAATTTTATATCCCGTGAGCATCTTCCCAACGGGTTCTTGCAATTGATGCAATAATGGCAATCGCAAGCAAACTCACAATCACAATAAGCGAAGCAATATTTGTTATCTCAAAATGCCAGTCCATCATCTTACCTGCTTCATTAATCAACATTTTTGCACCAATAAAGGCTAAGATGAGCGCCAAAGCATATTTGATGTACCGAAACATTGGTAATAGCTTTGATAAAGCAAAGAATAACGATCTTAGTCCCAAAACTGCAAAAATGTTTGAAGTCACAACAATAAACGTATCTTGCGTAACTGCTAGCACAGCGGGAATTGAATCGACTGCGAATAAGATATCTGAAAATTCAATAAAAATTAAAGCAATTAGAAAAGGCGTCACAAACCATTTACCATTTTCTTTCACCATAAAATGTGGTTTGCTAACATCATCCTTAACTGGCAAGATTTTTCGCAAACCTTGGATCATTTTGCTATCATTTAAATCTTTATCCTTACCTTTATCGAACAACATATTTATTCCGGTATAAACCAGGAAAATGCCAAAGAGATACATTAACCATTCGAACTTGTGCAACAATGCTGCACCCCCCAGAATAAAGAGCACTCGCATCACAATTGCTCCAAATATTCCCCAGAACAACACTCTATGCTGGTAACGTGCCTCAATACCAAAGAATCCAAAAACTAAGATAAAGATAAATAAATTATCCATACTTAGCGATTCCTCTAGCAAATAACCAGTGACAAAGTCAATGGCGTGGCCACTTCCCTCGAAATACCAAATACCTGCCGCAAAAATAAAAGCTAACACAATCCACATTGCCGTCTGCAAAAGAGATTTCTTAAATGTTGGCACTTCTTCTTTTTTATTCAAGACCCCTAAATCTAATGCCAGCATTGCGATAACAAATAGAAAAAATCCAATCCAAACCCATATACTAACTTCCATTAAGTACGCTTCCTTTTTTTATATCAATACAACTACCTACCAGACCATCCTAGCAGACAATTGTATCAGGATTGTTCATGTGTTGTCCATTATTAGACTAATTAAGCTTAAAAAGGGCATCAATCCACCAAATTTAGGATTAATGTCCTTAAACGTGTTGTTTTTATTAAAAATAAAGCCGGTCAGAAAAGTCCATAAACTTTTCTGACCGGCTCTAAAATCTAACTAAAAGTCTTTATCCTAATTAATCTGCTTGCATTCCTTTAAGGACACGAAAATTGTGCAGATGAACAACAAAGTAGATAAACATTGCCAAAATCGACACAATGCCCACAATGGCTAACACCACCACCTCTGTTGCTATCGAACCACCAATCATGATTGTCTCACGCAACCCACTCACTGAATAGGTCATAGGTACAAGCGGGTGTAACCACTGATAGAACTTATTTGAAAGTTCTATTGGATAGGTTCCAGCTGCGACACTAAGTTGTAAGACAAGTAGCACCATCGAAACAAAAGCCCCCGCTTTGCCAAACCACATGTAAATGGCTGTAACTAATGCTGCATCAACATAGCTGGTCAACAGCATAAATAGTAATGTCTGTCCCGGATTAACAGGATTCATGCCGAGGACCCAGTCGCTTAATGCATAAAGTGTCAATGCTGTCATCGTAGCAATAGCAAAGAGAATGAACATCTTTGACCCAAACCAGGCACCAAGTGACGATACTTTTCCTCGTGGTGAAACCATATCCAGCATCAGGTTAAGTGCCATCATCCCAACAAACATACCAACAGAGAACATATATGGAATCATACCAGTCCCATTATTAGGTACTCGATCCTTTTCTGTATGAGATACCATCGTTGGTGTTGCCATCTGCTTGAGGGTACCCTTTGTACCCTTTAATTGATCAGCCTGTGCACCAGCCTTACTTAATTGTGTAGCAAGTGTGGTATTACCAGCATTCATTTCTGATAATGCTGGTCCCATTTGTTTGGCTGCGCTAGCTAATTGCCCAGAGCCATTGCTAATTTGTCCAGCACCACTAGCAAGTTGATTAGCTCCACTATTTAACTGACCACTCATACCAGATAAGGTCTGCAACCCATTATTTAGTGTTTGCGCCCCGTTAGACAGTTGGCTAACACCACCACTTAATGTCTGAGCACCAGATTGCAAAGTTGCAACACCATTATTTAACGTTGCTGACTTTCCCTGCAGCGTTTGCAAACCATTAGTTAATGTTTGGGCACCATCTGCTAACTGTCCAACTGCTTTTTGCACAGTGGGCACTTTGTCATTGAGTTGTTGTGAACCAGCTGCTAACTGCGAAACTGCGTCAGGTAACTTTTCCATTTCAATTAATTGATTATTAACCTGATGCAAATCTGTATTATTGACCGTTTGTGCTAATTCTGTCAAAGTTGCTTGATGTTTCTGCGCAACCTGTTCCAATTGCGTCACATTTGACTGTAGCGCCGCTGCATGTTCAGTCATTGTTGCCAATACTTGGGCAGTTTGGGTGTCACTTTGTTTGCTTGCCAATGCTTGAACAAATTTTGCCTTTTGTGCTGCAGTAATGTTGATCCCTGCTTCTTGCATAGCGGCATTCACGTTGTTAGAAAGTGCATCCTTATCAGCTGCATTAGCCTTTGCCAAAGCCTTTAAATCCGATTGTAGTGTGTTGAATTGATTGTTAATGGTTTGATTATCTGGTAATGCTGCTTTCGTATCATCCACAACGCTAGATAATGCCGCAACCTCTTTTTGTACTTTCGTCAAGTTGCCCTTCACATCATTATCAACCATTTCTTTATTCAACTGTGATAAGCCATCATTAAGCTTCGTGACACCATTAGCAAAAGTCGGTATTTGCTGATTTAACTGATTTAATCCCGTCGACAATGTCTGGCTACCATTGGCAGCTGTACCAACGGCAGCAGTGTACTGTCGTGTACCCTGACTTAATTGATCAATACCATTAATCAGTGTTGGTGCTTGCTGATTCATCTGATTCAACCCGCTGGCTAATTGTGCACTACCATTACTAGCTGTACTAACGGCAGTTGTATATTGGCCTAATCCCTGGGTTAATGTTTGGGCACCATCTTCAAAAGTTAACGAACTAGCTGCTAATTTTTCAAGATTAGTAGTAACTTGATCGCTACCTGATTTTAGGGTATCGGCACCATCCGCCAGCTTTTTATTGGCTGCACCCGCTTTCGTCATACCAGCGCCTGCCTGTTGTATTTCTTTAAAAATCGTCTTGGTATATATCTTAGTGACTTTCCCAGAAATTTGATTACCAATCTGTTTTGCACCTGATTCAGATAATTTACCCGCAATAAAGCTATGACCCGAACTTGTTTCATACTTTAGCTTCATTTGCTTGGGCTTTTTGTCTAACAATGTCGTTGCATTTGCTGAAAAATTCTTTGGAATCGTAATGACGGTATAGTATTTGCCGTCCGCCAAACCTTTTTTAGCCGCCTTTTCTGATGGGAATTTAAAATTCATCGCATCAGATTTCTCTAATTCATTTTTTAAATCATGACCAACCTTTAGCTTCTTACCCTGGTAAGTAACTGCCTGATCCTTGTTAACCACTGCTACTGGTAACTTACTCACCTCACCATAAGGATTCCACAATGATCCTAAAAAGGTAACTGCATATATAGATGGTACAAAAAACAATACAAAAATGACTAACATATAAAATTTATGACCTTTTAGCCACTGCCACTCTGATTTTAGCATTGTACACTCTCCTCCTGAAAAAATTATTGAACAACTTGTTGAATAATTTATCTATGTGCATTATATTAATGCTATTAGGGAGTTAGTGCAATAGACAATTTTTAACACGTTGTTTAATAAATGGAGCATAAATTATGAGACAAGCAGAACGTAACGCAAGAACGAAACAAAATATCAAAAGGTCTTTTATCCAGTTAATTGAAACAAAGGGCTTTACCAATATCACGGTATCTGACATCACACGTGATGCCCAGGTTAGTCGTGGTACATTTTACGTACATTATACGGATAAATATGAATTACTGTCGAAAATAGAAGACGAATTGATCATGAACATTACAAATGCTTTGAAAGATAATCTCAAAGAACCATTAAGTAATGATTCAACCCATGATAGGTCTGGGGCAACTTATCGTGTATTTAATCAAGCACTTGAATATGTAGATGGTGAACGTGAAACCATGCATGCATTATTTTCAGCAAATGGTGATCCCCAATTTTTTTCACAGATAAAAGACGTTGTTGATCATCTTTTTACTATGCAACTTGAAAAAAATGCTGGCCATTTTTCCGCTGCAATCCCCATCGATTACACTAAGGAAATTGCAATTAACAGCATTTTAAATATTGTTCGGCACTGGATCGACAAAGAAAATCCAGAATCACCTGAAGAACTAGCTGATATTTTAATGCGTAGCCGTTTTATGGCACCCCATGATTTGATTTCATTTGATTAATCATTCACTTGAACTGATTGATTATTAACTTAAATCGTCAGTGCAAATATATTAAACTTTTCTTGTCAAATCCCAAAATTATTTTTGTAATTTTTTTGTAACTTTGAAATCGCATTGTCACGGTTTTTGCAACTGACAATACCTGAAAAAAGTAACGATTTAACATCTTTCATAATTAGCATTTGTAAATAAAATATTTTACAATAAAACCCATTGAGTTCAAATGATATAAAAAGGCGGATTTTTCATGCATTTATTTAGCAAAAAAATATTCATATACTCAGGGATTACATTAAGTTTGATATCTGGTGGTATCGTGCTTAATTCAGGACTGACATATTTAAACGCCGCCACGGTACAAGCAGACTCGAACACTAACTCACAATTAGTGAATTTACTTGATCCAACAGGATTAGCCAGTACACACTTACTAGCTTCAAATTTCTATTTAAAAAACTATCAATCCAATCAATACCTAAGCAATGAATCAAATTCTCCTGCCATTACCAATCAACCTGGTGCAGATTCACAATCTTTATGGACAGGAAACTACATCACTTCAGGCCATTATCAATTGACTAATAACAATAACCAACAGTTGTTGACTGGTAATGGTTATAGCAAAATTGGTTTCTCTGAAAAAACGGAAGATAAAAATGTTACAGATAATCAATGGGAATTACAATCCGTTCCTGCTAGCGAGGTTAATGGTCAAAAAAATATCTACTTAATCAAAAATGCTGATACTGATCACTATCTAGCCCAAGATGGTAGTCAAACTTCAGTTATCTCTTCTACTAATCATAATAAATCAGCTTATTGGGAACTAGATCCTCAAACAATAGACAATGTTGCCAGAGTATTTACAACTGATGGTTTTAAGTCATTAAGCCATGATGAACAGACTGGTCTATTCAACTATACGTCTGCGACTTCTTCTCGCTCAGCACAAATGCGTGGTGTATTGAAAGGGATTGCTACTGATGAATTCTTTAGTGAGTCTGCCAGCAATCAAGCGGCTGCACTGCGCAAAGTATTAAGTAATGGTGGTTCACCAGAAGTCAATCGTGACGTTAATGCCGATGCAAGTGGTTATTCCACAACCTATAAATTATCTAAATCTAAAAAAACAACTTATGCTGAATATTCTACGGACGGCAGTGTAAAAGGTTACCGGACAGCTGTAACGTTAAATAATTCACTCACAAGACAGCCACAACAAACAATCAATGTTTATACAACAAGTGCTGATGAAGCTGAACAAGTTGCGAAAGCTTATGCCGTTATTCCATATGAATTTAGGCAATATATTACCAATATTTTCCAAACGAATAATAGTGCAAATACTTTTAATACCGGCAAAGATATGATGGCCATTCGCATGAACTTCTTACCTAAAAATGGTCAAATTGCGATGACTGGTGCCCATGAACTTGGCCATAGTTTATCATTTAATGATGCTAATTCAGATGATTATTCACACACGCAGGCATGGACAGATGCTGTTAAGGCCGACGCTGATGCTGTCTCTGATTATGGTTCTTCTAACAATGATGAAGGATTTGCAGAATTTACGCAGTTAGTCATTTCTAGTTTAGGTAACCCATACGATATTCAAGCTATCCAAACCATGTATCCACATCGTTGGGTAGCCTTTGAAACATACTTTAATTCATTAAATGGTGATGGCGCCTTAGAAAAGCTCTACTCTCCTGTGTCAACACCTTTTAACTAGGGAGTGTTACAGTATGGCTTCAGACTTTTGGAGCGCGTTTATGCTATCAAACTGACATGCTCTTAATTAAGATATTTTTAGCAAAAAGAAGTTGGAACATTTTATTTTGTCCCAACTTCTTTCAGTTTATAACAGCTAGTTATTCCCCAGCATCTAGACAATCATAGCAACTAACTAAACAAATGTTGCCAATTTTTTTCGATTTGCGCTTCTAGCTGTGTCACTGACATTGTTCGCAAATCGGCCACTTTCTGATAAACCTGTTTTAGCAATCCTGCATATTCATTAATATGAACATCTCTTTTTAAAACCCACTGAAAACTCTCCAACCCATCTGATTCAATAAACAACTGCGATAATGGCACTTTCTGCGCAAAGGTTTGTACGAATTCATCAGTTAGGACATCTGGTCCAATTGAAAAATAACTGTTCGGACGCGCAATGTATGCTGCTTGTAACTTCGCGGATGAATACCAGTGTACTAATACTGTCAAATCAGGCAATTCATTGATATCATTTAAAATTTCTGATTCACAACCTTTTGTATGTAAAATAACTGGGCGGTGTAGGTCATGCGCAAGATGCAATTGCTGCAAAAAAAATGGGCGTTGCACTGATAATGGGACATCCGTCCACACAGTGTCCAATCCAATCTCACCAATAATTGCTACTTGTGACAATAACTGCTCATCCATCGGCTGTCGTTGTGTTTCCCATGGATGAACGCCATAACTTAATATCTGCTGACTACCAGCATACTGTTCATTAAAATGAAATTCTGCACGCGTTGTTGCATTTAAAATAGTGGCAATGTGTGCCCGTTGCTGTTCTTCAATAAAAGTAACATCACCATCACTATGACTATGCATATCAATTAACATATATTCCCCTCTATAAAAAAAGCGGTCAGGCAAATTTGCCGACCGCTATATTCGTAACTCATCACATATATGATGATTGTGATAGATCCTCTAATGACTCCAAGTGGTAGCCTTTTCTAGATAAAATTTTGATGATTTTTGATAACGATCCTTCACTAACCGTATCTGGTAGTGTAAACAAAAGTCGGGTTGTCCGTGGATTTCTATCTGGATCCAAAGTCATTGCTGATGAAATCGTTGTATATCGTGAAATGATATGGGCTGCCTTTTCCAGGCTACCACGCTCACCATCTGATACTAACGTTAAACTATACCGACCCTGATTCGTTGCCCAAGAATCCGCTAGTAATCTCATCATACGACTATGTGTCAGAATGCCCATAAAATGGTTATCTTTATCCAATACTGAAACGAATGGCAAATCTTTCAGCGTAAAAAATGCTTCATAAAAGGTTGCTTCCACACGTACAAATTTTGTCATATTCCGCATATAACTAGTGACCGGTACATCCAAAGTACCACCTTCAATAATGTGGTGGTATATATGTAGCTTATAAATAGCCCCGCGAAACAATTGTCCACTTTCATCCAAAATAGGAATAGCCCGAAATCCGGAATGATCAAAGATATCTAATGCATCTTGAAGTGTTGCATTTTCACTGAGTGTTGTTAACACATCTCGAGATTTTACCAATGTCGCTAGCATTTAGACAACTCCTATCCTTAGTTTCTAATCTAATTATAATACCACGAAACCTTTACTACTGCACTGTTTTCTGGTAATCGTAACCTAAAATTCACATTAAATGAGAAAATTAGGGTCTTTATTATTATTACACTCATGATTTAAAGTAGTCTATAATTCATATAAAAAAATCGGCAATTACCAATTAGAATTGGAGAATTACCGATTTTCAAACATTCTCTGTTTTTAAAATGTACTTAACGTGCCTTCAATGCCCATAAGATAGACACTGTATCCACAACTTCTTGCAGTAATGCGCCAAACAGTGGTGGCAAGAAACCAAAACTAGCAATTAACATGAGTACTGTACAAATAACAATACCAATTAATACTGCCTGTCGGGCAACTTTCATTGTATCAGCAGCAACTTCTACTGACTTTGCAACCCGTGAGAGATCATCCTTTAAAATAACAACTGTGGCCGTCTCACTCGCTGCTGTTGCACCATGAGCTCCCATCGCAATCCCAACATCTGCTGTCGCTAATGCTGGTGCATCATTAACACCGTCACCAACCATAACAATAGGTTTTTCATTTTCTGGTGTATCATGGATAAATTTAATTTTTTCGTCAGGTAATAATTCTGCATGCACATCTTTAATACCTGCTTGAGATGCTATTTTCTGTGCTGTCTCTTTTTTATCACCAGTTAACATCAGAATATGTGCTTGCCGCTTTAACAAAGCCTGCATGGTTTTGGCTGCTTCTGGACGAATTTGATCATTAAAAGTGATGTGCCCAAAATAATGGTCGTCAACACTAACGTAGATAGCCGTTTGCCCCTGCACTTTTGTTGGCACATCTTCGGCCACAAAGCTTCGTTTACCAACTTTTACAGTATGTCCTTGATGCTTAGCGATTAACCCGTTCCCTGTCACTTCCTGTACATCATCCAACATTTCAAGTGTCAGTCCTTGTGAACGTACATAATTAACTAGTGACCTGGCTAAAATGTGACTAGAATTCTGTTCCAAACTCGCTGCCAAACGAAGTAATTCATCTTTATCATTACCCTCTGCCACTAAAACTTGGTTGACTTGCAAAACGCCTTGCGTAATCGTCCCTGTTTTATCAAAGGCAAAGGTCTTCGCCTGCGCCAATTTTTCTAGAACATCCCCGGTCTTAACAACAATTCCATTACGGGATGAACGACTCATACCTGATACCATCGTAACTGGTGCTGCTAAAATCAATGGACATGGCGAAGCAACGACCAACACTTCAGCAAAGCGGATTGGATCTTTTGCCACATACCAAGCGATTCCCGCAATCACATAAGCAATCAGAGTAAAGGGGACTGCATAACGATCAGCAAGACGAACAAAATGGGCTGGTTGCGCTTCTGATTCTCGTACCAACGCAATTAAACGTTGATACTGACTATCGTTACTCGTTTTATCAGCATGCATTGTAATGGCGTCATCCCCGTTAATCGATCCTGATAATATTTCATCACCCACATCTTTTTGAACTGGGACAGATTCTCCCGTCAATGAGGATTCATCAAACATTGTACTACCACGTAAAATATGACCATCAACCGGTACTTGCTCTTTAGGTTTTACTAATAACTTATCGCCAACATTCACATCTTCAACCCCTATCTCGACTGGATGACCATTCTCGATTCGATGAGCATATTGTGGTGAGTTTTCCAATAGAGCCTTTAGCTCTGAATTTGCCTTTTTGGCAGCGTAATCTTCAAGAGTATCACCACCAACTAACATCAATAAAATAATCATTGCTGCCCAATACTCACCAACAGCTAGGGTAGCAATAATTGCTGTAATCGCCAGTAAATCAACGCCGTATTTCCCAGACATTAATGTTTTAACCATCTCGATAAACATTGAAATGGCAAGCACTAACCCGGTTAATGAAATCAATAATTGGGCCCACTGCGGTTGTTGCAAACCAAACTGAAAAAGTACCGCAATAGCTGCAATCACAAATATACTAATCAGTTTCCCAAGATGTCTCATCACATGGCCTCCCTCTTGCACATATGTCTCGCAATATAATCATTGCCTAATATTATTATATATCAAGCATGCAAATATTGTGAATATTTGCACTTTATTTTTATATCATTAAATATAAAATTGTTTATTAATTGTAAGTGAGAAGAGAGCGAGACAAAAGTTGTTTTGAAGACGGTGTGACACGTGATTTGCGCAATTTTTGGCCGTAGCAAAGTGAAGGACAAGGATTGCGTAAATTG
Organism: Weissella paramesenteroides ATCC 33313; assembly: GCF_000160575.1. GTDB lineage: Bacteria > Bacillota > Bacilli > Lactobacillales > Lactobacillaceae > Weissella > Weissella paramesenteroides. Next base: position 25,505 of record NZ_GG697137.1, read on the forward strand.
CGTTACATTGCGGCTTCAAACTTTTGGAACGCGTTTATGCTATAAAACTTTCATGCTGATAATTAATACATTTTTATCAAAGGCAGTTGGAACAAATTCTTTTGTCCCAACTGCCTTTCACTTAGAAATATTCTTTTATAATAATTGTAAATCTTTGTTATAGTATTGTGGATACATTAGGTAACAAGCAATAACACTACCAATACTTGTTGAAGCTAAAAGCATAAACGTTACCATAATTTGGTACATAATTGCTTTTGTCGGGTCGACACCAGCAAAAATCAATCCTGACATCATCCCTGGCAGGCTAACAAGCCCAACCGTTTTTGCCGAATCAATTGTTGGTGATAAACTCGTTCTGATTGCACGACGCACAATTTCAATCGATGCCTGTTTGGCAGTTGCACCCAATGCCAATTTCTCTAAAACTGCCTGCCGCTGATCATTAAAATTTTCATACATACTTCTGTAGGCTAATCCGATAGCTATCATCACGTTACTTGCAATCATTCCTGAAATAGGCACCATTTGGCTTGGAATGAATTTAATAACCCCAGTTAGAATAAGTAACGCCAAAGTCACACCCGTTGAAATACTGATGGCAAATAAGCTGATCCAAAAACCATATGGCATGTTATGCGCACGTTTGCGAGCATTAGCAGCCGCATTGAATATAATGATTAAAATCATCAATAAGGTTAGCCAATATTGATTAATTTTAATCACGTAAGTTAAGACATAGCCCACAACGACTAGTTGCACAACGGCTCGGAATACGCCAATCAACATGTCCTTTTCAAGGCCAATTTTTTCACGTAAGTTAATAAGTAACGCAATAATCACTAAAATGACCGCAAACATTAGTGCCGTTGGGCTCACTAGTAAATCACTATTCATGACTCTCCGCCATCCTTCCTGCCACAATTCGAATAAGATGATCTGCTTCTGAAATTTCACGCTCATCATGCGTAACAGATAACACCGTCATTCCTTCATTCTGATACCCAACAAGTAAATGATTCACAATATCTTTTGTTTGTGTGTCTAATCCCGTTGTTATTTCATCAAGTAATAAAACCTTTGGTGGAAATAACAAATTACGAATGAGTGCCACCCGTTGTTTTTGACCACCTGATAAAGTTTTGATTTCTTTCTCTAAAAATTCTTTGGGCAAATCAACATTATCCAAAGCTGTTATCGCCCGTTGCTCATCAAACGCAATATTTCTGATAATAAATGGAAATACCAGGTTATCCTTCACTGTTTGACCAAATAAACTAGGTTGCTGAAAACAATATGATATTTGCTTTCGGTAATCAACTTTATTAAATGTGGCTTGATTCTGACCATTAAAATAGATGTTTCCTGTAGTTGGCGTTAATAAACTAGCAATTAATTTTAGTAATAAGCTTTTACCAGATCCTGAAGGTCCTTCAATTGTCAGCCAATTGCCTGCTTGTACTTGTAATGTAATGTCTTTTAATAATTCCTTACCGTCTACCTCAAACCCGACTTTTTGCAAATCTAAAATAGCCATCGATTCCCTCCCAACATCCTCATAAACTCATCTTATTATACATCAGACCTACAATGAATAACATATAAAGTAAGAACAATAAAAAAGCAGACTGATTTTTAAATAAATCATCCACTTTTACTATATAATCGTTTATTTACCCAATGAGTTATGCCGCATAGCTACTTTATCTGAAATACAGGATAAATGGGTGTAAGATAGTTTTGCGGCTATTAATTATCAAAAATTTCAATATAAAACTAATTATTAAGGAGCTCAATCTATATGCTATCAACTTTTCTCATTTCACTAAATAGTGTCTTGATTATTATTACTGTTATTATTATCGGCTTCTTAATTGGTAAATCAAGAATTGTCAGTCAATATTTCATTAACGATGTCTCAACAATTGTTGTGAATGTAGCGCTACCTATTTCAGTATTTATTTCTTCACAAAACTATATCACTAAACAAAATTTCAATACGCTGTTAATTGGTTTCATCCTATCAATGATATCAATTGGTCTCTGCTTTTTGATTGCTATCCCTATTGGTCGTTCACTGCATTTACAAAAGGATCGAAAAAGCTTATTCACCAATGCTTTTGTTAATGCAAACACTTTGTTTGTTGGTCTACCTTTGAACATTGCGCTATTTGGTAATAAAAGCTTGCCATACTTTTTAGCCTATTTTGTGGCGAACACGATTACAACATGGGGCATTGGTGTCAAATTAATCTACAAGGATAATCCCGAATCAATCGCTAATTATCAAACCACCTGGCGACGTATCCTAAGTTTATTCACATCACCAATGTGGGGCTTTATCGTTGGTATTATCTGTTTCTTCATTAATTTAAAATTACCCGTACACGGTTTTTTGTATCAGTCATTCAGCTATATTGCTAACATTGTGACGCCACTTTCATTAATTTTCCTTGGGTTACAACTAGCACGAACAAAAATGGCCGCTATGAAAATAGAAAAAATCGACCTTATTGCGCAATTTGGAAAGTTTATCATGGCACCATTAATGATGTCTCTTGTTCTATGGATCAATCAGTTGCTTGGTTGGGTCAATCTACCCGATTTATTTATCAAAACATTATTAATTCAATCAGTCACACCTATGTTGACTGTCCTACCAATGCTAGCTGAACAAAATAATATGGATGTTGAATTTTCAACCCGTGTTTTAACAGAAAGTATCTTCATCTTTCCGTTTGCTGTCGTTATCATTATGCTATTTGCCTAAAATTTTAAAATATGATTTCAAAACACGTTAAAAGGACCATCAATCTATCAAGTCGATAGACTGATGGTCCTTTTAATATGTAGTAACTATGCTTCATCCTGACTACCATACGTAGCAATCTCCCATTTATGATGACGGTATTTAGCCATATAAACATCCTTAATATCAACGATACCTTGTCCATCTAATTCATGGTCTAACCATTGTTGATCTTTATCCATAACTTGTAAAACATCCGTATCAACTTTGCCATCAATAATTACTGGAAAACGAACATCTTCATCGTATTTACCAAGAATTGTGATGCTCCCATTTTGCTCTAAGATCGCTCGTTTAACTTGACTGATGTCTAATACACCTGCTGATCGTAATTTAAAATCTATTTCTTTTGCTGATAGATTTGCTTGAAGACAGTTTTTAACTAAGAGTTCACCGTTATAGATAATCGTCATGGGTTCGCCATCGATGAACTTACCGACAGCGTGGACGTGTATTTTCAAATACCGTGTGGTCAACATCAATAATGCCCAGATTGACAAAACAACCACAAATTGTGCAACCGAAATTGCTTGGTTATATAATATGCCACCAATAATGCCACCTAGAACATAATTTTGTAACTGATCCAATGGTGATGTTGGTGCTAAACTACCTTTACCACTAAATTTAATCAATAATGTGATAAAAACGAATCCAATGACTAGCTTCAAAAAAATATCTGAATATGAAAACATATTTAATCCCCTTTAACATTGATATCGCCTGCTTTGAGCCTAATTTTTTCTAATGCATATTCTGAATTATCATTATTAAAAATAATTCGATAATATCCTTTGGAACTACGTATAAGAACGTCACCTGACCCCGTTTGTAGATTGTTGACACTTAGTTTTTGTGGTTTTACTTGTAGTTCCTTTGCCACACTTTTAACAAGTGACACTTCTTGGCCGCTTTGTTGACTAGTTGTTTTAAAATTTGTGTAGTCATTAAATTGGATAGCAACCGTTAGTACCATCAACGTCCCAACAATAACAGCCAAGTCCTTATATTTAATATCACCCTTATTTGAAAAATAACGTGTCAATAGAACAATGAATGTTGTGGCCAAAATCACAATAATTGCGATTCTTAAATATGGAAATTTTGTTTGATGATCTAATAAATACTGATAAGTATAAAATGTCATTTCCCACTCCTTATGATTACTTTTCACCCAGAAAACTACGGCATACTATTTATTTCATTCTACACTAAAAAATGCATCAAAATTGGTGACTGAACGCCGATATGATGCATTAAAGTAGGATTTAATTATCAAAGGACCGCACGAGACTAATTCACTGTAAACTAAACACAATAATCCAATTTTTGGCCGTCTACATAATCTCTTGGTCGATTAGTTGCTTTAACTATGTCCATTTTATACTGACATAACAAAGAAATGATCCATTTCTGAATGTTCAGCTTCTTTTAAAGGCTTAGTCAGCTCGGTAAAGCCATACGTTTTATAGACATGAATTGCTGTTGCAAGGTTATGATGCGTCTCAAGATAAACCTGCTGATAACCAACTTCTTTTGCAAATTGAAGTGCTTGATCCAGTAACTGATAGCTTAGATGATGGCCTTGTGCCTTTTTATCAATGTACAATTTTTGTAATTCAGCAACCTTATTCTGCACATCATACTCAGCAATTCCAGCGCCACCTACTACTTCTTGAAAGTTATTAATGGCAACAAAGTACTGACGACCAGCTTTCAGCCTATAAAAATCACTGAGATGTGCCAGCTCCGGATCAAAATAAGCTGTACCTGGTATATCTAATTGATAAGCCTTTAAAGAATTCTGAACCAACTTTTTCAAATATGGATCATCGCTTTTTTGAATGGGTCTAATTGTTATCATCTATGTTTCTCCAATAGCCAAAATAATTTCGTTTTAAACCGCTTCGTTTGGCCAACCCTTACAGACATCTACCCAATGATCAGCATGTGTGTAGTTGTTCAACTCTGATAATGATAATTCAACCGCACTATGGTCATCTCCTGCAGCAGGATACACAACTTCAAAGCGTTTTAATGAGTTATCTAAAAAGATACCAACGCCATCATTTGTCATAAACGGACATACACCGCCTGGGGCATGTCCAATATAACTTTCAACCTCATCGCTATGAATCATTTTAGGTCGCTTATGAAATTCTTGCTTAAATTTTTGATTATCTACTTTGGCATCCCCTGCCATCACGATTAGTATCGGTTCATCACCTACCAAAAAAGACATTGTTTTGGCAATATGTTCCGGTTCACAATCTAAAGCATGTGCTGCCTCTAATACTGTGGCACTAGATTCATCAAAATGCTTTACCCGATTCCCTAAGCCGACTTGCTCAAAATATTGACTAACACTTTCAAAAGACACACGATCATCCCCCTTATCTTCAAATATTCAGTTAGTTTAGAACACACGGACCAATTAGTAAAATAAAAATCTCTCACTTAAACGCGTTCCAGAAGTCTGAGCCTCACTTAAATTGTCTGACCTGTTCGCAAAATTAATTCAGATGCTACTGGAATATGTTCAATTTTTTTACTAATGACCAAATTCACTGCATTTTCACCAACTTCTTCATAATGATGATCAATCGTTGATATATTCATTAAACGACTGGCAACCTCATCTTCTTGACCAATCATTGCTGGTACTGGTTGGTGATGGTCACGGTAACATTGGTAAATACCAGCTGCAATATTATCCCCATTCGCAAAAATAAAATCTGGTGGTTCAGGTAATGATAGATAATGCTCTGCAGCATGATAGCCATCTGTAAATCCTAAAATACCAGTTACTATATATTCTGATTTTGGTTTCTGATGGAACACTTGTTCGTAACAATCAATCGTGGCTCGCGTTGTTGGACTAAAGCCATAGGCCCGGTTCAAAGTTATTGCCACACGCTGAAAATTTTCTTTTTTTACGAGATCAAACACTTCTAAATATGTTTTATTACGAACTGCATATGTCGATGCAATTGGCACATCACCAAGATTGCGGCAGCATACAATCGGACCATATTTTGTATACAACAGCATCGTTTTGAGCGATAATGTATGCGATGTAAATATCAGTCCATCATATTTTTTTTGATGCAGTTGTTCTAAATACTGTCTTTCTAATTCAGAATCATAATTTGATTTTAGGGCAATCACACTGTATCCTGCATTAAATGCAGCTTTGGCAATGCTCGCTAATAGTTGTGAAAAATAAGAATATTCCAAAAAAGGCACAACAACACCAATCGTTTTCGTTTGCCCAGTACTTAAATCGCGGGCAATCGTGTTCGGCACATAATCCGTGTTTTCAACCACTCGTTGGATTGCTTGTGCGGCTTTCGCTGAAACATACCCATTTTTGTTTATGTATCGTGAGACGGTTGCCACGGAATACCCTGACAATCGTGCAATATCTTTAATATTAGCCATACTCTCCCCCCTCACACATAAATTACGGTTGATTTAATAAGAACTTTTCAATGCCGTAGGCAACACCATCAGCTGTATTAGTTTTCGTCACATAGTTTGCAGATTGTTTGACGTTCGTTGGTGCGTTTCCCATCGCAATTGATGTCCCAACTTCATAGAACATTGACAGATCGTTTTGTCCATCCCCAAATGCAGCTGTTTCTACCTGTGATAATTGTTCACGAGCAATAATATATGAGACGCCAAATGCTTTTTCCGCGATATCACTGGTAATTTCCAAGTGACTAGCATCTGATTGTTGCACGTTAATACCTGGTAACTCTAAATTCAGAATTGCTTGTTGCATAAAATCTAATTGCGTCTCGCTCAAATCAATCAACATAATTTTAAAAATACCAGTCTGACTATTCTGTGTAACCTCTGACAAATCTGAGTATTGCGGTTTCATTCCCGTAAATAATATTTCCCGATCTATCGCTGCTGAGGCATGATCAACTAACCAACTATCCTGTGTGTAGTAGCTGAGACTAACCTCCGGATACGTACTTGCTAACCAATTAATTAGTTTAATGCTGACCATCTGTTCAATCGGATACGCTTGTAATACTTGCATATCCGTACCATTCATTTGATAAATTAACCCACCATTAAAAGCCACTTGTGGTGCATCTAATGCCAAGTCATGAATTGCAAAGATCATTTCTTGTGGTGCCCGCGCTGATACCAATGTCACTGGTATTTGTGAATTTTGGATTGCAATAATTGTGTTTTTTGTAAGCAACCCCCGATCATCCAGTAAAGTCCCATCCATATCCAAAAAAATTTGTTTGATCATCCAACTTATCCCCCCAGATTTGTTTCATTCTTGCATTTATTTTAACTTATAAAATCATCTTCATGTTAAAAAGCAACAAAACTATTTTATTATTTACAATCCTGAAATGAATCATCACGTCATGCTTTATTATTTTTAGCAACGCTCTATACTAGAATATATCTTGAAAATAGCGAGGGAATAGACGATGACCATCAATTTTAGATTTGCGACGAAGGACGATTTGCCAAAAATAGTAACCATTTATAATTAAGCGATCAAACTTAAAAATGTGACTGCCGATTTAGCACCGATTTCAGTATCAGATCGTAAAAAGTGGTTTGATGCGTCATCACATGAAAAATATCCAATCTGGATTATCGCTGATGATGATCAAGTAATCGGCTGGTGTAGCCTCGGAGCATTTTATGGTCGTGCCGCTTATCAACATACTGCTGAAATTAGTATTTATATTGACGAAACCACCCGTGGTAAACATGTGGGCACTCAAACCATTCAATTTTTAGCTACGCAACTCAAACAACGTGATTTACAAAATATTGTCGCCTACGTTTTCAGACAAAATACTCCTAGTATGACACTGTTTAAAAAACAAGGTTTTGAACAATGGGGCCTATTACCTAAAGTTGCCAAAATTGATAGTCGCCATTTAGATCTAGCAATATTAGGCAAACATTTTGATTAGCTATTAAAGGAATAAATTGCATACAAAAAGGAACATTAATTACCAATGTGAAATTGGTAGACTAATGCCCCTTTAAACTATTGCATTGGCTGAATGGTCAATAACTTCCCTTGACCACCTAAATATTTTGTCGTTGCTGCTAGTAACTCATTAGCAACTTGATCGACATATTCTTGGGATGTTGCTGTATTGCCTTGTACAATGTAAAAAATATGGTTTGTCGCTGGCGTTATTTTTGTTTTCTCAACTTGGCGTGTTTCTAGATGACAAATAACTTCATTATCATCATCAATATAACCGTATTCTCCTGCCTTAATGGCTTGTGGTTCATTGTTGGCACCAATTGGTACAAATTTTTCATCGCCAGTAGTTATTCGTAAATTAACATCCCCCGCAATATGGTCAATATCATGTGCCCCAAGTGCAAGCTGACTCTTGATTGAAATGACATTATACAAATCGACAACTGGATTAATTGGGAAAAGTTCCCCTCTTTTTAAAATTAATTTTAATAATGTTTCTGGTGAAGGTCGGTTATTCCGTTTAGGTAGGTGAATACGCTTATGAAGATCGAAAAAACCTTGAATAATGGGACTACCTTTTATCTTATCAGCATCTAAGTTTGCTAAAACCTTTGTCACTTCCTCATTAATATAATCTGAGAGTTCTGTTGGATAATGCGAATTATCAACACCTGAAATCTCTACACCATCAATAACGACTCCTAAATCTGTCACTTTAGGATCTAAATTAAGTTGCATGAACAATCCCCCTTTGAATCAAACAAATAGTATCATTACAATCGAAAAAAGGTCATGATAACCTTAAAAAGTCCAACTGATATTGCAGCTATAAAACTTATTTGCTAATTACTCTAACGCATTTATCTTAATTTGCAAATAATTCGCAGCATTTGATTAAATTTTTTTACGTTTGAGAATCATAATACTTAAATAATTTCATAAAAAAGAGGTTGAGACGAAAATGTCCCAACCTTTTCTTTATGAAATTATATAAAGTATATTTACTTACCTAACAATTGTTGCAATGATTCTTTTATTGTAACAAATGGTCGACCAAGATATTGTTCAATATCACTTGGCTCAACCGCTAGGCTACCGCTTTTCACAACTGATTGTGATCCAGCTATCATATCAGCAAAGTCTTGTGGTAGTCCTGCATTATCTTGCAAAAATTGTGAAGCTGTATCCACGTCTGCATCAACAACGTCTAGTTTAGTCCCTGTAACAGACTCAACCACTTCTGCTAGTTGCTTATAGGTAATCAATGGGTTTCCAGCTTCTAAAACACTTGGGAAATCGAACTTACCAGATACGGCACGAGCACCTAACTTAGCTAGCTCACTACGTAGCACCCAACCTGCTTTGCCATCACCACCTGCATGAACAAGCTTACCAACCTTTAATGCTGCCTCAATAAGTGGCAGATCATTTTCCATATACCAGTTATTACGTAAAAATGTATGTGCGATGCCTGACGTAAGAATTGCTTTCTCAGTGTAAGCATGCTCCTCAGCCAATGGACTCGTTGAAGTATCCGCTTTATTAAAACTCGTATAGGCAATGTACGATACACCTGCATTTTTGGCTGCATCAACAACATGTTGGTGTTGTGCCTTACGTGATCCAACTTCACTACTTGAAACAAATAACAATCTATCAATACCTGAAAATGCCTTCTCTAAGGACTCAGGATCATCATAAGTTGCAATTCTAACCTGGAAACCTTTATCGCGAAGGGTAGCTGCTTTTTCTTCGCTTCTAGCCAAAGCAAAAATCTCATCCTGTGGTACCAATGTCTTTAGTTCATTTAGGGCGGCTGCACCATAGCCTCCCGTTGCACCAGTTACTAAAATAGTCATAACGATACACCCTTTCTAATTTTAAATCATAATACCTGTATTTTTATTTTGTACAGGTTTATAATAAATCATTAAGCGACGTTGGTCAATCTTCGTTTATCAAAATAACCAATACCGAGGTAATTCACATGAAGCATTCTGTACAATTTAGTGATGCCGTCCATCTTCTTGCCTATATTGCTATTTTCCATGACTCAAATCGATTATCAAGTACTGATATAGCTGCAAGTATCCAAACTAACCCAAGTAACGTACGTAAAATAATGTGTCAGTTACGTGATGCTGACCTCATCGAAACAACTAATGGTATTCCGAAGCCATGCTTAGTTAAAGATCCACATGATATTTCGTTCTTTGATATTTATCAGAGTTTGGATCATGCACAGCTTTTCCAGATAGATACCAATACGGAATCAAAATGTATTGTTGGTGGTAATATCCAGGATGTCTTGTCTGACGAATATCTTTTGTTACAGCAAGTTGTTGAAGAAAAAATGAAACAAATTTCTCTAGATCATGTTCTTAAAAAAATCAGTCAAGCGGAACTAGCCAAAAATCCAATGAATCAAAATTTTGTTTCTGAATTTTTATAAATTCATGCACGAAATATCGGTTATTTATACAGTCCATCATATGACCAGTTATAACCCTAAAAGGCTGATAAAATAACTAGAGGTAATTGAATCATTGGAATTTTAAGCTTACGATATTATGCAACTGTTACGCTCTTTTATATCAAATGTAGGCGCTTTCTTGTTGCTTCTTTTTAGTAAGTGTACTATAGTGATTGTGAAGTCGCATTGTTTTCATATAATCATAGGGGGTTATGTTAAATGAGCAAAAAGATTAATGCAGCAGAAGCCATGTTAAAAGTATTAGAGGACTGGCACGTCGACCATCTATTTGGTCTACCAGGTGGATCGTTTGATTCAACAATGAATGCGATTCATAATCGTCAGGATACCATCAAGTATATCCAAGTACGTCATGAAGAAACTGGTGCCATTGCTGCATCTGGGGAAGCAAAATTAACTGGTAAAATTGGTGTGACATTTGGTTCAGCTGGACCAGGTGCTGTCCACCTACTCAATGGATTATATGATGCCAAGCATGATCATGCACCGGTTCTAGCACTTGTTGCTCAGGTTCCGACAGCCACAATGAATACAGATTATTTCCAAGAATTAAATCAAAACCCAATTTTTGAAGATGTTTCTGTTTACAACCGAACTGTCATGACAGCTGAACAATTACCAGCTGTTGTTGACCAAGCCATCCGTAAAGCCTATGAAAATTCAGGTGTTGCGGTGGTAACAATTCCAAAAGATCTTGGTTGGGCAGATATTGATGATACTTTTGAATCAACTGCTGGTACTTTCACATTTACCGATAACTATCCGCTACCTGATGAAACTGCTGTTGCCAAAGCCGTTGATATTCTGAAAAATGCAAAACGGCCACTGATCTACTTTGGTTTAGGGGCTAAAAATGCAGATACTGAACTACGTGAATTCTCGGAAAAACTACAGATTCCATTGATGTCATCTGCTCTTGCCAAGGGGGTCATCGATAATTCATATCCAGCCTACATGTTAAGCGCTGGTCGAGTTGCTACGAAACCAGGTGTTGATGCCATCTCAAATGCTGATGCCATCTTATTCATTGGAACCAATATGCCATATCTACATTTCTTTGCTGATCCAAATGCAAAGTTTATTCAAGTTGACGTCAAACCATCGAACATGGGTAAGCGTCATAAAGTAGATGTTGGTATTCTAGCCGATGCTAAGACAACGCTACAATCACTAATTAAAGCCAGTGATACTGTGCAATCACGACCATACTATGATGCACTAGTTGCTGATAAGAAGGATTGGAATAACTGGCTAACCCAATTTGAAGATCAAAGCGATACGCCATTAACCGTCGATACCGTATTTGCCCAAATCAACCGGATTGCAGACGATGATGCTATCTTCTCAGTTGATGTTGGTAATGTCACTGTCGATAGTTTCCGTCTATTAAAGATGAAGCCAACACAAAAAATTACAACATCAGCTTGGTACGCAACTATGGGCTATGCTGTGCCAACTGCCATTGGCGCAAAAGCCTCATACCCAGATCGCCAAGTATTTTCAATTAATGGTGACGGTGGCTTTACAATGAATATGCAAGACATCCTCACACAGGTAAAGTACAACCAATCAATTATCAATGTTGTTCTAACTAATGAATCATTAGGATTTATCGAAGGTGAACAAGATGATAATCAACAACCACATTCCGGTGTTGATCTAATCGATGCTGAATTTGGGGATGTTGCCACTGCCCTGGGTGCCAAGGGATATGAGGTGCATACCTTACCAGAATTAAAGCAAGCCTTTGATGAGGCAAAGTCAGCCCAAGGTCCTGTTGTAATTGATGTTAAAATTTCTAATTTACGGCCATTACCAGTTGAACAATTGGCGCTAGAACCTAATGAAAGCTTTGATCAGGCTTATGTTGATGCCTTCATTGAAAAGTATCATGCAGCCGGTTTGACGCCAATTAGTCACTTTTTAGAAGAGCATCACGTTGAAAAATAATTAATCGCATCAAAAATAGATTTCATGTCAAAATTCAAAAGATATGAAGTCTTTTTTTATATAAGCATAAAGTGTCATCTGCTTATCACTGGTGCTAGAATAGAAAAAACAAAGTTATAATTCATACAAGGATGGTCCCTAACAAATGAAACGAATTGCAGTATATTGTGGTGCCGCCATGGGAAATGATCAAGCTTATCAAACGGCTACTATTACACTGGCACATTACCTAGCCACTCACAATCTAGAACTTGTATATGGCGGTGGCGGGGTTGGTTTGATGGGCATATTAGCCAATGAGGTCCTTGATGCTGGTGGTCGTGTACAGGGTATCATGCCAAAAGAACTTTATGAACGTAGTGCCGCTTTCCCAAGGCTAACTAATCTAAAGATTGTGGATAATATGGCTATCCGCAAGGCAACGATGCTAACCCTATCTGATGCCTGCATTGCGCTACCAGGTGGCCCTGGTACACTCGAAGAAATTTCTGAAGCTTTTTCATGGGCACGCATCGGCGATAATCCTAACCCTTGCATTTTTTCAATGTCAATGGCTATTATGATCCTTTGCAAACCATGTTTGATAATATGACTGAGAAGGGTTTTCTAACAGTTGAAGATCGTGAAAAACTACTTTTTTCCGACTCACTAGATGAAATTTTCAAATTTATTGCAGATTATCAACCACCAAAAATCAGAACATATGTCAAATAACCAATAAAATAAATTTATTTTTCAAATATAGTTGACAAAACATCCCTAAACGCGTTAATCTCTTATTAAATTAAATTATGATTAAAAAGCAATAAGGAGAATTTTATCTTTCGCTGTGTTTAGAGAGTCGCTGTTTGGTGAAAAGCGATACACAAAAATTGATAATGATCATCTCTCAGCTGTGTTGTGAACATCAATTGATTATTAAACAGCATTGGGGACACCCATTATCGTGTGAACGTCTAGTAATTTTGCTGTACGTGAGATGTTTTTAAAACAATTAAGGTGGTACCGTGCTAATGCGCCCTTAACTTTGACCAGGAATTTGATCAAAGTTAAGGGCTTTTTTCATAATAATTTGTAAAACTTGGGAGGTGATGTCTTATAGAATCCGATATTAGTCATTTAATAAATAATAATTCGACAATCAATCATCTATTTAGCCATAACAATAAGACAGACGCCTCATATGGATAATTTGTCCAACTTTTATGGCTAATCAGTCGCAGAAAGAAGGCAATCAGAATGAAATATGCAGTATTAGGATCAGGTGCAATGGGATTGCGGTTTGGTGTCCTACTACAAGAAGCCGGTTTTGAAGTGGATTTTGTAGATACATGGGATAAACAACTTAGTACCATTCGGTCACAACATGGCGTTTATGTCTCCCGTGACGGGCAAAATAAACACCTCGTACCAATCAACGTATACTCTCCCGAAGAATATGACGGACGCGCAAACATTCTGATTGTCTTTACCAAGCAGTATATGCTAGCTGAACTTTTGGATCGCTGCGCACATTTCTTTAATGACAAGCACTATGCGCTAACTTGTATGAACGGCATGGGACATATTGAAAAATTGAATCAGTACTTCGCTCCCGAACACGTTATTGGTGGTACAGCCATGATTGGTACCGTGCTAAACAAAGCAGGCGATGTGGATTTCATTGGTCAAAAAGGTGCTGGATCAGTTAACTTTGCGAATCAAACTGAACAACCAGATGACGTCACCCAGGAAGTAGTTGCTGATTTTAAGGCAGCTGGTATGAATCCAACATTAACAACTAATTTTAATGGGACTTTAATGGCCAAGGTTGTTTTCAATTCAGTGGTCAATACGCTTTGCACAATGTTTAAAGTCCGCATGGGTGAATTCATCCAGGCGCCAACAACACGTGCGTTATCTGTCCAGTTAATTGACGAAGCTTATGATGTTTGTGAACGTGCTGGTATTAAATTATTAACTTCGCGCCAAGAAGAATGGCAGCAAGTGGTCACCGTTAGTCAGACCGGTAACCCCTTGCACTTCCCTTCGATGTACCAGGATCTATCAAATGGTCGTGAAACCGAAGTGGATTATATCAATGGCTATATCTATGATTTAGGCAAAAAGTATAACTACGAAGCATCTACCCACAATTTTTTACGTCATCTGGTTCATCTCACTGAATTTACAGATAAGTTTGATGTCAATGGCTTTATTAATCAAGTTCTTGAAGATGATAAAGCTAGTGAGCAAAAAGTTGCCGCAGTTTCACAGTAAACATATTACAATTTAATCAATCAATTTATTATCACGAGGAGAATATATCATGAAAGAAAAAGTTGAAAACTTGGATTGGAACAATTTAGGATTTGAATATCACGATTTGCCCTATGACTTTGAGGCAAAGTACAAAGATGGTGAGTGGCAACCAGGTGAGTTGACGACTCGTTCATCCGTCGAATTATCAGTTGCTGCCGAAGTGCTCCACTATGGCCAAGAAGTTTTTGAAGGCCTAAAAGCTTATCGTCGTAAGGATGGTAAGATCAATCTATTCCGTCCCGAATTGAATGCTGAACGCATGGTTGATTCTGCTGAACGTATGATGATGGTTCCTTATCCAGTTGATGCTTTTGTTGATGCCGTTAAGCAAGTTGTGAAGGCTAATGAAGAATTTGTCCCACCATACGGTACAGGTGCTTCTCTCTACCTACGACCATTTATGATTGGAACAAGTAGTGTCGTTGGTGTGACGCCAGCAACCGACTATACCTTCCACATTTATGCAACACCCGTTGGTGCTTATGTAAATGGTCTAAACCCTTCACCATATACTGTAAGCGAATATGACCGTGCTTCATATGCTGGTACCGGTCAAGCAAAGACCTCAGGAAATTATGCAAGTAGCTTATTCTCTTCAGCAAAAGCTCATCAAGAAGGTTATGCTGATTGCTTATTCTTAGACCCTCGTGAACACAAGTATGTTGATGAATTTGGTGGTGCCAACTTCTTTGGTATCACTAAAGAAGGTCAATTTGTAACCCCCAAGTCAGAATCAATTTTACCTTCAATCACCAAGCGTTCTCTACTACAATTGGCTAAAGATCAAGGATTAGATCCAGTTGAACGCCCAGTACCATTTGATGAAGTCGATCAATTTGCTGAAGCTGGTGCTATGGGAACAGCTGCTGTTATTTCTCCTGTTGGTTCGTTAACTTATGAGGGTAAAAAGCATGTCTTCTACAGCGAAACTGAAGCTGGACCAGTGACGACGAAACTATACAACGAATTAGTTGGTATCCAATATGGTGACCGTCCTGATCCATACAACTGGACACAAACGGTTGACTAATTAATTTATCATTACAAAAAACAACTGAGCTCACTATGAGTCCAGTTGTTTTTTGTTTAGTAGTATTGTTATTTACCGCTGAATACAGGAAAATCACTTGAATGACCATAATCTATAACTTGTGGTAATTCTTTTAAAATCATCATATCCGCTGCGGATATTTTAAAATCAACAGCCGCATTATTAGCAATATGCGCTGAATTTACGCTCTTTGGTAAAGGTAATGTTCCCAATTCCAAGCAATAACGAATAGCTAATTGTGGAACGGAAACCTGATATTTATGAGCCATTCGTTGAATCTGTTCGTTTTGTAAAATTTCGCCATGTGCTACTGGTGAATAAGCTTCAACTAAAATATCATGTTGTTTTGCTTGTTCCAGTAAATCAAAAGAAGTGTTCCCAATATGCGTTAATAATTGGTTGACTGCAGGTTTAACTGATCCATTTTCTAAAATGTTCGCTAAATCTGTTTGCAAAAAATTAGAAACACCAATTGCGCGTATCTTTCCTTCTTTAAGTGCATCTTCCATGGCACGCCATACTGCCAAATTTTCTTCAAAATAATGATTCTCACCATGAAATTCAGCCCATGGTTCTGGGGCGTGAATCAATACTAAGTCCACATAATCCAAATCTAGTTTTTGCAATGATTCATCGATTGATTTTTTGACAGTTACATCATCTTTAAATTCAGCTTGAACTTTTGTCGTCACAAATAACTCATCTCGACTAAGTCCAGTTGCCTTTAGCCCTGCTCCAACACCTTGCTCATTACCATAAGCTTGGGCAGTGTCAAAGTGACGATAACCGATTTGTGCCGCTTGTTGCACTGCTGTAGCCACCTCATCGTTATCAATCAACCAGGTACCAAAACCTAATTTAGGGATTTTGACACCATTATTCAATGTATATTGTTCATTTAAGATTGTCATCCGTTTACCTTTCTTGTGCAACTAATTTCTATCAACTTAAGATAATGCAGAATATTCTTTATCTGTTACTGGTTCTAACCATTCTGAATCACCAGTAGTAATTGCTAAATGGCTAAACCAAGAATCCTTAGTCGCTCCATGCCAATGTTTGATACCATCATGAGCAATCACGACATCACCTGGTTGCAATCGTTGTGCTGGTTTTCCTGCCTCTTGATACCAACCTTCACCACCAGTTACCAATAAAATTTGACTACCGTTATGATGAATATGCCAGTTATTGCGACAACCAGGCTCAAATGTTACATTACCCACAGGCACACTAACATCTTTTCCAGGAATGACTAATGCATTGTTATAGCTCTGACCAATAAAGTATTGGGCGTAAGCATCATTCTTTGGTCCAGTCGCAAATACCCCAGGTTGTTCAACTTGTTTAGTTATCATTCTTCTCTCCTTGTTTAGAAAAAATTATTGTTCCGGCCAAATTTCTTTTGCCCGATTAAAGGCTGACCAAGCTTTGGGCCAACCGACATAAAAAGCTAAATGAGTAATTTCAGCAACAATTTCATCCTTCGTTATACCATTGTTTTTTCCGATTTGTAAGTGAGCGACTAACTGCTCAGTATTCCCCATAGCAATCAAAGCTGAAATCGTTATTAATGAACGATCATGTGCAGATAGCTCATCTTCTTTGCTCCAAACTTCACCAAATAAAACATCATCATTAAAGTGCGCAAATTGTGGTGCAAAACTACCTAATTGTTCTTGTCCAGCTGTTTGTTTCTTAGCCATTAAAAAATCCTCCGCTTAAAAGAAATCATTAAATTATCTAGGTAAAATTTTAACTGTTGCCCCGACAGGACCCTTTTCTAGCATAGGTGGTAAATAGGGACTATCTTGATATTTCGCTTGATATGCAGCACTAATCTTTGAATCTAGTACACTATCTCCAGCTGCATCTATAAACACTGTTTCAAACTCTTTACCTGCTAACCTGATCTTACCGGCTTGTTGTGTCATAGCTGACTGATACCATCTTGAATTTTGACCATTGTATGCTCGTACATATAAATCATGATCAACGACAACCGACCAAACCCAAGTTGGTGTGCCATATGTTTTTCCATCTGCATAAAATGGTGACACGTGCATGTCATCAGAACCTACGAATTCATCTAATTGTTCTACTGTCCATTGCTTAGTCATTTATCTTTCCCCCATTTCTAATCTTTAACAGACAGCATACTACTTAAAGCACACTTTAAGTCAATTAAAACGATTATTGTTAAATTTAGAACTATTTTTGTATAATCATTATTGAACTTAACTTTAAGGAGGCTCTAATATGAATGACTTTTCTAATAGTAAAAAATATAATATTGGGGAATTTAGCCGTCAGTTTAATTTACCTACTTCCACATTAAGATACTATGAAAATGAAGGATTGATTAAACCACAACGGTATCCAAATGGACGGCGTTACTATACTGAAGAAGATGTGAGTTGGCTTAAATTTTTGAATCATTTGAAAGGAACTGGCCTTAGTATTAAAGAACTAAAGCAATATATTCTGTGGCGTGAACAAGGAGACAGCACCATTCCGCAACGACTTGAACTTCTAAAAGCAGCTAAGCACAATTTTCTAAGCGAGTTTTCAGAAATTCAACACCACCTCCAAATTTTAAATGATAAAATTAACTGGTATGAGGCAAAGCAAACTGGCATTATTTCTGAAGAGGAGAATTTTGCAGAATATTTGCAAGTTTTGGGGCATCACGAATAATTTAAAAACAGGAAATAGAAGTTATTATATTCTAAAAAGACCTCGCAATTGTCAGACATAAAAATCCAACAATTACGAGGTCTTCATTTATTAAATTCTAAAACATTTCACAAATATCGATACATATTCTTTAAGACGATTTCATAACCAGCTGGAAACATGTGCACACCATCAAAGGTTAATTTTGGTAACAAATCACCATTTTCGTCAGCCAACCCATCATTGACATTGATAAATTCATAACCAAATTTATCAGCAAGTTGTGCGACCTGCTGACTTGCTTGTGCTAAACGCTCATTACTTCTAGCACTGTTTTGATTATTATTCTTAGCTGCTTGAATTGTTGGGTTCATAGGATAATAAGCCATGGTATAAACTGTTGTTTGTGGTAGTTTTTGCTGAAAGGTTTGTAAGATGCTTGCATAATTACTAATGAACGTTTTTTCTGAAATACCGAAATCAATATCATTACTACCTATATTAATAAAAATTTTGGCAGGTTGTAAATCGAGTACTAATTCATCAATGTGTTGTAATAAAAACTGTGTCGTTGTCCCACTAACACCCCGATTATAAATTTTTTGTTTTAACTCTAAGTTTTGTTGCATTTTTTCGATTGGAAACATCTCCATTAGAGAAGAACCTGCAAAGACAATTTGGTCTGGCAATGCCGATTTATTTGCTTTGACATATTTCCTTAAAACGTCCATTTCCCGCTGCTGTAATTGTGCGACTGCTTCTTTTTTCCCCATTTGAAAACCCCTTTTCAATCATACTTTCCCCAATAACTAGATACTTACTTATCAGCCGTAATAAAATCTAAAATTTTAAACATGATTGCTCTATTGATATCAGGAACTGGTGTCTCTAAGATATCATCCGCTGTCTGGTTAAAAATTGATCCCTGAATATACGGAAAGTCATTAACCACCATTTCACGAACATTATCAGCTAGTGGTTCAAAATGAAATTGTAGTCCCACTACCCGATGGTTCATCACAAACCCTTGGTTTTTAACTGCATCACTAGAAAATAGTAATTCTGCCTCTTTAGGCACTTCAAACATTTCTTCATGCCAATGTAATGCCACTAATTCTTCAGGGATGTCAGGGATAATTTGACTCTGCCGATACACTGGCCCCCAACCAACTTCCTTGGCTGGCGCCTTTGAAATTGCGTAGCCTAGTGTCTTAGCGATTTGTTGTGCGCCATAGCAGGCACCAAACATCGGTATGTCTTTGTTTAACAACTCCTGAATGAGTTCACGTTCTTGTTTGATCCATAACAAATCATCATTTGGACTCATTGGTCCGCCCAAAATAACTAACAAATCGGTTTCATCAACCGTTGGTAAATAGCCAAATTGATAGGGATGATAGATAAATGTTTGATGACCATTTGCTTGTGCCCAGTCCAAAATTGAACCAGGACCTTCATTAGGCGTATGTTGCAATATATTTATTCGCATAAAAACCTTTCCACACCAAAAAAGTGTCACCGGCAATTTGATATGGGTTTCGCCTGCAACTACCCGTGATATTGATTAATTATAACAATACTTTTAACTAGCTAACATTCAAATATGCATGAATCATTATTTTTTCTGATACTGACGTCGTCCATGTTGCTTATCTTTGGGTAATTCTTTAACATCTGGATAACGCCCCTGCCGGACTTGCCGCAAAAACTGATTACCAGCCATCACTTTGTCCCCGATATACAATTGGTCCCAATCTGACTCACCATACAAACTTGGCAACGAGAACTTTTCACCAGCATCAATCTTTTTTAGATTAGCATCAAAAACATCAAAAATTGGTTTCATATTTTCTTTCATGACATCCCCCTTTAATAACGAATCATCGTACTACCTTTGATGTTATTATAGAACTTCATCTCCAAGTATTGTTTTTATTGCCCTTGCAACAATATCTGGATGTTCCCAGTGAATTTGATGACGACTAAATAAAACAAGGAAGAACCTGAAACAATTTCAAAGTCCTTCCTTTACCTTTTATTTTTTTATATCTATCTCTAGCTCATTTATTCTACTTCAATTTTGAAGAAGTCAATGTCAAATTATTCCAGAAATAATTGTTTCCATTACTCAAATCAAAGCCTTTCACACGCTTGTTAACAGGTACCCATTGGTAACTATTATCTGAAGCAACGTAAGCAGCTTGATCATTCATATAGTCTTGCCACTCCTTGAACTTATCGGTACGATATTTATCATTCCAAGCCTTCTCACTGTTCAAGTCATTAATCAACTGCGTATTTTTCTTCGTAACAAAGTGACCCATGTTAAACGGTGCATCTGCGCCATATAGTTGTGTTGGTGTTGGTTCAGAAGACAAACTCCAGGCAGCAGCAAAGATATCAATTTTGTTTTGCTTTGGCTTTTGCAAAGTATCATAGAAACTATTCATTTCCATTTCCTTACCAGTAGCCATCTTGACGTTCAAACCGATCTTACGCCAACGTTGCAAGTAATCTTGATAAGTTGCGTGACTTGTAGAACTACCCTTCATAGCACCAAAGTAAATAACCAACTTCTTACCATTTGGTTGTGTACGCCACTTACCATCTTTCTTATATCCAGCCTTATCAAGTAACTTAGCTGCTTTCTTTGGACTGTATGGGAATCCCTTAGCCGATTGGTCAGAATACTTATCAAAGATTGGTGGAATCAAAGTCTTGGCACGCCATCTAACACCATTTCCGAATTTCTCATTTATGGCATCTTCATTAATCGCGTACATCATTGCTTGCCGTAGATTCTTATTTGCCATCTTAGACTTAGGGTCCATCACGTTAACTTGTTTCTTTGTGTCATATTCACCAACGTTAAATCCAAAATAGTTGTATCCTAGATCAGGATGACCAACAATCTTGTAATTCTTGAGATTTTTCAGATTCTTATAGCTGGTACCACGCATAACACCTGCTGGTGTGGTAAAGTCATACTTTTTGGTTTGGATGGCTTTATCAATACTATTAGATGAAACAACATTGATCGTGATGTGCTTAATCTTTGGTGCCTTGCCCCAATAGTACTTATTTGGAGACCAACTGGTCGACTCTCCTTCAACGACCTTATCCAACTTATATGGGCCAACGAAGACTGGATTCTTTCGAACCTGGTCAGAAGCTGCTAGTTTATCAATAGCAACACCCTTATATAGGTGGTATGGTGCGACAGTCCCCCAAACAAAGGAGTTACCAGCAAATTTCATACTTGGTGACAATGAATTGTACTTAATGACAACCGTCTTACCATTTTCACCATCAGGATAACTGAAACCAGAAATCGTTGAAGCCTTTCCTGAATGATAATCAGCCATGCCTTCAATTCGCTCAAAATCAGCTGAATATTGTGATGATGTTGACTTAGGATTAGCAATAATTTCATATGGGTACTCAACATCACGGGCAACAACTGGTTGTCCATCAGACCATTTGGCATTATCACGAATAGTAATCGTAACTGTATTATTCTGTCGATCTAATTTCTGATTAGCTAACCCACCATCAATTATTTTAAAATTATCATCCACATTAAACAAAGTACTATTTCCACCCGGACTGAATACGTTAGAATCTTCTTGATTATCTGCAAGTGTTGGCTCTGTAATTCCCTTAAAGGGTGAATCATTTGGTTCAGCTACCTTTAAAGTACTCTCATTATTTGCCTTCGTACTTTCCTTAGCACTATTCTTAAATGTGTCGGATAGTTTTGCCCTTTTCGTAGCCGCTGAAACTGTGGTTGTATTATCGATACTGAAAGTAGCTAACGATACGGCGGCCAAAACAGCCGCTGATGATACAGCCCATTTTTTACTGGTCTTGTTCATACGCTTTCCCCATTTCTTTTTCAACTCATGAAATCACCTAATATAACGACGACTTTAATTAATATTTATCACCTGATACACCACCACCCTATATGTTTTAAAGATTCCCTGTAACATGTTATTTAGCTGCCCGACGTTGTGATGCATTTGCAGCTCGGCTCATCACTTGACCGATATAACTAATTGACAGACACAAAATTATGATTTCGATTGCTGCTGGTAACCATGTCCACCAGTATTGTGTAATATTATTGGGATCATTCGCATTCGCAATCAAAGTACCTAATGATGGAATGTTTGATGGTAACCCAAATCCCAAATATGATAGTCCAGTCTCAACACCAATATTTTCAGCAAATGACAAAGTCGTATCAACAATAATCAATGAAGAAATGTTAGGCATAATTTCTCTAAAAATGATTTTCCAAGCACTAGTTCCAGAAGTAATTGATGCAGATACATAATCTTTCTTGCTTTCCGCCAACGTGCGAGATCGAATCAATCGTGATGTTCCCATCCAATAAAATAATGAGAATATTAATGTCAATGTGACTGAATTATAGTTATCAATAATGGTGACAAGTACAATAATCATCATGGTCATAGGAAGCATCATCATGAAGTCATAAACACGCTGCATCCCCCAATCAATGTAACCACCAAAATACCCAGAAATTAAGCCCCAAGCAATACCAAAAGTTGATGATATAACCGTCAACCCAATCGCGATACCAATCGAATTACGCGACCCAACAATTAATTGCATCGCAATTGATCGTCCATTAGCATCTGCACCTAGTAACAAGCCCTCATGTCCAGGTGGTGTTAAGTACGCCATGATGTTAGTTGTCATCATCTTGTCACTATTAATAAATAGTGGTGCAATCATGACAAATAATATGAACCCAACCACAATAATCAACGCGATTAACGCTGGCCGATCCGCCTTAAATTCGTTCCACAAAATCTTCGTTGATGAAGGGGCCGCTTCTTGCTTGGCTTCAGCAGTCAAACGTTGCAATTCTTGAGGTGATATTTCAGTCACTCTACTCGTTGATGCCATTTCATATGCCCCCTTTCTAACTGATTCGAATCCGTGGATCCACAATACTCAAAATAATATCTGATAATAATGTTCCTAGTAAGTTCAAAATACCAAACAACAATACCAGTGCCGTAATAACGGTATAATCACGGTAACTAATTGAATCAATAAATAACATGCCCATACCTGGATAAGAGAAGATTGTTTCAGTAAAAATTGATCCATTCAATAATCCGGTAATTGAATAGCCACCAAATGCAGCAATCGGTAAGAGGGAATTGCGGAAAATATGGTGCCGATAAATCGCTTTACTTGGCACCCCCTTTGACCGTGCCGTTCTAACATAATCAGAATGCTTAGCATCAATAACCTCAGAACGCATATACTGCACAATATTCACGGTTCCAAATAATGCGCCTAATAATCCTGGCAATAAAATGTGGAAGAAGCGTGAGCCTAAGGTACCAAACCCTTCAGCATTTGCGGAAACCGATCCCGTTGTTGGAAACCAATTTAAGACGTAACCGAAAATCCACAATCCAATGACTAAAATAACGAAAAATGGAATACAGTAAGTCACGTAGGTATACACTCGAATAATTGTGTCTGGTAACTTACCTTCATGTTTTCCTGCATATAAACCAAGTGGCAGAGCAATTAAATAGGTTAATACCATGGTAAACAATGATAACCACAACGTGTTGATGGCTCGTTCACCAATCAAATTAGAAACTGCCTCATGATACTGATAACTTTGCCCCAAATCACCATGGAATAAATGAACCACCCAATTCCAATACTGTTGATACCATGGGTCATAGAGACCATTAATTTGTTTCAAATGTTCAATTTGAGTTGCACTTGATCGCGGATTGATTGAACCTGTAAATGGATCACCTGGCATCGCCTTAGCTAACAAAAATACCAACATACTTAGCAAAATGACTTCGGGAATCATGATTAAAATTCTTCGAAAAATTGTTTTCCACATTAACCATCACCCCTTTGCTAGCTTTTCTTCTGGCAATGCCACAAAATGCGTTGGTGACACTTGAATTAGTGGATACGCCAAGCCGTCTTTATCATAATATTGACTTGATTGTTCTTGATAAATTTTTTCAATTTCTTTCCGTTGCTGCTGTCGTTCCTTACGATGTGCCACATCTACTTCAGGAATTGCTGCTAATAGTCGCTTAGTATAAATGTGCATCGGATGTTCATAGATATCTTCACGTGTCCCTACTTCAACCAAACGTCCCTTATTCATAATGGCAATATTCTGACACATATGACGAACGACACCTAGGTCGTGTGAGATAAATAAATAAGAAATCCCAAATTCACGTTGAATTTTTTTCATGAAATTCAACACTTGTGCTTGAACGGATAAATCCAACGCAGAAACTGGCTCATCTGCAATGATTAGCTTTGGATTAGTTGCCACTGCACGTGCAATGCCAATACGTTGCCGTTGACCACCTGAAAATTGATGTGGATACTTATACAGTGACTCTGGATTCAAACCAACCGTATCTAATAGTTGTAAAACACGAATTTTTTCATCTTCAGCTGACAAGTGTTGAAAATTTCGTAATGGTTCAGCAATAATATCTAACACTCTTTTTCGGGGATTTAAACTAGATAACGAATCTTGGAAAATCATCTGAACATTCTGGTTATATTTTATATTGCGGCGGGCGCTACCTTTCGTAATATCGACTCCTTCATAAAGAATCGATCCTGATGTTACATTTTCTAGACCCACAACTGACTTACCCGTTGTTGATTTTCCTGAACCAGACTCACCAACTAATCCGTAGGTTTCACCAGCCTCAATATTAAAATTGATGCCATCTACAGCCTTAACCTGATCGGTCACTCGATTCAAAAAACCTGAACGAATTGGGTAATGGACTTTTAAATTTTTGATTTCAATTAAACTCATACCCGACTCTCCCCCAAGCTTTTAAAATAAAATTCTTTATAACACGTGCACCTAACCTGATGCCCGGGTACAATTTCATGCATTGTGGGATTCTCTTCATGAGCCTCTGCTGAAATCCAAGGAATTCGTGCCGCAAAACGATCACCTGTCTGAGGCATGCGTTCAATAGATGGCACACTTCCTTGAATAACATACAAGTCGTCATTATCGACATCTTGATCCCCTTGTGGCATCGAACGTAGTAGCGACCTTGTATATGGATGACGTGGGTCACCAAATACTTGTTCCGTTGTACCACGTTCAACAATTTCACCGGCATACATCACCGCAACTTCATCCGCTGTTTCGGCTACAACCCCTAAATCATGAGTAATCAAAATAATTCCTGCATGATTTTCGCGTTGAATCCCCCGCAAAACATCTAATATCTGTACTTGAATCGTAACATCTAAAGCGGTCGTTGGTTCATCTGCAATGATGATATCTGGTTTACAAGCAATCGCAATGGCAATAATTACTCGCTGGCGCATACCACCAGAAAGTTCATGCGGAAATTGATTCGCCGTTCGTTCTGGATTAACAATGCCTACTTGATCTAATAATTCAATGACACGATCATGTTTCTCTTTGGCTGTCATTTCCGTATGATAATCCAATACTTCCTTAATTTGATCCTCAATTCGCTTCAAAGGATTTAAAGCTGATAGCGGATCTTGAAAAATCATTCCAATCTTAGCGCCACGTACTTCGTTTAAGCCTTTTTCGTCAAATTGTAATAAATCCCGCCCTTCAAATAAGACTTGCCCTGAAATATGGGTTACATCTGGATTATGCAGCCCCATGATAGTTGTCGCCAATGTACTCTTTCCACACCCAGACTCACCAACAATTGCTAATATTTCATCTTTTTTTACTTCTAAATTTACGTGCGACACCGCATCATAGTACTGCCCACTAATTTTAAAAGATGTCGAAACATCATTTAGTTCTAGCAACACATTGTCTTCAACCAATCTACTCACCTCATATCATCGCGACATAACATCCTCTGCTTAAATTTATCATATTTTTTTAATATTATAATAAACTGACCGCAATACTTCAAGTTATCTTTTAATTTTTCTATAATCTTATTGTAATTTATAGGTGAATTGTTCGTGTTTAGTGCATATAAAAAAACATCATATCAGCACTTATTGATATGATGCCATTTAAAATGATATACATTTTTCAAGACGATTATTAATGTGAAATTCCCAAATTTCCCCGCTTTTTTTGTAGTATACTAACCTTAATTTGAATGATTGGGGCAGATTATGGCAAAAAATAAAGGGCTATTTTTTATCATCGTTGGCGGCATACTATGGGGTGCATCCGGGACTTGCGCACAAATACTTTTACATGATACTGGTCTTTCGACATACTGGTTAACTGGCATGCGACTATTATGTGCGGGTATTTTATTATTAATTTACAGTTATCTACATACACATCAAAGTATTTTCACCATTTGGCGGTCACCTAAGATGGCCAGTCAATTACTCATTTTTTCTTTTATTGGCATGCTTCCCTCACAGCTAGCTTACTTTATGGCTATTAAATATGGTAACGCTGCTACTGGGACGATTCTACAATTCTTAGGGCCAATTTTTATTTTACTATTTTTAATTATACGTTGGCGCCTAAAGCCTTCTCGTACAGATATCCTATCTGTCCTACTGGCATTTTTAGGCACTTTCCTGCTGGTAACACAAGGTAATATTACCCAACTAGCGCTTTCAATCAGTGCCATTGTTTGGGGAATTTTATCAGGGTTAAGCCAAGCATTTTATAAAATTCTGCCCGGTAAATTATTGAAAAGCTATGCGACAGAATTAATAACTGGTTGGGCGATGCTTTTAGGAAGTATTCCTTTCCTACCATTGTTAACGTCTCATGCAATGCCAACATTTTCGCTTAATTCTTGGCTTGAAATTATCTTCATCATTGTGTTTGGAACAGCCATTGCTTATCTCTTTTATCTATCCAGTCTAAATTATTTAAAACCCACGACAACGAGTATGCTAAGTGCTTTTGAACCGCTAACTGCCACTTTTCTTGCAGTGGTATTCTTAGGTACGCCCTTTAATCTGGTTCAAATACTCGGCGGTGTATTAATTATTGGTGTCACATTCCTACAGGCATTATCTGCCAGAAAACCAATAAATGATCATTCATAGTTAAATTTCTTTCTCCATCACAATATCTGTTGCATGCAATCCTAGTTTTTCATAAACATGGATTGCTCTTTTATTGTGTCCAAATACATGTAACCGTAAATATTTATAACCGTATTGCTTCATTTTTTCGGTCGCTAATTCTAATGTTTGCGTCCCTAATCCTTGATTTTGGAAGTCAGGATAAATATTAATGTCATAAACAAATGCAATCTCATCATTTCCACGATAAGCTGCTAACCAAATATATCCTTTAACCTGAACATCCTCTTCAACCATATAAAAATAATTTTTCTCTGTTTCTAAACCATTTGGTAGTAATGTTTGATATTCATTTTGAGCCAATGTAGTCGCCTTAGATAGAGAGATTTTTTCTGCCTTCACCTTTTCTGCAGCATACGATCGCATACCTTGCTGTAGATATGTCTGAAATTCATCTGCAGTCATTATACGTAATTTAGCCATCCTGTCCCCCTAATCTAAATCAACAATCATCATTTGATGATGTGAATATTTTATAATTTTTAATAAATCCTCATACGTTACAAAAACAGTTGCTGTATTACTATTAGGATGAATACCAATACTATCAACTTTTTGTAACTCTTTATCCAACAACACCGTCACTTGATTTTGTTCATCATGTGGTAAGCCAAGTGGTGTAACAAAACCTGGTTTTAAACCTAAAACATCCGCCAAATCCATTTCGTTTGCAAAGCCTAATTTACTCCGACTCAATTGCAATTGTGGTGCCAATGTCTTAAAGTCAACTTTCTTCTGTCCAACAACGATACAGAGAAAGAATTCATTTGTTTTTCTTTTTTTAAGGAAAAGATTTTTTATCACGACATCATTTGGCAAATCTAATTGGTTAGCTTCTGCCATTGTCCAAACAGCTTCATGCTTGACTTCATTATAGGGAATAGCATTTTGTTGCAGAAAATCAATTGCTTCTTCGTATGCAGATAGAGTCATCGTCTCCCCCTTTCTCCGGTACAACTAGCAAATATCAAAAATTATGCATTTAAGCTAATGTTTGCCTATACAACTTCATCTGTCTATCCATAAAATCTGTTATCATTT
Organism: Weissella paramesenteroides ATCC 33313; assembly: GCF_000160575.1. GTDB lineage: Bacteria > Bacillota > Bacilli > Lactobacillales > Lactobacillaceae > Weissella > Weissella paramesenteroides. Next base: position 53,934 of record NZ_GG697137.1, read on the forward strand.
TTTGATATTGAAACCCTAGCTTCTCATAAAAATCTTTCAATTGTGTCATGACATAAATTTCTTGATAACCAAGTATCCGCGCTTCATTAAGCACCAATTTAACAATATGACTAGCAATATTTTGACTACGATAGTCTGGTAGTACATACAATGTACTAAAATAAGGGGATTCAGGGATATTGGCAATATCCTGATCAACTAACGCACCAACACCCACAGCTTGATCTTCATCCAATGCAATAACTACTCTTTCGTTATTGCCCATTTGCTTGGCCATTTTCTTAGCAATAAATTTTGCTCCCGACCATTCAAAGTGATTGACTTGCTGTTGGTAATTGTCCCAAATATTAGGAGCAATATTTGATTGCTTTAGTACTTTATAGTTAACCATGATTTTCCTCCCTCTTTTATCTATTTGTACGATATCAAAAAAGCGACCAATATGTAAACCATACTAGCCGCTCAATTATAACTATTTTGCTGTCTTTGTCTTCATATAAATTACTAACCAAATCAAACTGATAGCAACAATGACTGTGCTAAACCAGATTAGATGACTGAATCCAGTTGCTGTCTGAGTTGCGATTGCTGCTTTGGTTGTTCCTGATGTTTGGATAAACAATGCCGCAACAGTTGTCCCAACAGCTCCGATGAATTGTTGCACCGTATTAAAAATGGCATTAACATCCCCAGATTGTTGGGGTTTAACTTCAGCCACACCGGCAGTCATTGCCACACTAAACGTTAAGTTTCGTGCCAAAGTGAATACAACATACACAACGGTTAAGCCAATCGTCGCAATATTTGGTGCCATCACTGAGAAAATAATCATGACAACCAGGAATCCAAGTGATCCCCATGTCAATGGCTTATTAGCTCCTAAACGATCATACATTGACCCATAAACTGGTGCAACTGCTGAACCTAATAACGAACCAGGCATTAGAATAAAGCCTGCAACCATTGTTGTTGTCCCCAATGTTAATTGACTATACTGTGGTAAAGCAAAATTAACGGCCAAGTTAATGGCTTGGGATGTTGCATAAATTAATAATGCCATAACCAGAGCCTTGCTACGGAAAACACTGACATCAATTAATTGATTAGTTGATCGTTTTGCAGCTTGGATAAATCCAATCATCGCAACAATGGCTACTAATGCCAAAATGATAATCGCGGCAGTGAGTCTACCAGACTCTAGTTGCCCTAAAGCTAATATCGCTGATACTAGAGAAATACCGATTAATATAAATTGACCATAGGCAAATTTATTTTTTGATGTTGGCTTCTGATTATCTAAATTAAACCAGCCAATTAACAATGAAATAATTGTCACGGGTAGAATAATCATAAAAATAGCCCGCCAACCCAATGTATAAGTGACAACTCCTCCATAAACTGGTCCTAAAGCTGGGGCCAAAGAAATAATCAATGTTCCAAAGCCCATATATTTACCAAGTTGTGACATTGGGACACTGGTAAATATAACATTAAAGGCCAGTGGTAAGGCAAAACCTGTTCCAACTGCCATAATCAATCGACCGAATAGTAATAACCAAAAACTTGGTGCAATAATTGCAATAATATCGCCCACTACAAAGGCAATCCAACCAATCATGTAGGTTTGTCGTTTACTTAAAATGGCGTTAAAATGTGCTGATGTTAACATCAATAGCGCAACAACCAAAAGATATGCTGTTGTTAACCATTGGACAGTTCCCATTGACTGGTGAAATTGTTGAATTAATTCTGGAAAGGTCACGTTCATTGACGTTTCCGTTAAAATACCTGAAAAGCCCAAGATTGCTGCTGCGACAATCGACCAAATAACTCTAGATGAAACTTTTTCTTCGTTCATAACTCCTCCTACTTATCTAAAAGTGCCTGATTTCCATTTAAGCACATTTTTAGGGAGCGTGTAAGTATCATTTATGTTACAAAAAGAAGTTGGAACAAATTCCCTTGTTCCAACTTCTTTTGGCTAAAAATGTAACGCAATTTATGAAGAGCTTTTTACCTTCAGCGTCTGTCCAGCTTCTAGATTATCCAAATCAATTGATGGGTTTAAATTCTGTAATTGCGTAACCGTTAGCCCGTATTTTGTGGCAATTGCGTAACCAGTTTCCCCTTGCTGTACCGTAACCTTCTTCTTAAAAGAGGTTGTTGCTTTACTACTTGTAGAGCTATCTACAGCACTATCTGATGATGAGGCAGCTTCAGTTGTTGCACTTGATTTACTACTGCTGCTAGAACTAGTTGAAGCAGATGTTTGTTGCGTATCTTTATTAGTTAATGCGCCATAAGCAACTGGTACAGTAAAACCAATAGCAAACAACACTACATAACCGATAAAGATAAATGCCCAAAATTTCAATCGTGAAGGACGTCTTGATTTCATATTTTCTCACCTTTGTTAATTATTGTGAATAGCGTAACATGTCTATGGATAATTTGCACTTATTTTACAATTTTTGATTTATATAATAGTTAAAAATAATTAATTGTACGAACTAGCCATTTATTTGCTAAAATAAAATGATTATTGTCAATTTTATCAGGAGAATTGAAGTCGTGAAACAATTTTTTAAAAATCTTATAAATAACAAACTGGTAGCGACAATTATTGACGTGACCTCTCGGGTTGATATTATTACAGCTAGTTCATCGATTGCCTACTTCGGACTATTATCAATATTCCCTGCCATCGTCATCTTGGGAACTTTACTACCTTATTTAGGATTAAAAATTGATACCGCATTAAAATATGCCCAAACTGCTGTTCCCGAATCTGTCTTTACTTTTATTGAACCAATTATTCGATCAATTCTAAGTCAAAATGGCGTTGGCGTTCTATCAGCTTCTATTATTATCACACTTTGGTCACTATCTCGTGTGGTCTCTTCAATTCGTATTGCTCAAAATGGTATTTATAATGTACAAGCAAACAGTGTCGCTATTTTTGATCGTTTCATTTCAATGTTTTGGCTAATTATTATTCTGGCCATTATTGGTGTCTTATTAATTATTGCATCAGTTGGCTCAAACATTTTAGAAGCCTTACCAATTAGCAGCAACATTGTTTATCAAATTGAATCAGCGAAGCGTTTAGTTGTTATTTTAGGATTATTTATTGGCGCGTTTTTATTCAATACCCTTTTACCAATCAAAAAACCTCGAATTATTTGGATTTTAATCGGAACAATCATTCAAATCACGCTTGTTATTTGGCTTGCCAAAGCATTTGGATGGTATGTTAACATTGCTGCACAAGCCTTTACTTTTTACCAAGCTTTAAGTTCAGCAATTATTTTGTTACTATGGATCAATTTTATCGCCCTAGCATCATTGATTGGGACAATAATTACAGCCATTTTAGAGGAACTATTTCCACCACGGTCAAGTGACAGAGCCAGTAATTGGTACATTTTAAAATTATTTTTCCGTAATTCAGGAAAAAACGTAAAAAAATAGTTGTATTGTCGGACGAAGTGCGTTATATTAATAACAGTTAATAGGAATCGCATTCCCTTTGACTATATGTACAACAGACTCATAACACTAAGTCAATTGGCTTAGCCGTAGGACTAACTGACCTACAACCTACTCCTTAAAATATATCCATAGACATTTCTTACTCTTGTGTTTATGGTCAATGCTATTGTATACCCTTTGGGTAATGGCATTAGAAAAGCACCAGTAATCCCACGTTGCTGGTGCTTTTCATTTGTATTATTTTTTGTGATATGGACATGTCATCTCGTGATCATTAATTAACCCAGCTGCCTGTAGAAAAGAATAGATAGTAACTGGACCCACAAATTTAAGTCCTATTTTTTTCATTGCCTTAGACACAGATGTTGCTAAATCATCTTTTGCTGGTACATCTTGATAGTTGATAACGTGGTGATCAATGGTCTGATTATCGACAAATGACCATAACCATTGATCGAAAGTCTGCCCGCTCTGTTGCAGTGCTAGAATCGCTTGCGCATTATTAATAGTTGCTTGGAGCTTTAATCGATTGCGAATAATGGTTACATCTTGCATTAATTGTTCAATATTTGCTTCCGTATACTGTGCGACTTGTTCTAAATCATAATTTGCAAACGCCTGCCTAAAAGCCTGTCGTTTATGTAAAACGGTTCGCCAACTCAAACCTGCTTGATAAGTTTCTAAGCTTAATAATTCAAATAACTTCTGGTCTCGATGCTCTGGATGCCCCCATTCAGTATCATGATACTGAACCATCAACGCATCTTTTTCATCAACCCATTGGCAACGTTTTGATGTCATCACAAAATCTCCCTACAGTACTATTTAATCGTTATATTACCATCCGAAACATCAACATTAAATTGATTATCAAATGATTGACTGCTATTCAGATAACTATTACCATAATTGGTCCCATACACTTTGACTCGTCCATCCGATGCCTGCATCTGTAGACCAACGTTAGTTAATTCTGAAGCTTTTAATGAACCATCCATAATCGTCATAATATTATGACCTGTAAGTTGACTGTTAACTAGCTTAACACTTCCCTTATTTACCTGAATGGCGCTGGCATCAATCGTCGTTTTTTGTAAAATCGTTTTACTACTATCTGCCGATAACATCAGACGACCAAGTTGTGAATTATTTGTATTGATATTACTATCACTGCTGTTTACTGTCGTCTGATTAGCTTGTAAATTATTCAATGACATCTTTGAATCGTGAGCTGCAACTGACAAATTTTGTAATTGTGTGTTGTTTATTTGGATATCAGCAGCTGTTGCAGTTAGTGTCACACGATTTGCACGTAGGTTTGCAATATTCATGGCACCATACATAGATGATTGTCGATATTCCGTTAATTTTTTATTCTTTGGCACACTAATAATCAATTTTTCTGGCTCATGTTTCCCAAAGCCCACTTCATAACCCTTTTCTTGATTAGGCACATAGCGAATTTTTAGTTGCTTACCATTTCGTTTAACATGTAAAAAATTAGGGTTAGTGATGCGTCCTTTAATTTCAATACTTTGTTGCGTTCCTGTTTGAAAAGTAACCGGCACATTCGCTGTTTCCACATCAATCTTAGTCACTGATTTTACGTAATGATGTACAGATTTAATTTGTGAAACCTCAAAATGGCCATTATGCCAGCCCAAATTATTTTGACCACCATGTGCTAGACCAACAATCATAATGATGACACCAAAAGAAATCACAATGAATCCAGTTAAAACAAATCGAAAACCTTTATGCATGATGTGTTACCTCTTTACCCTTATGTGAGAATCGACGCCCAACATATTTAACAAAACGCATCAATGCTCTAAAGACTGTGCGAATAATGGTCACTCCAACAGGCCAGGCAACAAACTGTAGCCCGACAATAATTAATCCGATACCACCTTGATATAAACCGGTGGCCCAATTGCTTGACAGAATTGCCAAGCCGCCAAAGATTTGAAATAAGCCTGTCAGTAGATAATAAATTAGCGCCACAATCACAATTGCGGCAATACCAATTGTCGCAAACAAACAAATTAAAATTAACAGCATGGCCGGCACCCAAACAATTGATGTCAGTAATCCCTCCAAAACAATGCTAATTAAGTTAAATTCTTGTTTGATCCAGTTTTGGCGATCTTGACGAGTACTTTCATGTTCATATGTATTATGTATATCGTCCTCTTCAAGGCGCAATGAATAGTCGACCAAAATACGACGTGCCAGCTGTTTTGGTGTTCCTAACTCTGAAATTAAACGCTCGCCAGATAACTGCGCATCTGCAGCATATTCCTGATAAAAACGAATAACATCTTCCTGTTCGTCCACTGTCAATTGGCTTAAATAGACTTTAACCTGCGTAAAATAAATACTATTTTCCATTAGCATCTCCCTCTAACATCAAATCATTAATTTTACGACTAAAGTCACGCCACTCATCTTGAATACGTGTCATTTCTTTATAACCCAAGTCGGAGATACTGTAATATCGACGATTACGACCTTCAAAAGGTTCATCATATGTTGTTACCCAATCACGTTTTTTTAAACGACGCAAAACAGGATACATTGTTGACTCTGACACTGCAAAGCGCTCCTGAACTTGTTTTGTCAGTGAGTAACCATATAAATCTTCTTTAGAAAGTAGCGCCAATACCAACCCATCCATTAGGTCACTTGATAATTGCATTGTCATAATTCAACTTCCTTTACAATACTATAAGTCATATAATATAATACAAGTATAGGGAATCGAAACTTGTCTGTAAAGTGTTTTAATTCCCACGATATTCTATGAGAAAGTGAGAAATATTATGGCTAAAGATAAGAAATTAACAAAATCAAATGACCGTGTACTAAGTGGTGTGCTTGGAGGCGTGTCAGAATACTTTGACTTGGATGCTTCACTAGTCCGTTTAATTTTCGCCGCAGCAACAATTTTTACTGGATTCTTCCCATTTGTGTTCATTTACATTGTTGCCGTCGTAATCATGCCCGATTCACCAAATACCCACCAGTATAAGTATCGATTTGATGAAGATGCTGAAGAAAAGCGCCGTGACGTTACTCCTGACGAAGATGACCAAATCTAAAGCAAACTTACTTCAGTTAAATTAAATAATAGCGTTTTAAAGGGATGGGACAATGAGCGTTCCATCCCCTTTATGCTTAAAATGTGTTAATAATTCTTACATCAAGGAGCAAACTTATGTTTGGTACTTTTTTTAATGTGACCATGATTATCCTGGGGAGCCTAATCGGTAGTTTAACCAAAAAATATATTAAACCTACCTATCATACTGTGTTAATGCAATCCATTGGCCTAGCTGCTATTGTGATTGGTATTCACGCAGTCATTAACCCATTAGATCAAAGTACATTACCCGTACTTTTTATCATCAGTTTGGCGATTGGTGGTATTATCGGGACAGCCATTAATATTCAGGATCGATTTGACCAAGCAATTCAAAAATTTACAAACAGCGATCTATCCACTGGACTAGCAACCGCCATTTTACTTTATTGTTTTGGGTCACTCTCTATTTTAGGTCCAATCAAAGCTGCCTTGCAGCATGACTATACTTTCCTGTTGACCAATGGTGGCTTAGACTTTATTACTTCAATTGTCTTAAGTGCAACTTTTGGTCTTGGTATCATGTGGGCTGCTGTCGTTTTATTTTGCTGGCAAGGTGGACTGTATCTCTTAGCGCTACTCTTCCAAACAGCATTGAGCACCACCCTATTAAATGAGCTCACAATTATCGGTGGTATATTGATTTTAGCTTCCGGGTTAAGCGTACTAGAAATCAAAAAGATCAATACACTGAATCTACTACCTGCGTTGTTGGTTCCACCAGTGGTGTTAGCCATCATGCACTTTATTTGATTATAAGTTGAATAATTTTAACGAAAAAGCTAAGCCAAAATTTTTTCTGGCTTAGCTTCTTTTAGTAATTATTTATAAACTAATAGGTTCTACCCCTGACCATTACTGCGACGACGTACAATACCCCGGCGAATACGTCTAAAAATTGCCTCCGCAATTGCAAAGCCAATATCAATTGCCATCGCAATGACCAGTGTTTTGATTAAATTTCGTCCAGCGTTAAGATAATGACCTAACGTAAATTCTTTTAAGCTCGTATAAATAATAATGCCTGGCACAAGTGAAACCAATCCTGGAACATACATCATATTAACAGGTGCTTTGATCAGAATGGCAGACACATTACCCAGTAAACCAATGGTTAGCGCCGCCAAAAAATTTTGTAGAATGAGATTGCCTGTTACTTGAACGGTCAGTAAATAAACTGTCCAGCCACATGCACCAGTTACACCAGCTAGAAATAAGACACGTCGGGGCACATTAGTAATAATGCCGAAACCGACTGTTGATAAAAAACTGAAAATAAATCCTAAGACAAGTTCCACTTATAGGCCTCCCGTCATTATATGGGCAATAAAGCTACCGACAATGGCACCAATTCCGATTGAGCCAGCAATCATAATTGCATCCACACCACGAACAAGACCAGATAAAATGTCACGATCAATAATTTCTCGTAATGAATTTGTTAATGGTACACCAGGCACTAACGGCATCAGCGAACTAATCATAATATTAGCAGCACTATCTGCAATACCAAAATATTGTAATAGAGTTGCTAATAAACTAATAACTAAACCACCAACAATGGCACTTAGATAAGGTGCTGTTGAGTGTGCATTCCCCCACTGTGAAGCAAGATATCCTAAAATACCAACGAAGAATGCCAATGCAAGATCCGTCCAAGAAGCTTTGAATAACAGCATTGGTGCAACTGATACAAAACCGGCGCCAATAATTTTCTGAGTCCATGTAAAATCAATCACCTTATGGTCAATAATATGCACCTTACGTTCTAACTCGTTAAAGTCAATTTCATGAGCAGAAAATTGTCGGGACAGCGTATTTATTTCATCCACCTTTTGCAGATTAAAACTTGAGACATTCGGCTTAACAAGATGGGTTGTTGAGCCACTTTCTGTACTGATAAATATTGCTGTCATTGTGGCATGACAGTTAAGATTGATGCCTGCTGCTTGACCAATATACGCAATTGTTGACTCTACTCGCGTTGTCTCTGCACCACTTTCAAGCAATATTTTTGCAACCAAACCACAAACATCAATGATATTATTCACACGCTTCTCAATCATATTTGTTTCCCCACAAACCCATTTAGTAAATAAATAATATCACATAGAAATCGTATTTTATACCTAGTTTTATTTTCTGAATAACTACGCAAACAAAAAGGGTTAGAACAGTATAAACTATTCCAACCCACTAAAAATTAATTTTATAATATGAAATCAGTAGCAGGATTGCTTTGCAACAAAAACTGTTAATGCCCAAATAACTGAAAGGTATTAACAACTCCCCAAATCCATTGTTTACGTTGCAATTTTGTTAGAAGCTGCCACCCATCCTGTGATAAATGTTGCTGATAAGATAATTGTCGTAAAGCTCTGATTATATCAATCATCTCTTTTTCTTGCGAGCGTTTTTGACGTTGTAAACGATCAGTTGCCTCACTAATTATATACCCTTCATCAACAGTTAATTTTGGATGTTTAACCACAAAGTTTAATAAATATTGTCTGAGATCTTGTCTAAGCATACTATCACCCATATCTGATTGCGATTCTACTTCAACATTGATGTTGATTGTAACGTAATTTCTGTTATTTGTCTGAGTTAACGTATGTTAAACATGAAAATTTTTGTGAGCGCAAAGTTTAGGAAAAAATAGCGCAATTCACGTTACACACCAGCTTCAAGACGACTTTTGTCTCACTCTCCTAACGTTTGTCCCTTAACCACATACTGATAATAAAGAATCCGGAAGATATAAATAATCGTTGCTGTAATGAAGAATGAAGCGACGACATCCCCCATAAAGTGGGCGCCAATGATTACACGCGCAATTCCCATCAGCGCACCGTAAACAATACCAATAACCCACCAAGTTTTTTGTGCCTTACCTTGAAAGAACCAAGAAAGAACAATCAACAATGTTGCCGCCTGGGTATGTCCTGAAGGAAATGACATATGACCATTAACACCATTAATAGTTAACCAATTAGTATAGTTACTTTGACTTTTATTCAACTCATACGGACGCACCCGCCCCCATATTTCTTTTAGACCCAAATTGACTTGCAAAGAAAACCAAACAGTTAATGAGGCAAAAATAGCAATCACTAATAATTGTTTGATTCGCACTAACTTAAGACGATTAAACCAATATTGCAAAGCCAAGGTCAAAATAATAAAAATAATAATCCAGATACCATAAGCCTTACCAACACTGAGCGCCGTTGTCGCACCATCACTATTTGCAAGACCAATTGCTTTATGATGATCACTGTTCGACTGTACCGACAAAAGATAACTTTCAACTTCATTAAGATACTGTTTTAATTGCCAACCCGATAGTGCTAGTCCACCAAATGCCAAAAGACCTTTAAAAAGAGTTGTCTCTTGTACTTTTAATGCATAAGCAACTGCTATTTGTCCACTAACAACAAAAATTAAATACTGTGGAAATTCACCAAAACTCTGAAAAATGGTACCAAATACACTATTATAATTGATAAAAGTATTGCTAATCTGTAAGTCTGCAAATGCTGCAATAAATAAAAGAACAAAACAAACGATGACACTGATTCCAAAAAATTGCTTTTGTCTAGCAACTGACATATAACATACTCCTTTCACATTCAAGAAAACCACCTGTACAAGTCAATCGTAAAATTTTAAGGTAACGAATTAACCGATTTTACGTAAGCGTTGTGTAAAGTTTTCATTGAAACCGTGAATTTAAGTATTTTGAAATTAGCTTCTTCATAAAAATAGAGCCATGAATCTACCCACTTTCTGAGTAGATTCATGGCTCTCCTATAAAAGATCACTTTTACTGTTTTTTAATTGTCGTCACAAATTCATCAAAGTAAGCTCGTTCATGTAAATTACGGTTACACTGTAAGCTATCCACACAAATATAATTGCCCTTCTTTGTATACCGACCATCTCCTCGTCGTTTATTTAACGCCAAGAACATCGACACATTTTCTTCATGATGACAAATAGCGCAATACCCTTTAACAACTGGACTTGAAACATCACCAACAAGTCCCAATAACTGTTCATCCTCGTAATACAAGATATACTTACGTTGCGTTGCAATATCATTCCAAGCAAAGAATGTATAATCACGCCAATCAACCACCGTCAAATCAGGTAACGTTAATTTTTTTGTTTTACGAAAGACCTGTGCAATTTGCTTCTTGTTAGGCGCAACAAATGGTGTAACAAATGGCTTCAGTTCCTGCACCATCTTCTCGGTTGCACGATGACGCAAACGACGATCCATAATATTTGTCAATAATTGATCAATTTCTGGATAATCACCTGGTACTGTTTCATGAATTTCCTCTGCTGCTAATTCTTGCAAAGCAGCAACAGTACTTAAATCATTTACCGATTGATATTGATGCACTAAATTGTACACAATTTCATTGATTTTCATGTATTGATAGGGTTGCATAGTTAATGTCATTTTTTATTTCCTTTCTTTTCTTCCGATCAGAATCATTAGAAAGAAAGTTTCTAGTGATTCAGTTAACAATTGTTAACCGCGTCACTAGAAGATACTAAACGTATCATCTTATCACCTCCTAAGGTCGTCTTAGTTTAACAAACTCCCTTAAAAAAAGCAATTTAGAAGATAACTGTTAAATTCGTTGGTTGCTCAATATGAATTTCAGGGTGAGCCATAATATACTCACCAATTAAATCTGCCGTTTCGCGCTGTACCTCACGAACGACTTTATCTGTCGAAAACATTGGGAAGTTGCCAGCACCACCAGCACGATAATTATTCATGGCAACTTCATAAGTGGCCATCATGTCCAATGGTTGACCATCCTTTTCAATAGCAACTACTCGTTGTCCCATTGGTTGACTAATATCAAAGGTATAATCTATCCCACTCCAAATATCGTAATTATAGTGCTGGACTTTAGGCGTTGTGAATAGTGGATTAATAGTTAGCTGTCCATCATCTGCAACCTTAAAGTATCGGGCATTTACTTCTAAAGCATCTTTAATATCTTGCCCCGTCAATTTTTCAACAACTAGTGTATTAGGAAAAATATAGTTCGTCATGATATCACGTTGTGACACAGCATTTCCTAGACCGCGAACTTCATCATTGAACAATGCCGTATTGGAAATATCCGTATCCGTTGCAGCCATTTGCACCTGATTGACTAATTCAATAAATGGATGATTATGTGCACGTGCTGCAAAGTGATCAACCACCTGCATATTATCACCAACATGACCAACAGGTGTGTCTAACCATTGATCCACCTTTTCTTGCAAAGGTTCGATGATAGCAACAATATCCTCACGTTCTGGAGCATTGCCTGTCGCCAATAATTCTGCTGTTGCTGAAACACATTGATTTGATTCATTAAGTGTTAGGGTCATCAAGCCAACATGATCACCCCGATAGCCTGGTTGAGTCGTTGGCACACCATGAACAACCTCCGCAATTTCACGGTGTTGATGACCTGTTACAAGTGCATCAACTCCTGCTAGTTGTAACAATTGATAACCTTGGTTTTCTGAAGTTACCCGCTCTAAAGGCTGACCAGTTTTTAAATCTTCGGCAAAACCACCATGATAAGCTAACACTAACACATCAACGTGTGGTCGTACTTCTGCAATATACTTTTTAGCAACTGCGACTGGATCTTCAAAAACCAGTCCCTTAATATGTGCTGGTTGTTCCCAATGGGGAATGAATTGGGTTGTTAACCCAATGACACCAATGTTTACACCTTGACGTTCAAAAATTTTATATGGCTCACCCACAAACGGTTGTTGTGTTGTTTCATCCAAAATATTGGCATTTAATAAATTAGGCGTCTCTGAAAATACTTTTTCAATATACTCACGTCCAAAATTAAATTCATGATTTCCCAGAATCCGCACATCGTATTTCACTGTATCGGCTAATTTTTGATAGACGTCCGTCTGATCAGTTGCAACTTTTTCAATATAGTTGGTTAATGGTGACCCTTGGATAAAATCACCATTTTCAATGGTTAACGTAATATTTTCTGATTGTTGCGCCTGCTGTTGATAATCTGAAATAACTGTCGCCGCACGTGATAGTCCCAGTCCATCGTTTAATAAAGGGCGACGAAAATCATCTGCTCGTATATAGCCATGGACATCTGACGTTGACAAAATAGATAGTTGCATTTTGTTCTCCTTATTTATAAATAATAAAAAGGCTGGTACCACATCGTGTGCCAGCCTTCATCATCTCGTATCGTTACTAGTTAGACCAAACGCTTACGTAATTGTCCAGATAAGAAATCTATCACTGTGACCATCACGATAATTCCCAAAAGAATAATACCAACCTTTGACCACTGACGTGTTTGCAAAGCGAAAATCAATGGTGCTCCAATACCACCAGCACCAACAATTCCTAAAATAGCTGCAGAACGAACTGCAATCTCAAATCGGTAAAGTGTATAGTTCATAAACTCTGGCATCACTGCAGGAATAGTTGCTAAAGTTAAGCCATCAAGGGCTGATCCACCCGCAGCAACAATCGCTTCATTCGGTCCACGATCAATATTTTCAATAGCTTCTGAGAATAGCTTCCCCAGCATACCAATCGAGTGGATTGACACGGCCAAAACACCCGCATAAGCACCAGGACCAACAGCCTTAATAAACATAATTGCCAGAACGATTTCTGGGAAGACACGAATAATCGTCAAAATTAGCTTACCAATCGTTGAACGTGGTGTAAAGAATCCCTTCTTTGTTCGTGCTGCCAAAAATGCAAATGGTAACGTCAACACGGCTGAGATAAACGTTCCTAGGAAAGCAATCGCCAATGTTTCAATCAAGGCACTAATCAAATCTTCACCATCACCCGAATAAACGTATGACCAATCTGGATGGAATAGTCCGTGAATAATAGATTTCGTTACCTGCATTGCTTGAGGCTTCACCGTTGACAAAGGAATACCTGAGAAAGCCCAAATAAATAGTAATACCACCAAGGTTGCTATGATCCATGGACCATATTTTTGCCACGGATTTCGTTGAATTTTTTGCATTACGCCAACGCCTCCCGTAATCGATTAGAAATACCGTCGACGATAATAACAACAACCAGAATAGCCAAAATAACCACAGCTGTTCGATCGTAACGGAATAATGACAGTGTCTGATCTAGGTACAAACCAACACCACCAGCTCCCAGGTAACCTAATACGGTTGATGCTCGCACATTGATTTCCAATGTGTACAGGAAGTAACTTAAGAATTGATTCATAACTTGTGGAATCACCGCAAAAACAATTTTCTGAATACCGTTCGCACCAACAGATGTTAAAGCTTCAATCGGTCCATCATCAATTGTTTCAATTGCTTCATAGAACAACTTAGAGATCATACCAAAACTAAAAATAGTTAACGCACCAACTCCGGCCATCGGACCGATACCAACGATAGCTACGAAGACCGCTGCTAAAAGTAAATCTGGTAATGCACGTACTAAATTCAAAAAGAAACGAATAATACCACGTAAATATGTGTTTTTTACAATATTTCGTGCTGCTAACAAGCTAAAAGGCACTGCAATGATTGTTCCCAACAATGTACCAACTAGCGCCATTTGAATGGTTTCAGCAATAGGGGTAATAATTGCCGAAACAAATGTCCAATCTGGGTGCATCATCCGCAACAATAAATCCCAGAATTGATCCCAACTAAAGTTTGCAGTCGCACCAGTATTATAACCCGATCCAATAAAAATTAAGACAAATAGGAGGACAGACAAAATGCCCTTAACATGCCACTTTTCACTGAATTGGCGTTCAGGTAAAGTTGCGTTCATATCCTACTCCTCATCTCCAGTTTCAGCATAAATACCATCAAAGTCGTCGGCATTCACTTCAGCAATGGGTTTATCGTAAACTAATTTACCGCCACGTAATCCAACAATACGTGTTGCATATGCCATCGCTAACTCCACACTGTGCAAATTAACAACCACGGTCATCCCCATGTCGTTCAAATGTTGCAAGTCATCCATAACCATCTTGGTTGTTTTTGGATCAAGTGAAGCAATGGGTTCATCGGCCAAAACAATGTTTGGTGATTGCATCATTGAACGAGCAATTGCCACACGTTGTTGTTGTCCACCTGATAATTCATCAGCACGTGTGTAATATTTGTCTAACATATTCACACGATCCAAATTAGCAGCAGCCTTTTCTTTATCTTCTTTTGAAAATAAACCAAATGTACTTCTAAACGTTGAATAATAACCAACTCGACCTGCCAAAACATTACGAGCAACTGTTGCACGTTTCACCAAATTGAAGTTTTGGAATATCATCGCAATATTACGTCGTTGCTGACGTAATTCTTTACCCTTTGCCTTAGTAATATCCACACCATCAAGTAAAATTTCCCCTTCGCTTACATCATGTAAACGATTAATTGCTCTTAATAAGGTACTTTTACCCGCACCAGATAAACCAACAATCACCACAAACTCACCTGATTGTATATCTAAGTTGATATGATCTAAACCAATCGTTCCATTAGGATAAATCTTTGAAACATCATTAACTTTTATGGTGCCTACACCATTGCCCATACTTCTGCCATCCAATCCTATATAGCTCTACAAATAATATATTTTTCAAATATGTACAAAGCGAGACTCGCCATAGCATTATTGTATGACAAGCCTCACTTTCAGAAATGCTGTTATAAACAGATTACTTAATATTTTCAACCTGGCCTTGGTACTTACGAACAGTATCAAAGTTTGAATCCTTTGACTTTGTTACACCAGCCCAGCTATAAACATCATTCAAGACCTTCTTACCCTTTTCAGTCTTTGAAACCTTGATCATAGCATTTTGGATAGTCTTTGCATCAGCCTTTGAGATACCCTTACGCAAAGTAATCGTATCGTTAGGAATCTTAGCCGTGTACTTTAGAACACGTGTATCCTTAAAGACATCAGGATTATCCTTCTTAACTAGGTTACGGGCGTCATCAAAGATGAAAGCAGCATCCGTGTCACCGTTGACAACTGAAATAACTCCTTGATCATGACCCTTAACAGTCACAAGCTTAGAATTTTTGATAACATTCATGCCCTTCTTGTTCAAATCAACAACTGGGAAGATATAACCAGCATCAGAAGTTGGGTTTTGAACAGCAATCTTCTTACCCTTCAAATCCTTAACATTCTTAATACCTGAGTCCTTCTTAACAACAACCAATGCACGGTAGTAATCAACTAGCTTATCTGTATTAGAACCATCATTCTTCTTATCGTTAATACCATAACGTTGTGATTGTAAGATAACTTTAGCACCATATTGCTTGTGGGCTTGTACGTATGGGTCAGGTGGTAAGAATCCCATATCCACCTTTCCTGAACCCATTGCCTCAACAACTGTGTTGTAATCAGTTGAAATTGTTACGTGTACTGGAATACCCAGTTGCTTCTTTAACAATTTCTCCAATGGCTTTGCCTTTGCTTGAATTGTATCTGCTTGAGATGATGGTACGAATTGTACATTCAACTCTTTCAAATCAACCTTCTTTGATGCTGCATCTGCTGATAGTGCTGGTACAGCTGATACTACTGTCGTTGCCAACATTGCAACAGTGGCTCCCGCAACAAGTCTCTTAAACATGCCCTATGTGCTCCTTAATTTTTTGTCTTGTATACCCGTGTATACGATTTCTTAAAGGTTACTTAAACAATAACAACGAACGATAAAAATGTCAACACTTAAATTGTTCAGTTATATTTAAAAATAAAAGCAAAAATTGGATAGTACCAATTTATTGTTCGCATTTTTATGCAAAAATTATACAAAAAAAAAGCAGTAAACGACATTCGTTTACTACTTTCAATAACTTTAAAATTCTAATAACCTGCACCGGCACCAGCTCCGCCGCCACCATAATAATCAGTACCTGTACCAGTTGTCCCAGTACCACCATACGTACTATCTGTTGTCCCGTAAGTACTATCTGTCGATGTCGTACCATACGTGCTATCAGTTGACGTTGATGAAGAATTACTATCTGATGGCAATCCATTAGCTGCCAATGTTGATTCAGAAACGTTACCCCCGTAAAGTGTCCCCGTTTTCTTATGCTTCAACCCTAACGAAGAACGCAAAACATTCGTTACGCGTTGTTTCTCACTTTGCGTAATTAACTCTGAAGAACCAGAAGTTAATGACACTGATGTTCCTTGCGCATGATCTGTCTTAATTGTTTTCGCAGCACCCAAGTACTTTGAAGCAGCCGTCAACATATCACCAAAGGTCAAATCAGTCTTTGTAGAGTCAGAAATTGTACTCAAAAACTTTTGATTAATTAACTTAGTTGGATTACTCTTTGCCTTATCAACAATCGCTTGCAAAACCAAACGTTGCCGAGCTTGACGTCCATAATCACCTTGTGGGTCATCATAACGCATACGAGAAAATGCTAGTGCAGCAGCCCCATCCATTTTCGTGTATGTTTTCGTAGAACCATTCTTATTCAACGTATAAGTAGATGAACCCTTGGTAAAGTTATAAATGATATCACCATTATCATGAGCAGTATATGGGTTATATCCGAACGTTAATGGTGACTTTACTTGCACACCACCTAATTGATCAATAACCTTCTCTAACCCATTCATATTAACTAATGCATAGTAATCAATGGGAACATTTAACCACTTTTGAATTGTTTGGATCGTTGTTTTAGCTGATCCATATTCATATGCTGAATTTAGTTTTTGTGGGAATTGATCTTCATATCCTACTGGCGCAATTACCGAATCACGAGGTAGTGACATAATCGTCACTTTTTCTTTTTTCGGATTAACTGTAACTAACATTAATGAGTCAGTACGCCCTTTATAAGTTCGATCTAATTCTCCAGTATCAGTCCCTAATAATAGAATTGAAAATGGCTTACCATTTTTAATAACATTTGAGACATTTCGTTCTTTAGTTAGGCCAGTTCCTTGAAAGGAGTTATCAACCGCATTTTTTGTATTATTATAAGCGATACCAAACATTGCACCGACTGCCAGAACAATTAATGCGATTACAAACAGAATAGCATTACGAATGGTGTGGTGTTTCCGCGGACCTTTTCCGCCACCGCCTGGCAGCGAATCCTTATGTTCGCGTGGTCCACCTTCACGTTTTTTACGCTTATTCTGTTTATTTTCAGCTTCACGACGAGCCGATCGAGTTTGTGGCTCATTATCCATGAGCATCTCCTCTCTTAACTTCAATAATTGATTATTCACACAATGACTTTGTTCAAGAATTAATCTTTTTGATTTTATAAAAGATTTCTTTGACAAAGCTTATAGTAACTTATATATCTTACCATAATTTGAAATCTAACATGTATAATCGTTAATCAAAATTAAGCAGTTTGTGATAATTTATACCACTAAACGGCTACGGGTGCCTTAATACTAGCATGTGGATTGTAATTATTAATCTTAATATCAGCCATTGTATACTCTGCAATGTCCTTAACATCTGGATTTAACGTGATAGTAGGCAATTCACGCATTTCACGTTGTAATTGTTCTGTCACTTGCTCAATATGGTTTGAATAAATATGAGTATCTCCAAAGGTATGCACAAATTTGCCTGGCTCTAAACCAGTCTGAGCGGCAACCATGTGTAATAACAATGAATATGAAGCAATGTTAAATGGCACACCTAAGAAAACATCGGCTGAACGTTGATACAATTGTAGACTTAACTTACCATCTGCCACATAAAATTGAAATAAAGTGTGGCATGGTGGTAAGGCTTGTGTTGGCACATCTTCCGGATTCCAGGCTGTTACGATTAAACGACGTGAATTTGGATTCGTCTTTATTTGGTCGATTACATCTTTAATTTGGTCGATAAAACCACCTTGAACACGTCGCCAATGCCGCCATTGCGCACCGTAAACATCTCCCAACTCGCCATACTTTTGTGCGAATTCATCATCATTTAGAATACGATCGACAAATATTGCATGTTGTTCATCATATTGTGCTTTAAATGCATCATCTACTAGGGAACGACGACCAAAATCAGTCATATCCGGACCATCATACTCTGCTGATTCAATCCAATTTTTAAAAGCCCACTCATCCCAAATATGATTCTTATGCTCCAATAAAAACTTGATATTCGTATCACCCCGTAAGAACCACAATAACTCACTTTTAATCAAGCCAAATGGTACGCGTTTTGTTGTTAATAACGGAAAACCTTCACTCATATCAAAACGTAATTGGCGACCAAAAACTGACCGTGTACCGGTCCCTGTACGATCTCCTTTAACAGCACCATTATCGAGTATATCTTGTGCCAAATCTAAATATCCTTGTTCGTTTTTACTCATATTAGTTTATACAACCTTTCTTATAGATAAGCATCAAAATCAATTTTTTGTAAATCTGCTGATGTCACGTTAATTTGTTCAATTGCCACATTTTTAGTTTGTAGTAATTCTGCTACAAAATCATCATTATGATAATTTCGTAAGTAATTAATTTTTTTAATACCTGCTTGCAACAAAAGTTTTGTGCAATGTACACACGGAAAATCTGTCACAAAAACTTGTGCACCATCAGCACTTATTCCCATTTTAGCAAGTTGCATCAATGCATTTTGCTCGGCATGTACCGCGCGAATACAATGCCCGTCAACAACTAAATCGCCAACTTCTGTACAGTGTGGTGTCCCTGATACTGATCCATTATAGCCACTGGCAATTATCCGACCGTCTTTCACTACGACAGCACCAACGTGTAGACGTGTACAGGTACTGCGTGCAGCCAGCATAATGGCCTGTAGCATAAAATATTTTTCCCAAGCTATTCGTTCATCCGCCATTTTAAAGAACCTTCTTGTTTGTCTTAGTTGTTCCTAATCTTAGCAAGGATAGAACTGAAATAAAAGTCCTAAAATTTTTCAAGTAAGTAAAAAACCTCTACACAATGAAGTGCCACAACCTAAAATTAATTTTTATCAAACTTTCTTATCTAAGTCTATAAATTGATAGAATTTCATTGTTCCAAATGTCTAACATATACCTGATTGATTTTAAATTTCATTTATGTTAAAATTAGACTAACTTTGGTTTATCTAATTTTAGATAATATTCACGCAGCGATTTCATTTGTCGCTGGCTATGGGGGTGCCCCATGAGAGGAGTTCTTATGCCTGCAGCATTAGCAGAAATTAAGCAACAATTAGATGCACACATCGGTGAACAAATTACTTTGACAACCCATGAAAGTCGTCACCGCACCATTGAACACCAAGCAATCGTTCGAGATACCTTCCGTTCAGTTTTCGTCCTTGATTTAGAGCAAGACGGTCACGAATTTGATCGCGCTTCATTTAGTTACACTGATATTTTAACTGAAAACATTGAAATTGCTTTTGCATAATATTGAAAAAGCGTTAACCATACTGAAATCATCATTATGGTTAACGCCTTTTTATTTATTCTGTTAATTCAGTATCTTTTTTAGCTAAACGAACAATTTCAAATTCGTTAATATATGCTGCTTCATAATCCAGCGGTGTAATCTCAAAGTTCTCTAGTCGCACTGTATCCCCAGCTCTGGTCTCTGGGAATTGTTCAATGATAAATCCTGTCAATGTTACCATATCTGATTTATCAAAGGCCCGAATATCTGTTTTAAAATAACGTTCAAAATCATAAACTGTCATTTTTCCAGATACTTTATAATGCATTTGTTGTTTATCATCAGATCCTAGCTTTTCAACTAAATCATCAACAACCCAATCAACTTCATCACGAACCGAGCCAAATAACTCTTCGTAGATATCCTTATCAGTCACAATTCCCGATGTACCACCATACTCATCCTTAACGACAATCATCGGTGTTCGTTTTGAAATCATCAACTTCAAAACATCTTGAATTGGCATGTTTTCAGGTACATTCGGCATATTACGGATAATTTTACGAACAGGCGCCTGACGATCAACTTCTGCCTGACGCATAATATCATAATTAAAAACATAACCTAAAATCTTGTCTTTATCACCATCCGCTACGACTGGAAAACGTGAATGTTTCGTTTCAAAATATGCGTGCAAAGCATCATCAATATTATCTTGAACATCTACAACGAATAATTGGGTACGATCGATCATAATATCATTGACCACTTTATCATTCATTTCAAAGGCACGTTCCATAAAGACATAGTCTTCATCTTGTAACTGTCCAAGCCGTGCTGCATTACGTGACAAGCTCAGAATTTCCGCTTCTGAATAGACTTCGTTTTCTTCAGAAGCCGTACGTAGTCCCATCAAGTGAGTGACACCAGTTGCTGATTTATTTAATAGCCAAACAAATGGATAGAAAATCACATGGAAAAACCGTAAGGGTCCGGAAACAAACAATGCAACCTTGACAGGAAATTCAATTGATACATTTTTTGGTACTAATTCAGTCAACACCACTTCGATGTAGGTTAACAAAATCAATGCCACAATTGATGCAATCGCTGCTGCACTAGGCCCGGTCATTTCTTTTAACACACCACCGATAAGTAATAAGTGGGCAATGGTTTCTTCACCCATCCAACCTAATACCAAACCAGTAACCGTAATACCAACCTGGGTTGTTGACAAATACTCATTTAAATTATCAATCATGTGAATCGTGGCTGCAATTTTACGCGATGGTCTTTCACGTGCCTCTTGTAACTCCACTAATGCGCTACGCCGAACTTTTACTAAAGCAAATTCTGCCGAAACACATAATGCTGCGAACATTAACACTAAGATTATCACAATAATTGATAGGATTAATCTTCCTTCACTCAAATTAATTTCCTACTTTCGAATATAGTTGTTTATAAGGCAAATTATAGCAAAAAACACCCGACATTTATCGAGCGTTTCATGAATTAGTCAATTAAGCACGTACTGACTTTTCATTGACTTCTTCTGCATCTTCCTCTTGCTCAATTGGCAGTGCCACAACTTCGAATTCTTCAATATAAGCATCTTTAAAATCTAGTGCCGTTATCTCAAAGTTTGCAATGCGAATACCTTGACCAACTTGGAAGTTTGGATGTTCATCTAACACATATCCTGTCAAAGTAACTTTTTCTGAGTTTTCGAAAGATTGAATTTCTGTTTTAAAGAAACGCTCAAAATCGTATAGCGTCATTTTACCAGATACTTTGTAATGCATGTTGCCTGCCGCATCAGACCCTAGCTTTTCAACCAAGTCATCGGCAACATCATCCACCTCATCACGAACCGAACCAAACAGTTCTTCATAAATATCTTTATCAGTAACAATTCCTGACGTACCACCGAACTCATCCTTTACAACGACGATAGGTGCACGATGTTCAATCATTTCTTGTAAAACTTCTGTGATTGGTTGCGTTTCAGAGACAACCGGTAAATTACGCAAAACAGTTCTAATAGAAGCTTCTGGACTAATACGTCCTTGACGTACTAAATCATATGAAAAGACATAGCCAAGAATCTTATCCTTATCATTGTCAGCAACTACCGGCATTCTCGAAAACTTTTCTTCCAAGTACAAATTCAAAGCATCTGAAATAGAATCCGTCACATTAACAACCGTTAATTGTGTTCGATCAATCATAATATCAATTGCTTCTTTATCATTCATCGCAAAGGCACGCTTCATGAAAGTCAAGTCTTCTTCATCAAGTTCACCTGCGTCGGCAGCATCTCTTGATAATGATAGAATCTCGGCTTCTGAATAAATGTCTTCATCAGGATGGGTACTGAATCCCAAAATCTTGGTAAAAAATGCAGCTGCACGATCAAATAACCAAATTAATGGATATAGAATAACGTGGAAAAACATCACAGGACGTACAATTGCTAGCAACATCTTGACTGGTTGATCAATCGCAATGTTCTTGGGAACCAAATCCGTAAACACCGCGTGTATGAACGTAAAAATCAAAATGGCAGCCACAGATGACACACTGTGGGCAATCGCAGCTGGCAATATTTCTGCATTAATAATAAGTGTGGCAATAAAATCTTCACCCAACCAACCTAAAATCAATGACGTCAATGTAATGCCGACCTGAGCAGTTGATAGATACTCTGATAAATGATCCAACATGTTCAATGCATGAGAAATCTTACCTGAAGGTTTCTCACGTGCTTCTTGCATCGCACGCAAAGAACTTGGACGCACTTTAACTAAAGAATACTCCGTTAAAGTGAACAAAACAGCTAACAGCAAAATAATTATAATAATCACTAAGTTAGTGATAATAGACGGACCGGAATCCATGATATACCTTCTTTCAAAATTAGTTCTAGTTATGATTATACCAAACAGCGCTACTTGCTGTACACACCTGTTTTTACTAAAGCATTGTGTAAATCAATAAATTTTTCTAATGACAATTTTTCGGCCCTAATTCTTGGATCTAAATCAATATCAGCTAGTGCTGCTGTTAATTTCGCCTTCATCGCATCATCCTTACCAAAAGCTGTAATCAAATTATTCCACAGTGTCTTTCGACGCATTGTAAATCCGATTTTGAACAAATTAAATAGTTGCTTTTCATTATGTGGCAAGACTTTTAATGGTTCACGTGGTGTCAAAGAGATAATTGCGGAATCTACATTTGGATTAGGGACAAATGCCGTTCGTGAGACCGTAAATGCTAGTGTTGCATTCATACGATATTGCACCGCCAAAGTTAGCGCACCATAGTCCTTTGTTCCGACTTCAGCCGACAATCGACTAGCCACTTCCTTTTGCATCATCACCACAATATTTGCAAACTTTACATCTGACTGTAGTACCTGCATCAAAATTGGTGTTGTAATGTAATAAGGTAAGTTCGCAACAAGCTTTAATGGCGCCTCAGGATCAGTAAAATGTTCTTTGATCGCTTGTTCTAAATCAACCGTTAAAATATCTTGGTTGACCACTGTCACGTTATCATATGGTGCCATTGTATGTTCCAAAACCGGAATTAAACGATCATCAATTTCAAATGCGACAACTTGTTTAGCTGCCCGCGCTAATTGTTCGGTTAAAGCCCCAATTCCTGGTCCAATTTCAATAACATTGTCCGTTGGTTGTACATTCCCAGCTGCAACAATGTTTTTTAGTATATTAATGTCTGTCAAAAAATTTTGACCTAAAGACTTTTTTGTATTAATACCAAAACTATTCATAATGGCTTGCGTCCGCATTGGCGTCGCAATATCTGGTACATCTGTCATTAATCTTCCTCATCTAATTCTTTCAGAACCTCTAACAAAGTTTGCTTTTTAATACCAAACATTGTTAATCGATTCATTAATTGTTTACCATTAACGTATCCTAGGCCCATTTTCTCAGCTACATGCTCACGTCGCTTGGCAGATTCACGACCGGCAATCAATCCTAAATGGCGTAAGTCTGATAACGTAATGTCAGATGTTACAGCAGCAGTCTCAGCAGTATAAACTGATTTTAGCGCTGTGCGTAAAGTCTCGGGTGTGGCATATTCAATGCCAAGACTATGGTGCTTAATCAAGCGTCCTGCTTCATCTTTGGTCAAAAAAGCATGTTTTGCTTCAGGAACAGATTTACTAATTAATTTTCTTAAACGCTCCCCATTAAAATCGGGATCAGTAAATATAATTACGCCTCTCGTCGCTGCCGCTTGCTTGATTGCTGCCACCATCTGCTCATTTAATGCAGACCCATTCGTCTCAATCGTATCAGCAACAACGGCATGTCGAAGTGCTTCCGTATCTGCACGTCCTTCTACGACAATAACTTCTCTAATTTTCATCTACTTTTGATCTAAATGCCATAAGCGATGGGCATTATTTGTCGTAATTTCAGCAATTTCATCGTAACTTTTGCCTAATAGCTCAGCAATATATGCAATTGTATAATGTACATACATTGGTTCATTAGGTTTACCACGCATAGGCGTTGGTGCCAAATATGGCGCATCTGTTTCTACTAATAATCTATCCAAGGGTACTGATTTAACTGTCTCTTGGACATCCTTAGCATTCTTAAATGTTGCAATCCCCGAGAATGAAATATACATGCCTAAATCAATAAACTGTTTTGCTTCCTCTGGTGTTCCCGTAAATGAATGCATAACGCCACCAAATTCTTCAACATGCGCCTCTGTTAATAAGTTGTACGTATCATTCATTGCGCTACGCGTATGAACCGTCGCCGGTAGTTTAAATTCACGTGCCAAGGCTAATTGTTGACGGAAAGCTTCTTTTTGACTAGCTGCTGATGGATTTTCATCCCAATAGTAATCCAAACCCGTTTCACCAACACCGATAACTTGATCATCTTGTAATTGTTCGCGATAAATAGCTAATGTGTCATCATTAATTTCTGAAATATCTTCAGGTTGCCATCCAATAATTGCATGCATACCCTTAAATTCACGAGCTAATTGAAGTGCACGTTCATTTGATTGCATATCATAGCCCACAATATTCATTTCGACAATTCGGAATTCACGTGCACGTGCCCAGTAAGCAGCAACATCGTGCCAGAATGTATCATCATTCAAATGTGTATGTGTATCATAGCCATCTGCTGGCTGATTACCAGAATTATAAATTGCCATTTCGACTCCTCTATATCATTACTTATTTTTTCTTCATTTTTTTAATGCTAGACCTTTATTATTCTAGCAAATGTCTTTTAAAAATACCAAAAAGCTCACTCATACCAGTATATTAAGCATAACACGACAGCCAATCCCACAACATAGGAATTTCGGTTTTTATCCATCTATTCTTCGACACTATTTGCTAATGTAATTGCTTCCGCATTAATCACTTCATCGTACAATGTTTTTAGCAAACTTGGATTACTATCGCCACTTGCACGTTGTTCTTGGATATAAGTTAATTCAGCTTGAAAGGCTTCCAACAAAATACGTTGTTGGTCTGATGAATTTGATTTTTGATTTTGTAGCATTGCTTGTTGTTGTGTATAAGCATTTCGTAAAGCAATCAATTGTCGTGGATTATCTGTCTCCTTTGGTAGCTGCTGTATATAATCCGTCATTGCGGTATTCATAATGTTGATTACTTCTTCCACAGCTTGACTATGGCTATACGCTCTTAGTTTTTGATTATTGATTGATTTATGGATAAACAATCGTTTAATAAGCCCTTGCCAAATTTTGAACCGATGCTTACCAATTTTTCCAAATCCATTCTGTAATGATTGCATACGGTTATACAACATGAGCGCCTGATCTGAAACCGCACTATTTTCAGTGGCTTTTGCCATTGCATTATCTGCAACTTCAAACAACGTACGATACGCTTGCTTGCGTTCAGATTTATTTATTTGTAAGTCGCTATAGCCAAGCTGATCTTGCAATTGTTTCATAACTTCATGCTTTGTGTTTTGAGACGTCTCAACATCACTAACATAGGCAATGGCCACATTCACCATGCTTGTATGTACCTGAACATATGCAGATTCTTCAAAAGAAGGTGCTGATCGTTTTAGTAATTTAGGTAACAGAATTACCGGCACTAGTAAACTCAAAATGATGACAGTCGATGCAACCAATAACAAGTCGTTTCTTTCCGTAAAAGCAACACCATGACTTAATGTAAATGGTAATGAGAACGCCATTGACATTGTAACCGCTCCATGGACGCCACCAATAGCAAATACAAAACTATCCATTTTTGTATTTGGATCATTACTACGACGATCACTATAACGTCGCGCAAGGTATCTAAACACCGTCATAACGATATATAGCGCTAACCCCATACCAATCAGTGTCAGCCATGTTCTAACTGGTTGTAGAATATACTCTTTTGCAACCTTAACCAATGATGTACCAAGCAATACGAACACTAAGCCGTTTAAGAGTTGTGCAATAATATCTGTTAGTTGCAGCGTTAAATGATTTAATTTTGGCGCCATAAACTGTGTTTGTTGCTGTTCAATATTAGACATCACACCCATCACAACAACAGCAATAATTCCTGAGACGCCCAAAACATGTTCTGAAATCCCAAAAACGATGATTGGTGCAATAAAGTATATTAAAACATGTGCAACTGTATCGTCAAACTCACCTTTTAATAAGTGTTGACGAAGATATATATAAATAAATCCAGCAACGCCACCCGCAACAACACCACCTATTGCAACAATCAAGAATTGACCAAATCCGTGTACGAAAGAAAATTTTCCTGTATTCATCCACAAAATAGCTAACTCTAAAATAACCAAACCAGTGGCATCATTAAACAAAGATTCCAAACTTAGCGATCTTTTGATATTCTTTGGCATGTCCAATCCGTTTGTAACTGATTCAAGAGCGGTTGCATCAGTTGGCGTAACGATTGCTGCCAACGCTAACGCAAACGGCAAAGCCCAACCAATTGCAAAATGACCAAAAGTCATTAAAACCACAACCGTTAAGACCGCCAAGACACCTGCTAATTCAATAATCGAACGAAAATGCTTCGAAATTAACTTTGCTTGTGTTCGCTGTCCTTCATAAAACAATAGTGGTGCAATGACTAACATCATAAACCACTCAGGATCTAACATAATCACAAATTTATTGATCACTGGCAAACTAGCTAATAAAATACCGCCAATAATTTGCCAGAGAGCTTGGGGCATTTTTGGAAATGCTTGTGTTAAAAAATTAGCGATAATAATCGTTAAACATACATAGGCTAATGCATAAAATGTCGCCATAACAATCTCCTCCTCGGATTTGGTAGACCGTTTTAATAAAAAAGGATTGAGAAAATTCCCCAATCCTTTAAACCATTCAATAGATATAAATAATTATCCTAATTCTGAACCAGCTGCAATCTCATCCGGCAAAATTGATAAGGTTACCTTACCATCTTTTTCTGCGGAAAGTAACATTCCTTCAGATAACTCACCCATCATCTTACGTGGTTTTAGGTTAGCAACATAAGCAACTTTCTTACCAACTAATTCCCCATATTCTGGATAGAATTTTTTAATTCCAGATAGGATTGTTCGCCCATCAGCTGAACCATCATCCAACTTAAAGCGTAATAGCTTGTTAGATTTTTCAACTTCTGAGACTTCTTTGATTTCAGCAACACGTAACTCAACCTTATCAAAGTCATCAAATACAATCTCGTCCTTGGTTGTTATCTTCTTTGGTGCCTTTGGATTAGTGCTTGAGCGTGTTTGCTTGCCACCGTTACCTGTCATATTGTTACGAATGTATTCAACTTCAGCCTCAACATCAACACGTGGGAAAATAGGCTGACCTTTTTCAACAACCTTGCCACCCGTAGGCAAATCTTCAAATTGTAATTCAGAAATCTGTACATTAGAATCCTGCAAACCTAATTGTTGGAAAATCTTTTGTGGTGCCTGTGTCAAAATTGGTTGTAATAGGATAGCAACAACACGAAGCGCAGCAGCTAAGTGTGCCATAACTGATGCCAAAACATCTGCTTGGCTGTCATCCTTGGCTAAGGTCCATGGTGTTGTTTCATCAATGTACTTATTAGCACGTGAAATAAGTTGCCAGATTGCTGCCAAAGCATCTGCAGTATGCATTGATTGCATGTTAGCATTATAAGTTGCAATTGTGTCTTGGGCTGTTTGTACTAATTCACGATCAAAATCAGTCAATCCTGTATTTAGCTCAGGAATGACACCATCTTCATATTTATTAATCATCGCAACCGTACGATTTAGCAAATTACCCAAATCATTTGCTAAGTCATAGTTTAACTTTGAGACAAAGTCTTCTGGTGTAAAGATACCATCATTTCCAAATGGCATTGCACGAAGCAAATAGTAACGAACAGCATCAATACCATAGCGGTCAGCCAATGTATCTGGATAAACCACATTTCCCTTAGACTTTGACATCTTACCATCACGCATCGTCAACCAACCGTGACCCACGATGGTTTCTGGTAATTCTAAGCCTAATGCATGTAGCATAATTGGCCAGTAAATTGTGTGGAAACGAACGATTTCTTTACCAACTAGATGCACATTAGCTGGCCAATACTTATCAAACATAGTGGTGTCGTCAGACATATAACCTAACTTAGTAATGTAGTTAGATAATGCATCAATCCACACATAAACCACATGATCTGGATCTGATGCTACTGGAACACCCCACTTAAATGCTGTACGTGTCACAGCTAGGTCTTCCAAACCGGGTTCAATAAAATTCTTGATCATTTCATTCATACGAGCAGAAGGTTGAATAAAGTTAGGGTGTGTCTTGTAGTAATCAAGTAGCCAATCAGCATACTTGCTCATATTGAAGAAGTATGATTCTTCCTTTACTAACTCAACTTCATGACCAGAAGGTGCTTTCCCACCAATCACATTACCATCATCATCACGATATACTTCAGCTAATTGTGACTCTGTAAAATACTCTTCATCATCAACTGAGTACCAACCTTCATATTGACCTTTGTAGATATCACCTTGATCCAAAAACTTCTGGAAAATCTTTTGAACTGCTTTTTCATGATAATCATCAGTTGTTCGGATAAATCCATCGTTACTGATTTCCAAATCAGACCATAATTTTTGAATATCTGCGGCCATCTGATCTACATATTCTTTTGGTGAAATATTTAGCTTTTCTGCTTTTTGCTCAATCTTTAGCCCGTGTTCATCAGTTCCTGTTAGGAAATATACATCTTCATTTAACAAGCGGTGGTAACGTGCTGCTGCATCAGCAAGTACTGTCGTGTATGTATTACCAATATGCAATTTACCAGATGGATAGTAGATTGGTGTCGTAATGTAAAAAGTCTTTTTCTCTTCTGCCATGTTCTGTTTTACCTCCCACCTTACAAATGAGTAAGGTGTTAATTTAGTATCTATATTGTTTGTCTGACAATAATTATAGCAAAGTTTAGAACTTCTCGCTGAAAAATCAAATTCGAAATTAAATTGTTTATTAATAGTTAGTTTAATATTTGACAATCTAACTAACTTGTTTTATTATTTAGTTAGTTAATATATTAGCGAACTAAATAATAAAACACACTCAATGGAGGATATTATGAAAAAAGAAACTATTATCAAAAATATTTTGACGATTGCTCATCAACCATATGTTGTCTTTTCTACAAAAATAGATACACGAAATGATAAGTCAATCGAAACATTAAAAATTTTATCAACTACTGAGAACATAACTGCAAGTTACCTATCAGAAAAATTTGATATCAAACCCTCAAGTGTCTCACAGATCGTTAAGAAATTGGAGGACAGTGGTATGGTTACGCGTGAAAAATCTGGCACGGATTCCCGAATCAATTATTTAAAACTAACTGATAAAGGACGTGAAAGTTTAATCGAAAGTGATGCAACTGGACAATCATTGCAAGATGCCTTGTTTAAAGACTTCACTGATGATGAACTGACGAATTTTGATAGTTATCTTACAAGATTAATAGATAATATTTCAAATGACGACTTTAAAAAGCAACTACATGATGTATTTAGTGATGATGAACGTTGGAATCACTTCGATAGAATGAGCGCCCGTTTTGAACGTGAGCGTTCACGCATGTTGGATGCAGAACATGCCCACCGTCATGGACATCCACATCATTTTCATGGTGGATTTGGTGATGGCCAACGACCACATTTTTAATGTTAGTCTATTAATATAAATTTACGAGAAGAGGCTGGGACGGATGTTGTCTCAGCCTCTAATTTTTGTGCTAAAAACGTATTAATTCATAC
>NZ_GG697136.1 GCF_000160575.1 Weissella paramesenteroides ATCC 33313
ACTAATTAAAGCCGAGTGCTATTTTTTATTGTTTAAATGTTATCAGAGTGCTCCAGCCAACCACCAGTAGCATATTGTATATATTTAAATCGTTCACCAACCAAACAGTAGATACTATCAGCATAAATACCATAAACATTCTCGCTATCCACGATGGTGTGGTTGAATTAAACCAATCATATGCAATCCCGGCTAGCCCAATCCAACCTATAATAGTTGCTAACGCTGTCATAGGTTATTCCAACTGATCACAAGTTCTGACTTACCTTGAAATCCTCGATGAACAATGTACCCACTGTTACGCAATTTGTCCTCTATTCTATTAACAATGCGTATTCCTAATTGCGTATTTGTACCTGAA
Organism: Weissella paramesenteroides ATCC 33313; assembly: GCF_000160575.1. GTDB lineage: Bacteria > Bacillota > Bacilli > Lactobacillales > Lactobacillaceae > Weissella > Weissella paramesenteroides. The sequence goes on from NZ_GG697136.1 coordinate 362, forward strand.
TCATAAGTAACATTTGAATCACCACGGTTAATGGCCTCATTGATTGTATCAACGACTTCTGCCCACATGTGGTTATGCAATGACTTATATTCCAAACTATTAACTATCTTTTCATTTGCCTCGGTGGCTGTTAGTAATTCCATTTTATTCACCCCAATCAATTCTTAATATAAACTCTGCCTGCTTATTGTCGCCATATACTGAACTCAAATCCACCTTATACCCATTGTGAATAAGCATAGATTTAATTGGATCAATGTCGCCTTCCTCATAATAATTAGTTGGAAACTTAAACACTGTAAAATCATATCCGTGTAACGCAGCCTTTTTAACCTCTTGTTCGATACCAATAAACGGATTTAATTTTCTTGCTTCATCTGCTGTTAACATAGTACTACCCCACACTTGATACGATACTGTCAGTGTTAATTCTAACTACACCGAACTCTCTATCCATTTCCTTGTCACACGCCTCGCACAAACCACCATTGCCACTCATGCGTTCAAAGAAATCAAACACCTTACCACATCGTTCACAACGCAGTCCATCAATAACCTGTTGTACCTCTTGTTGGAAACTAGTAACGATCGTTTCGTTGATTGGTGTAATCGTTACCTCACTGACGCCAAATTTCGGTTGTGGTCTGCTACGGAGATTCGATAACCGCTCATCAAAATATTTAGAAACTGTCCCATGTTCGGTAATATCTGCGTGCTTTATTCCTGCCATGTGTTCGCCTTGATGTCATACTCAGTCAGCAATTTACCTAACGTTAAGTCAGAATACTCATCAACCCAGTCAGTAATGAATACCAAATCATCAGAAGTAATACCACCATTACGAATGCCGCGAATGTTTTCATCGTGTGCATAACGCATAATACCAAATGCAATCGGGTCTTTTTCTTTTTTAATATCGTCAGCAACCTTGCGCTCTGTTCCTGATTGATCTGTGTAAACGATAATGATGTCGTCGAATAAATCTTTCACATCATTAATCTTTGCCATGTTTTTATCAGGAATTAATCGCGTATACTCAGCTAACGTTTTCATTAACAACTGTTCAGCTTCGTAGTCATCAGCACTATGGATAGCCTTGTCTAACTGGTCGTAACTGATTGTCGTACGCAATCCAGCTGGAACAATATCATCTTTCATACGTTGTGCAAATGATTGTTGTGCTTTCAATTGAACAGTCATAGCTGTTTGGCCAATCGCCTCTGCTTGTGGTAACAAATGATCAATGTTATCTAGTACCGTATCAATTTCATCATCGCTCACCTTACGCTTGTTGATTGCTTTCTTTAAATCTTTAAACATTTCGCCCACAGTTTTTGCCATTGTGGTTACCTCCATAAATATCCACACGGATAGCTTTGCTTACTTTATACTTGCCGTTATATTTACCTTTAATTTTTGTTTCAACTACATACGGTCCAGCGACAAGAATTTCGTCACCAACTTCATAGTCATTCTTTAACTGGATACTCCGATTGCCATGCAACAACCTAATGAAATCATCATTGCTAACTTTTTCTATGCCACGATAATACTCGTCCAATTATCTATTGCCTCCAAAGTATCTTCATGCAACTTATCAATCACTACTTGTGTATCTAGTACCATAATTTATTCCTTTACCATTGCTTGATACACTGCCTGATCATCAGAGAATGGTGAGCCATACAATTTCCAACCGTCTTTGATTAATTCATTGACTTCATCGTTTAATCTACCTACCATAGGTGCCCAAAGTAATTCGTATTTCATTAATCAAACTCCTTACTTAGTGATAATAATGCCCAGTTCTCCGTCGTCGTTAATACTCATTATTCTGCCTCCAAAAATGTCTCAAATCTATCTAATATCTTTTTAGCGTTTTCTAGTTCTTCAATATCTCGTTCTGCATAATCAATACTATCTGACCACTCTTCAGATGACGTATCTGGGTTATCATCATTGCATTCTAAATCACCATGTAACCCACGAATACAATAATTGAGTTCGCTGTTGGCATTTTTCAATTGTCTGTTAATATAATTACGAAAACCATCAAGTTCCATTATCCTTCTACCTCCACCACTTCTTGATGAGCATTAGCCCAGCTTTCGGCTTCTTCTTTGGTATCAAATTTTGTGGCGTTTTCTGGAACATCTTGAGCAAGTGTTGGTACATCATATTTTAAAGTTTCATGGTTTTCAATTTCAACATACAAACGGTTATTGTCTAAATCAGTCTCTTTACTCCGAACCACCCACTTCTTAGGTTTCTCAACTTCGAATATATCTTTGTTGTTTAACCATTGTAGAATGGCGATTAAACGATTTCGGTTATCAAATAATGTATTAGTATCTTTTACCCATTCAACTATTTTGTGAGGAAAATGAAACAAATCTGACCCGCTAATAAAAGTTGTTTGCAATTCATGGTTGTCTCGCCACTCCACCAACGCATAATATACTTCCTTGCTAATCTTCATCTTGCTTTCCTTTCGTCCGTCATAAACGATTTTTTGATTATCTAATTGCGACATATAACACCAACTAAGTTCACCATCATCAAGTAGTGCATACGGAAAAGCGCCTAAGGCCACCTTACTAGTGGGAGTCCATTCAGTTGGTTTTTCACCTCCGCCAAACCAAATGTATCCTTGATTTTCAAATTGTTCTAGCACTTCATGTTCTTGCTCTTCATTCACCACGATATATGCTTTATCTGTCATTAACTCATACTCCTAATAATTGAATATATTGGATTTAATGCGTCCATAATATTGAATGATGATATAATTATTGTCACAACTGCTACTAGCAGTAACCCCATTGCCACCACATAATGTGCCTCACCATCGGCATAACTTTCATCACTATCTATTGCCACGCCTCTTTTATATAATGTGTGAGCTACTGAAATTAAGATAACAGTAATTACAGCATAGATAATTGCTCCAACATAATGTGCAACTACGTATTGATGCACCATTGTATCAACCATACTTGGCATGTTTTGTGCGCCGCTGTTTATGGTGTCGATTAACTTAGCGATTGCTTTATCTGTCATTGATCACACCTCTAATCACTGTGGAAATCTGCTTGTTTAATTCCTTGTTTACTACTGGCTCAACTAATTCTTGTGATACACCTTCATCACGAACATATTCTTTAATAATGTCAGCCTTTACAGCTTTGCTTAATTCACCAAAGTTTTTAAAGTCCAACTCAATACCATGTGATGATACATTCATGACACGATTATCAGTTACATAGCGCTCAACATCGATTGCCAACGCTGATAATTCATGAGGTTGACTATGTTTCTTAGGTACGTGTCGCACTTCAAGATATTTATCAGTCTTGTGTTTAACTACTCGGTAGTGTTCCAGTTCATTGCTATCGTACAGACTAGCTTTAAATGGTTTATATACTAACCCCTCGCTGATACCGCCGTATAATGATTTTTCGCTAGGTGTTTGTTTTAATAACTCTCCCAATGGTTGTGGTTCACTAACCGTTTCAACCATGAAATCATTAACTATTGCTTGTAAGTCATAAAGGTCAGGTTGCAAAAATTTATCTTCAACAATCAGAATCGCATCATATAACACAACTGCTTTACCTTTTACGTCATAATTTGATCGTTGAATTTTATCTCCGTATAACTCCCCATAGATATGTGCTTCAACAATCTTACTATCATAGATAAAATCAATTGCTTCACGCATGGTATCAACATCTTCATGACTGATTAAATCAGGTAACACATTGAAAGGTTTTTCGTCTGGATCTTTAATAAATCCTGACCGCTTACCAAACTTATACTCACCAGTTGCCATATCGATTGTGATAGAAACGTTTGATCCGTCTACTTTTTCAGTAGCATACATCAGTTCATTCAATTCAAAATTACGTTCGTCAACTTTATAGTGATTAGTTAATGATGGATATTTTAGAAATTTCATTACGATTCCTTTCGCCATACGCTGTGACCAGTGAACCATACATCACCAACGCTTGCAGCATCTGGTTCGCAGTTATCGTATGAATTGATAGCATGTCCCACTGGAATATCCTTGTTATTTAATTGATTAATAACTGATTGTGGATCTTTCATCGTGTCCCATTCCAAGCGAACGCCATAACTGAAATTGCTATCCACATTAGCCATTAACGAAATGTATTTACCTTCAACAACTGTGCAAGACGTTACGCCTTCATACGTGCGTCCACCTGGAAAACCAGTTTCTGCTACGTAGATGTCATTAGATTTAATAAGTTTTAGTTGGTTCAAAACATCTTGTGGATCAGCCATACGAGACCATGGAATTATTGCGTTATACTCATGACCGTTATTGTATTTGCCATAAACATGAATATGAATACTTGGAGTAACTGTGTAATCACAAACTCCTGACCACACATCTACGCCTGATGACTTACATTTAACTTTTAATTCCATAATTACTCAGCCTCTTCATCTAACTGCTTAGCAATACCCAACACACGCATTAATGGACCGTATGCCGCACGGCTATCATCTTCATCTGGATCATCAAGATTTAATAACATTGTGGACAATTTGATTTTCTTAGCAATTGTTTCGTCATCTTGTAATGACAAGTTAACTAGGTTGTCGAAATCTACGACCATATATGCTACGGCTTGTTTATGATTCATTAATTGTTCTCCTCATCTAATTCTTGTGCGACATTTAAAAACTTGCGAAATTTATTACCGACTTCTAACACTTTATCTTCATCAGTGAATTCCTCCATAGCCATGTGGAAACGCTCGACAATAACGTCTTTATCTAAGTCTGCAACTTCCAATGCCCATGCAGTTTGGTAATACAAAAGGTCTTTATAGGTTAGTTTCATAATAATGTCTCCTACATACTGGTACGTAATCGTCGTCACCGCCAATAACAATCTGTTCTGTACTATCTGACAATCGCTTATTCATAGTTGCCTTGTGTCCACAATAGTTACAAATTGTTTTCATCTCTGAAATCTTATCGGCAAATACTAGCAACGCTTCCGAACCTTCGAACAAACAATTATCGAAATCATTCTTTAACCCGAAACACATCACTGGTATATCATTTGTATCCACAATTTTTGCCAGTGCAACCACCTGCTTACGTGTCAAAAATTGTGCCTCATCAATTAAGATTGCTGCATAGCCGTCAGTATTTAGCTGGGATAAATCTTCGTCCATGCCAATTGCATAAGCATCGCTTTCCATACCGATACGTGACGTGATTTTCCCTATTCCATAACGTGTATCAACGCTACTGGTTGCTAGTAGCACACGTCGATTTTGTTGCTGGTAATTATGTGCAACCTTTAATATCTCAATGCTTTTACCGCTCGCCATTGTGCCGTATTTATAAAATAACTGAGCCATTTAATTTATATTTCCCTTCTGGTACAAGCAATTTATATCCAGTGTCCACACCATAATCTCGGTAATCATTAAAATCGATAATGAAATTATTGTGCAGCATACTGATTACCGTTTCTGGAAACAATAGGTTTGCCATATCAATTGCCACGTAACCGTAATTTTCAAATAGTGATACCTTCGTATCGTTGATATAAATTTCTTTACTCTCCGTCACGTTTATATTCAACACGTTCCACACCACCTCGGAAAAATATTTGTCCTTCATAATCTGAATAACCTTGTGTTGCTAGTTGATTTAACATTTGTGATATATCACGACCATAAATTTTGTTAATGATTTGATATGATCCACTGGTTGTGTAAATCTTTAGGTTATATAACTCTTTAAATTGAATCATTATTATTTGCCTCTCCAGTTATTTTTAATACACCGCTATGCTTATCGAAGTATTCCAATTTATATGCCTTTGGTTTTAGCGTTACAGTGTTAGTGTTCCAATCAATTTTTAAAGTAGCTAATCCTTTGCTGACTTTCTTGCCGTCTAACCATACTTCTGGAACGTCAGTGATTTTATCGAACTCAATTCGTACTCGTTTCAAAGTTAACCTCCTGCTACATTAACGTATACGTTAACGTTAACCTACCATTTAATCTCATCTTATGTAACGGTGTAACCTTTTGGCTCAAACACTTTACGGATTTCGTCTGTTGTTAAACCACTGTATTTTGTATAGATATGATTACTAACAGAATCCCTAATCTCATGCCACAAACAATCAATGATTTCTTTACGTTTTTTGTCGGCTGTTGGTTTATATGGCATGTCTAAACTAATGTATATTGCTACTGCTATAACTGTAACTACACTAGCAACTAGCAAACTCATTAATATATCCACTTCCCTGTCTCCCTCCGGTAACGTCCCTGAAACTCATCTTCATATAATTTATTCTTGTAATACCAGCCTAGTTCCTTAGCAATCTTGGCGTATAATAACGGTCTGGATAATTCACCGTGGTTGTTATCACAAGCTGCTTTGAATACTTGGTACTGGTGTTCTGCCTTACCGTTTTTCTTGTTCATAGATACCACCCGATTAACACAACGATCACTAGCAGTATGATTGATAACCACAATGCTGCTTTCATGTGAACAGACCTACGATTGCGATAATCATTGTCAGTCCGAGTAAGATGTTGTTTAGTCGGAACGCTTCATCATGGTCGTTGAGTTTATTACTGACCGCCTTGAATGTATCGGTAACGCCGACGAACAATTCAGTGTGTTTACCCACATCATCTTGTAACTTAGTAACCCTGCTGTCAGTTTCATCTACACGACTATGAAGTCGTTGTGTTTCAGTAGTAGCTACCGTTAATTTACCATCGTTCACGTCCAAGCGTTGGCTGAGTTTTTGTGTTTCAGTAGTAGCAGTTGTTAATTTATCGTCGATACTATTTCTGTAACTATCATTTTCCGTCATCATTCACCGCCTCCAGTACAGCCAATGCACCATCAATAAATCCGTTCGCATATTCAACCGTTACCTCGCCGGTATTTAAATAGGTAGAAAAGTCTGCGAATATTTGTTGTGTATCTTTAGCGTTCATAACTATCAACCTCAGTAGTTTTAGCTAGTACTGCTGTCTTGATTGGTTGTATCTTATATCCGTCTTTTAATAGTTCAGCGACTTCTGAATAAAACACTTCATCGTCACCTTCCATAACTAACTTTGTGTCTAATTTAACAGTTACATGTTCTGCCATTACACTAACCTCACTACATTCGTATCGTGTGCAATCATTTCATGCACTGCATCATCAACTTCCGTAATCGTGTGCAGACCACCATCATGCAAGCGGTTGTATTCGTCTCGCGGATATTCGTAAACGTAATCGAATAAAATCATATTCATTTCCATATATCCAGCACGATCAACAAGTCCTTCTGAATCTCTCCACATATTTCGGAATTCCTCTGTCGTTAGTTTGTACATATCTACAACCCGATTTCTTTCACGGTTTCTTTTAACTCACTTGCAGAAATACCTTCGTCATTGTCGATAAATCCTTGAATGACGTCTTCTAACTGAATTAATTTGTTTAAATAATCGTTTGGCACAGTGGCTAAAGTTTCAATTTTTGCCACACCAAATCCTAATTCGATATCAAGAGTTTCATTTCGCATACCATCACCTAAATTTTAATGTCGATTGTTGCTTGCTTAACCTTAGTATTAATTTGCTTCAACAGCCTACGATTAATATCCTCGGTATCAATTTCCCAACTCTCGATAGCTTTGTTAATAACCAATTTCACTTGCTTATCAACAATGGCAAATGCCGAACCATCTTTTCGTTCCCAACGATTTGAATTAAACGCTTGGTTAATTGCATCTTTAATTGCTCGATCAATCTTTTTATTAATGATCGCTTGGTAGTCTTCCTTATGTGTCTCCAACCAATTGGCAATCATCTCGTTTGTAATTTCAATTTTCATTTACTCGTCACCCTCCACCAACTGACCTTCCACAACGATTGATCCATACTCATCGGCATCGGTAATTAAATCTCCATCTTCGTCATACAAAGCAAACTTTTGCATAATCGCAGCTACCATAAACTGTGATAATTCAACTTTCACAAATTTATTATCCATTTATTCAACCACCTTTACGCACTCTGGGTGCAACCACGCTTGTGCTAATTCTTCATCAGTTAAATGACCATATAGTTCATCTGAATAAAGTATGAAATCAAGAAAACCTGTAAGACTAGAAGTTTCTTTTTGGGTTAATAATAAAGCCTTCTCTTCTTTAGACATCTTGATAGTTGGCGTATAAGTTAATTTAAAATTGTCAATAACATAGATAGCTAACACTCTTAATTCTGTCTTTCTAGTTGGAATGTTTTCTAGTAATAAATCCATGCCCTCATCAAACGTCATTCCTCAACCTCCCGAATTTCATACCGCTTATCATGGTATCGACTAAGTAGTTCGCTTAAATCAATACCCCAGTCGAACGGAATATTATCTTCGTAGACAACGTATTTAGTCATTCGTACTCCACTCCTGCAATGTTTTCGTTTGGGATAAGCACAAAATTGTGTACAGTAGTTACTCTAAAAGTATCGTCTAACCAGTTATCAATATCCGTAACAACTGATCCATTAATCCATTCCTTCAATGTGAATTCTTTGAACACCGGTTCGCCAACCGTAAACGTAACTGCTGGATATTTACCGTGGACATACACCTGCTCACGTAAACTGATTGTTTTAATCTCTTTCATATCTTATATACCTTATAATTCCCTCTGACCGATTCACGCTTGCCTGTCTTGATACGACTAACTGCTGAATCAAAGGAACCTAGTTTAATACCTAACCAATCAGCAACTTCAATTCTGCTACCCACCATAATAGGTAAATCATCAGTGTCGTATACAATATACAGGCTAGTATTCATACGTATCAGCGTCCTCCAATACGAAACCAAACTCGTCTAATTTACCAATCACATAGTGTGCCTCTCGGTTATCTAACACGCTTTTGCGACGGTCAAATTCATCACTGATAATATATGCCCCATCTAATCGACTAACGTATAGTTCATCGTCACTGGTAATAACATATTTCTTTTCCGCACCCTCTGGTAAATCAGCAACCTTAACGTTAGTGAACGTACCATTACCATTTGAATATGAAATCGTTTCTACATCGAACGGCACATCAATTAATTTCTTCATTTCTAACAACCTCTTTTTTCTTTGAATCATAGATAACAATTCGCTTGTCATTTTTAAACTTGTAGTGTTTATCGCCATACCAGTATCTGTAATTGGTAGTTACCGTGACCTGATAACGGTCGTTGTTATATTTTTTGCTAGTGTTACCAGCATTAGTTGATGACGCCGTTCCGACCACAATCAACACGCCAACAATGAATAGCCACACGATTACGCAAAAAATGTAATCTCCAATACCAAAAAATGTTCCCCAGAACAGTGCAATAATTACTATTAATGCCGCGACTGATAACCCAAAAAACCAAATCATAAACTGTCCACCAACGCCTTTGCTCGTTTAAAATCACCTGTGTACATCAAACCTTTTAACTTACTAATTTTCGAATACATGTGAACGTAATCTCTATCCACAATGTTTATCACTTCGTCTGCCAACTCATCAGCAGGACGACCGTTGCTTTCAATCTTCACGGTTATATTCATCTGACTCATACTCCTTCATTTGGTTGTATCTGTGTAGGTAGTGATACTTATAAGCGTATTCGCTCACACCTAGCAACCGCATTGCTTCTTCATCGTTCATACCAATTGCTTTATACATACGCATCTGGTTGAACAAATCATTCTCTTCTCTACTCCGCATAGCTAGTCAACGCTGTTAGCCCATCTGTATATGCAACGTAATCCGCCCATACGTTATCCAACATTTCAGTAGTGTCTTTTACATCATCAACCGTTAACTTACCGTAATTTAAATGCGTACCAATAACTTTTGCTTGTTCAAGCAAATCTGTGTCAGCTTCTTTATGCAAATCTTCGGCTACACCATCTAAATCTTTACGCAATCTATCAGGAAAATCATTACCAAATACATGCATAACCGTAACGATTACTTTTTGTGCTGGGTTAATTACCATACCGACTTCACCACTTGTCCACAATTGGCAGCCGTCTTTTTGATTACGAGTTAATTCTGCATTCTCGTTAAAGTTAATCAGCCAATTTTTCCAACCGCTTCGTTTCGTCTTGAAACGACTTTCCATTTGTTCCACTGCATGATCAGAAAAATCATACAGTTCAATTCGTTTAATGCCCATACAACAATACCTCTCCGATACGATTTGCTTGCTCCTCTGTTCCAAAGAATCGAACTAGCTGGTAGATGCCCCAGTAAATCACACGTTTGATATAAGGTAGCAAATACACTAGCAGGAACACTGGAACGAACCAAATCAATATTTCCACAAACATTTTAATTAATAGTTGAACCATTTTTTTATTTTCCTTCTATATAAGAACGCTCTGGCTGCCCAGAAAATTGATAGGACAATACTAATGAGTGAAAGGATAATGACGAATACGTTTCCTGTAAACAGTAATACTAGGTTGATAATCGACAAAACCAGTACATGAACTGAAAGCATATTGCTTAGATAGTTCATGTGATTATTTATTTTTAATCTATCCATGTGCTTCACCAGTTAGTTGTTCGATCGAAACGTCTAGGGCATCTGATAGTTTGAAAATAGTTTCTAATCTAGGAGTTGTACGTCCGTTTTCGTAATTAAAAATATTATTTACATACAGCCCTGAACGTCTTGCTAATTCATTCATTGAATACCCACGTTCTAAACGATATTTATTAACATTATTTCCAATCGCAACTGCTGGACTAACATATTCAGATTTCAATTTCTTGGCAAAGTAATTATGACCTTTAGGAGTAATCATAGTTGTACGGCTTACCTTGTTATTGCTAACTATTTGGTAAGTATAAAGTGTCTCTTTAACTTCCATATATCCAAAATCAAGTGATTTAGATGTAGGTAAGTTATAATTATCACCACGTTTTGTTGTGCATACCCAACCGTTATCACGGAACCATTGGTATAACTTTTTCTCACCAATCTTAATTCCGTATTCCTTATTCAACACTTTCGCAAATGCTGACACGCCCATGCTTTCCTTGCTGCCTTCCATGATTAAGGCAACCTTTGCGTCTTCCTGTAACTTCGCAGTCAATGCACGTTCGTTCTTTAAGTCGGTTGCCACACGAATTAATGTTTCAGGACTTAGCAACACTTCCTCAGTCATGTAAGCACCATGCTTACGAATGTCGGGTAAGACTTCGGTCGTTAGCCAGCGCTTAAATTTCTTGGCTTGCTCTTTCATTTGTGGGTTACGTGATTGCTTTGATGCGTCCCAAATCATTGAGTAGATACCTGACTCGTTGATGAAGATTGGATATTGCTCACGGCCAAGGCTGTCTGTTATCGATGGGGCTCCAACTTGGGGTCCCATCTTTCTATCTTCATTATCAACATGCTTTACAACAGCATCTTTTGCTTTCGCATATCCCAATACCTCAGCCACATCTTTACCAACGAACCATGGTTCATCATCAATCATTACCTGGCGGACGTCTTTACCTTCAAAACCTAGAACTTGTAACTCATTGTTCATGACGAGCCTCCCATAATTCGTTGACGTAACTTTCTGCTTTACTTAGAACTTCATTAGTCTTTTCCTTTGATGCAATTCCTTTTTGAACTCGTGCAAACGTCGTATTGTTCACACCGATGTGATATAACAATTCGTCTTGATGCAATTGAACGGAAAACATTTTTCCTTTTAACGTACCAACACGATCCAGAACTTCCTGTTCCATAAAAAACCTCCAATAATGTAGTCATATTGTTAGCAATCACATAATTATGTGTTATAATATACACATAAAGAACTTTTAATAACGTATCTTGGCGGAAACGGTTGATTAAATAGCAGTTCTTACTAACAAGTAGCTTTGTACATAAATTAATATAACACACAATAATGTGTCGTGCAATGTTTTTACACTTAATTATGTGTATATTGATTTGAAAGGATTTTTTTATGTCTTTATACGAACGTGTAGTTGATTTATCTAATAAAAGAAATTTTAAAAGTGTGCGTGATTTATCTATCGCTGCTGGCATGTCTCAGAATGCTTTATATAGTTGGAAAACGCAGAGTCCTTCTGCCGACAATCTGAATGCTGTGGCAAAAATACTTGGTGTGTCAGCAGATTATCTATTAGGCAATACAGATGATATGTATTCAAATCAAAACGATAATCAATTGGACATTAAGAACGCCCCTATACTTGCATACGACGGCAAACCAGTATCAGATGAAACTCGCGACATATTAGAAAGAATTTTAGAGATGGAAACACATAAATGAAAAATGTAATGACCTACTTACAATATCTAGCTGACGTGAACGGTATCACTATTATTGTTACTGACCAGCTAGACGAATATGAAAGCGACAAATGTATTCCAGCAATTAATACAATTATTATTAACGAGAATTATGCTACAAAAGTTGATGTGGCTTTTAGACTTGCGCATGAGTTATCTCATTTAATATTTGGATCACGTTTTTCAGATGCAATCTATTCATTTTCAATTGGAAGCAATCGTGACGCAGAACGTGAAGCCAATATCAATGCATTAAAGATGTTGTGCAAGTATCTATACACTGATACACCTTTAGAATATCGTAACTACATTAATTTTATGAATGAATTCGGTTTACCAGCTAGTATGGAAAACATGGTGAAGGACGCTATATTAGCTGTTTAAAATACATACGTGCAATAATTGATCCACGATAAAAGCTAAGGAGTAATGGGCAATGAAACACAAAAAGGTAATCATTTCTAGTATCATCGGGCTAATCGTTATAGTAGCGATCGTATTCACATCAATGTGGGCAGTGAATAACAACCAAACAAAGAAATTTGCGACGGTAAATGGGCACGATTTGTATAAGGTTAAAATAACTAAAGATGTACCAGCTGCTAATCCGCCCGCATTAAAAGGTGGCTATGCTAAAGGAGTTCGTGATATTGAAGGGAAAACTAAAGCTCCTGACGGGTCGCTAGTTGTTATTAAACAAGATGTTTCGTCTGGTTATTTTAAAGGAATTGGAATGGGCGCTACATATTCACACAAAGCAGACGGATTAACTTCTCAACAAATGATAAACAAAGTAGACGTAAATCAAAACGCTTTTGCAACTACTGTACATGATGGTAAATTCAAGACTATGTTTGTCCCAGACATGGACGATAAAAATGGAAAGTATATGATATTTGCTGGGACGGAATTTTTATCAGAGCCCACATCTAAAAAAGTAATTAAAACATACAAAGCCAACATGGGTTACTACACCGTCACAAACTCAGGTAAACTAATCGAACCATAAAAAATAACGCACCCGAAATTAATCGAGTGCGTTTTTAATTGTAATAAAAAAGAGCTGTCGACCCACGACAACCCAAACAAACAAACCAGCATAGTAGCCAACTACACTAATCCAACTAACATCGAACATACAATATATTCTATGAATTTCATTTATCTATACATAAATAATAACACAACTGTTATACCTGTCAACCATCATCAATTATTATGCTATACTAATTAGTACATAGATTAGCCATCTATGTACTATCTCCAACGAAAGGAGAGCATACGATATGTCAGGAATTTCATTTATCTTTAGAGAATTCTTGTTCGCTTTTGCTATGTTATTTATAACTGGTAGCACTGGTGAATTAATTCTCGCTGCATTGCATTTCGTCGCTGCTTACACGATTTATATCGTTGGTGGTAACGAGCACACCAAGCAAGACAAACAATAAGCGATGCTTTGTATATGGGGCTACACCGATAAGATAAGTGTAGCCTAGCAAGCCAATACATACCTTAAAACACTTGGGGTCACTTTATTGCCACCCTCGTGTTTTTTTATTTTGCATTTTTTCGTGACCAGATAGAGTAAAACTTTCCATACAATGCAGTCACTAAGTAGAATAACATCGTTAGTAACATAGGCAAGCTAGATGCTGAGTAACCGATAAACAATGCTGATACCCACAGAGCAATATTAACAAAGTCAGACATTAACCACAATGAGTAGCTGTCACCATAACCCTTGAACACGTACCATGAAGCCATTGCTCCAATAATCAATACGATTGAATCCCATAGTGGGTTTGTATCACCTAACGCTGTGTACGCCATCAGTACTGGGTACCATAGTGCTAGAATTAATACGATAGTAAAAATCCAGCCTTTAATAGATAGGAATTTTACACCGTCTTTTACACGGTTGCCCCACTTTTTCCATGTGATGATTAATGGCACATCAATCAAGGCAACGAATACCAGTTGATCTAATACACTAGCGAAATGTCCAGCAGACCAGTTAATGTAAATATACCCTAACGCACTGATTAATCCAAGCAGCCCATTAATAGGTTTACCAATCATCATGTACACGGTACATGCCGAACCAATAATTGTTGCGAATAATGTAATTGTGGATAGCACTGTAATCGGCGCTGTTAGATAAAACGCTAACTGTACCCCCACAATAAACGCTAGCATAATTGCGCCAGCTGCATTCAGAGATTTAATCTCATCTAGTAACCATTTCCCATAACCTGTCATTTAATAACTACCTTTCCATTTTTAACGAACGCGCTCATACCATCAATAGCACCCTGCACATACGAAACGATTTCTCCATCTTTATTTTTAATTCCTGCAATATATACGTCAGAATCGTGAACACTAAAGTTCCTCTGTTTTGTCATTACTAACTACCTCCGTAACAACTTTCAATTCCTCAATCCTTTTACGTTTACCATTCAATTGCTTGTTACCTTTTTCAATGTGCTCACGGTTGTGATTAGCTGGTGAAACAACTTCTAGGTTATCCACATCAGCTCGTCCTTCCCATGCTTCACGCAAAGGCACAATGTGGTGAACTGTATTCCCATCAATCAACCGACCAAAGTCCACTAATTCCACTTGATCAAAACCATGGTCACGATTGATTACTTTACGTCTAACCGATAGCCATTCACGACTACGATAGAACGCTTGTACTTCCTTTTCAGACGGCTGGTAACTATTCGTATGTCGATACTTATCAAACGCTTTCTTGCGCCTGTTGATAGCCGTCTGTTGCATGTCACTTATTAATGAGGTAGTTTGCAATTAACTCACCTTCATTTCCAACACCAGCTTCATACCATTCAACGACTGCATCACTAGGTACTGGCTTACCTTTAACTAAAGAATCTTCCATTAACTTACCCATTGATTTAAGCAATGATCGTGACATAAATCCTCTGTTAGAATCTTCGCCAGATTCTTTAAACTGGTTTGATAAAACTTTAATACTTAATGCAGTAAATACGTCAGCAATCACATCTGGATTACCAGTGTCAGTGTGTTTCATACCTTCTAACCAATCGATTACATAATCTGGCATATTAGATATACTCCTTTTCCATTGCTGCGAAATTTATCCACGGATATTCCTGTTCAACTGCTGGGAAATCATCGTCAGTCCAAACCAAATCGATGTCTAACATACCAGCAAGTTCCTCGTTCATATTAATTTCAATACGATCAGTAACTTTATTACGACCAATATACTTACCACGTTCTGTACGCAACATAAATGGTTTGTCATCATCGTTACCGTCAATTAGCAAATCAATATACTTACGGGCTTTCTTTAAATCTTCCTTGCCGTTTTTCTTATCAGCGCGAGAAACATACTTAATGATATTAGCAACCTTCCATGCCTCGCTGCCGTTCATACCAGCAACAATACTATTGATATGATCCTTCACTTCAGTACCGTCTGATAGTACGTAATGCTCTGGCTTATCTATAATGTCAAATGAACTCATACACCTTTTCTCTTTCTAAATTAGAATCTAATACACGCTGGTAAATATCTACTCGTTTAAATCGTTTCAATAAACGGTCTAGGTTGTTCAATCCAAACTCATAAGCACTGCGTTTTGATTCTGATAACCATAACGAATAGGTGTCATCACCAATCACTTCCCACACGCTGATAGGATTAGGATCTTGTTCAACTGAGATACTACCTGCGGAAAATAAATCTAATCGGCTTAACGTTTCAGCTAACTCATCAGCCTTCGTTCGACTAAATAATTTAGCTCCATCAGCCGAATATACCCACTCTAAATTCACTGGGTTCTCACTAGCAAAATATGCTTTCATACCAGCTAGTTCGTACACCACAACGTATTTATACATTGGCAATTTTCCTATCGATAATATCCAATACTCTCAGTGCATCTTCTGGATTAGATAAATCATTGTGCTCCAAATCAATTCGAATCTTTGGAGATATATCATAATCATCAAACCACTCACGATAACGATTCCACATACGATGATAATATTCTTCAAGGCTTGGGTCATTTTCAATTTGTTCATAATCACGACCACGTTTCTTAATACGATTTAGAATGGTATCAAAATCTGCATCGATAAATACCAGTAAATCTGGACGTTCCTTAGCCGTCGCATTAATTTCGCCCATCATATTATCAAGTAGGTCTAAGTAGATGTTATATTCAACATCGGTGATATTACCTGATTTATGATTTTCTGCGGTGAACAAAGCGTCCTCATAAATCGAACGGTCTAAGATATTGTTATCGTCTGCTAGCGCTTGCTTAATCATCGCGAACCGCTTGTTTAAAAAGTAAATCTGCAACGAGAATGCAAACCGTTCCGGATTCTTATAATAATCAGGTAGCACGGGGTTACCTTCAACTGGTTCGTAGAATGGTCGTGTACCTAAATGTTCTGCTAATAGTGTGGTCAGTGTTGTTTTCCCTACACCAATCATGCCTGCTGTAATAATCACCATTACTCCTACTTTCGTTTGTTAATCTGATACATCAAGATAATCAGCATTGCTAGTATCGTGACAATAAAAATCTTACCGATGAAAAATGCCATGTTAGTTACCTCTTACTTGTTATCGACAATCGTTCCGTTAGAACCTTGAACGGTAACCCAACCATGTTGCTTACGAGCCTCTGCTTCCATGTATTGGATAGTCTTGTCATTTACAGAATCATTAATTTTCTTATTGGCTTCTGCTTGTGCGTTAGCCTTTTCAATGGTTGCGTCAGCTTCACCCTTCGCCTTAGTCTTTGCAGCCTTGGCATCAGCTTCTGCCTGCGTGTTCTTTGTTTCAGCTTCTAATTGGGCTTTCTTATTGTCTTGGCCAGCTTTGATAATATCGTCAATTGACTTTTGTGTTTGTGGATCCAATGTTGGTGTTCCAAATGATAAATCTTCAATGATAAATCCTTGCTTATCGGCGCGTTCACGGAACATATCCAATAGCTTTGCTTGAACCTTAGTTGAATCAGAACCAACAACATCTAACAACGTGTATTGAGATAATACGGTACGTCCAGATGCAGTTAACTGTTGGTTTAACCAACCCTTTTCAATTGTTTCAATATCAACGTTTCCAAATTTCTTATAAACAGAAGTTGCCTTTGACGGATCCACATGATACGTAAATGTGATTGCTGTATCTGTTTTCTTACCGTCAGATGTTGCTAACGAAACTGTTTGCTTAACTGTTTGTGACTTAATTGGATATTGTGTAACCTTATCTAGCCCAACCCAGTGAACACCTTGTGTCAGTGCTTGATTGCGTACACCACCACTCATTGAATACTCGATACCAACGTTTCCATTGTCAACTTTCTCAAACGTCTTAAAACCTCCAATTGTAACTACTACACCAGCAATAGCGACAATCGCGCCTCCCTTAACCATCTTCACAAATGTACTCTCTTGCATGTTTTATTCCTCCGTAAGTAATCGTTTATATAATCGCTTGAAAAAAGCGTTTCGTTGTCTAAAAAGTAAAGCTCGACTAACACCAAACTTTATTGCTAACGAGACCATTGTCTCTTGTGTATGACGTTTGAAATACAATTCATTAATTAGTGTTTGCATTTCATCACTTTCACGACCAACCATGCGACGAATTGTCTTTTGATTGTGTGTCAGTGTATTTAATTTTTTATCATCAGCAACCTTGATTACTGTGCTTTCGAACGCGTGCGTGTTGTTATTCTGCATACGTCCACCACCAATATTTTCATCGGTTTCATTCCGCTTAACCATTAACTCGAATTCGGTACGTTTGATTTCCACATCAAGCTCTGGATAGCGTCTCAACCAAGCCGCAACTGTTGCTGTTTCTTTACTCGTCAAATCCGTAACCTACCAATCCTTCATTAATAATTTTCAAGGCATCTTCTGACGAACGTGCAATACCGTGAATAACTCCACGGTTGCTTAATGCTTGATGGAAAAATATCTGGTCTTTTCGTGGCCGACCAGTGGCAGTTTTAACTTCTATGTAGAACACCTGATTATCTGTCTTACGGAACCCATATAAATCAGGGTGTCCATTCGGTACGCCAGTCATGAACCAACGATCATCTTTAGTCAGAACTTTACCAGTGTTAATACGGAAAACAACGTGTCCGTCATGTTCAACTGCAGCACGAATAGCGTTTTGAATATCTTGTTCTCTCATGTTTACGTTAACGTTAACGTATACGTTAATGTTCTGGTATCTTAAACGTATACGATACACCCTCCTTCAACATAATTCCTTTGTATCCACGGCCTCTAGCTGTGCGTTTTGTTTTAAAGCGTTTAGCTAACTCACTACCTAACATCTTACGAGTTGGATAATCATCAGGTTCCTCACCAACAAATTGACCCCAAGCATTTGTAACGTCTGGACCTTCTACAAAACCAGCTTCATTTTCAATGAATGTTTCTTTGATAAATTCGCCAATCGGATCACTGCTTGAATGATATTTTTCGTTTGCTTGTTTCACTGCATAAGGAACGGGACCTAGTCCTTCGTTACGCCACTTAGTAGCAGCTTTAATAAGGTACCATAGAATTGCACCAGCTTCCGTTTCTAACTTATGACCAAGGTTAACGTCAACGTCTTCCTCTTTGATTGTTAAATTGAATGGTATGACGTTCGTACGACGCCAGATACCTTCGGACGTATCGTTAATTTGTGGTAAGTAGTTTGTATCAAAGAACGGTACACCAGCTGATTGGAACTCGTATGGACGATTGTATTTTTCATTGGCAACGAACGTGCCACCACCAGTAAGTTTCTTAATGATTGCTGCGTCTAACTTTTTATTCTGTGCAATCTCAGATACCGATACCAAACGTGCGCCACGCAAACGCGCTAACTCATCGTTATTGCTGGTACTTTTCTTGCCGTCGTCCATGAATGTATCTGGGTTAACAGCTGTTACGTAATCTCCTAAGGCGTTTTTAATTGCACTCATCAAAACACCTTTACCATTACGACCGTTACCGTATAGCAAGACGTATTCTTGTTCCTCACCATTACCGAACATTGAATATCCAACGAATTTCATCAGATAGTCAACCATGTCAGCGTCACCCAACATAACCTGATTTAGAAAAGTTTTGAATTCCTTAGGTTCAAGGTTTTTATCAGGCGCAATCAGCGTGCTCTTAGTGAAATATCGCTTAGGGTCATTGTCACTACGCTCACCAGTTGCTAAATCATAGACACCATCTGGTGTGTTAATAACACCAACTTCCTTATCGAATATATTGATGTCCACATTAACCATCGAGGCTAGTAACTTCTTAGCACTATTCAACCCTTTATCAGTACGTACCGACTTGGCAAATTTATGGAACGCATTAATTGCCGATTTTTTATCTTTTGAATAATTCTTCTCAGCAAGTTCTAAATCCTTTTGGTCTGGATAATTCTCGACGGTTGGTTCTGGTGGCATGATAGGTTCCTCAGTCTCAAGGATAATATCGCTGAGCTTAATAAACAATTTGTGTACCACACGCTCAACGTCACGTTTCCATACCGTTCCGTCGAATACCATAAACGTTGTCTCAGACTTTTCCGAATCAACATGTAACACCTTGTCGCCCCAACGTTCATAGAAACGTTCTGCCATTCCTTGATCAGTGTAATCATGGTGTGGATAAACCTTTTCTTCGTCACCGTTTCCAATCACAACTGAGAAAGCTTCTGTCTTAGGACGATACGTTTCAGTCACGTCAGTAATTGCACGATTAATCGTACCTTCACCATACGTTGACTTACCATGTTTCTCGTCCCATTTATCACGCATCAAACCAGAGTCTCGGAATATTTCGTCCATGAGATAACGGTCACGACCAGTCCAGAATGCTAATAGATTAACGAACGCTAGGTCAGCCTCCGATGCTGAACCATATTCGTCTTGCCAGTTACCGTCATAAAGCTTTTTAAAATTAGCACCACCATTAGATGCCAAAGCTTTTTCGATAACTTCTTCTTTAGTTAAATCGTTATGTTCAATCACAACATCTTCTAATCTAGGGCGTTCCTCTGGACGAATAAGCGTGTTATATACGTGGTCAATCATTTCTTGTCCGGGAGCATTAATAGTATCTTTGTGACCCATGATGCTCATACCAGTTAAAGCAAAGAAACGACCTGTGCTGTACATCTCAACAACTTTGTCACCGTCTTGGTTTTGACGCGACTTATCACCGGGCAAGGTACCTTTAGCAATGATATGAATGCCTTCGTGAGATTGTGACAATTCGGTATATGATCCCATTGCTTCAATTGCCATACCAAGTTGCGTAGTATTATAACCTTGTTCATACAAGTCAATCTCATCTTGGTAATGATCCATATCAATACCGAAAAACGGTGGCTTCAAAAAGAAAGCCAAACCGTCTGCATCAAAGATTTCCATGTTTGCTAAAGCTTCATCAAAAGTTGTCCATGTACGTTCATCAGTAGAACTAGCGTGTCGGCCAGTCATTGCACTGACAGGAATTTTCGTATAACGACTGCTCGTATCGTTCCATTCTTTACGATACAAGCCCCATTGATTAACTGACTTTAATTCTTCTGGTAAGTCTTGATAGCTCATGTAATCCTCTTTCTAAATTAACGTATACGTATACGTTAACGTTAACTTTAAAATTAAAATGGTAGATCGTCAGCAGAAATATTGACCTCTTCACCACCAGCGAATAAATCAATGCCATTAGCACGGTAATCTACTTGTGGGAACTTAGATACGTTGCGTGCCTTCACGCGCAAGTTCTCATATTCCTTACCTTGCCATGATGATTTCTCGTTCTTAACACGAACTCGTAGTGGCTTACCAACAAAGGCATCTAGGAAATCGCCAAAATCTTTAAATTCTTGTCCTTCATTTAATCCAGCAGCCTTAGCAAATCCCATTAAGATACTGTTGTTATACTTACCATCAACAGCTTGCGGATACATATCGTCGAAGATGTGTGCGCCACCGAAACGTTGATCAGTAATATCCTTACGAATAACTAAATCAAAATGTAGACGTGACTTGCCATTTGGATTAGTTCCTTCTTCGGCTTTCTTAACAACAACTTCATATTCACCATCAGCGATATTGTAGTCGTTATCATTTACTTCTGAAAAATCTAGCTTGAAACTCATTGTATAATTTACCTCTTTACAAATTTATGAACCCACCAGTTGTATTTCTTTGGGTATGGAATGTCTCTCATCGCAGCTTCACGCACAGCTTTATAAACTGAATGCTGCTTTGTTTTGGCTATCGCAAGTAAATCATCAAATGTTTTTGCATCTGAATACTCGCGATAATCCAAAGTAATTGTTTCTTTAGTAGGGGCTGATATTAATTGTTCCAGTTCCGTTTCTCGTTTAACTTCATATTGTCGTCTTGAGTTCGGTTCGAGGAACGTGAATTCTTCATTGAATTTTGGAACTGGTAATTTATCAAATCCCGATTGTTTGGTCTCACCATCTAATGACCAGTCGTGGTCAGTATCAGGAAAACCGTGTATTGCATAATTACCAACGTGATCAATAATCTTAGCGACTTTACCCGGAACGTATCGCATTGAACGCATAGCGAATTGAATGTACATTGATAGCGATTTCGTCGGACGTAGCTGAATAACAGTTTCAACATTAGGAACATCAACACCTTCCAAAAACAATTCCGCATTGGATAGTATCTTGATATCTCCGTCACGGAACGAATTCATTAACGCAGCACGCTCGTCCTTATGCGTTTTACCGTCAACGTGAGCAGCAGGTATGCCAGCATCATTAAACGCCTGTACAACTGCCTTAGAACTTTCCACATCAACTGCGTAAACAAATGCTTGCGTGTTGTTAGCTATTCTCTGGTAACTTTTAACAACATCACCGAAGATAACTTTCTTAGATGCCTCATGCATCGACTTATTCGTGTAATCACCGCGTGACACTTTCAAACTTTCTAAGTCAAACAGGGTAGGGGCATAATATTCAAACGGCGCTAATCGCTTATGTTCGATTAGCCATGACACTGACTTGCCAATCACCATACCGTCGGCTACATCTCTAAAACCTTCACCAGATAATCTAACGGGTGTCGCAGTAAACATTAACTGAACCACATTATCGAATTGTGCCAGCAAACGTTTATACGTAGCAGCTAAACTGTGGTGGGCCTCATCAACGAACACAACGTCAGGGTGGGTGAGCTTGTCTTTTTTTCGTTCGATTGTTTTAATCATGCCGACGTCCGCCAAGTCCATGTTTACACCATGCTTAGTAAAACTGTTCTTAACCTGATTGACGATTTCCACACGATGTACCACGAATAATACGCGGTTGCCCTTGTCGGTGGTACGCTTAGCAATTTCTGCCATAGTAACGGTCTTACCTGATCCAGCCGGGCTAACAACCATAACGTGTTTATGACCGTTAGTAAGTTCTTTATAAATCCCATCGATTAACTCCAGTTGGTAATCGTATAAACTAAACGTCAAACTTGAACAAGTCCTCACTAGACGACGCTGTTCGATTATCTAAACGATTCTTAGCGGTAACGAAATCATTACCAGAAAGGATAACGCCACGGTTACCAGTATCAGGATTAATCATCATACGACCGACCATATCGGTTAACCCAAGTAATCCGTTACGTGAGTTAGCACGAATTTCTGGAACAAACTTTTTAAATGTTTGACCACTTTCATTTGGTACATCATCATTGACTTCCCATGCGGTTACCAAAATATTGATTGGTAGCTCATAGATAACTGTCATGATACGTGCAAAATAATTCGTCCATTGTGAGTAGTGTTGCAGCTCATTACTAATACCGTTCTTAGACTCGCGACCTTTTTCAACGAACCAATCTTTCTCAAGGGAAGATACGTTATCAATCACTAATGTATCGAAATGATTTTCCTCGATAGTAGTGGGTATATCACGCAGCAATTCCTCCATTGATTGCGAGGGGTGTTGCCGATCAAACGGCACGATAAAAATGTTATCTTCACCAGCCAATACACGACTGGAATTATCTAAATCAACGACCAACGTCTTACCAGGCAAATTACGAATAGCTGACGTTTTACCAACGCCCGGCTTTCCATAAAGTAAGATGCGCCAATTGTTGATACGCTTAAGTCCCTTAGCAGGGGCGAAATTAATTGTCATTTAAAATACCTATTCTTAATTTTTGTAAACGCAGGAAATAAATCCAAATCCTTGGCGTATTGATCGAGCGTGCTAATACCAACGTTTAACTCATTGTATATCTGTAAGTAATTAGCATTTTGTAATACCAACTCACGGAAACGTTTCAAACGTCGTTCACGTTCGTTGCGTAGCTTCTCAGCACGTTTCGTAATGTTCCGTTCATCGTTATACCCAGTGCTTTTTCCTTGTGCAGGGCGCTCAACAACGGCTGTCAGATTAAGTTCACTTGCTTTATAAAACTTACCAGTGTGGATTTTACTTGGACCCATTGTCCCAACATCATAATCTCCCATTAACGTAATCCGAGTGTCTGATTATCCACAATGCGTGCTCCTGGCACTTCAATACCAGACTTAATTGCGTCCTTGATGTCAGCACGCTTTAATGAAACCTTGTATTCAGCATATTGTGGTGGTACAGATTCTTCATCGTCGATAACAACTTTTGAAGATTTACGATACTTGAATTTAAAATTACCGGCATCGACTTCATTCATACCAAATGTATACATCGCTTCATCAACAGCTGACATCATACGACTGATTTTATTTTCAATTGTCTTACGCTTTTCACTTAGCTGCTTTTCCTCAGCTTTCAATGCATCTCGGTCAGCCTCAAGATTACGAATAACATGCCCATAACCAATTAACTTGTCAGAACTTGCGTCACGAATTGCGTCCAAGGTATCTTGTTTTAACTCATCATCATCAATATCTGAATTATATAGTCGCAAAAAATCACCTTGCATTTCATATAAGTTCAATCTCGACACACTCCTTTCTAGAAAAAATCTTCCTCAGTTACTCGTTTAACGGTGACGATATTATCTTCTGTAAAATCCTCTACATCAGCTAAATCGTTCGATAGGGTACTGTATGAACCAACGGTTATCCAATACCAAATATCATCACTATTAATGAATTCTGATAAGGTCATGACGTTCTCCACATTGTCGTAAATGGTTGGTTCCTCTTTAGATAACCAATCCATATATTCATCTAGGGACATTTGTCACTCCTTGTGTTATAATTTATTAAGTTATCGTAAACGTATACGTGAACGTTAACGTCAACTTACAAGTAATAATATAAATCCAAACAGGTCAGGGAACTATCAAATATAAAGAATGCCAATAAAACAATTAATTTTATAAGAAAGGTCAATATTATGAACTCGGTAAAAGACTTCGACTTAAAAGAACGAATAAAAATTTTAGCTGAGCAGCAAGGAAAATCATTAGCGGACATCACAAAAGAATCTGGATATACGTCTGGACGTATTGGTAATTGGTCACAATTTTTTCCTGGCATGGCTCAGGTTGAACACATCGCAAGTTTGCTGGACGTATCGATATTAGATTTGTTGCCATACACGGCAGAAGATTTAGGAATTGATACAATACCAGAAACAACACCAAAAGGCGTGTTAATGACGACAGTAAACAAATCAAACTTAACGGACAGCCAGTACATCATATTAGTCGATTTAATTAAATCAATGGAGGAAGGTTAATGTCAGCAACCATAACAGCGTTTTATAACAACAAGGGTGGGGTAGCTAAGACGACATCAACAATTAATATTGCTGGGGAATTGTCTAAGCAACAAAAAAAGACCCTGATAATCGACGCGGATCCACAGGGGCATTCAACATTAAGTTTTGGATATGATGCAGACTCAATTGATGTTGAACTAGGTACAATGTTGTACAACAAGTTAGAAGGTTCACAAGCAAAAGAATACTTTATTCACATAAACGACTATCTCGATGTTGTACCAGCAAATCAAACGTTAGCCGATTTCATCGCCTCAAACCCAGAAGGGAACAATTACCTTAATGACTTCCTAAAAGGGCTGAGAGACGAATATGATTACATATTTATCGATATGGCACCGGCAGTCGACGTTATCCTAGCCAATGTGTTGAATGTAGTTGACGACTTAGTGGTATTATCTAGTCCACAACCATACGCAGTTCGTAATACCGAACGTACTTTAAACACAACTGACAGCTACAATGTACCAATTCGACGGATAGTTGCAACCATGGTGGATAAGCGTGTCAATACAGATAAAGAATTTCTAGAGCAGTTAAAGGAAATTGCAACAGAACATAACGTAAAGTTAGCTGATACGTATATTCCAATGCGTGCTGCATTCCGCGACAGTATGGGTAGGTATCAAATGCCGTTATCGCTAGTTGATGAACCTAGCTATAAAGAGGCACAACAGTATTATCATAAATTAACGAAAGAGTTGGGATATTAATATGGCTAAACCACAATTTCTAAGGAGACCAACAAACGTATTAAAGCAGGATCCACAACCTGAAAAAGAAGTGGATCTAAGAACTAAAAGCAGTGAGGAAACAGCAACCGAATTATTAGCTGTTAGAGCAACACCAACAGTTAAGAAATTATTAGATGATTTAGGTAGTGAACTTGGTGTTAGGCAGGGTGGTAGAAGAAAAATTATCGAAGACGCCTTGTTTGATTACTATGAAAAACAAAAAGATTAAGTTTAACGACTGGCTATCGCGTATGTGCAACTGCTAGTCGTTTTTTAACGCTATCCAAAACGCTCGCTGTACAAGTGAACTTAATGTACGACTAAATTATATCCAGAACCGATTGTTAGTATCCTGCAGTCACTTAGTAGCCTCAAGCCGGCAGGCATTTATCACTTACGTTCTTTTAAAAATCTTCTAAAACCTTTGACAAGTAACCAAGATTAACGCTTTGAGCGCTAGGAGTGAGTTGAAGATACAGTTCACCCATAAGTCGTAGTATGAACCGTAACTGAATTGATTAACGCTTCTCGCGAAGTCGGTCGTCTCATCACATCTATCGCTCACTCATAACATTACTTTACCATGTGTCGGATTCCGTATACCTGCATGTTTTGATTTCTCAATTTGTAACGTCCATTCGTTTGTCTTACCAAACGAGGAATCGTAGATCAACCTAGTTACCGTTCATAGCGTATAACCACGTCAATGTTTTGCCACCCACAAGCCCAGTTAATCATGCGTTAATATTAATATTTAACGTTTAGAAATTTTCCCATTACTGAGTTGGAAGCCAGAGGCAGTGTCCTTAGATGCGCTCCCCACACCCCGATACACCTGATAGAAAGTAGCATATCGGGAAGCCCTTTGAATAACCGCGGTAACCTCTCCGCGCCACAATGTGGATAACCAATGACGAAGGTTTCTCACGCAAAAAAAGAGACTCCAGTTACAATCCATCTGTTGTAATCGAAGTCTCTACTTGCTTGAAATTCTATCTGAAATAGGTTATAATTATCCTATTAAATAAAGATAGTAATTCTTTGTGAGTCGTTATCAAGGTCTGCCAACCAAGATAACATTTCGATACTCGCAACGTGTGAATGAGATTGCTAATATCTGGAACACTTCAAAGCCTGCCAGCTGAGAAGTGTTCTTTTTTTGTATTAAGTTATTTGATGTCTCAATCATAACCTATCGGTGGGCTAGAAGTCAACAACCAAATTGTAAGAATTGCTAAAGACGTATTAAAGTTTACATAATCTATATTATCGTAAGTTGTTTTTCTTTTCTAATTCCGCTAATTTTTGACGCAACAACTCGTTTTCAAGCCGTGCGTTCTGCTCGTTAATCTTATTCATTTTATATTGCTGACCTTGATTAGATCCCTCTATAAACGAATTAAATATATACCCGATTGAACCAATAACAAACAATACTAATGCTAATACAAATGGCCACATAACAATTACCCTCCGTTTTAAATATATTTATTATACACAAAAAGCCCCACCAGTACCATCAGATACCAGTGGGGCAATGGGTTAACGTAAATGTATACGTTAACGTTAACGTTATTTATTTAACTTCGGTAAGACTAGCAGCATTCACCCATACGTTGCCATATCGGGTACTGAATGCAATACCATTAGAGGCTTCATCAACATCTTCCACACGAATGCGGTCAGAGTGTAGACGGAAATAGTCGCCAACCTTAAGCGTTTGGTTAGCAGTCTTATTTCCTTTGCTATCAACCTTATCGACTGATTCAACACCTAATCCATTAAGTGTCCAATTGATTGGTTTACCGCCAGCAAAAGCATAGTTGACAACTTGCCAGATGCCATTAACTTGCTTTAGTTCGTCCACACGATATGCAGGTTTAGCTTTGAAATACTCGCCAACGTTTAATACTTGGTCGACTTTTGCAGTTGACTTAGCAGAAGTGGCGGGAGTGGTGACTGCACCACCGACACCGTATTTAATATCATGCTTTAGCTTATCGTATGATACACCCCACTTTTGTAGAAATGGTAGTGGGTCGACATGGTCAGAACCATGACCAGTACGTGAAGCATAGTTGTGAGTTTTAACTCCAACAGTACCCGGTGTGTCTAACGTGAAATCAGTAATGCCAGCTTCCTTTGCTAGTTGCCGTGCAAGTTCAATATAAATTTTATAGTCACGATTGAACTCAGCTTGGTTAGCTACATGTTCATTGAACTCGATTGCTGCATATCCTTCCCAGTTCCAATCTCCGCCAACATCATACGCACCACCATTAGTAGCAGCTACTTGAATAGCTTGTCCTTCACCAACGATGTGTGTGTAATAG
This sequence comes from Weissella paramesenteroides ATCC 33313, assembly GCF_000160575.1. Taxonomy (GTDB): domain Bacteria; phylum Bacillota; class Bacilli; order Lactobacillales; family Lactobacillaceae; genus Weissella; species Weissella paramesenteroides. The sequence goes on from NZ_GG697136.1 coordinate 28,627, forward strand.
GCGTTACCATACGAACGTGATAGGTATGAAATTGAGTTAGCATTAGTTGCATTAGGATTACCAGTTGAGTGCAAATGAACTTGTCGGAAAGGCGCACGCGCCAATCCAGCTGCAACTGCAGGCTTACCTGGAACCACAATATTTTTAATTACGTTAACCATTATTACCACCTTTCATAAATTGCTTGACTATCTGATCCAACCAAGTGGAATTTGCACCAGCAAACCCACCAAGGGCGACATCAGTCCACACTGGTGTGCCGGTTGTCATGCCAAACAAAAAACCAATTAACAATCCGACAACCACCGATAATGCTGGTAGCCACTTTGGATTGATAACTGGTATCTTCTCTACTAATTCAATTACAGCGTAGGTTACAAGCAGCATTACAATTCCACCACCTGCTAACCACGCAGATATATCATTCATTATTTTTCCTTTTGTCCCTTTCTTCATGAATACGTTGGGCATCTTGAATTAACGTATCAGTTCCCTCACTCACTGGTAAGTCTAGAACCTTATGCCCCATCGCTTCACCAGTACCATTACCACCTAAATCAAGATATGGTTGATACATATTTAGAAAATTGTCAATGTCGTCCATTGTTGCCCAACCTTGTTTCAACAACCGTCGTCCTTCCTGATACACACGGTCGTGTAATACTGATATTGATGCTTTCTTCTGCTTGTCCAATTCTTCTACTAACTTTTTATGCTCACGTTCGTAAGCTTCAATTAGTGGTTGCGTGGCTTGTTCTACTGCTTTAGTTAGCCTTTCTGACTTTTTCAGTTGTCTCTGCTGAAACCAACGAGTAATCGGCTTAAATATTGACCACGCAGAGACAGTTCCGACGATTCCGACAATCGTTGCTATCTCATTCAACTTATCCATAATTACTTTGCGTCAACCTCAGCATCATCTGATCCGGTAGTTACAGTTGTGTCAGGCGTTTCAACGGCTACTGTATCAGCTAATTTTTTACGTCCTAATGATTCGATTTGCTTACGACTTAAATCATCTAGAGTTACGCCATCTTCTAAATCTGCTGGACGTAGTGCCATATTTGCATTGACACTATCATTGTCCACATAGCCAGAAAAGGCTGTGCCAATTTCTGACGTGTTTCCAGTTGAATCAATACGGTAGTTGATGTTAGTTAGTTTGATATCCATAGTTAGTTCTCCTTTTGTACTTCGGCAAGTTGTGCCTTAAGCTGTGTGTTTTCTGCTTGCAATTGAGCGTTCTTGATATTTAGATTAGCAATCTCAATCGCTAGGTTGTTGACTATTTGATCGTTCATTTTTTAATGCCTCTATTTCTGCTGATAATTCTTGGACCGCTTTGTACAATACTGACGTGTAATCGTAAATCGAAACAAACTTCTTATCATCGGTTAATAAACGCTCATCGGTTTCATCAGCAATCACACCAATTTCCGTTTGACCATTTTTGGTGTATCGGTGAATCTTTGTGTTATTAACAATGTCCAAAGCATTATCTTCTAAATCAGTAATGTTTGTTTTGAATTTACGTTGTGACGAAACATTGAAATGTGCTGCTGCAATATCATAGTATGTTGACAAATCACGGCTAACAATACGAACCTGACCACCAGAATAAGGTGAAAGATAAAGGTTCTTTGACCCACCATCTTCGTCGATTGCTAGAATTTGGTTAGCTTTGAAACGTATTCCCAAACCATGTCCTGAGTTAGTTGGATTAGAATAGTAATTCAACGTACCCTTCATGCTATCGTCAACATCGCTAGTGTTAGCTAGTAATTCTAGTTGCGCACGATTAGTTGAATTGTTGTACATGCTTTTGGCAGCTAACTGTAAGTGGTTATCCTGCTTGTTAATAATACGTCCGGTATCAGTCGTGCCTAAGTGACCTGTATCACCAGTCAACACTTTGGCATTTAACTGTCCAGTAGTAATTAGACTTGCGTTGAAATTACCAGTATTAATATTTGAAGCATTGATGTTGGTGATATTGGCTTTGGCACCATTTAACGTACCTGTGGAAATTGAACCTGCATCTAAGTTAATAATATTTAAGTTCGCACCATTTAACGTACCAACCGTTATGTTGGAGGCGTTAAGGTTTTTGAAGTTTCCACCGAGTGCATAGAAATCACCGGTAACTGAGACGTTACCATCAAGCGTAATTTGCTTACCAACAATACGAGTGTTAGATGTATCACCATTGATACCGGTTATTAACTTACCAGAGTTATCTTGAATACCAATTGCCCAATTATCTTTGAATAGTTGTAGGACAGTATCAGTAGCCATATAAGAACCTGGCATATACGGTTGAGCAGCTTTCGTAAACGTTAGCATTGGTCTTTTTAAATAAGCATTCGTTCCTTCTCTGCACTGGAATGAAACACGAATATATTTCGCATCTGTTGGTACAGAAATGTTTTCAACTTTTTTACTGTACCAAGTTCCATCATCAGTACCGTTCCAGTACTTTAATACATTCAAGTCACTATTTACGTTTTTATGATTGGAATCTAAAAAACTAAACCATAACGACGTGTAATTTGTATTGGTAATAGTTCTAACGTCCCATGACAACGAGAATACTGTATTCCCGTTATTTCCAGGTACTGCAACATCTTGTTCGAAGTATGAATACCATTTAGTGGTATCGTTACCCGCGTCTGTTGGAACATTAATACCGACAGTTGTTTCTCCATCAACAACGTAGCTACGATAAAAATTATAATTCTTACCATTCGCTCCGTTGTTAGCAACATTCCACCCTTGCAAATCAGGGGTGAATTGCGTGTTAAATAAGCGATTTACTTGCGATACACTGGCCATAATTCCATCAGCACTCTGGCTAATTTCTGATTCCAATCCGGACTTAGCACTTGCAATCTGACTAGTTGTATAACTTTTAGATTGCGATAATGTATTAGTATCGCCGTTCTTACGGTCTTGAATTTCAGTAGTAAACTGACCAGCCGTCTGTGTGCTAAGTGATTTAATTTGTCCACCAACATCATCGACTTTATCTTGAATCATGCCAGCTAATTGTGTTCTGGTAGACTCAACTAAGTTATTGTTGTTATATGGCCCTGGTGTGTATGACCCAATTGTCGCACCGAGGACTAGCATCGGGTGTCCTAGATAAGCGTTTGTCCCTTCACGCGCTTCGAACGAAACATTAAGTTGAGTTGCTCCGTCCGGTACAGCAATGCCTTCCCACTTATTTTGAACATTCCAACTATTCTGACCACTGGGACTATGGCCATTCAAGTCAGCCCAATTTACATAAACAGTTGAAATTTTAACGCCATTTGAATCTTGGAACTCTAACCATAAGTTGTTATAGAACGCTGTCGTTCTAGCGTTTGCGTACCATGACATCGAAATGTATTGTCCTGATAAAGGCGTACTAGCCAATTGCACTTGTTGTCTCAATCGTGCATAAGATGAGTCAGTACCGGCAGAAGTTTCCCAGCCCACAACAGTTGCATTTATATTTCCTTGTGTGTATGAGCGATATGGTTTCCTTATACCATTGGTTCCTTCTGTATACCACCCTTCTAAGTCTGGGTTGAACTCCGAATTAATTAATAGGTTTGATTGCCCCATAGAATTAACTTGATCAGCAACGTTTTTAATTTTTGTTTCGAACAACTGCGATGTTTGCGTATTTAACGAGGTGTACCCTTGAGTTATATCAATAACCTTTTGATTAATCACCCCAGTCAATTGTGTGACCGTTGACTTGTCACCAGTCTTTCTGTCTTCAACTTCGTCAGTAATCTGATCAGCTAGCTGCGTGCGAATTGACTGCATTGAGGAATTATTGTTATAACTACCAGAAACATATACGTCACCAATAGTTTTTCCCAATACAATCATAGGCTGACTCAAATAAGCACTAACACCTTCTCTAGCTTCAAATGAAATACGTACAGTCTTAGCATTATCTGGAACGGAAATCCCTTCCCATTTTTGCAGTAACCATTTTTTTGAACCGCTTTTGTCGTCCCAATTGTTCATTGGTCTATCGTTGCCGGTGATTATATCATTGTGGTTAGAGTCATAGAAATTAATCCATATATGTTGATACATGCCATCAGTTTTTGAACGAGTCCACGAACGCCATGACATTGAAATATACTTGCCCGATTGTGGCGTTCCATACAAATTAACCTCTTGTCTAAAGGTTGCAAAGTAAGCACCGTTTGATGTATCAGCGCTAGTAGTATCAATACCAACGGCAACCCCATTAAATTCATTTGTCGAAAACGAACGATAAAAATTGTGCTTATTGTCATTAGAACTCGTACCCCAACCTTCAATGTCAGGATTGAAATCTGAATTATTGAACAAATTAATTGATTGCATACTTTCCACTGTGGTCTGTATGCCGTCAGCTTTTTGAATAGCCGTTGATGCAGCAGATTGTGCATTGGTAGCAACTGTCATACCGTTAGCTGCAAGTGTAGCTGTGGCAGATAAGCCGTTATTGGGGTCTTTAACTAAGCCAGTGATACCATCGAGACTGACTTCTAATTCGGCGACACGGGCATTGTTGTTGTAGTTACCCGGAACGTAGTCACCAATAGTTGAACCTAGAACCAACATAGGTTGTGATAGATAGGCTAACGTACCTTCACGGGCTTGAAACCATACAGTTAATTTAACTGCTGTTTCAGGAACATCAATACCTTCCCACTTTTTACGTTTCGTCCATGAATTGTCTGTGTCTGTTTGGCTCCATTGTTTATAACTCTCACCAACCTTCATACCAGACTTATCATAAAACCTTACCCACAAGCCATTATAGTTATCTACTCGACTAGCCCACGAAGCCCATGACATTGATATTTGATGTCCGGAACCAGGTGTAGATGCAAGCATAAAATCTTGTTTAAATGATACCCATGTATTTGCAGGAGCATTCTGTGTATCAAACCCAACGACATTTGCTTGAATAACACCTTGCCAGTATGAGCGATAGGGAAATTTACTTCCCGTATCAGCTTCGGTATACCACCCTTCCAAATCAGGATTAAACTCCGTATTCATCAACTGATTAACTTGACCTTGCGCATTTGCTTTCGCCTGCAACTCGGTAACGATATTAGATATGCTATCAACAGTTTGCTTGGTTTCGGAATACTTACCTTCCAAATCTTTTGTTTCTTTATCGTAATCAGTCTGACTTACCTTAGAAGTTATCTGGTTATTTAATACATTAATACTTGCGGTATTAGCGTTAACTTTCTTATCATTAGTAGATTTATAACTAGCAACATCAGCCGTCACTGCATCAGCCGTTGTTTTAACCTGACCATATTTAGTATCTAGATCTTTAGTTTTCTTATCGTAATCTGATTGGCTGACTTTAGTTGTAATCGCTTTACTATTCGCATCAATCGCAGCAGTATTAGACGAGACCTTGCCGTCATTAGTCTTTTGGTATGCTTCTACATCAGCACGAACACCATCAGCTTTTTGACTAACCGTGGAAATCGAATTATTTAACGTTTGATTGTTCTTGTCATAATCTGACTTAGCAACTTTTGTTTTAACTTCGTCTGCTAGTTGAGTAATTGAAGATGTATTGGTTTCAATGCCTGACTGAACATCTTCAGGAGCTGGTGTCCAATCTGTTGCAATAGTACCAATTTCTAACTTAGGTCTTGAAGCTTCGATATAATCTGCTTTAATTCCTTGAATATATATACCAACACTAACCCCTTTATTTGGGTCAATATCGACATTTGTTAGGTTTTTGAATGCTGTTATTCTACCTGAAAATGAGTCGCCAACTTTAAGATAGCTTTGGGTGATACTCGTACTTGGTGACACATATAATTTATTCCCGTCTACATCAAAGAAAATAAGTTCCATTAATACACGATTGAAGCCATTACTAAATGATGTAATGTTTTTAATATCAACATACAATGATGTTGTTACCATCTTGTGCGAAAATTCAGAACCATTAACTGTTGTTCCCAAATTTGATTTGTATGGATAAGGAACACCATCAGATTGTACAATTTTTAAGTCTGAGTTAGGAATGTAGTTCCTACCACCAACCGCTAAGTTATTAATCTTGGTAACGGTGCTTTCAAACCCATCTGCTCGTTGCTTTAATTGTGATACACTCTCGTCAATTTGACCTGTTTTCTGATTATATTCAGTTTGAGAAACCTTACTTGAAACCTCATCAGAAACAACTTTAAGTTGTGCTGTATTTGCAGAAACTTTTTTATCATTATCCAATTTATAACTAGCAACGTCAGTTGTTACACCATCAGCTGTTTGCTTAATTTGTGCATACTTAGTATCTAAATCTTTTGTTTTTGTATCATAGTCTGACTGTGAGACTTTACTTGATAATTCTTCTTGGGTTGCTACAATATCAGCATGATTCTTTTGAATATCATCTCCCAAGTCTTTCTTTGCATCTGCAAGGGCCTGGTTTGCTGATTGAGCAACTTGTTGAGCTTCTGAATGAGCTGTTGCTGTTGCTGTATCTACCATTGACTTAGCAGCACTACCAGCCGTTGTGTTAATACGCGTTTCCGCTTCGGAGAGTGCCACGTTTGCACTACTCAATGCACTGGAAGCTTGTGCTTTACCGTATGCAGCAGCCGAACTCGCCATACTATTTGCACGGCTTGCAGCACTGTTGGCCATACTGGTGGCAGCACTAGAAAACGCCGTTCGCTCCGAAGTTGCTAGTTGTAATTGATGTGCTGCACTACTTGCGATTGAGTCAGCTTCGGCAGCTAAACTCTCGCGTTCACTTGCCGCACTACTCAATGCTGTGTTAGCCTCTGATTGGAACTCGGCTGCTTCACTAGCACGGACTGCGTCCATAGCAGCTGCTTGTGACTTAGCAGTTTCGATAGCTTCATCAACTTTGTTAGCAATGTATTCACCAGTTTTAGTAGAAACTAACTCAACCCACGTTGTACCGTCCCACATGAAAATGTACTCATCGTCACCATCTTTAACGAAATACTTGTCACCAACTTTTGGGTTAGCAGGAAATGGATCATTGATTGAATTTCCGTAGTAGTCAGTATTCTTACCATCAGCAGATGCAATAGCTGCACCTTGTGCAATATGTAAAGCTTTATCAGCAGTCTCTTTCGCACTGGCAACATTGTTAATAAACTGTTGTGTCAGCGTACGTTTCTTAGCACCAATTGTATAACTGTCGTACTGATCTAATAACACGTTCCATGTAATTGCGCTAACTTGTGCTAACGTATTGATACGTAATGCTTGGAAATAAACCTTAATCGTGTCACCTAAGTCGAGTGACTCCACATTCTCGCCTAAGGCTTTATTCATATCAACCGTGGATAGGTCAATTGAAACTTCTGGAATACCAACTTTATTATTGGTTATATATTGCTTGGCAAACGCACGCAACTTGTCATCAGTGTAACTCTTGATTGCGTTATCACCAGTAAACTTATCCGAGAAGTCAACCACTTGTATAACAGGCGCATTGAAGTTGTCAAAATATTTTGATTCAACAATTGTCTCAGGTAACGTCTTAACAATTGTTTTTTTGCTATCACTATCGTCAGTGAACTGCGCGTATGGATAAATTGCATTATACGTTGAGGTGATATTTTCCTCTTGCGTTAATGTGGTAATGTTTTTCCCATACACCAACATGTCGTGTGATTCTTTACCACGCTGATTTAGTAGTGAAACTTCAAAGTTATCGAACTTGTATTGTCCACCAACTAAATCTAGTATCGAACCTTCCTGACCACCTAATACCGTACGTGCGTTACCGAACGTTTGCGGTGTGAATGTTCCAGTAGATTGTGTCATGACATCAGACTTAACTGTGAATAAATCGCTGCCGTATAATAACTGAGCTTTCCACGCAGTTAACATTTGTAGGCCATTGCCAGTAGCGGTATAGGCTTTTGTTGGAATACCGTTCAATCGATAACTAATATGCTCGGCGTAAACGCTACGGTTATAAGTCGTATCACTGGTAATTTTTTTAATTTCGAATATTTGCCCCTTAAGCACATTGCCAGCATCAACCTTAACAAACGCCTGTTCCTCGATTGCGCTATCTAATGCACCGCCAACTGGATAAGTAAATTCAAAAATAAATTGTCCGTTGAGTTCCTCAGTGACAATCGCTTTCTCGGTATCAGTTAACAATCCTAGACCTAAGTTATCGAAGTCAGTCGTACCCGGTTTGTAAATAATTGGATAACTCATGTCCTATATCAGCTCCTCCCATTTTGGAATAATTGTCATTGTTGTATCACCGGTTGTGGTCCATGAAATGGTATTATTACCGGGCAATAGTTTTAGGAACGGTAGACTGTTGATACGAAACATTGAGTTGTCATTTGTTTTCGTACTGATTGCTGTCATAGCTTTCGAGTCCAAAATAATACCACCATCTAAATTAAGTAGCTTCATTGTTTGGCTACCAATTGTAATGGTGGTATCTCCGCTTCCGGTTAATTTAATTGTTGGATATGCATCTGACTTCGTTGGGTTATTGATTGTGCCACCGCTTTTAATTGTTGTCTCCGTTAAACCAGAAAGTAAGAACCGCTTGGGTTCAAAACGGAATTGTACATCAGCGGTTGCAGCATATTGATTAATACGCGTGAATGTATATTCAGCACTAATGTAAACGTTATAGTAAACATCAGGTTCGGCTGACCACATGAAGGCACCACCAGCGTAAGTCCCTTTGAACCACTCGTCAACTTCCTGAATTGCCGTTTCAATTGAACGGTTACCAGCAGTGACAATAGCAATAGGTAGTGTACGCACGACTGTTTTATAACGATTGTTTGAAATAGCAACCGACCCATCACGACCAGGTACCTCAACGTATGTAATATCTGTTTCTGGTGAGACAAACGTAAAACTGTGTTGCAGATAAACACCAAAGTCTGACGAGTATTTACCGCCATAAAAAAAGTGTCGATCGTCGCTCGGTAATGCTTTGAATTTTGTTTGTGCATCTAGCAACGTCTGAGTTGCTGGTTTATAAAACTTCATGAATAATTACCTCGTATCATATATGTATGGTAGGAAAATCCTACCCCATAGAACCACGTTGTTCCTTCATCGCTTCGAAAGCTAAACGCTCACTCATTGATTTAGCTGATTCTACGTATGTGTTAGACCTATTGTTTTTATTAATCTGATTACCCTCGGTCAATAAGGAAACCATTTTTTGTAGTACCTGAATAACGTCTTGGTTATCGACATTAACTACGGTAGATTGTGGAGCAGGCTGTTGTTGCTGTGTGCGGAACGTGTCGTTAGCATTAACGATACCCTGCATCTGTCCAGCAACTGGAACCGTACCACCAGTCGCAAACTTAGGAATCATACTTGGATCAATTGTCCGTCCAGTATCAGCAGAGAATGCAGACATTGACGACCAAACTTTCGTTCCAGCAGGCAATGGTGTTAGCGTCCAATCAGCAGGTGAAACGCCTAAGCGTCCTTCAGGTGTTAGGTATGGCTCATTCTTACCACCGTCACCTAGCCAATAGTTACCGTCAGTTGATGCGCCAGAAGTTCCAGTAGCGAAACCTTCTTTAATCTTTTTATAGATACTTTTGAAAACAGAAGTAATGGTAACTGTTTTACCGTGAACGCTATCAATGCTTGATTTAGCAGAACTGACACCACCGTGAGTTTGATTACTTGCATGTAAGTTGGCAGTTTTACCTTGCAAGGAATTGATTGTTCTTTGAGCGCTACCCTTACCTTGTCCAGCTTGGTTGCTTGCTTGCAATGGTGAGGTTTTACCATGTAAACTATCAATCGTTCCTTGAGCAGATGCTTTACCGGGACCAGCTTGATTAGAACCCTTCAATGGTGAAGTCTTTCCGTGTAAACTATCTATGGTACCTTGAGCGCCCATAACACCAGGGTGAGTTCTATTCAAAGCCTCAAGTTTTTTCTGAGCAGCTTTCTGCTTGTTCCAACTTTCGATTTGTTTTCTGGCGGTTGTTGACTTACCACTAGCTAAGTCGTTAGCAATCAACTTCTTCTGAGATGGTGTCAGCTTATTCCAATCTTTAAGCTTAATACCAGCACTAGAAAGTAACTTACTTGCACTATCTTTAGCAGTAAGGTTTTTGGCATTTGGCTTAGCAGCATTCCACAAAGCAATTTTTTGCTTAGCTTTATCAGTTTTTCCAGAAGCCATATCGTTAACAAGAATCTTTTGTTGTTTGGGAGTTAACTTATTCCAATTTTTAACAGAACCAACAGCTAATTGTGCTTCCTTAGTAGCCATATTTTTTGCAATAATTTTTGCTTGCTTAGGACTAATCTTGTTCCAATCAGCGACTTGTTTCTTAGCACCCTTAACGTTTCCGCTAGCTAAGTCGTCCGCTAACAACTTTTTCTTTCGTGGTGATAATTTATTATATTGATCAACGCTGACGCCAGCAGTCTTAAGCAACTTAGTAGCCGCATCAGTTGCTTCAAGTTTTTTCTTACCTGGCTTTAAAGTATTCCAAACGTTAATTCGATTTTTAGCACTATCAACTTTTCCGCTAGATAAATCTTCGGCAACTAATCGCTTTTCTTTTGGCGACAGTTTATTCCAGTCTTGGAATTTAATACCAGCTTGTGCCAACACCTTACTTGCAGCATCGTTAGCTTTAAGATTCTTTGAATCAGCTTTAGATGCGTTCCACAAAGCTACCTTTGCTTTAGCTCGATCGGTGTTTCCTGATGCAAGGTCTTTAACTATCAGGTTCTTAATCTTAGGATCCATCTTGTCCCATTCGCCTGATTTTTCAAGTGGTTTTATAAGTGCTTCACTAGCTTTATCTTCTGCAATAAAAGCCTTTTCTTCAACACTTAAACCATTCCACGAATCCAAACCTTCCATCGCATTTAACAGAACAGCATGACCTTCGTCGTTCTTAAGCATTATTTCTTTTTGTTCTGGTGTCGTATGATTCCAATTCTCAACATCTTCAACACCTTGCTTGCTTGCAATGTGGAATTGCTTTTGGAATTGTCCCCAGTCGATACCAGCTGCTTGAACAGATGCTTTCAGATTATCGTAAGATTTACCATAGTCCTTAACGGATTGTGCTTGGTTGTCCCAATCAATTTTCTTAAGTTGGGTATTGAAATCGCTAACTAACGGCTTGATTGATTCAGCATTCTGTTCAAAAAAGTCTTTCCACGCTAAACGTTTTCCTTCTTTACCGCCGATAGCTTTAGCTTGTTCCTTAGCTTGTGTGATTGCATCACCAAGACTTTGTCCCAGAACTTCACCGTAGTTTTTCATCGATGTACGCAATTGCTTTAATGACAAATCAGATAAGTCAGCGTTATTAATCATGTCTGTCAAAGCATCACGTTGTGACTGACTAAATTTTGTGTTGGTTTGAATCTGCTCAGCTAAAATGGCTTTGCGATCCTCTTCCATTTTTGCCATTTCATCTTTGGTTAATGAACGATGCTCGTTAGCAGCCTTAGTCAAAATGTCAGTAACTTCTTGCTGTGCATTTGTGACCGTTTGCTTTGAATATTCGTATGATTGATTCTTTTCGTTCAATGTATCAATCTCTGATTTAGCAGCGGATTTCATTGCAGCCGATGCCGATGGATCGTCTAAGATAGCTTGCAACTTTTTGATACGTGCAGACGTTTTATCAATATCACCTTGTACTTGTGAATTAACGACTTGCGCCCATGAACCAAATGCACCAGCAGCGTCTTTAATATTTTCTGGATTGAGCTTAACATTAGATAACTTACGCAAAGATATTTCAGCAACATCAGCTTCTTTCTGCATCTTGCTAAATTCTTTAGCTTGCGATTGAGTCATTTTAATGTTGTACTTACCAGTTTCCTGACGTTCTTTTTCAGCCTTCTTAACCTTGTCCACATGGTCTTTATAAACTTTCCAACCAACGACACCTACCGCAGCGGCAGCAGCTAATCCAAGCATTACTGGAACACCAACGCCCATAGTACCGAATAATGCAGCTCCAGCAGTTTTAAGTAACCCAGCTGACTTACCAGCAGTCGCTACTTCCTTGCCAGCTTTACCAGCTGCACCACCAAATTTACCAAGTCCAGCCGCACCAACACCAGTTTGTGCGGCAATTTCTGCAAACGTTAATCCTTTGTTTGCTTCACTTAATAGCTTAGCCTCTTTACCGGCTTTGCCGGCAGCCGAACCGTAACGTCCGAAGCCCGTAACCGCACCAGCTAACTCAGCCATAGTGGTTACATCTTTAATTCGACCGGCAATCTTAATGAAACCACTGACGGTTTTAGTAGCAATACCAACACTAGAAACCAATGGTCCAAACACAAGCGCCATCGCCCCTAGTCCAGCACTAGCCAATGCGGTATTAGCAATTAATGATTTTGTGCCATCAGACAAACCACTAAACCAGTGTATTAATCGTTCAATACCCTGCATCGTTTTGTTGATTGTCGGCATCATTGAATCGCCCAGCTGCATGACCACATCATCTAATGTTGCTTTGAATATCTTCATTTGTGACGCAGGGTCTTTCATATTCGCATGAGCCAATTTCTGAATATATGACCCAGCTTCAGTTGCGTTTGCCCCAACGTCTTTCATTGTTTCACTTAATTGCTTAGTGTTATTCAAAAAGATACCAGCAGCTTGCATACCTGTTTGGCCAAAGACGGCCTTTAAAATACCCAACTGTTGGTCTTGTGGCAAATCTTTAATAGCACCATTTAATTGTCCAAATATATCAGGCAACGAACGCAACTTTGTCTTACCAGTTTTTGCATCAACCTCAGTCAACTTAACACCGAATGAATCCAGTGTATCTTTAGCTGTTGCAGTTGGCGCAGATAGAGATGTCAAAACTTTACGGAAACCAGTTCCTGCTTTTTCCGCTTCGACACCGTTGTTGCTAAGGACTCCGATTGCACTAGCTGTATCACTAACCGAATAACCAACCGTATGAGCTGCTTGTGATACATACGTCATAGCAACTCCCATACCGTGGAAATCGGTAGCCGTAGTATCGGCAGCGTATGCTAACGTATTAGCAACCATACGTGTGTTTTTCATCTGAGTTGAAGCATCAGTAGAACGTAGGCCAAATCCTTCAAGGGTTGATGTAGTTGTTCTCAACGTATCACTCAAAGAATCTCCAGATGCCTTTGAAGCGTACATGATGTCTTTTAATGAAGCTAACGCTGACTCACCATCGTAACCACGACGGATCAATTCCTCATAACCCTTAGCAATCGTCTTTTGTGAATCACCATATTCAAGTGATAACTTACGTCCTTCAACACGCATTTTATTAACCGTGCGTTGTGATTCAGCAGCACCCTCACCAGACGTTTTCAACAAGTTGTAATTAATGTTGTAAGCGTGAGATAATTCAGCTGCATCTTTGGCGCCTTTAGCAAACGCTCCACCAATCATAGTAGTGTTCATAACGGCATTCATACCAAAACTCGTCATGGTGCGTCCGGTGTTTCTTAATGAGTTACCAATCTTATTACTACCATCAACGACACGGGCAAATCCTGTGGACATACCCGGTAACGTTTTAGCAGTCTTGGTAATCTCACCAGCCATACTTGCCATATTAGCTTTGGTGTTAGCAATAGCCACACGTTGTTCACTAATTGCAGATGCATTCTGACGCTCAGCACTGGTTAATTCATTTAACTTATTAACCTGAGCAGTTAACGTACTACCAAGAATTTTATATTGCTGCGATAGTCCAATGACATGCTCACGATTAGCTAGCAACGTTTGATTGTTTGCTCGGAACACCGCTTCACTCTCGCGTGTCTTAGCTTGCATCAGTGCTAATTCACGATCCAATGATTTAACTGATTCCTCAGCTTGCTTAACACTGTTATCGTCAATGCGAATTTTATTTTGTGCTGAATCTTCTTTTAATTGTTGTAAATCTCGACGTAACTCTTTAGCTTTCGTAGACGACGAACCAAACTCTTGACTAGCAGACGCCAATGCCGTTTTCAATTGCTTTTGTTTGTCAGCAAGTAACGTCGTTTCAGTTTTTAATCCTGTTTCCTCGGTACGTAAAGCATTAGCTTCGTCACCAACCATACGAAAAGTTTCAGCAGAAGCTTTAACACTAGCACGCAATTGTTTAAGATTTTCGTTAACTAATTCTAGACCAGTCGACTTCAATGCATAAGCAGCTTGTTTTTCTTCTGATATTAATGAAGTGTACGAAGATTTTAAATCTCGAATAACAGCAATTTGCTCACGATACTCGTCTGAATTGCGTCCAAATTGATGACCTACTTCTTTCAGAACTGATTGCTCGGCTTTAATCTGTTGTTCGTAAGCTTTAACTGATTCGCCGAGCATTCGATAGTTCTTAACTTGGGCACCCTCTTTATCACCCTGTAACTCTAATGCCTGAATATCAGCTCGACGAGTAGCTTCAAGTTCTTTAGTACTAGATGCCAGTTCTTTTGTGCCAGCTGTCTCTTGTGCTAATGCGACCTTAGCTTCTTTGTATTCACGAGTTAAGTTAGCTTCTTGTAAAGCTAAGTCTTTAACTTGCAACTCTTGTTTTTCGATTGCATCAGTGTCTTTATCTTTGGCAGATTTCAATTCATTAAGTACAGATTTTTCTGCTAATAATTTTTCTGATAGCTTACTATGTTGAGCAGTTAAACCAGCAACATTCTTAGCAGCAGCTGTCATTGACTGACCTTGTGCATCAGCTAATTTAATATCAGCTTGCCGAGTTTTATCTAGCAACTCATACTCGTGCGAAAGTTTTTGTACTTGATTCTGAGCAGCAATATATCCACTGTTGGTTTTCTTAATCTGCTCATTGGTCTGAGACATTTTCTCGTTAGTGGTGGCTAACTTACTGGCCAACTTGTCATACTCTGGATTAGTACGTTCGACTGTTTCAGCTGTCTTAGCTAACTGAGCTTGTAGCTTAGCCATTTTTTCAGTAGCACCTTGACCACCTTGTTTAGCTAATGCCTCAATCTTTTCTTTTAACTGATCATAAACAGGATTAGCTTCACGAGTAACTCTCGCGGTAGCTTCCATTTGCCTTGCTAAGTCTTTTGACTCCTGTTCATACAGCTTACTTGTTCGTTGTAATCCTTCAAGTTTTGCCTGATAAGCTTTAACCCAGTTGCCCGAACTCGATAATTCACGGAACTGTGTTTTCCACAATGCCGTATTTGTTTTTATCTCTCTTGCTAGGTTCGCCCATTTTCTTACGAAACCAGAATCATCAAGCAACGCACGGACAACAATATCGTTTCCTGCCATTATCCAATTCCTTCCTTGGCTGCCTGATTAGAACTAACATAATCAAACAAGCTCATCGTTTGTTCGCCTTGCGAGTCGCCTGCCTGCTCAGAACCATTTTCAACAAATCGGATAACATCGTCTAAGTCTTGATTCCACGCAGTGTTGACGTCCCACTGATAATTTTGAATCAATGAAGTGACGAACCCATCTACTTGTTTGATTGCGTCATCGATTCCAATATTTTTGACGCTTCATCTGATTCAGACAAAGTATCTTCACGAGTTGATTCCCATAGGTACACGTCATTGTACAAGTCTGAGATTGCCTTTGGATCAAACTCCTCAAAGTTATCAGCTGGTGTCTCAAACAGTTCTGCTAAGTAATCAATTCGCAATTCTAGCAATTTAATTTCAGTGTCCAATAGAGCAACACCGTCAAATTCAATATCTTCCTCTAACAACTCGTTGAACTTCTGTCGTTCCTTTTCGAGTTTTTGTTCTGCAACCAATGCCTTGCGGAATGACCCAACTGTACGTGTCAACGTCTTAACTGAACCATCTACAAACTTAAATGTTTTCGTTACTGCCATGATTTAATTACCTCTTTTATTTAAAATATGTATGCCAGAGTTATCGCACCCTGACTGAGCGACAATGCCTTTTTATTTTAGGAGGCAAGGTCTTATATGTATGGTAGCAATTAAGCTACCGTAATTTTTGCAGTGGTCGTACCTACTATGGTGTTACTCACCTTAGGCGTTACTCGCTGTACCGAAAGCCAATGCTTCGAACTTTGCACGCGTAACTTCATTTTCACCAACCACACCTTCTGCATAAGTAAATCCTTGCTTGTTGCTAACAGCATGGAATACCAATGAGTCGGTTGTGTTTTGAACTGAGGCGTTGTTTGTTTGTGGATTAACATCACCACGAGTGAATGTTCCACGGAACAATGCCATCAATGCTTCGTTGTTGTCTTTGTCATGTGACACAGCCATGATGGTTGCGTATGCAGGATTAGAATCCTTACCGTGCAACCATGCACCTGAGGCCTCGTCTTGTTGGTAACCTAGCAAACGTGCAGTCAAGTCACCTGGAATATCCAAGGCGTTGAATGTTGCTTGCACATCACCAGTACCAGCTGACAATGTTAGGAAAGCACCGTCACCAGCATAAAGAGTAGTTGGTGACTTTGAAAGGTTTTGCAAGTTAAATCCAGTTGGACCACCATTTGAATTGTCCAGCGTATAGATGTCAGCAGCTGCAATAGTTGGGTCAGTTGAAGACTTGTGAATACCAATCTTCACTTCTGACAAACCTTGTAGTAATGTCATGTTTATTTTCTCCTTCTATATAAAAGAGCTGCCATCAGACAGCCCTTCGTAACGCAATGTTATTTTTAATTGACTTGTTTCCTCGTCTAAATCGTGTCCTAAGTTATCGATTGGAAACCAATGATTTTCTTCCATTAATCGATTAAGTTGCCATTCAAACTTATCCACATCAACTCCTTTTTTGTACCAGACCTGAATCTGAAACCGTTGTCTAAGTTTTCTGGCATGGTCGCCAGCATACTCATCGGGTGTGTTTCTGATTTCATCTAATAGGAGCAATGTGAAGTCATCTCGTTTAACAAACTCACTAGGAATGCGATACGAAAAAACGCCCCGTGTATCTAAGTCACCAACCAGAACTTTATCTAGTGGCAAGTCAGACGCACGGAGCAAGTCTTTTAATTTATTTATAATCATTATCAAAGTCCTTTGGCGTGTAACTTAGCGATGAATGCTTTACGCATATCCTCAACCGCAGCCGCACGTTTTTCTTCGACACCTTGATCAACGAAATGAAGACCTTGAAAGCTTCGACTACCTGAATCAACGGTTTTTAACTTGTAGCGATAATTACGTCCAGTACTATTAACAAAGTGTGGACGATTATCAACCACGAAGTGTCCCTCATCAACAAATTTCCAGTAGTAACCTTCGGACGGGAACTCGACATCAGTTGCAGCCATATTTTCAGGGCTATGCAATTTAATAACGTTTTCCAACCCAAGAAAGTGTTGTTGACGATTAGTGAAGGTTGTACCGTCTGGTGTAGTATGAGGCTTAGAA
Organism: Weissella paramesenteroides ATCC 33313; assembly: GCF_000160575.1. Taxonomy (GTDB): domain Bacteria; phylum Bacillota; class Bacilli; order Lactobacillales; family Lactobacillaceae; genus Weissella; species Weissella paramesenteroides. Next base: position 46,026 of record NZ_GG697136.1, read on the forward strand.
CCACCAGTATTATCAGTCTTACTCTTAAGTGAATCCTGAATTCCTAATTGTGCTTGCCTTGCACCTTGTTCAGTAATCTGTTGTTTCTCTGCAATTGATAGATTAATCTGGTCAGCAATTTTATTTAACCCTGATAGGTCAATGTCTAAATCCATTTCCATATTAAGTACCTCCTGCATTGCGGTATGTACGATTAACACCATTACCACGTTGTAATGTGAGCAAGTCGTAACCACGTGGATCTCTTAAGTCTCCCCATGGTGATACACGAACCACGACATACTCAATATCATCGATATGCGCTAACATATTGATGTGAACTTTGCCCTGATCTTTAATTGCGTACACCTGATCTTCTTGCTGGTTTGGGCCTTCGTTTCCAACTTGTTCGTGATAAAGAATGCGGTATGGTGAAGTCCATAAAAAGAAATCTTTCACGAATTCTTGTCGTACAATACCGTCTTGGTCTTCGTGGGATTGATAATGACCGAATGTTATTTTTTGATTGAATCTAGGTAACTCAACGTACTTCTGTAATCGTGCCATTGTTTTGCTCCCACACCATGTAATCAGCTTTCATTTCTAAGATTAAATCATTGTACCCAGTCGGTGTTTTATACAAGTTAACATCAGTCGTAGCAGAACGATTTAAGTAGTCATTTGCAGTTAGTTTCAAAATCGCTAACACATAACTTGGATTGTCCACAAAGAAACTTTCTTGTGTGCCAACAGCATGACGTACGGTTCTGTCAGCTGATTGAATCATGGTTTTTAAAATATCATCTTCATCGTTGAATACGATACGTAAATTTTGTTTTACTAATTTCAAGATATCGGAGTATACTTCATCAGTCATAAAAAGTTATCTCCTTAATAACGGGCGTCCCACCCGCTCGGTAGTTAAATATGCTTACTGGCGGTAATTGCCTGTACGTATTTGTACGAGGCTTTCTGTTTATTAACAAACGATAAATCATCATCGAACGGTTCATGATCAATATAGTTACCTTTAAAAAAAAGATCGTTCATATCACTTATGACACCAGCATTATGAAATAATTTATGTTCATAATATTTTTCAATATCATCGACTGCCCAACTAAATGACAGTTCGTCGGTGACCGTTGGAACAATATTGAATGCAGCTAAAGTCCAAACTTGCGCATACATCTCGGCCGTCCACGATTGGATATACCCTCCTGTTGATTGGCCAATGTCTGTTTTGTTTGGAATTGATTGAAAGTAGTTATAGATGTCGATACAGTTATGATAAACCTGAAACCAGTAATCTGATTTTGGTTTATCAATAAACCATTGTGCACCACCCATACCTCTATCGATTTCTTTTAATTGATTAGTTGTTACACCAACAATATCATTCATCTTTGCAACTATTTCGTCACCACATGGACGTGTACTAACGTATGTATAATTTGTATATCCTAGCGTATCGGCACAATACCATCTATTAGTTGATAAATTATCAGGAGTAACAGGCAACTCTCGAAAGATAATATCACTATCTATATATAGGTAGGAACTTGTTTCTCGTTGACTATCCTCTGATAAAAATTGCCACCAAAGATATGGTCGAATACTAGGAATATACTTTTTATCCACACGATTATCAGTGTACGTATGTGTCTCAACACCAAACTTGCTACGGAAGTAATCAGCATAATCGTTACTATCACTAGCAAACAAAAGCACTACGTCATTTAATGGAAAATGTAAGTTATCTAAATTATTTAGAAGGACTTTCAATTCCCACTTAAAGCGCAATACTGTTGGTTGTGCTAATAGTATTTTCATTAAGCCTTAGGAGCCTCCGTGGTTGTAGTTGTGGTTGGGGCTACCGTAGTCGTCGTTGTCGTAGTAGGCTTTGACGTAGTAGTGGTAGTTGTTGTCGGAGCCACTGTTGTGGTTGTCGTTGTTGTAGTTGGTTTAGCTGTCGTTGTAGTTGTTGTCGGCTTTGGAGTGGTTGTCGTCGTTGTTGTAGGCTCTGCCTGTGTCTTAAACGACAATTCAGTCTTCGCTGATTGGCCAGCATAGGCAACCGCATAGTTGTCATATTGTGTCGCTGGCTTTAATCCAGTAATTTCGATAGGTGACTCAACGCCAGCTTGGTCGACCTTACCGTCTTTGTATAAATCGAATTTAGCCATTAGTTAATTCACCTCAATTTCTGCACTATTAGCGGTGGTAGTTATCTTACTCGCCTTTGGCGCTACTCGCTGCTACGTCAACAATACGGAATGCAGATGGGCGCTTGATAGCTGCGTCGTACCATAATGTGTATTGAGCGTAAGTAACACCAGTTTCTGGCTTACGGTATTGTTCAATCAATGAACCTTGTGGATCGTAGTTTTGGTGGTACATTGCGAAGTTACCAACGACTGGCTTTACAGCGTATGACGTAAAGTAAACTGGCACACCAATAACTGATTCAGGTTGTGCAGCATATAGTGTTGCAGAACCGTTAGCTAATACCTTGATAATCTTGTTGTAATCAGCACGCTTCATAAATACAGCTGCTTGATCAACATCAGCATCTGACAAGTCAGCCAAAGCATCAAGAATAGCAGTGAACAAATCGTCACCAGCAATGTGCTTGATGCCATTTGATGCGTCATACAATGACATGTGTTCCTCACCAACAACTGGCGTTGAGGCAAAGGCACGTGCTAATTCAAGCATTGAAGCTCCGTTAGCTAACTTTTGTTGTGCATATTGTAGCAATGCCAATGACGTACCAGCTACCAACGTATCAGTAAATCCGATACGAACCTTTGACTCGAAACGTCCGAAAGTAATTTGCTTTCCTGACACTTCGGCTTCGTTAGCTTCGGCACCTTCACCAATAGTCTTGAATGCGTCACCGAACTCAACGTCCAAAGCTGGAATACGCAAGTTGACCATTGATGATGTTGAGATAACACCACGTAATGGGTTTGGCATATCAGGCTCTGAGATTACTTCGTTTGACAAAGTAATTGGTAGGAAGTTGTCACCAACAACCGGACCATCTTCACCGTTAACTGATACGCCAGCAGCTTGCTTAAATCCGTTTAAGTCAATTGATTGACCTGACTTGATTACGCCACGTAGACGTTCTGCAAATGCATTAACATCTTTTTCAGCTGGTGTATCAGTAGCCTTCTTCTTCTTTGGATCCTCTGCATCAGCAGCAGCGGCTTCATCTTCTGCTTTCTTTGCTTCGTTATATTGCTCACGCATACCTTCGTAACGTTGCTTAGAATCAGCAGCAATTTTTTGCTTTTCAGAAATTTCTTCTGACGTAGCCTTAGGATTCAATAAAACTTCTTGGTACTTTTCGTTGTCAGCCTTAGCGACTTCACCTAGGTTTTGTACCGCACCACGCATTTGATATAAATTCATTACTTGATCTCCTTTAGATAAGCTTCGGCACTATCGATATAATCTTGAATTGCCTCAGCACGTTGTTTGCGTTCTTCCATGCTCATTCCCTCGGATTGTTCCTTGTCAGGTTTTTCTTGAGCATTCAAAAACTCCGGCACGTGTTCATACATGTCGGAGTATCGTTGTGATATTGATTGCATTACAGCTGGACGTTCATTCTTTTGATCAGCCCAACCAGCAGTGATTGCTTCATCAGCAGTTAGCCATGTTTCATTATCCATGACTGACTTGATTGCTTCTTTGTCGATACCAGTTTTCTCGTGGTAAATATTCACAGAGCTTTCACGAATTTGGTCTAACGTATCGGCCATCTCGCGTAACTCACTAGCATTACCAACTGCCATTGTGAATGGGTTGTGAATCATCAACATTGAACCAGTGTCCATCGTCAATGTATCACCAGCCATTGCAATAACCGAAGCAATTGAAGCAGCTAATCCCTCAACCGTTACATTAACCGTTGCAGGATTTTTCTTTAGCATATTGTAAATGGCAATTCCGTCGAACACGGAACCACCGGGTGAATTGATGGACATGTTGATTGTTTTAACTGGCCCAAGTTCTTTTAATGAATCTCGGAAATCAGTTGCTGAGACATCGCTATCCCATAACTTCTCAGAAACAATCTCACCATCAATATGAATTTCAGCAACTTCGTTATCCGTCGCTTTCATCTGAAAGTACATCGTTGTCTTCTGTCTCCTTTCCAGTTCGTTCTTCCATCGTGGCATCAGTTGGATATAAGTCTCCTGATATCCATAACTTGTTAGCGCCAGCTTGGTTGTTGATTGGAATACCTTCTAATTCTTGAATGTATTCTGGTGAAGCAATACCATTACGAATTAACATCTGGTAGTATGCGGTACGTGCAGCAGTATTTCCACGAAGCAACACGTTGGTATCGAACTTAAAATAAAAACCGGCTGCCTTTTGGCTGTCGGTTAATAGTTTCATATTCAATTCTGATTCATACTGTCGAACAATTGGTAAGATAGTTCCTTCAACGAACGTGATGAAATGTTCTTCGGAATCACGATAACCAGAACCCTGATCACCAGAGTTCAAGAATATCAGTGGGACGTTGAACACGTTGGCCACACGTCTGATATAAGTATCATCATTACGTGCAACATCAGCAGTCGCAATCTTACGGTCAATCGTATCAACTTCCATGCCCGGTTCGCTGAACAGCACACCAGAGTTATCTTTGATAAATGCTTGAACGTTTAATGCAACAGCTTTCTTACGAGTGTCATCAATGTTCTTATCAAACTTAATGGTAAATCCATCACGCTTAGACATTTCATTCAGCGAGAATTTATTGAAGGCCTCGTTATAATCTGCGGAACCTTGTAATACATCAATCGGACTAATTCCAACAACACGTGACGAACCAGTCAAATGTTTCAAGTGAATCATCTGATACGCTGGTACATACATCGCGCCATTTTGTCCTTGAACTTTATACCACACGGTAGAGTCGTCCGAATTAATAAATGGCATTACTAACCCATGGTCTAAATTCCAAAGTGCTTTCGGTTGTAGGTACTCATCGTATTGGATAAACACATAGGCGTTGCCAAATTCATTCCGGTCAACTTCCGCTTTGTGCCAAACATCATAAGACGAAAAAACCGGATTAGCTTGTTGAGAAACTAACCGATCAATTGAATCTGTTCTAATGTGTTTACGATCGGCATCATACAAGTCGACATTCATAGAAGCGATGATACCAGCAAGTCGAGTAATGACAGAAAAGATTACTGGGTCTTTCTGTAACTCGACCTTACCAGTTCCGAAAAGGTTATTCGTCATGATGAGAGGAGCAGAAGATGTACCGCTTGATTTTGGCGACGCGTTCAAACGTTCCCAAACATTATGTAGGATTCCCACAGGCACACTTCCTTTTTGATAATTTCTCTATACTACCATTATATAGCTGTATTGAACTATGGAATCTACAATTAGTCTACAATTAGTCTACACTTATTTTAACTAGTTATTTCCACACGAAATATGCCTCCGATTTCCACAGTGTGTAGCACCTCTGAAAATTCCAAAAATGACTCATTGGCGGATATTTCGGTATCGTCTTTCTATATATAGATTATTTCTTTTTATTTTTTTCTTTTATACTTTTTCTAAAAAAAGAGTAAATGAATCATTCTTAAAAAATGTAAGCGCTAACAACCTTATTATATAAACGTTTGTAGCTAGTGACTCATTTTTAAGGTAGAGTCAAAATGCGTCAAAATGAATCATTCATAGTTCGGTTATCACGAACATTGGTCTCATAATTCTCTCACCATTGTGGATATTTGTTCAACAATTAGTACAACCAATTTTATAGCTTAAACATAACTTAAATTAAACATAAAACAACCTTAAAACAATGACTCATTAGTGACGCATTTGTGACTCATTTCAAAAATGAATCATTCAAAAAAAGACGCCCATTAAGCGTCTAAATTCATCAGTTCTTCAAACGACATATACGTCAAATTTGGTTCACTATTATTTATATTTGATACCAACATTGGAGCAATTGTCACGTGGCAATTTAATGCTGCGGCAAATCCATCTATCTTTCGATAGCGACTAGTTTTCGTCGGCATCCAATTATTGTTACGGTCAGTTACTAATGCAACGTTTGATAGATACCATTTAAATAATCTACTATTGTTAAATACTACCTTGTGGTCAAGCATTAGTTCTTTGAAATTTTGTAATGGGCCACCTAGTGTGGTAAACCCTTGTCGAGTAACCTCAGTGTGGAAACCTTGGTTCTCTAACATCGCATTCAAAGTAATTGCTTTAGCTGGGTCATAGTTAATTTGTCTGATTGTATACTGCTTATCCATTTCGATTAACCAATCATAGACAGCACCATGGTCAACATGTTCGCCTGGCAATACGGTCATTTCATCTGCTTCTATCCATTCATTGAAACGTTCCTTATATTGTTCCTCACGATCATAACGTGCTTGTGGAATCCAAGTATGCTGCTTAATAAATATCCGACCATCTGGTAACGGGAATTCTAATGCAGCTGCCGTAAAATCTTCCGTATCAGAAAGGTCAAATCCGGCAACTGGGTGAATACCAGCTAATTCTGATTCATCTATTTCATCGTTATTAGCTAAAATGGTTTCCGCATCTAGCAAACTTTGTTCACCACTCTCACTGAACAGATTGAATTGCTTAGTTATCCAATCACGACGTTGCTGTGGTGTACGCATATCTTTTTTATAATTAGATAGTAAACTAAGTCCGTCCATCATTGGTAAGTTTGGATTAGCCTTGATCCACATTTCTGGGTTGTCAGCTTCCTTAACATCATCTATCTTAGCTAAGTAGTAAAATGAACGTTCATTTAAATTCTCGTCGTACTGTTCCAAAGTTTCTTTACCGCTTCGAAAGAAATCGGTCATTGGTCCGTCTAATACTGTACCAGCTGTACTGATATAAACAGTTAATGGTTGCATACGTTGTCCCATTGAACGACGCATAACCTCAATTAACTCATAATCTTTATACTCGTGGATTTCATCAAACACGGCAAAGCTAGTATTGAAACCATCTTTACTATGTTTCTCAGCAGACAATGATAATATTGTGGAGTGTGTTCTTTGATGCTCCACCTTGTGCATTGACTTAGTTGTCTTAAATCTTTTCTTTAGGAATTCCGATGCGTCAATCATCGCAATAGTTTCATCAACCAGTCGACCAGCTTGCGCTTTCATGTTGGCTAGTGCATAGACTTCGGCACCGTTTTCCCCGTCAAAACCTGCCATATATATAGCAAGTCCTGACTGGATTGTCGTTTTTCCGTTTTTACGTCCCACGAATATCAAACCTTCGTTGAATCTTCGCAGCCCTGTTTCCTTATCAACCCAGCCAAATATATTTCCTAACACGAAATGTTGCCATGGTTGTAGAACCAATCGTTTAATCGTACCTTTTGACGGCTTAGTGTTTTCCTCGATGAACCTGATTGGTCGCCATGCCTTTTCTTCATCGAACACCCATGGATAATCTGGATCGTTCTTACTTCGTTCCAAATCATTTAGATGTCGTTGTGCTGCCATAATATTTTCTTTCGATGCTGGCACCGTGCCATCAACTAATAATTGAGCATAGTATGTGGTAAGTAGTGTAGCAGAAGGTTCTGTTAGGTAATACCAGCCGTGATAATACTCGACTAACTCTTTCCACCACTTCTTTTGACCACTGAAATCCATCTTTAATGGATTAGTCTCAGTCCCACTCACTCTTTGTATCTTCCTTCTTTTCAGAACCAAATTGCTTGTTGGCCAGCGATGCACGGCTGCTTGGTGTAAAGCCAATTTCATTTCCTAATTTAACTAACTGTTGTGTTGTACGACGCCACTCGTTAATAGTTGGGTTATTTCTTACCACACCTTTTTCGTCAACATACGTCAATCCCATTGTGTCTATTTCAGCCCACAACTCATCGACCATTACGGCCGTTCGTGCGTAACTTGCAACTAATCTAACGTCTGCGTTGTGTAGTAGGGACATTTTCTTTAACATATTCTTTGTTTCATAGAACACATCACGCTCTTTTCCCTGCATATCATCAGGCGCAACAAACTTATCTGGTTGCACAACGTTCATTGCTTCCTCACGTTTCGTACGCCCTTCAATTTCTACTTTCGATTTTCTAAGTGCGTTTCCTTCCATAGTAATAACGTTGGCTGGCTTTGCTTTTCTTCCTGGCATTATTTACCCCACTTTCAATTGCTCGTTTGCTAAGACACTTGCTGCTGCGGCAATGATTGCACCTGCTAAATCATCAGCAAATGTGTTGATGTGTTCCTTATCTTGGTCTAATTCACCGATAATGCCACGCTTCATACGGTCTTCATATCCATAATTTGTTGTGGCAATCGTTCCATACAGACTAGCGATGCCGAATGCAAGGTGTTCGTCTACCCCAAACATTGGATCATCATTTGCAATCTTGCTGGCTAGTGACTGGTACTTGCTATCCACATGATTATTTTCGACTAGCTCATCAAGTAGCAACATTGTAAAAATGTAATCTTGGACGATTGGGTTGGCCATGACTTCGCCCACTGCCATGTACGCATCAGTTTGTACTAGCTCTGGATTATGCGTGATTTGATTCTCATATACGATGTTAGCCAGACTTTCTGACGTGATTCCACGACTTTCCAACATCTTTTCTACCTTATATAACTCCATTATTGTTCTCGTTTCATATTGTTTTACTTTAATATTACTTTATAAAACAGTGTATAAAATCTACAATTAGTCTACATTTGCAATTAGCCCTATCCCTTTGTACTACTGGTTTTTTCGTGAAGTTTATATTTATTAGGCAACATGTTGAACAATAAAATGAAGATGAAAAAATGAAGTTTTTGCACACGAAGGGCAATCCCGTTCAATAGTTATATTTTTAATCCATATACCTTTGGTAGGGGGGTACTTATAAACATTGATATACCAAGGGTTACAGCTATTTAAAGCAGGTAGACCAATCAAATTATTTGGTTTCAAAAAGTTATACTATTTTAAATCTGTTCGGTGTTTCTGATCGTGTTTGATCGACCGCTCGATGTATATTTATGCAAGGTTATGTATAAATATAAATGTTAGTCACGGTTAAATAATAAGTATGTCATTGTGTATGTAGTCTATTCTGATTGTTGTAAAAAACGAATAGAACATAGTATGTATATCTAGATGTAGTAGTATATATGTATAGATAGTTGTTAGATACGTTAGTACATGTATCTATACAACCTAGTACGCAATACTAGATACATTCTTATTTGTTTCTATGGTAGAAAAGTAGTAATAAAAAGAATTTTAAAAGTCATGTAACCGTTGTGGCCGTAAGATCCGTGACGTGTTTGTACATGTGCATTTGCAAATTAGTTGTTGACAGTTAATACATACCGTGAGATTATAGTTATGTCGAAAGGCAACAACGACAAAAAATAAAAGTTCCAAAAATGCCTTGACAAGTTGAAACATACTTGATAACATGGTGTTGTTGAGTTGGTCACTAAGGTTTGCGGGTACGTCCCCTTACTTCGGTAATTGTTAACAGTGATGTATCGCTTGTTACATATCAGTTAGTACCGTTACGCGGTCGCTGGTAACACCCAATACAGTGATGTTAAAAATTAAACTTGACATGTTGAAACTAACCATGTTACAATGGTTTTGTTGATTGATAACCACAACGTTAAAAAAGTTTATCAATTAAATGTTGACAAGTTGAAACTAACCTGATAGCATTTAAGTCGTTGGCAAAGGTTGAAACTTACCAACCCAATCACAATAGTTTTAGTTCATTGACAATTAAATAGCGCGCTAGATTGATAGGGTCGCTGGGGTCTGCGGATACGTACGACAGTACAGGATAACCAGAATGTATGCGGTGGTAAGCCGTATATAGAAGTGATGTATAAAATGAGCGCGAATGATTGGTAATAGTACGCCAATAATACATATACGATTTGGATATATGAAACGAAAGGAAAAGGTGAAATTTATGACGACATACATGACAGGAATAGTAGCGGCATTATACCGTGATCTAGAAACTCGTTACAACGAAACAGGTTCAACTTGGAATTATACGTATGAGTTGGGGCAAATAAAATATATTGAGCAGTACGTGGATAATGATGATTTTAACCACTTCTTCTATAACCGCTTACAGCAAGTGCTGCCTACTCTTACGGCAGAAGAAAAAGCTGATAGTGAAGCAGGTTTGGAAATTGCAGTTATCATTACCGGCGAATGGGAATATGGAGTAAATAAATGAAAGCCCAAGCAATCGTACTACTAGCAATGACGGCACTGGGTCTCACTCATACGGGAACAGTCCACGCCCCTAAACGGGTGAATTGGTATGACCACGACAAGGAAATAATCGTGTATAACGGTAGTTCTGAAATAGTTGCGGACTTGGTTAAATATGACGGCGCATTTTATGACTACTCAAAAGCCGGTGTGACGTTGAGTAAACCAGTTAGTCCGGAAAAATATAACAATTCAGAATATAAGTTACAGGAATTTTAGTTCCTTGTATTGAGCTATTAAGTAATTCTTGATAGTTGAATACTGGTGATTAAACCGGTAGAAAGAAAGGTATTTATTATGCACAAAACAGTAGAAACAATTGCAAAAAGCAAGACAACTAACGGACAACCAAGTTTACATAGTGTTCACATTTCGTCTGAACAATTGGTAACAACGGACAGGCACGTACTAATTCGTGAACAATTCAAAACACCGATTGATAATCTAAATGGGGAACTGACGATTGATCCAAACGGTGTACCACTGAATGTGAACTATCCCGACACGGATAGATTGATACCAACGGACGATAACATTCGATACCACTTGAATATTGAAGCAGGCAAATGGGTAGATATTATTCAGGTGTATAAGAAAAACATGTATGCAGCAATCAATATCACGGACGGAATTGTGACGATTGCATTTGGCGAATCGTCTGACGATTTGAGTGGTGAATTTGAAATTGGTAAATCGGATAATGAAGATTTGACAATCTACTTTCAACCCAAGTTTTTGAAAATGATCGGAGACTACGGCAAGGAAGTAATCGGGCGCAACTTTAAAGATTCGTATTTTGAATTGGAAGTTGTAAGTCGGTACGAACCAGCAAAAGTAATTTTTGAGAATGACGATATTACAGGAACATTTTTGGTAACACCATTGCACGTTAATTAAGATTGGAGAATAAAATTATGTTTAAAAAATTAGCAGTTTCAACCGCAGTATTGGCAACAGTAATTCTTGGTGGTACGGTCACAGCGCACGCTGACGAATTCGGTAGTGATAACCCAAACGGACAACGTACGGAATACATCGTACAATCTGGCGACACGTTACAAACAATTGCATGGAAAGAAGGTTTTTCACTTGGTAGCCTAGCATTGGTAAATGGCATTGAAAATTGGAATCACATCGAAGTTGGCCAGAAGTTGGTGTTAGATTATACCCCCACTATTTATGATGAAATTGCAATCAATAAAGAAAATGAGCTGACAGAACAATATGGCGGATTCGATGAAATTGACGACGACACATACAATTACATTTTATGGACAGCAGACGAAGAAATGATCAAGATTGATTAGGAGAATTGACAAATGAAAACATACGCAGACCAAATAAACGCAACCGTATCGTCAATTGAATGGTTCGACGAATACTCTGATATTGCAGTTGAGAATTGGCGAGAATTATCAGGAGTACCTGACGCAATCAGAAATAGTGAAACGTTGGTGTACGAATTGTATGAAGTGAAAATTAAGGACGACAGCGAATTAAGCCGATTAGGAATTTGGTTTGATCCACAGATGAAAACTTATATCATGCCAGTATTGCCTGGAGATTTGGAAACAGCAGATTCGTGCAGCGAAATGAACTGGGAAAATGTAAAACAAGACGCACGATACTGGGCGTTTAATAACTAGAATTGGAGTAGAGAAATGAAAAGAATTTTAACGACTAACACCGGTACAGAATACGTTACCACTGGTAAAGACGTATATGAGATATTTGACAAACTGCTTGAAGATTATGACGAAGATATTTTATATTACCTGAAAAATTTATATTACGATTGGTGGGTAGAAGCTGACAATTGGTATGAGGAATTGAATTTAAATAAAGATACCCTCAAGAAATTTAAGGACAACGCTACTGTGGAATCAATGGAACGTGCGATTACAGACACTGATAAAAATTATGGACATGTAGAATTGGAGAAATAAAATGATTAAATATAACGTACTACCACCAAAGACACAAATTAAATTCATGCAGAAACTAGAAGACGCTTTACCACAAGGCGTTTATGAATTTGCTAGTTACCCTGCACGTGACGGTAAGATGTATTTCGTATCGGGAAATGATATTACAATTACATGGTATGCACGCGCACCAAAGATGAAGTCGCTCAATGAATTGATGTTCAATAATCAATCAGAATTACTTACGTATATTACAAAGGAGCTAGCATAATGACTTATAACGAACTATGGAATTTAATAGATTTGACAGCGCTGATTGACGATGTGGACACAGACGACATCAACCGTATGTTATCGGTGATTAACGCACACCCTGCCCTAACCACAGAGTTACGCAGTATGAATGCAGATGATTTAGAATCGGCACTACTAGAATTGATGGAGAGAATTGGATAGTATAAATTCCCTACTACACGTGGTATAATCGATTTTGAGGTAGCGGAATGAATACGGAAAATCAATACACACCCGCACGGCAACGGGCACAAAAGAAATATTATGACGAGAATAAATCGGTACGCGAACACGCAAATAATCTAGCTGGTGCAAAGTATTTCGTGAAGTGGTTGGCCAGCGAAAGTGACATGATTGATTTGCAACATTACTTTACTGACCCGAATTATAAAGCGCCACACGAACACGGTAATACACGTCAGTTTACTAAGCAACGTAGCAAGGCACGCAAATATGTCAGGTTTGAGGACGCGGATTGGCTAATGTTGTACGAGTTATACATGGAATATAAGGATCATCGGGACGAGTGGGCAGAATAAATCGCTCATAGAATACGTTTATATGACGTCGAAAATGGAGAAATCACACAATGAATGCAGAAGAAGAACAGAAATGGAAGAATCGTAAGAAGGTTGCGAAGTCAAAAGGGAAAAAATTTATTCGAGAATACGCAACTGAAGAAGAACTAGATTGGGCAGCAGAATTGATAAATAAAAAATGGAACGGTGAGGAGATTAAATAATGCCTTACAAAGACAATGAGAAACAAGTTAAGTACACCACTGCTTATAACTTGGTACACAAGCAACAAGCAAAACGTAATCAAGCTAAAGCATTATATAAAACATACGTCCGAGATTTCGCAGATGATATTGATTTAGAAGAATTGCGTGATATGATACGAGCAAGACGACAGGAACTAAAAGGTTGATAGTTATGAATAGCAATACTAAAAGACGCCCACCGATAATTCAGTGAGCGTTTTGTTATATATAAATAAGTTCGGCTAGTATGTAGCTTTCACCAAGTCCACAACTTCTGACACATCAATTTCGTATGTCGTATTGAGTAAGTCAAATGTAGATTCCATCGCAACTGGCAAGCTTGGCATTGTGGTTAGTTTTAATAATGCAAAATCGATATGCCGTCTTGATTCAACTCTTCTAGTTCATCAGCAATACGACTCAACTGTTCAATCTTTGCAAATTCTAATCGTTGATCAATCGTACTTACTCTATGGCTTAAATCTTTAATATCTTCCATTACATAATCTTCCTTTCAGGATTGGCAGTTGGAATTGGCTCAACTAATCCGAAACCGCTTAGGATATTAATTAACTCTTCGGAATTGATTGATTTTTCAAAATCAGATACCGAAATTACTCCGTCCATTTATACAATCTTCCCCTTGTAATCACGAGTTTCAATGCTGCGGAAATCAAATGTTTGTAATTCGTCCAGCGAATTGACATAACTATCTGGTCCAATAGCCGTCATTAAGTTGATTGGATTAGCATTCCAGTCACCAACATAGTACGTTACCGTAGGTTTACCAGTAGCTTTTGCATATCCTAATTCGTATGCAGTTCCGCTATCCTCATTGCCTGCTTCGAGTACACCTAGTGTGAAGTCTGAGTTTCGGATAGCGGTTTCGTCTGCGTTATACGTATTCACACCCCACTTGAAGTCAGGGTTGAAGTCGCCGTTCTCATCGTACACATTACCTTCCGACTGATTCAAAAGTGGCAAATGTACGTATGCAACTGTTGGATTATTTAATAATGCTCGATACCCAGTGACTAACGTTTTAATCTGCACATCTGAAAACCAACCGGCCCCAAAATATCCGGTCTTTGCACCCGGTAACTTGTCATTTGGTGCTTGCGATTGAATCTCTAGTAATTGTTTAATTAGTTCGTCCATTTATTTTCCCTCCGATTGTAAATTCTTTAGCATATCTTGTAAGCCTAGATAATAACCAAATGAAAATTCAGTTGCAGCCGTTTCTGAATAGCTACCATAGTCATGCTTTCTGTTATATTCGTAGCTGGCTTTGGCTTTGCGTAATAGCTCGAACGTTTGTTGGTTAAATTTTAGTTTCAATACATCACCATTGGCCGTGTAAGACCGTCCTTAATTGTGCCAACACTAATGTTTTCCGTACGACTATCTATTTCCACACGTTCACTATGGTCAATCACACTAGCAAACGCACGTTCCTTAATCATTCCTTCTGCTATCACAATTAAATCATCATAGTAAGTTAGATCAGATACCATATCAATTGCCGTATTATATGTAGCACTTTTATTCATTGCCTCATCAGCTAATGCCGTCGCTAGTTTCTCTATTTCATTATCGTAATTCATTTAACGCGTCCTCCAATGCTTTACGGTATCCGACATCATAACCACCGTACCAGTCATTATCGGTCAGAGTTTGTGACCGATTAACAGCCGTCTTCATTTTATTAAGCTTATATATGAATTGATTTTTCTGATCATGAAGCGCTTCTTCTGCTGGTAGATTATTTAAGTTCATCTAATACGTGCCTCCAATGCTTGTTGATTGATTACATTTACAACCAATCTAAGCAATGCTTTTTCTGCATCAGTTCTATATCTAGCACTCTTGCTTTCGTAGACATACGTGATTGCTTCACTATATGTTTCCGTATTGTTGATTGCACTTTCTGCTACTGCCATCGCTAACTTATCTAATTCTTTTGCTGCCTCTTGTAATTCCATTGTTTTACCTCACTGTTTTCTACATGCCGTTCAATTCGATTGGCTGCTTGCTTGTAATACTTCTGTGTATGTTTGCTGTCGGGTTCATCGTACTCATCTAGACGAGTGAACTTATTTAATGCTTGTAGTCGATTCATTTACCCTTCCATTTCCACAACGGTGTGTCACCACGGTTACGACTTCTAAAATCAACAATTTCCCATGACTCAAACTGCTTACGATAACCCTTGTTAGGTAGAATAAACTCCGCTCGTCTCACCCGACGATTAGCTATTTTCTTATATGTAATATGTTTTGTATGATTACGAAACGACTTGTCTGGCCGCCACATGCTGTGTCTGTAACTTCTTGACATAACCTTTAACCTCCAACATCAAACGAAAGTCATTGCTATTATTTAATTGATTGACAATGCTATCTAGGAACCGTTTCATATTCGGCATCGGATTAACAGTAATGTCAGGTAACACATCTAGATCACTATCGTATACACCATAATCAGTAGTCGTAAAATGGTGTTCGAACAATGGTCTGCCGTATGTTACAAATGAACTATTCCAAACCATGAACATCACGTTGTGGACATCATGCAAGTCGCAATTGTCTTTCATATATTTAGCTATTGTTAGTTTATCCACAATCATTCCTCCTACTAAAAAGGAACGCCTTTAAACGTTCCCTAATTATATGTATTGCACGACTACTAGCTAGTACCGCTGTTCCTCACCGTATCTTCGTGGCGAAACAACGCTAGTCGTACAAGTACACTGCAACTTTATCTAGAATGGGTGTTGCGAACCCACAGTTCATCTGTTCATCGTGTCTATTGTAAAGACGTAAGTAACTCAACCCTTCCGACCAGTTACCATTGGTTTTGTGCGTGTCACACAGGATATTATATGTATGCCGGCTTGAGAATATAGCCACAGCTCGAACGCCTTTAATTGCATTATGATTTCGCAACGTTTCCACGCTATCCCTAACGTATCGTTCATGTTCATATTATTACTTCATAAGTATCTCGGCACGTTTCACTTAGGTAAGATGCAGCTAACATCTAACTTGCGCTACTAGTTACTGAACCGTTTCGTCTTGCGAACAGCCACGGCACTCACTTCGTTATTGTAACGGTGAGTATTAGAACACATCACTCATGAAGGCAAAGCACTTTTGCTTGTAAGTATAATGTTTAATAGATTGTATTATTTACCGGTCAATTCAACGATGTGGCCTTGCAGGAGTTCCGTTACCTTTTGAGTAACAGAATGCTCCACACCGCCTATTGTGTTTTGTTTGTAGGACGCAACACTTGAAGTAGTGATCACTGGTTGTCAGTCAGCAATATAATTCATTCGTATCGCATGCGATTTACGGTCGCATACTGTTTAGTAGTCCTTTGGAATGACCGTTGACATGGTGTCTCATCATTTGACATCAACCAAGCGTTCCTTAGGACTACATTACGTGCATAGATTGACCATTACTGGCACGACTACGAATTCCGAGTAGTCTTTTTCGCTAACGTCACCGCTAGTTATCAGGGCTATGCCCCCTATGAATACCCCGCTTTGCCAAACATCAACTAGGAGGATTTTAATTAAGTTTATCGCCTGCACTTAATCTTTAATATCCGTAACCGGAATCGAACCGATTATTACTACCATACGGACACCACATTTAAATAGAAATATCAGAATAGCCACAAGAAAATGTAGCTAACGAGAACTACTGGATTCGAACCAGTGACATCATGATTAACGATCATACGCTCTACCAACTGAGCTAAGTTCCCATAAATGGTAGCAAGCCGGGAAACTATGCTACCTATAAGGATAATGTTTTGCTAATCCAAAGGATAAGCAATGCAATAGCCGAAGATTCGAACTCCGCATAGTTACAATTAAGAACTACGACCACCTACTATTGTCAACGATAGTAAGGCACCCAGTGCTGACAATTAAATTGCTTTCTACCGTTTATTCACAACCAGTAATATGTGATACCTAGGGTTCTGTCCTACCATAATAATGTGTGAGACAGTCACGCATACTTTAGTTTGTGATATGCCACGGTCGGGATTCGAACCCAACACTCACTATCGGATGAAATAGCAAGTTGACCTCATACTCCGTGGCTGTTATGTCAGACTTCCGACTATCGGTGAGACATAACAATCACCGTAGGACACTAACGATATATGTGCCAAGTGTTACCGTTACCAAGTCTTGAAAGATATTAACCACCGCATCACCAGTCGGTTAATAGTTTCTCATTGATAATCCAATTAATGAACAGAATCTTATTAGGCGCGACCTAAATGGCTGTCAACTGTTCAAGAGGATCGTCCTAAATCGAACGGGAATCTTGGCTGTTCCTACCATGCAATTACCATTATTGCTACGATCCTGTTCGGAATGTGTGAGGCACGATCTCACAACTGATATATACCAGCAACGGTTTAGCGAACCGCCTGCTAACCAACTTCGCTTACATTCCATATATGCCAGGAGCTACCCTGGACTTTCGTAGACACACAATGCCTAGCTAGTTAAGCCTCCTCATCACGGACGTTCTCGGTGTGACCTATTCCGTACATTTACAGTGTCCTACTACGTGAGCGGCAGGAATCGAACCTACGATGCATGAGAGGTTTTCAAGACCTCATGCAATCTTTCAAGTATATGGTACTCACACATTATGCAAGTATTATTCCATATATTCTTAGCCATGCGCCTTCCAATACGCTACACTCACTATGCAAGCAGTTAGGATTCGCACCTAACAATCTGATATTTTTCAGAGTTTCTAATCGAGTATTAACAGACTTCTAGAAGCTATTGCCAACACTCGAGCTTTACCTATTCCGCCACACTTGCTTTACCCACCGACTTGTGAGACTATCTCCGTCAGCCATAGGGATTTCGTCATTCAACCTGATTACCAATGACAGTTGGTTTATACGTGCACTATCAGGAACACATACCTCGATATAACCAGCCAGTTTATCAGGGTGTAATAGTCATTCACGTGGCACATTATTTTTAAGATTTAAATTGTCGTTAGACGTGTAATGTAATCAGAATAATCTGATGCGAGTCACTTGGGATTGCCCTCCCAGGTGGCTCAATACTTCTCTCAAGTACATATATCATTATACGATAACCTATCTTTAAAATCAACTATATTTATGATATTATAAAACTATGTTGAATAAGATAAAAGAATTACGCAAGTCAAATGGTCTCACGCAAGCACAATTAGCCAGTAAAATTGGTGTGTCACAACCTACGTTAAGCCTATTAGAAAAGGACGGTAACAGCTTGGAGGATATGCTACCTATCGCCCAATACTTTGGTGTATCGCTTGATTATTTGGTTTCTGGACACCTCAAGGTAATTGCTAAGCAAGACTATAAAACGCTCACAGACGCACGCTCACAAGCTAATAACGCACTTGAATTTCTAACGTTAACGTTAACGTTGACTAGCCTATCCGATGAGGAACTCACTGACTACTATCGTGGCTACCTAACTATCGTCCCATCGAATGAAGATAGCTATTATTTACGGTTCAAAGTGAAGTCGATTCACAACGGCTACCTACGTGTGGACACCACTACTGGATCAATGTCATTCGTTCCCAAAGAACAAGCCAATTTATTTACCGAGAGTGAAGCTGCATCGTATGGTAATTTATTCTCAATGGAAAAAGCACCCG
>NZ_GG697135.1 GCF_000160575.1 Weissella paramesenteroides ATCC 33313
CTTAAGATTGATTTGTCAATAACTTTTTTATTTAAATTTATTAGAACTATATTTTAAATAATATAAGCGACAACTTGATAAATAATACACATATTTTTAAGGAAAGTCAATATAATTTTAGATTATAAATTAATTACTAAATTAAATATTAGCGTATCCCAAAAACAGTGCTTTATTAATATACTGCTAACAACATCAGCCGTCAACAATTTTATGAAATCACCCATCAATAATTAGCTACTAAAAAAGCTGCCAATCAGCGTTATTAAATGCCAATTGATAGCTATACATTAATGTAATTTATAATTAGTCTACGTGCTTAGCCAAAATGGCCTCAAGCTGATGAGCTGGTGTGAAGCCAGTCAAACGCTCAACAACCTCACCATCCTTTTTAACTAGTAAAGTGGGAATTGCCATGATTCCAAATTCTTGAGCTGTCGCTGGATTTTCGTCAACATCCATCTTTGTAAATTTCACGTTATCCATCTTTTCCGACACCGTTTCAACAACCGGTGACTGCATACGACAAGGACCACACCAAGTAGCCCAAAAATCAGTAATTGTCACGCCTGAGCTTGTTTCTGATACGAAATTATCATCATTTATATCTATTACAGCCATTAAATTTTCTCCCTCTTAACACTTATTTATTGTCAGTATAAACCGTAGTGAGCAATTTGTCGATAGATGCGTCCTAACTAAATTGTACATAAGTTGCTCCCTGATCAGGGCCAGTAAACTTAAATGATTGCACTTGACGATGTGAACGAAGATACTCTTGGACGCCCTGGCGAATAGCACCAGTACCCTTTCCATGAATAATTTCAACGGAAGATAAATTATTTAACAATGCCTTGTCAATAAAACGATCTAATTCAGCCATTGCAGGTTCATAACGAACACCACGTAAGTCTAACTTTGCAGAGGCCTCGGCACGATTTATTGCTTTATTAGTATTGACACTTGAACTATTACGACGCTTCTTTTTGGTTGACTTGGGTTCATTAGTTGACTGGTTAGTTTGCTTTTCAATTTCTTCACTAGTCAACACCATTTTCAGAATACCCATTTGAACCTCAAATTTATGATCTTTCAACTTACGTACAATAGTCCCCTGTTGTCCATATTCACGAACAAGCACCGTATCACCTACCAAAAGTGGCACTTGCTTTGCTTGTTTAGCTTTACGTAAAATTCGATTGTTTGTGGCAGAAGGTTCTTGATGCATAGCGTTCAATGCACCTTTTGCGTCTATCAACTTATTTTCTTTAATTGCTGCACCATCACGTGCCATCTTATGTAAATCGGCAATAATTTTATCAGTTTTACGACGGGCATCAGCAACAATATGATTAGCCTCTTTTTTTGCCTCTTCAACTGCTTTAGCACGCTCTTTATCGATTGATTCAAGTTTTGACTCATAGTCATTCTTTAATTGACGATTTTCAATGACTTTTTGTGTCAATTCAACTTGCTGCGTCAAAACTGCATTTCTTCTTGCCACTAAATCAGCAATCATGTCGTTTAATTCTTGTGAATCTTCAGTTGTCAATGCAGATGCACTATCAATTATGTTTTTATCTAAGCCTAATTTTTTAGCAATTTCAAGTGCATTTGAACGCCCTGGAACACCAATCAAAAACTTATATGTTGGTCGTAGTGAATCAATATCAAATTCCATCGAGGCATTGATTGTATCCGCTCGATTATAGCCGTATACTTTTAGCTCTGGGTAGTGTGTCGTAGCAACAGAATAGGCTCCCGTTTCACCCACAGCATCTAAAATAGCCATTGCAAGAGCAGCTCCTTCTTGTGGATCTGTTCCTGCACCCAACTCATCAAACAAAACCAAGGAATCTTTATCTGTCCCCGATAGAATATCAATTATATTTACCATGTGCGCAGAAAATGTTGATAGTGACTGTTCGATTGACTGCTCATCACCAATATCAGCAAAGATTTCTTTAAATATACCAACACTAGAATATTCAGCCGCAGGAATGAATAGACCTGATTGCGCCATTATTTGCAATAAACCTAGCGTTTTTAGCGTGATTGTCTTTCCACCTGTATTCGGCCCAGTCACAATAATTGCACTGTAATCTTCACCAATTATAATGTCATTGGGGACAACTTTATCTGGATTTAATAATGGATGACGCGCCTTTAATAAACGCACATGATTTTCTGGACTAAATTCAGGTTCAATCGCTTTTATTACCACCGCATATCGTGCCTTTGCATTCAAAAAATCCAAATGACCAAGGAGCTGTGCATTATTTTCAATACTATCTGCCTCAGGCTCGAGTTGAGCTGATAATTCAATCAGTACTCGTTCCTCTTCTCGACGTTCCTTTAACGTGTATTCTCTCAGCCGATTATTCATATCAACCACATCTGCAGGCTCAATATATAACGTCTGCCCTGTTTGTGATTGATCATGAATCACCCCACCAAATTTTTGACGATACGTTGCCTTAACTGGCAAAACATACCGATCATTACGAATGGTCACAATTGGATCTGACAAATATTGTGCTGTCTTACCTCGCGTATAATCCTGCATTTTTTGTCTGATTGCATTCTCTGTACCCGTAATTGCTTGTCTAATACGATGAAGCTCAGCTGACGCCTCATCATTTAAACGACCGTCACCATCAATTGCAACATTCACACGTCTTGTCAATTCAGGTAAGATAACTAATTCATTATAATAGACCGCTAATGCTGGCAAAGCTTCACCACGATCAGCAACTAAATTTTCAAAAAAACTTCGAATTTGTCCGGTCGTAAACAATACACGGCCAACTTGTGCAAGCTCCGTACCACTCAATGCTGCGTGGATTCGTAGGCGTTGCATATGGGGCTTAACATCTGCAAGTTTTGGAATACTGATTCCTCCTTGCCAACGAAGCACACGAGATGCATCAGCGGTTTCAGCTAACCATTGTTGCATTTTTTGTGCATTCGATGTGGGCAGAAGATCTCGCAATTCTTTTTCACCAGCCACGGTTGATAAGAATGGCTTAATTTGTGTCTTAACTGCGTCGTATTCTAGCGTTTTTAAAATTTTTTTATTCATTTTATATTTTTACTACCAACTTTCATGATTAAACTAATTCACTTACAATAACCACCAATCATAAACAGCCTCTGAAAGATAAGGTGTATTATTCATTATTCCCTGGGCAATAGACGAATTTGCCAATTCTTGTGTATACCAAGGAATATTTAATGTTTGTGTTATTTGCAAAACGAAAAAAATTTCAACATATACCACCAACCCCAGAACAATCAAACCACCTAAGCGATTTAATGTGCTCAATATTGGAATTTTATTAATAAAGCGTAAACTTCTCTCAATCGCTTTAACGATTGACATACCAATTAAAATAATTATCGTGAAAGCAATCCCTGATGCCAAAAATTCTGCTGGTTGATTGGCTGCTGTCGTTGGCACATTAGTTGCAGTCCAATTGGCAGAAATACTATTAAAAAAGGCACTATACAACCAACTACCTAGTTTGTGCGCTAAAAGAATGGCAAATGTGTAGACAATAAGTCTACCAACAAGCATTGTTAGACTACGAACCATCCCTAATCGATAACCATGGATCATTGCTAAAAAGATTAGGATAACAATAATTAAAGAAACCCATGTCATTACTTTTCTTCATCCCTTTTAATTTGCATATTTAATTGGTCAGATAAAGCGTTAATTGCTAACAATGTTAATAATTGATTATCATCCAGCTTTGGAGCTGCTTGATGCATATGATCCAATTGTTCATTTGCCAGTTCAAACACTGCCTTCATATGTGCTTGAGACTCACTAGATGTAATTGTTAATTCTTTACCTAAAATAGTTCCTTTAAAACGTGTTTTCTCAGCCATGTCATTAGCCTCCATTAATTTATCATTAGTTATTAGTATATCAAAAAACTAACCAGGATACAGCTTAGGGTATATACCCAATACAAGGTACGAAAAAAGAGAACTAGCTTAATCAACTAGTTCCCTGTTTTCAAATTATTCA
This sequence comes from Weissella paramesenteroides ATCC 33313, assembly GCF_000160575.1. GTDB lineage: Bacteria > Bacillota > Bacilli > Lactobacillales > Lactobacillaceae > Weissella > Weissella paramesenteroides. Next base: position 4,037 of record NZ_GG697135.1, read on the forward strand.
AAATCTGATGGATCAAACTCACTACCGTCTAACATTCGTGCTTCCAGCCAATCCCAAATATTGTCTTTACCATATTTGGTTTCCGCAGAAAAAATTTCAAAATCTGATAACTCTTCATTAAACTGCAAACTCCGCTTGATATCAGCCTCAACTTTATTCCATTTGCCACGAGATATTTTATCAGCTTTCGTTGCAACAACCAATACAGGCAAACCAATATCATCTGAAATTAGCCAATTATACATTTCAATATCTTCTCGTGAAGGTAAATGACGTGCATCTACTAATTGAACAATTCCCTTTAATGGCACTCGTTTACGAAGATATTCACCAATCATGATGGCAAAGTCTTCACGTGCTTTTTTTGATACTTTTGCATACCCATAACCAGGAACGTCCACAAAGAAAACTTGATTTTCAACTTTATAAAAATTTAGCGTCTGCGTTTTTCCAGGTTGTGAAGAGGTTCGTGCAAAAGATTTACGGTTAATTAACACATTAGTCAATGATGACTTACCAACATTTGATCGTCCAACAAAGGCAACCTCTGGTAAACCATCGGTTGGGTATTGTGATTCACGAACCGCAGACATCACCATTTCAACTTGATGAACTTCCATCGTCGCACCCCACTATTCTGTAACTAATTCAGGCTCATCTTGGCGTAATACGGCACCTTCTGTGATGACCACACCCGTAACATCTTCACGAGATGGCACATCGAACATAACATCACGCATAACTTCTTCAATAATTGACCGCAATCCACGAGCACCAGTTTCGCGTTCAATAGCTAAATGTGCCATTGCTTTCAGCGCATCATCTGTAAATTTGAGATCAACATCCTCTAGAGCCAACAGAGCTTGGTATTGCTTAACTAAAGCATTCTTAGGCTCAGTCAAAATACGAACCAAGTCTGACTCAGTTAGTTCTTCTAGTGCTGTTAATATTGGCAATCGACCAATAAATTCTGGAATCAATCCGAAATTCATCAAGTCTTCAGGTAACACTTGCTGCATAATTGACTTATCTGAACTTTGCAATTGTTGTGTTTTGGCGTCGGTACCAAAGCCAATAACCTTCGCCCCAAGACGCTCTTTAACCATCTGTTCAATACCAGCAAAAGCTCCACCAACTATGAAGAGAATATTCGTCGTATCAATTTGAATAAATTCTTGATTTGGGTGCTTACGGCCGCCTTGAGGTGGAACATTAGCAATTGTTCCTTCTAGCATCTTTAACAATGCTTGCTGCACACCTTCACCAGATACATCACGAGTAATTGATACATTTTCAGCCTTCTTAGCAATCTTATCAATCTCATCGATGTAGATAATACCAGTTTCGGCACGCTCAACATCATAGTCCGCTGCTTGAATTAACTTTAACAAAATGTTCTCAACATCTTCACCAACATAACCTGCTTCAGTCAATGTCGTTGCATCTGCAATAGCAAAAGGTACATTCAATAATTTAGCCATTGACTGTGCAATATAAGTTTTTCCAGACCCAGTTGGTCCAATCACAGCGATATTTGATTTTTGAAGATCAACACCCTCTATCCCCGTTTCACCCGTTAATTTTGCATTAACACGCTTGTAATGGTTATAGACAGCAACTGCCAAAGTATGTTTAGCATCGTCTTGACCGATAACATATTCATTTAAATTATCAACGATTTCACGCGGTGTCTTCAATGTTAGCGTCCGTGCCATTGCATCCTGTTGTAAATCTTCGTTAATAATGTCTTGGGCTAAAGCAACACATTCATTACAAATGTAGACCCCTGGGCCAGCAATCAACTTTTTGACCTCAGTAGAGGGTTTACCACAGAATGAACAGTATGCAACCCCATTTGAGCTGTCAGTCGTATTAAACACTGTCCAACCTCCTATAACTTCTATCCATTAAATTATAATACTGTAAGTATTGTATCAAACTTCGCTTACCGGAAAAAGACAAAAAAGGTCAGACTTCTACAAAAGTCTAACCTTTTTATTAAAACCAATATTTAGGCTTCAACTGCTTCGGCAACAATTAAGTCAACAACTGACTTAATTGCAATGTCATGTGACAACATGTCATCTGACAATGCATTGCGGACAGCATCTTCTTCCATATTGTAAGCTTCAGCCAATGACTTCACTTCTGCAGCGATTTCTTCATCAGATGGCTTAATGTCTTCAGCTTTAACAATAGCTTCCAATACTAAGTTTGTCTTTACACGACGCTCAGCACCTTCTTCATATTGCTTGTGAAGATCATCTTCAGATGTACCAGTAATTTGGTAATAAAGCTCTGGTGAAATACCTTGTTGTTGCATTGATGCAAACATTTGGTTCATTTGACGATGAACATCTTCATCAATCATTGAAGCAGGAATTTCATCACCAACAACCTTGGCATTGTCAACAGCTGCAGCAACGGCGGCATCTTCCTTAGCTTCCTTAGCTGCTGAAGCCTTTTGATCTGCCAAGCGAGCCTTAACTTTTTCTTTCAATTCAGCTAAAGTCTCAACTTCTTCATCAACATCCTTAGCAAATTCATCATCAAGTGCAGGAACTTCCTTAGTCTTAACTTCGTGAACAGTTACTTCGAAAACGGCTTCCTTACCAGCTAAGTCAGCTGCTTGATAATCTTCTGGGAAAGTAACCTTAACGTCAACTTTGTCTTCAGCCTTTGCGCCAACCAATTGTTCTTCAAATCCAGGAATAAATGAACCTGAGCCCAATTCTAATGAATAGTTATCAGCTTGTCCACCATCGAAGTGAACACCATCAACTGAACCATCAAAATCGATGACAACAGTATCACCATTCTTAGCAGCTTCTTCAACTAAGACAAGTTCAGATTGACCTTGTTGCATGTTTGCAAGTTCTTCATCAACATCTGCATCAGAAACTGATGTGTCAGAAGCAGGAACTTCAACACCCTTGTATTGACCAAGTTCGATTTCAGGAGCCAATTCAACCTCAGCAGTCAAAACCCAAGTCTCACCCTTGTTCATTGATTCTGCTTCAATTTTTGGTTGTCCAACTGTCATTGCGCCTGTTTCTGAAACGGCTTCTCCGTAAACGTCTGGTAGAATCTTGTTCAAGGCATCTTGATACAATGATTCTTCACCATACATTTGGAAAAATACCTGTTTTGGCATCTTTCCCTTACGGAAACCAGGAACACTAATTTGCTTCTTTACTTCGTTGAATGCTGCATCAATTCCCTTTGCGTATACATCAACAGGAACTTCAAACTTAATTGTTCCCTTATTGCCTTCACCCTTAGTGAAAACTGCATTTGCCATGTTTTTTCCTCCAATAGTCGCTAGCTTTACACTATTTACGACATAAATTATCTTTACATACCTAATCAGTATATCGGAAACGCATTATTTTGACAATATTATGCCATAAAACATTCCACTCACCGTAAAGTACTTCATTATAGATTATATAAGATTTTCTCTTAAAATTCAAAAAGAGAGTCATCACATCATTGATGCAATAACTCTCTTTTTATAACCATTAACTAAACGACAAATTGTAGATTAGTCAAGGATTTCTGAAACAGTTCCGGCACCAACAGTACGGCCACCTTCACGAACAGTAAACTTCAATCCCTTTTCAATGGCAACTGGTGCGATCAATTCGATATCGAATGTTACGTTATCACCAGGCATAACCATTTCAACACCTTCTGGCAATTCAACTACACCAGTAACATCAGTTGTGTGGAAGTAGAATTGTGGACGGTAGTTAGTAAAGAATGGTGTGTGACGTCCACCTTCTTCTTTGGTCAAAACATAAACTTCGGCCAAGAACTTAGTGTGCGTTTGAATTGAACCAGGCTTAGCCAAAACTTGACCACGCTCGATTTCCTTACGGTCAACACCACGCAACAATGCACCAATGTTATCACCGGCTTCACCTTGTTGCATAGTCTTACGGAACATTTCGATACCAGTAACAACTGTCTTACGAACATCTTCCTTCAAACCAACGATTTCAACTTCTTCGTTCAACTTGATAGTTCCACGATCGATACGACCTGAAGCAACAGTACCACGACCAGTGATCGTAAATACGTCTTCGACTGGCATCAAGAATGGCTTGTCAGTATCACGAACTGGTGTTGGAATGTATGAGTCAACAGTATCCATCAACTCTTCGATAACCTTAACTTGTTCTGGATCACCTTCCAAAGCCTTCAAAGCTGAACCGCGGATAACTGGAATATCATCCCCAGGGAAATCGTATTCTGACAACAATTCACGAACTTCCATCTCAACTAGGTCAACCAATTCATCATCATCAACCAAGTCAGTCTTGTTCAAGAATACTACAAGGTAGTCAACACCAACTTGACGAGCCAACAAAATGTGCTCACGAGTTTGTGGCATAGGACCATCAGTTGCAGCAACAACCAAGATAGCACCGTCCATTTGAGCGGCACCAGTGATCATGTTCTTAACGTAGTCCGCGTGACCTGGGGCATCGATGTGGGCGTAGTGACGTGCTTCCGTCTCGTACTCGATGTGAGCAGTGTTGATCGTGATTCCACGCTCACGCTCTTCAGGAGCGGCATCGATTGAAGCAAAGTCTTCTTGCTTAGCCAAACCCTTATCTGATAGTACCTTTGAGATAGCGGCAGTCAACGTAGTCTTACCGTGGTCGACGTGTCCAATAGTTCCAATATTAACGTGCGGCTTAGTGCGCTCGTAATTTTCCTTAGCCAAAAGCTTGTCCTCCTATTATTCGCATGTTGATTAGAATCAACCTTATTGCTTAGTATAAGTATACTACACATACCTCATAACTGAAACAATAAGATACGAAAATCTTTTTAATTCTCTATATGAGACTGAAATTATTATATATAACTTCCCTATTTTTGTAAATATTTTTTACTTATTTTTCTCTATATATTCTTGTTTTTTCTAATTAATTAAATTCATTAAACTATTTTGTAATTTATTACGCCAAATAACTTGGTCATCAGGCTCATCGGGCATAGCATATTCAAATGTTTCCGCAACCAATCCAGCGACCCAACTCGTGACGTCTTGAACAATGATTGACAATTGTGGATAAGCTATCATCAACAGTAGATGTACTTGTTCTCTCAGTCCATGAACCATATCTGGTCCAAGTTTTTTAGTATACTTATCTAATTCTTTCAAAATATTAACATACGTTTGGTCTTGTTCTAGTGATTTTAATTCTGCAGGAATGTATGTGTTTAAGTTACCTTTCAAATCCATAAATTCCACTGAATCCGATGTCTTAACTCGCCTTAATTCATCTAGTACAGTAGTTCGTGAAATTTGTGATAAAAAAGGATCACGTAATACAAACTTCGCCCCAATTTCATATTCGCTTAAAGGCAACTTATTCGCGGCTAATAAACGTTTTTGTTGCTCAATCATATCCCCATCACTAAGATGATAAAATTGCCTTGCAATTGTTTGAATTGTTTTTTCTTGATTTAATCGATAATGATCCTCCTCTTCAACAACCATGAAACGAAACTTGTCTTGCAGTCGTTCTGGTAACCAAGTTAAAAATTCCCATGCATTTAGAAAATAATGATTATGAAGAGCCAAGTTCAAATAAGTTTTTGCACTTTGTTCCTCTTTGGCATACGAAGTTAAATATTCATCTGCAATGATTTGCGCTTCCTGATATTGTCCTTGTGCAATTAACGTGGTTACCAAAAGATGATTCACTTCCACAGTTTGTCTTAATTGATACGCTAAGGTTAAAGTATCTAGCGCTCGACTTAATGATCCATTGTTAATTTCTTCTTTTGCTTCCAAAACTAATGATGAGTATCGTTCATTGGTATTTTGTTCACTTGTCATATTAAAATTCCTTCTAACTAGTTCGATCTTAAATTCCCTAAAACTAAAAGATTCTTAATCATTTAACTATATTGTTAAACAAAAAAGAATCTCTTCATCTAAATCACAGAATGATTTTTTATTTACTCGGCATCAACAGTTTGCTTTGACTGTTTGCGTTGATTATTATTTTTTCTTTGTCGGCGAGCCTTATTAGGCTTATGATTAAGCGGTTTTGAAGCCGACTTTTTATCGGTATTATTGGTCGTATTCTTTTTATTAGTTTGTTTTTTAACTAATTTTGCACTAACGGCCTTATTTTTGTTACCTTGATGTGCTGATGTTCGTCTGCGACGTCGGCCATTCTGATTTGCCTCCATAATAACTGGCAAAATGACTGGCTTCCGTCTTGTCTTTTCATACAAAAACTTTCCCAAAGCATCTCGTACAGAGTTTTTTAAGTTACCCCAGTCAAAATCCTTTGTATTCTTGACACCTTCTGCGACAGTCTGTTCAACCAGTTCTGCAGCTTCATGCATTAAATCACGCGAAGTTTTGACGTAGACAAATCCGCGAGAATCAATTTTAGCTGGTGCAATCACTTTTTTCTTTTTACGGTCAATCGTGATAACTGCGATAAAGACACCATCCTCTGACAGAATGCGTCGGTCATTTAAAACAATCGAACCTATGTCACCAACCCCTGACCCATCAATCATAGTTGATGTGACTTGAATTGATCCACCAAGATAGAACTTCTCACCATTCCATCGTAGCTTATCACCTTTAGCTAGTAAAAATACGTGATCATCATCATATCCAACTTGTTCCGCTGCTCGATATGCCTCATTCAAGACACGGTACTCTCCTTGAACAGGGATAACATTTTGAGGTTTCAACAAATTTAGCATTAATTGAAAATCGTCTTTTGATGCGTGTCCTGAAGACTTTTTATCAGTAGAGATCTGCTTGACCATGGCTCCTGCTCTAAACAGCATATCACGTGTTTTCGCAACATACCCCTCCATCGCAGTAGATGGCGTCGTAGTTATAAACACCAAATCACCAGGTTGAATTTTAATATTACGATCATCACCATGGGCAATTCTCTGTAAGTGCCGAATTGGTTCTCCCATTCGTCCTGTTTCTAAAATAACTGTCTCATCAGCTGGCAGTTTAGAAAGATTCTTAAGAGAAACAAACATCTCATTTTCAGGTATAGGTAAAATTAACTTTTTCAAACGTAGAGCCGTACGCACAACCTTTTCCAAGTCATTCCCTGAAATGACAATTTTTCGACCCACTTTATATGCCGCATCAATTACCTGTTGAATACGTTGAATATTTGATGCTACCGCAGCAACAATAATTCGACCAGACTTGTGTAAGTGAAAATTTTCTAAAATATAATCACCTAGCACTGATTCATGATCTGGCGTCCCAATATGTGCCGTTCCAGCTGCATCAGCTAGTAATGCCACAACACCTTTTTGACCAATTTCTGCTAATCGCAATAAATCCGTTTGATAATATGGTAATGCTGTTGTGTCCAGTTTAAAATCACCTGTGTAAACGACTTGTCCAACCGCGGTTTCAATCACAATTCCCAAAGACTCCGGAATTGTATGTGTTGTCTCAAAAAAAGAAACTGTCACATTTCCAAAACGAACTTCAGAATTACCTCTTACAATATGATAATCATCATAATCTTTCAAACTGGCCTCATTATTAATAGCTAATTTTGCCAATTCAATCGTTAATTCTGAACCAAATACTGGAACTTGTACCTCTGACAATAAGTAAGGTAATGCGCCAATCGCATCAGCATGACCATGTGTCAAAAAAATTCCTGCAATATTATCTGCGTGTTCAACTAAGTATGCATAGTCTGGGATAACAACATCTACCCCTAATAAGTCACTCTCAGGATACTTCAATCCTGCATCTAAAATAAATATATCTTCATCAACCGTCACAGCGTACATGTTCATTCCATTTTCACGCACGCCACCAAACGGCATAATGTCTAATGTAGTTGCCATAATTTTCCTATTCTCGTTTTATTTCACGGGTTTTTATTTTACCCAACGTTAAAATGTTTAATACAATACTACCACATAAGCGCACGCTAGAAAACCTGTAAGTCATCTATCATAATTTTTAAATAGTTTAACTTGAAAATAAAATAGAAAAATATTTAGAAAAGCAGTTAAAGATTATTCTTCATTAAAAAAAGACTAGCAGCCCAAAGCTACTAGTCTTTTTATATTGTCTATTTGTAATATAAATTACTTGTTCAACAATGAAGCCAAACGTGACTTGTCACGTGAAGCTTTGTTCTTAGCAATCAAGCCCTTTGATGCGGCACGATCAATTGCTGATGAAGCTGCAGCGAATAACTCTTGTAAGTTACCTTCGCCAGATTCAGCAGCAACACGGAACTTCTTAACTTCAGTACGGTATGCACTTAGTTGTGAGATGTTACGCTCGCGTTGCACTTTGTTTAAGCGGGCACGTTGGATTGATGACTCAATAATTGGCATCGCTTTTCCCTCCGATAATAAATGTCAAAATAAAAACGTGATTAATATATTATATATTAACGACGCAAACCAAGCTTTTGGATCAACTCACGGTAACGTTGTACATCATTGTTACGTAGGTAACGTAGCAAGTTACGACGGTGACCGATTTTCTTCATCAAGCCACGTTGTGAGTGAAAGTCATGCTTGTGCTCTGACATGTGTCCGTTTAATTCGTTGATGTCAGCAGTCAATACTGCAACTTGAACTTCAACTGAACCTGTATCACCTTCGTGACGAGCGAACTCATTGATGATTTCATTCTTGCGTTCTGCAGAAATAGCCATTGTTGGATATCCACCTTTCATAATATAATAGTCGCCTCAAACAACGTATGACGACGGTGAACCGTCAAACATAGTAAAAGGTCATGTGCTAATGCACTCTTAGTATCATACTAAATTAGTCAATTATATGCAAGCATTTTATTCAGCCATTTGATTTTTGTATTTTAAAATAAACAGTTCAAATAATAATTCTGGATCCCGCGACGTAGATTTTAGCTGTTCTTCCATACTAACTAAACCAAGATAAGCGCTTGCTAAACGTACATAACTAAATTTTCTGACAACACGTTTTGCCAATTTCACACGGTATGGATGGACTTTTAACTCAGAAGCTATCCCTTTTTCACTTTTTTCACTTGATTTAACTTGTAATAGTAAACGAAATTGTCCTATTAATGCACCATGTAATCGCAATGGCTCTTCACCTGTTGATAACAGCTCATGATACAAATTAACGGCACGTGTTAATTGTCCCTTCAATAAACAGTCAATTAAATCAAAAATATTTTCACTTAATGTATGTGTCACTAATTCTTTTACATCTGACACATTAATTTGCTTTTCACTTAATGTATAAAGCATTAATTTGTCTAATTCGGACATTATTTGAGTTAATGAAGAATTCGTCAATCTAATTAATTCTTGCTTTGCTGCAGAATTAATGAAATAGCCAGCTTCATTTACTCGTTGATCAATAAAACGATTAATATCCTTATCACTTAAATTCACAAACGAAAGATATCTTGCTTGTTCCTTCAACAATTTTGTAACTTTTTTCCGGTTATCTAACTTATCGTAGGGGGCAAAAATAACGACTATTGTTTGCGGTTCAGGTTGTTTAATATAGTCTACCAAATCCTCAACGTGATGTTCTAAATTACTTTTTTGCCGTTCACCAGTTAAGAAATATGGATTGTCTAGAATTACGACACGCTGATTACCAAAAAAGGGCACTGATTTAGCATCGTCAATTGCCAGACTTAAAGGTACTTCAGTTAAATCAAATTGCGCTAAGTTTAATGCACGATCATCAGGATGAATTATAGTTAAAAACTTTTCTCTGACCAGATTTATTAAATATTGATCCTGGCCTTGGACAAAGTAAATTGGATATAGTTGTCCTGTCTGTACATCGTTAAAAACGTCTGCTAAAGTTACGGTCAAAACAACATCCCCTCTCATTTTTATCTATATTATAAGATAGCACGTCTACCAGGTTCTGCCTACTAATGTTTTAACTTATGTCGATAGTATATTTGATAACAGTTTAGTAGCCCCCACTTCGCCTTAATCATTCCCTGCTTGGCAGTACTATAGACTTTCAAATGATGATTTTTTGCTGTCATCATCGTTTCTTTGTTTGGATGCCCATAGCGATTATTAATACCCGCAGAAACAATGCCAATTTTGGGTCTTAACTGTTTCACAAACATTTCATCTGTACTCGTCTTTGATCCATGATGACCAAACTTAAGGATATCCACTTGTGGCAAGTAAAAGTTGTTGATGATGTCTATCTCTCCCTTTTTAGATAAATCCCCAGTCATCATTAATTTAAGTTTCTTAAAATCAATGTATACTGCTATGGAATCGTCATTTTCACCAATTCCTTTAATAATTGGATGACAAACTTGAATATCTTTCGTCACGTGTAATCCGGCCAATACTGGATATACTTTTCCACCTGACCGTACATACTTTGCAACGCGCTTTTTAAAGCTGGGCTGATGTTCCATGCCCGCAGGTACATAAATTTTTGTCACATCAATCTGCTCTAGAAAGTCTGATACATTCCCTATATGGTCAATATCCTTATGAGTCAATATTAATTGTTGAATTCTATTAATAGCATGACCTTTTAAAAAATGAATCAATTCTTCTACCTGGTAATTACGTGTATTCTTCTTTGTTTGGTCATGTTTCGAAAATCGTATTTTACCACCAACGTCAATCAAAGTAACTTGATTATGTGAAGGTCGTAATATAGTTGTGTCTCCTTGCCCAACATCAAAAAAAGCAACAAAGCCACCTGGAAAAAAACGTGGCATACCCCATAATATCGCATAGCAACAAACCAATATCAAAAATAATAATCGTTTCTTACAAGTGATTAGCCATATCAATGGCAATATGGTCAAAACAATGCAAAAAATGATCGATGGCCTACCAAATAAACATTCTCCAGGAATTTTGGCACCAAACTTGATACACAACTGCATTAAATTAATAATCCATTCGCAAATATCTTGAAGCCATGCAAAATGACAAATTGTTGCAAAAATCCCAAAAATAATCACGGGTATAATTAGCCAAACAAATATGGGGACAATCAATAAATTGGCTAACAGACTAATCGGATGCCAGCTAAGCGTATGCCACAATAAAGTGGGTAAAATAAAAGTCGATAACCAAATACTTTGGAGCCATGCGGGTCTGTCTTGAAGCCAAAGTAATCCAAAAGTCAGTAAGTAAGATAATTGGCCCCCGAAGTTATGTAAAACACCAGGTTCAATTATCAAGCCACCAATTAATGCTAATCCCCATGCATCTTTTGCATCAATAACTATCCAATGTAAATCTCGCCAAGCTTGACTGATACCTAAAAATATTGGTCGAATCAAAGATTGCACACCACCCGCAAACACCCACAAAACAATTAGCATAAATTGTACAATCACAAGTGAATGTTCCCGTTGAATAAATAATTGTCTTGATAGACGTCGCCATAATTGGTAGAAAATGGTTACTTGAAATCCTGAAATACTAAACAGGTGCATCAACCCCAACAGTTGAATACCATCATTCTCAATGTAAAATTCCGATCGTGTATACCCTAATAACAAAGTTTCACCATAGTCTCGCATGCCTTTGGGCAATCTTTCAAACCAATTAACTAGTTCAAAATGAAAACTATGGATGGTCCAACTAATTAATTCAATAAAACTTCTAGGTTTTGCGTAACCCCAAACATATTCCTTTTTTATATGCAATCGATGGACGATACCACGGCTTCGCCAATAAGCATACGGGTTAAATGAAAATTCATTACGTGCTTCGTTAATATAATCTAAAACACCAGAAATTTGCACAAAAATTGGTCGAGCATCTTGAGCACATTTTTTAGCTATAGTTCCCTGTTTATCGAAGCTAATACGTATTTTTTCACCATTTTCTAAACTTGCTATCCCAGAACCATAATCTTGATTGAGGTGTATATCATCTGGCTGAATTAAAATATAGGTGTCAATTTCACCAGTAGGCATTTTGACTAAACGATCAATATTAAACTGCCAATAACCAAAGTAACCAAAAATACATATAATTATACAGGTGCTAAACATATAGTGATTAAATTTACGGTATAACAATAAGATAGACCATATCAAAAACGGTAGTGCCCACCAAAAGCGAAACAGAAATATCATATTAACGCATGCTAAGCACATTCCTAATATCAATAAATATCCTGATTTCATACCGTTACCAACGGCTCTAATTTTGCAAATGTCTTTTCACCAATACCATTAACTTGTTGTAAATCAGAGATTGTTTTAAAGCCACCCATTGTTTCACGTTGCTTAATAATGTCCTGTGCACGTTTTTCACCAATTCCTGGCAAATTCTGCAAAGTGGCACTGTCAGCAGTATTTAGATTAATTTTATCATTCGAATTATTTTGATCGCTGGCTTGCCCAATATGTTGTTCCTTATGAGCTGGGTTTCCTGGTAAAGGATACACTTCTGGTACCTGTTCATTTTCCACTGGAACATAGAGTACTTGACCATTATTTAATGTTGCTGCCAAATTTATTCGAACATTATCAACATTTGGTAGCGTCCCACCAGCACTTCGTAATACTTCTGCAACGATTGGTTCTTTGGCAAAATAATAAACCCCTGGCCGATAGACGGCACCCTTTACATCAATCACAACTTTTTTTGATTGTTTATCATGCAACATTTTTTTGGACTTTTTACTTTTTTTTGCTATATTTTGATGAGCTGAAATTGTCGTGATATCTTTCGATGACATACTAGAACTACTCTGGGAAACTTGCCACCATATTAAAAAACTGATTCCCACAACTATTAAAACACTACTAAAACATATTTGATGTCGATAACGATAATACATTGCTTTAATTTGAATCATTTTCTACCCCTTTTAATAATAAAGACGTAGACTTAATTAGAGCGTACAAAAAAAGATTGAAAACAAAAATGTTTTCAATCATCATGATTGCAATATTAGCGTAATTTTGGATCATTGAAGATTGTATTCATAACTTCCTCAACCATCGCAAATTCTTCATCTGTTTCAATCGGCTGCAACATACCTTCTTCAGCGTCTTTTTCATAAATAAATGGTAAAACACCAATTTCTTGAGTTTCAGCTTCATCAACTGGCTCTAGAATGATGTATGACCGTTGAAAATCCTCTGAGTCGAATGAAAAAAGCTCTTGAAATTCATGTTCTTGACCATCTGAGTCTGTCAAAATAAAAATTTCCGCATTATCCATTTAATTTCTCCCTAAATAAAATAACTGCTGGGGACATGAGTAACGGTTATTAAATATTGGAAAGGTCATCAACCCGCCAATTTAGTTTCGGTAGATTGATGACCTTTAACTAATTTTCTTGCTCATCTAAAAATTGATTTAGGTGTTCCTCGACCATTGCCCACTCTGCATCATCTTCAATTGGCGTTAGTCCACCTTCTGTTGCAATCTGTGTTTCCTCTGGGTCAAAGATATAAGCTAACATCTCAACTTCTTCATCCTCACCAGATCCAGCTGGGTAAAGAATAATATAAGACTTACCATACTCTTCAGATTTGAAAGTAAATAATACTTCAAATAATTGTTCATCACCATTATCGTCAACTAATGTAATAATGTCTTGTTCTTCATCCATTTTTTTACCTCTTACTTTACCAACGATCCTTTTCGGTCCAAATAATTTTGCAAAATTAAACCGGCTGCCAATTTATCGATAACTTTTTTACGCTTCTTACGAGATGTATCAGCTTCTTCAATTAGCATACGTTCAGCTTCCACTGTCGTTAAGCGTTCATCTTGAAAATCAATTGGTAGACCAAAAGTCTCCTTCAATAACTCACCATAAGCACGTGAAGCATCAACACGAGGTCCAGAAGTATTGTTCATATTCTTGGGTAAGCCCAGAACAAATCCAATTGGCTCATACTTAGCTACGAGTTCTTTCATTCGGTCGATACCAAATTCCTTCTCATCTTCATTTATTGGAATAATTTCTACGCCTTGTGCGGTCCAACCTAATTGATCAGAAACAGCAACACCGACTGTGCGCGAACCTACATCCAAACCTAGAATACGTCCCATATCATTTGACCTCTTCCTACGTTGCTTGATGACATTATTTTGCCAAATAATCCGTTACTAATGCCTCAATAATTTCATCACGTTCAAATTTACGAATTAAATTACGCGCATCATTAACACGTGGAATATATGCTGGATCGTTTGAAATTAAATAACCAACAATTTGATTAATTGGATTATATCCCTTTGATTCTAATGCTGCATAAACTACTTCCAACATTTTTCGGACATCATGTGATTCATTATTACCAAATTTAAATACTGCTGTATTATCCAATGAACTCATTGTACCCAAACCTCCCTTTAAGGTTTTCTATTAATAATAACTAACTTCTTATTTTTCTTGTAACCAGTCAGCTGCTTGCTTAAAGGCGTCTGCGATACCAGCTGGATTCTTTCCACCAGCTTGAGCCATATCAGGACGGCCACCACCACCACCACCAATTGCTGGTGCGATTGACTTTACAAGGTCACCTGCTTTAATACCCTTTTTAACTGCTTCTGGGGCAACTGCAACCAATAGATTAACCTTATCACCTAAATTAGCAGCCAAAACTAATACATCAGATGGTGTACTTTGCTTCCACGTATCAGCAGTTGAACGCAATACATCCATTGATTCAACTGCCATTTCTGTAGCAATTAGTGTATAATTGTTAATTTTTTGAGGATTTGCAAACGCAGCATCAGCTTCTTGATTTGCCAATTTCTGCTCAAGAGAAGCAGCTTGACGTTCTGCCTCTTTAAGTGCTGTTTGCAATCCAGAAATTTTATCATTAATCTCTGAAAGCTGTGGGGCTTTTACTTGTTCTGCTGCTTTAGCCAACCAGCTATCATGCAATTTGAACAATGCCATGGCTCCAGATCCAGTAACTGCCTCAATACGACGAACGCCAGCTCCTGTACCTTGTTCACCAACTATTTTAAACATCCCCAACTCAGCAGTTGAATTAGCATGTGTTCCACCATCAAATTCAGCATTGTAATCACCAATAGAAACAACACGAACTTTTTCACCATATTTTTCAGTGAAGACGGCAACTGCTCCTAGCTTCTTTGCTGATTCAATATCCGTTTCAATCCAAGAAATTGGTAAATTATCAATTATCTTTTGATTGATAATATCCTCAACTTCTTGCAACTTTTCACTTGGCACTGCACCGTTATACGTGAAATCATAGCGCAAACCTTCTGCAGTTACAAGTGAACCAGCTTGGGTCGTATGCTCTCCAAGAACATTTCGCAAAGTTTGATCTAGCAAATGAGTCGCTGTATGATTTTTCGATACCGCAACATGGTATGGACGATCAACATCAAGCTTGTATTGCTTGCCAACGAAAAGCGGTGCAATAATTGACAAAGTATGCAAATGTTGGCCATTTGGTGCATTTTGCACATCAGTTACTTTGGCAACTGCTTGACCAGATTCATCATAAATCATACCAAGATCAGCTACCTGCCCACCCATTTCAGCATAGAAAGGTGTCTTTGCAAATATTGCCTGTACTTGGCCTGCATTAGCTTCTTCAACCAATTTATTATCAACAATCAAATTAACTAACTCAGTTTGTTCAACAGTTAATTCAGACCAACCAACATATTGAGATGGCGTCTTTAGGCCAGTCAATAACTCATTTTGAACACCCATTGATGCTTTGTTTGAACGTGCTGAACGAGCACGTTCTTGTTGGGCCTTCATTTGCTCATCAAAGCCATCACGATCAACCTTTAAGCCTTCATCAGTTGCATATTCTTCAGTTAGTTCATATGGGAATCCATAAGTATCATATAACTTAAAGGCAATTGCACCATCAATAATTCCCTTTTTACTCTTAGCCTGCTCAATCACATCATCTAATAGTGATAATCCATCAGTTAATGTTTTATTAAAGCGAATTTCTTCAGCTTCAACAATGGAAGCAATATAGTCAGCATTCTTGGCAATTTCAGGATAATAAGAAATCATAATTTCACCAACTACAGGAACCAAATCCTTTAAAAATACTTGGCTAATACCTAATTTACGACCATGTAAAACAGCACGACGTAATAGGCGACGAATGATGTACCCACGTCCCTCATTTGAAGGCAATGCACCATCTCCAATGGCAAAAGTTACGGCACGAATATGATCGGCAATGACCTTGAATGAAATATCTTTCGTATCATCTTCACCATATTTAAATTGTCCTGAAATATCCTCAGTTTTATGAATAAGTGGTAAAAATAAATCAGTTTCAAAGTTAGTTTTCGCATGCTGGAATACAGAAACCACACGCTCCAATCCCATACCAGTATCAATGTTTTTTGTTGGTAATTCAGGATAATCTTTATTATCTGTTAATCCAGGCAAGTGATTAAACTGTGAGAACACTAGATTCCAGATTTCCAAGTAGCGCTCGTTCTCACCCCCTGGATAATTTTCTGCTTCATCAGGATCATTGAATTCTTCACCCCGATCATAGAAAATTTCAGAATCAGGTCCTGAAGGGCCTTCACCAATATCCCAAAAATTATCTGGTTCTTCATAAAGATGATCTTTAGGCAGACCAACTTTATGCAACCAAATATCTTTTGCTTGATCATCGTTTGGATACACAGTTACATACAATTTATCTGGATCCATGCCAAACCATTCTGGACTTGTTAATAACTCCCAAGCCCATGGAATTGCTTCCTCTTTGAAATAATCACCAATTGAAAAATTACCCATCATTTCAAATAAGGTATGATGACGAGCCGTATGTCCGACATTTTCAATATCATTTGTTCGAATTGATTTTTGTGCATTTGTAATTCGATGGTTCTCAGGAACAACCGAACCATCAAAATACTTTTTCAAAGTTGCAACACCAGAATTAATCCAAAGAAGAGTTGGATCATTTTGTGGAATCAATGATTGTGATGGTTCAATTTTATGTCCTTTACTTTCAAAGAAACGCAAGAATAAGCTACGAACCTCAGCCGATGATAATTCTTTCATCTTTAATGTAAGCCTCATTTCAAAAAAATATTAAATAAAAACAGACAGCCATTGCAATAACAGAGACGCAAATACGCGGTACCACTCCGATTGCAATGATTGTCTGTATCATTACCTCTTTAATCGCTAATATCGCTAGCACGCGGTTCGCTTTCGCAAACAATTTTAATTAGGTAGCGTCAGATGACCCTTAGCGTTGCTCTCATCAACCGCAACGTTTCTGTATGCTCTAAGAAATAATCTGACATGTCCTTGTGGGTATTATATCATATCCATTACTGTTTTTCTTACTTTTTACAACTTGAAATAATTTTGTAAATTTAAAATAACAAATTATTTGTCATGGGCGCGTTTTTTTGCTTTCTTTGCTGCACGTAACGTCTCACGTTCAGCAACCCGCTTCTTATATTTTGCGTCTCGGGCAATATTGTTTTTAATTTGACGTTTATAACCCGGTTTTACTCGCTTTTTCTTCTTCTTCACCATACCAATCATTGTTGGATCTAATTTGGCTGTAGTTTTGGTCCGCTGACGACGGCGACGACGATCATATCCAGACTGTAGTTCACCATGGGCATATGTCATTGGCTCAAATTTCACGCCCATATTTTCAACCATCTGTACGCGATCTTCTTCATCTGGATTATAAATTGTGATAGCCGTTCCAGACATACCATTTCTACCCGTTCGTCCAACTCGATGAATGAAGAACTCTAATTCCGTTGGGATACCATCATTAATAATAAGTGACACGCCTGGAATATCAATTCCTCTAGCAGCCAAATCGGTTGCAACAACATATTGATAATCTAAATGTTGAATTTGCTGCATTGTGCGCTTACGTTCACGAGGTTGGATACCACCATGTATTTCAGCCACTTTTAGGCCACGACTACGCAAACTTTTAGTTAACTCACGTGCTCGCGTTTTCGTATTTGTAAAAACTAATGCTAAATAGGGATTACCCATCGTCAATAAGTTATAAACTAACGTATCTTTCGTCTCACCCTTTGTTCCAACCAAAATATTTTTAATGGTTGGTGCAATGACTGTCTCAGATGGAATTTCCTCAATTACCGGGTTTGATAAATACTTTTTTAAGAAGGGTTGTAGCTTTTGTGGAATTGTTGCTGAAAAGACCAGCATTTTCAAATCTTCAGGCATTGCACTAGCGATAGCATCAACATCTGGTAGAAAACCTAAATCAAGTGTCATATCTGCTTCATCCACAACTAGTGTGGTTGCGGTATGAATATCTAATTCACCAGCCTGATATAAGTCCTTGATTCGTCCAGGTGTTCCAATAACAATTTGTGGCTGTTTATTCTGTAATTGATGAATCTGACGACTTTTATCCATTCCACCAACATATAAACTGATTCTTGGTTGAGTATCTTCAGTAAAAGTACTTGCTAATTGCTTTGCTGCTTCATAAATTTGTTGCGCCAATTCGCGAGAGGGTGTCGTAATGACTGCCTGAACCTTTTGATTTGTCGCATCATATTGCTGGAAGATTGGCACCAAGAAGGTGTGTGTCTTACCTGAACCTGTTTGTGATTGTCCAACGACAGAACGGCCCTGCAAGATAACAGGAATCAGTCTTGATTGAACAGTCGTTGGTTGTTTAAAATGTATTGCCGTCAAAGCTTCATATATCTCTGGACGTAAATTGTAATCAGTAAATTTCGCCATTATTTTTCTGCTTGCTCCTTTAATAAATTATCTGTCTCATTAATGATGTCATTAATCTCATCAATATTTTTTGCTCTTGCACCAGCTGCAAATTCATGGCCACCGCCACCGTGTCTCTTTGCAATTTCGTTAATAATTACTTGTCGTGACCGTAATCTCACTCTGAAGTAGCCGTCTTCTTGTTGTTCAAACACTGCCCACGCTCTGACAGTATTTACTTTACCCAGTAAGGGTACAATAAATGCCGTACCAAAATCACCTAGTTTAAAATTCTCAACAATTTCATTAGTTAAAATAATATAGTTAAAACCATATTGTGTTGTTACCATGTTTTCATATACAAAACCTGATGCTTTAGCGGCTGGTAGTGAAATAGTATCCATTTGCTGATTAATCTTCACCCAATCAAAATTAAATTTCATTAATTCAGAAACAATGTTCATTGTATCGGAAGTAGTCCCGTATAAAAAGCGACCCGTATCACCAACTATTCCTGAGTATAAAAATGCAGCACCCTTATCAGATAGTTTTAATTCGTTAGAAAATTCTTGATAAAATGAAAAAATCATTGCTGAAGTTGATGACGCATTCTCTATGACCCAAGTATAATCACCATAGGGCTCATCATTAGGGTGATGATCTATTTTCACCAATACTTTTCCGTATTCAAAGCGGCGGTCATCAACTCGTGGTGAATTTGCTGTATCTGTTACAATAACTAACGCATCATCGTATAAACTATTAGGGATTTTTTCCATTTGTCCCATCCAAGCCATACTTGGTACAGATTTACCAACAACATGCACTTTCTTTTCAGGAAATGATGTTTTTATCAGCTCTGCTAATCCAAACTGTGATCCAAAAGCATCTGGATCAGGCCGTTGATGACGATGAATAATAATTGTATGTGCAGCTTTTATTTGCGCTAATATTGCTGTTTGCGCTGTCATAAGTAAGTCTCTATTCTATTAAAAATTTTTATTAACTAATAATCGTATTAACGATAAATTTGAAATGACAATATATGTAAGTATATCAGAAAAATCATATGAGTTCCTACTTATATAGAGGTAACACAACATTTTCAAAAGATAATGCTGCTAAATTTGTCATTGTTAACCCAAGTAGACGAATAGCATGATGATAGCCACCAAGTTCATCTAAAATATCTTGAGCGGCATGATAAATTTCATCTTCATCATTTGGAAAAAAATCAAGTCTTGTTGCGCGATGAGTTGCAGTTTGAAACTCATTATCACGAATTTTTAAAACCAATGTTTTACCATGCAATTGTGATTTAATGAGTGAGGCGGTTAACTTAGCAGCTAAATCCTTTAATTCATCCATTATTGCTTGCTCTGTATCTAGAAACGGACCATACGTTCTTTCTTTACTCATTGATTTACGCTCTCTTTGCCAAACAACTGGGCGATCATCAACACCCCTAATTCGTTCATAGAAGATATATCCACTTTTTCCAAATTCATCCGCAAGTTTATTCTGTGGTGTATCATACAAATCTTTGCCATTACGGATGCCCAAAGAAATCATTTTTTCAGCAGTCTTAGCTCCCACCCCCCGCATTTCATTAATCGGTAAGGTATCTAAAAATGATCGAATATCTTCTGGATTAATGATTGTCAGTCCACTTGGCTTATTATGTTCTGAAGCTAATTTTGCCAAGAATTTATTAAAAGAAATGCCCACCGAACTTGTCAACTCAAGTTCCTCATAAATGATTTGCTGCAATTCATGCGCTAATTGTATCGCATTATTTATATTTGGTATGTTCTCAGTAACATCTAAATAGGCCTCATCAAAGGCAACCGGTTCAACCTTATTCGTATAGCGCTTAAATATTTGGTGAAGTTGTTGAGAAACACCACGATATTTGGAAAAATTAGGTGTGACAAAAACTGCTTGTGGTGCAAGTTTTAGCGCCTCAGCAGCACTCATGGCTGAATGAACGCCTAAATTACGAGCTAAATAATTTGCGGTTGCAACCACTCCACGACCACCAGTTTTTCGAGGATCATTAGCTAAAATCAAAGGTATAGATTTGTATTCAGGGTTATCACGCATCTCAATTTGTGCGTAAAAGGCATCCATATCAATATGTAAAATTTTTCTATCAGTATTCAAATGAATAGGTATTTCTAAAAAATTAGACATCATATCCCCCTCTTTATATGATAAGCTTACTTATTTTTATCATATGACATCATTCTATAATTACATAGAAAAAAGCCTAGAATATCGGTAATTTATTATAGACTGAAAAAGTCATCAATCTACCAATTTAAAATTGATGGATTGATGACCCTAAATGTGTGCCAAAAAACTAAAGTCTTTCTGTAATCACAATTAACTTTCACATGTCTTTTATGCCACTTTCAGTTTTCAACAGCTATATTTTACAGCTTATTTTTCTTCACTCTTTGATTCATCGTTTGATGCATCAACATCAGTGTTTTCTGGTTGCTTTTCAGAAGTTGCCTCAGATTCTGATGTTTCAGGTGTTTCTGTTAGTTCTTCTGTAGTCACTGGTGCATTAGCTTCCTTAACAACCTGACGAATTGCTGATAATTCAAACACCAAGATAACACCTTCTGCATCTAAATCAAAAGTACGTGCTTCTTTGTTAACTGCAGCAATAGTACCATGCAATCCACCAATGGTGATTACTTCAGCACCAGGTTGCACGTCATTAATCATTGCTTGACGCTTCTTTTGTGCCTTTTGTTGTGGACGAATCATAATAAAGTACATTGCGGCGATAAATACGACTAAAATAAGTATATTTGCGTTCATAATAAATTTAAACTCCTTAAGTATATTGACTAATTTTAAAATAATCTGGCATTTGGTTCAAAATAACCGTACTTACGTAGGGTTTCTTCTCTAAACTCAAGTAGACGGTCTCCAGCGATTGCCTGACGCATATCTTCCATTAATTTTAACAAATAACGTAAATTGTGAACGGAAGCAATTGTTTGACCATATAATTCATTTGTCTTGAAAAGATGATGTAAGTAAGCCTTCGTAAAGTGCTGTGATCCATAATCTTCAGTTTCAGGATCAATTAATGAAAAATCATCTTTATATTTTGCGTTCTTTATCACCACTCGACCATTTGAAGTCATTAGTGTTCCCTTACGACCGATACGAGTAGGTAATACACAGTCAAACATATCAATACCACGAATTACTGCATCAATTAATGAATCTGGAGCAGCCACACCCATTAAATATCGCGGTTTATGCTCTGGTAAAAATGGTACTGTGAAATCAAGTACACGGTTCATCTCCGGCTTTGACTCTCCAACTGACAAACCACCAATAGCATATCCAGGCAAATCTAATGAAACTAAATCTTGAGCTGATTGCTTTCGCAATTCTTTGAAACCTGCTCCCTGGACAATACCAAACAGTGCCTGATCTTGCTCACGCTTATGTGCTTTTTGAGCTCGCTCTGCCCATCTAGATGTTCGTTCAACTGAATTTTTAACATAGTCATATGTTTCAAAATATGGAATTGCTTCGTCTAGTTGCATCATAACGTCTGAACCAAGGTTATTCTGAATCCTCATAGCAACTTCTGGAGACAGGAACATCTCATCACCATTTAAGTGATTTCTAAAAGTAACCCCTTCTTCAGTAATATGGTTATGGTCTGATAATGACCAGACTTGAAAGCCACCTGAATCAGTCAATATTGGGCCATCCCAATTCATAAATTTATGCAATCCACCAGCTTGAGCAATCAATTCGTCTCCTGGTCTTAACCATAAATGATATGTATTTGATAAAATGAATTGTGATTTAATTTCTTTTAATTCACGTGGGGACACACCTTTTACGGTTGCTTGTGTACCAACGGGCATAAACATTGGGGTCATAACTTCCCCATGTGGTGTCGTAATTTTTCCCAATCGCGCACCGGTATGTTTTTCGACATGAAGTAATTCATACTTCACTGCGTAATCCGACATATCACATTTCCTTTCACTTCTATATAAACAAACTAGTATACATTATATCAGAAACACGGGTTCCATAACGCTTAGATTTATATTTTGTCTACTTATTTTATTTTTAAAATAAAAAAGCTACCAATAATTTGGTAACTTTCTATAAAAATATGTATTCAATCTTCATTATGGACGTTACAGGGATCG
>NZ_GG697134.1 GCF_000160575.1 Weissella paramesenteroides ATCC 33313
GCGATTCGTAATTGTCAATAGTTTTCTTAAAGAAAATCTATTAATAATTGAATATAATTTATTGCTAAAATATTACTCGTTTTATATAAGTAAATATTAAAATAGCTTAAATTATTATCTGTTGTTTAGCCTTTGTAAAAGACAACTTTTATATAATACCCCTATATGAATTAGAACGCAATAGTTTTTTTCATACTGTTTTAAAAAATAAAAATTATTACGTGTTATACTATTGAAAAGAACTCTTAAAGATTAAGGATGACCATATGTCAACAAATACAAACAAAATAGATCCTGAAAAATTTCTAGCTATGTTATTACAGTATAGCCGCGATTCACACTATAACCACATTAATATCAGTGTTCGCCTAAATAGAAATCCTGCCTATACTCGTCAGGTTATGAACATCAAGTTGAAGCGTATTTCAAAAAAATTTGGTAATGATGAGCGCCTATATGTATCAATGACGGCTGAAGAAGGACAAAAGTTTCTTTCACTAGTCAATCGTTTAAAAGAAGATATGTTTGCTAACTTTGCCGAAAAAATTACTTGGCATACTGAATTACTAGAACGGACCGAGCAAGAGTTTGGTTACCATCAAATACGTGAACGTGATCAATATAATAACTTGGAATTTGAACTTCTTCTATAAAAAATTTTCATCTACTGAAAAGCGAAAAATGCGAAACACACTGGCATTAGTGCGTTTCGCATTTTTATTTGTCTTCAGGTACCGGATATTGGGCAGTGTATAAAGCGGCAATGATACCGTGCGCAACTGAAACATTCAACGACCGAACTGATCCTGTTTGCGGAATATAAATCATCTGGTCAGCTGCCTGAATCAACTCATCTGCTAAGCCAATTTGTTCCTCACCAAATAAAAATACACTCTTTTTAGGAAACTTCACTTGAAAAACATTATGTAACTCATAACCGGGTGTATTATCAACCGCATAGATTGTGTACCCTTCTTCATGCCATCGATCAAATAATTTTTGATAGTCCAATATACGATGATGGCTAATATGTTCATAATGTTGCGCACCCACAGCGCCAGTCTTATTCCATTTTTTAGCGCCTTCCGGATTATCACTATCCATTGGATTATCGGGGTTTAAAAAGACGATTTCGCGTCCTGAAAACGCATTATGATTTCTAACTGCTGTCGCTTTATTAAAGTCATGCGTTAGATTTTGCAATACTGTTATCATATCTCCACGCCGTTGATCTAATGCTTGCATGATCTGTTCATTAGTCATGCCCTTAAAATCAGCACCCAAATTACGATAGTCGATCCCATTTTGTAAATCAATATGACTCATCTTTGACCTCTACTTATTTTTCTTCAAATTGTTTATACCATATTATTATACATAAGAATGTTTAACCAAGTTATATCTTAATAACTTTGTATCTGACCACCGTCTACCAAAACATTACTACCATTAATATAATTACTGACATTAGAAGCTAAAAATGTCACAACATTTGCGAATTCTGTGGGTTCTCCATATCGACCTAAAGGAATTGTTTGTTCGGACTGCTGGCGAATCGATGTCACTGACTGCCCACTTTTTTCTGCATTCAACTCATCTAAACTTTGGACTCGATTAGTTGCTATCCGACCTGGTGAAATTGTATTTACTCGAATGCCATACTGACCAAATTCATTCGCCAAGCTTTTAGAAAGTCCCAGGATAGCCATTCTAAACGTATTTGATAATATAAGCCCTGGTAATGGCTGCCTGGTTGAAGCTGAAACACTATTAATGATGACACCTTGCGTCCTTTTTAAATCAGGTAATGCTAATCGTATCATTTGCACAGCACTTTTTAAAATAAGTTCATACGCATCAGTCCAGTCGTCTTCACTAAGCTCCTCAAATTTCGCACTTCTTGGTCCACCTGTATTATTAATAACAATATCGATCAAACCGAATTTTTTATGTGTGGTGGCTATTAAATTTTCAATATCTGATGTACTAGTTAAATCCGCCACGACATACGACAAATGGCTTGCTCTCGTTGTTGGCAGCAATTTCTGATAAGCAATGCGTAAATGTTCTAAATTGTGGCTTGTAATCAGTACCTTTGCTCCCTCTTCTAAAAACTTTTTAGCAGTTGCAAAACCTAATCCCTGACTAGAAGCGGTTACTAATACGACCTTATCCTTTAGTTGTAAATCCATAAGCATCTCCCATCCGTATTGAAGAACTAAATCATTGTAAAATTGTTCAATATTTAATCAGCATGCATTTTTAAATAAACACAGAATATAATGTGGGCTTTCCCAAAATCTGTAATGGAACTACATGCCATTTGCTACTCATTCAAATATATACATGAATTTTAATACAGCGTCAATGAACAAGTACACTTATTAAACACCATAAATTTATACACAAAAATCTAATCATGCATCTTATTTCCAAAAATTCCAAATCATATATTATATTTTTTAATCATAAGCGATTTATTTATATGTCTGTTAATATAAAAAAT
>NZ_GG697133.1:0-91875 GCF_000160575.1 Weissella paramesenteroides ATCC 33313
TGTCGACAACTTAATTAATTATACAGACATAATTTTTAAAAGTCAACAACTTTTTTTATCATCATAATTTGTATAAGCTCGGCTTTTTTAACCGCTCATATAATATACCTTAGAAAAGAATGTTCGTCAACAACAAGTTTCAGCTTCTTTACTTACGAATATTTTTTACTCACCTTGCATTTACTTAAACGCAATAAATTAGTTACTAACATAGCCTAAAAAAGCTCACTGTAGATTCCCTTTCTTAGGGAACTTACAGTGAGCTTCTCACTTTAAATTTATTAACAATAATTAACTCAAAGAAAACTACTGATTATCATTTGAACTAGATGATGAACTGCTATCACTACTATTATTTTTATCATCTTGACTAGAAGACGTTGCTTCCTGAATAGTTTGTGGTTTTCCACCCAACTCTGGTGCATCAGTAATATAGTCTTTCAGTGTTGACTGGTTATTATGCTTAGCTTTGACTGATGTTGGGTTGTCCTTATTGGCTTTCTTCAATTGCTTCAATCCGCTTGCCTTCTGGTATGAATAATCTTTGCGATTAACCTTCTTAAATCCTTCCGGTGTATAGAAACGTAGTAAGTCACCCGTTTGGACATCATCTGAATACGTTAGCATTTTATCAACATCTTTTTGTGTTGCATCAATAATTTGTTTAGCTCTTGGATCCTCTTTTGGATTAATTTTTGTACCAGTGGTCGTTACATAATAATTACCACCATACTTCATATATTCCGCAGAAACCCAATCACCATTTCTAAATGGTACAACTTGACGACGATTTGTTGCTAATAAATCTTGACCAAATTGAATATCGTTATCTGTTGAAACACCTAACAGGTGCAGCAATGTTGGCATGACATCAATTTCACCACCATAGGTATGATTAATACCACCCTTCAATCCAGGTGCATGTACCATGAATGGTACCTTTTGCCAATTAGCTAGGTCATAATCAGATACGCTATCTTTTCCGGTCAATTTAGCAATTGCTGCCTTATGGTTTTCTGAAATACCATAATGATCACCATATAGGACAATCATTGAGTTATCATATAGGCCAGACTTTTTGAGCCAACTTAAGAATTCGCCAAAGGATTGATCCAAATAACGGGCCGTTTGGACATATCCGTCAACGGTCTTATCATTGGTTTTAGTTTTAGCAATAGAGGCATTTTGACTATCTAAATCATATGGATAATGATTTGTGACTGTAATAATTTTTGAATAAAACGGCTGTGGTAATTGTTCGAGGTATTTCGATGCATCCTTCAAGAAAATTTTATCCTTCATACCATATCCTATATTATAATCTGCATTATTTGCATTCTTATAATATGGCTTACTGAAGAAATAATCATATCCCCAAGACTTATACGTATTATCACGATTCCAGAAAGAAGCCACATCTCCGTGGAATGCTGCTGTCGTATATCCTTGTTGATCTAGAATAGCTGGCACAGCTTGATATGTGTTAGAAGTACCATAATTAACCATTGCTGATCCTGATGCTGTACCAAATAACCCTGTTTCAAGCATCATTTCCGCATCAGCTGTTTTACCTTGTCCCACTTCATTGTAGAAATTATCAAATGATAAAGTATTTTGATCATGATAGAACTTGTTTAAATTAGGAGTTACTTCAACGCCATTAACTTTGTAATCCATTAAAAATTGTTGGAATGACTCTAAATGAAAGACAATGACATTTTTGCCTTTTTCTTTACCGAAATAGGTCGCATTTTGTAAGGTTTTGTTTCCCTTAACATAATTCTTGATTTTATTAAGATCATCGGCTTTGGCATCTTTTTTAATATCCGCCGTTTGTTTGGTCTTAAAGATATTATATGCGGCATACTCATTTAAACCTAAGTATTTAACAATATAATTATTATCAAAAGTTCGAGTTAATAGACCAGAACGATCTTTGCTTGAAATGCCGTATCCAACAAGCATCAAGACAATTCCGAATACAGTTGTCAAGGCAGCAAAGCGTTTCTGAACGACTTCTTTATCGAACTTAATGCGTTTAAAGACTAATAATAGCACTAAAATTATGATATCCAGAAATACTAGAAAATCAAATGGGCTGATAATTCCTGCAATTGATTTTCCTAAATTATTATCTACTGAGCTACCTGAGTTAAGGATGTTCAACGATAAAAAGTCTGAAAATTCCCGATAATACAGCATATTGGCAAACAACCAAATTGACTGGATCAGATTTATCAGAATCATTAACCAATAAGCAACTTTACCTCTAAAGTAAAGTGCAATACTCAACAGTATAATCGCTGTTGGTAACGGATTAATGACTAGGATAAATTCTTGTAGGGTGCCTTGAACACCTAAAGAAAAGCTTGTCTTGTATGCCCAGTAGGTCTTAAGCCATACTAAGAATACAGATAACAAGAAGAAGCCAACGGTATCGTTGAAATCTGGCCATTTTTTCTTAATGGTTAACATAACTCGTTGCATTTTATTATCTCCAAATATTTTTTTAATTATTTGTTATATTGAAAACAAACTACCAAATTCTGGTTATCAACCTAACATATTATAAAAGACACCATAAAAATTTCTTATAATTCATCAGAATGATTCTCTAAACTCAGCTAGCGCCTCATAAATATCAATTGCCAGTAAGTCAACATCATCAAAAGCAAATCGATGTTGGTGCCGTTCATTTGTTTCTAAAGCAAACATACCTGACATAGAATCATACAATACGGTCACTACTGGCACACCAAACACACTAAAATCACGCTGTTGGATCGTTGACCGCTTGTCTAGGCGCATAGCCTGAACCCGTCGCACAATTTTACTTAAATCATTCTCTGCCAGCATAAATCTAACCTCACTGTTTGGATTTTATATTAAACGCGACAATGCCTGCAAACATCCCCAAGTAATAGGTAATGATTCGCCACAATGCCATCGCACATACTAACAATGCTGCATTTGGCAAAAACGTTGAAAACAGCATTGAAAAACCAATCTCAGCTCCACCTGTACCACCAGGAATTGGGAACAGAGAAATAACCATCACTATTAACACATGAAGTGACATCACTAAAATAATATTAACCTGTGAAGCTCCCAATGCTAATAAAATGAAATATGGGATTAAATAATAAACTGTCAATTGAACTAATGTCAAAACAATAGCTTTAAATAATACCCACCAATCATGGCTCATTCGTATACTTTCAGAATGAAAATTTTTAATTTTTTCATTTACAACTTGTTGCCATTCTTCTGCCTTATTTGGTTTTATCCATTTAATTGGTTTAAATACTACTCTGACCAGTGCTTTAGTTAAACCTGGCCAGTACATCACTAATAATAACGTAATTATCACAACTAGATGGATAATAAATCCTAAAATGACAAATAAAGACCACGCCTTTAATTTATCAGCAATAAATTGATAACCCACAACAATTGCAATGAAAAAATTAATGACAATCATCGCCTGATAGACCACAAATTTCATCAGTAAAATGGACCCTGCGCGACCGGGATCAACGCCAGCCTGAATAAGCGTAATCAATTGCATGGGTTGTCCCCCTGCAGAAAATGGTGTTATCCCATTACCAAATTGTTCAACCAAAGGGATTCGAATAGCATCGGACCATGATAATTTCTCATGAGAATCATCCACGAAAACTTTCACAACAATTGATTCCAATAATAAATAAACAACCATTGCTAACAAGGCAACCAGTAGCCACCACCAATTGGCATCCCGAAGATCTTGCATAAGTTGTACCATACTAACATTACGAAAGGACCAATAAAATATGGCTACACCAGCAATCATCATTAAAACAAATACAATGCCATTTCGCCTTGTCATTGATGACCCCCATCATTTTTGTCATTAACCTGATTTGTATAATAAGCGTCCCAAATTTTAGAAACATGTGTTGCTGAATAATATTCAGACGCCGCCAATGATTGTTTTGCCATCTGTTTCTGTAAATCATTATCTGCTTCAAGCGTATCAAGTTGTTTCTGCATCCCATCTTTATCAACAGCAGGTAAATAATAGCCATCAATAATAGCACGATATAAATCTAAATCGCGTAAAATTGTTGGCGTTCCAGTGCTAAAGGCCTCTAAAGCTGACATCGGAAACAGTTCTGTATAACTTGGCAGCAAAAAAACATCAGCTGCATTATAATAATCATTCATCAATCTTCTATCCACTATACCAGGAAAAATCAAGTTTTTAGGTGGATTATCAACCACTTTTTTAAGTGTTTCATAGCCGGCCGTTATAGCGCCAAACGAGAAACCACCAACCCAAACGAATGTCCAATTCGGATTGTCTTTTGCTAACTGAATAAAATCTAACACACCTTTTCGAACTTGAACCTGCCCTACACCCAAGATCATGAATGTATCTTCAGGTAAGACCAATTTTTTACGAATATTTACTTTTTGATTTTCAGGAACAGGAAAGAAATCGTCTTTGGAAACAAAATTAGGAATATAGGTGATTTTTTCTTTTGACACACCTAACGCCACTAGTTTATCAATGAATACTGGATTAACTACCACAATTTGGTCCATTCGTTTATAGAAGGTCATCACATACCAATAAAAAATCTTTTTAAATGGCCACCATAAATTAATTGAACCTTCTAGGGTTTCAGGTAAAAAATGTACATATCCTACTTTTTTACCTCTTCCTGGAAGAAATGTATTTAAAAAGAAGCCAAAATTAATAGTATGATAATGACTAATATCAGTCTTTGACAAACTGTTAAATTTTAGTTGGAATTTATCGGGAAACCTACTAGTTAATAAATTAACTAGTTCACGGTAGGCTGAACCAACACCTTGACCGGGAACTGTTTCAGCTGCAGAGAACATTGTGATTCGAATCATTTATTATTTTTATGGAATGGCGTCCTAGATAAAAATGATTTTGCATACTCAAAATCATTACTATCCGCTTCTTCCATATCCTCCTCTTCATGGTACACAACTAGTGCCTCAGAGTAGAAATCTAACACTCGTTGTCCAAAAGTAACTTCATCAATATCATGCAGCACTTTCTGCCGTACTGCTGGATTTCCTATCACTTGCTGTTGTTTCTTTGCATTTAAGTACATGATTAGTGGTGCCATTAGATCATAACTATCATCCGCAAGCGATCCAATATTTTTATCTAAAACAACTGTCTCTAAATAAGGACTACGAATCGCAACAACGGGTGTATCAGCCGTCATTGCTTCAATAAAGGTCAATCCTTGCGTTTCCGATACGGAAGCAGATAAGAAAACATCAGCTAATTTATAATAACCATAGACCTCTTTATGATCCACTTCTCCGGTAAAAATCACATGATCTGCAATTTCTAATGACCGTACATGATCCTTTAAAGCAGACATTGCTGGTCCATCTCCAACAATTACAAACATCGCCTCGGGTACCTGTTCTAATACCTCTGCAAATATCGTTAATGCAGTATCAATATTTTTTTCAAAGGCCACGCGCCCTAGTGATAGGACAACCGGTGTCTGACTAGCTAATCCTAATTTTTCACGCAAATAAGTGCTGGTATCATCTTGTTTTGCATGTTTTACACTAACACCAGTCGGAATAATCTCAATTGGTGCAGAAACTTTATATTTGGTTAGTGTATCAAATGTTTGTTTAGATGGTGCAATTACGCCAGTCATTCCTGCCATGTAACTTCGCGCAATCACTGCTACACTAGCTGGCCGAATGATTTTCCCGTTAGCAACATAATGTAAATAATCTTCATAATTTGTATGAAAAGTATGTACAACGGGTATTTTCAATTGTCTAGCAACTAATTTTCCCATTAAACCTAATGAGAATTCAGTTTGAGTATGTACAATATCAAGTTCTAACTTTTTTGCTAGCTGAATCGCTTGAATAGCACCACGATACGATAACCGCCGATCCTTGAAACCAATAAATGGAAAACTTGGAAAGCGATAGACATCAGGTTCTAAAACTTCCTTTGGCACATTTGGATCAGTTGAAGTAAAGATATACACCCGATGTCCATGGTCAATAAGCTGCTGTCGGAGTGTCTGAATTGATGATACAACACCGGAAACTTGTGGTGCATATGTATCTGTAAATAATCCAATATTCATAACTGACCAACCTTTCACAAAATTACTTATTACTTATAATAACAAATTTCTATTTATAACGGAAAAAAAGCATGTAAAAAGAGCCATTAAATACCACCATTACGCTTGATGTTTTCAAGGTATGATAGTATTTCTGACTCTTTCATTAAAGTTAACTAACTTTATTCTCAGCTAAGATTTTTTCAACAACAGCGTCCATCTCTGGCGTCCGTTGCCATTCAATATACTCTGAAATAGCAATTTTTGTTGGAATATCAAAATTCTCATTAACAAATTTTTCGTAACTAATAACATTCTTAGAGTGTGGAATGTTAATTTTTAAAATTCGAACCTTCTTGATCATTCCTTCTTCAACAGCATACTCTGCCTGACCATTATGCAACAAATTGCCAATTTCCTTATACGTTGAGCCATCATTGCGTGTAATTTCTTCAATAATATCTAACGTCTGAAAATCTGCTGACATTACTCAACACCAACCTCTTGCTTAACAACCGTGACAATTCGATCAACATATTCATCGACAGCTTCACGAGTAGGCGCTTCCGCCATCACTCGTAACAAATCTTGCGTCCCTGAAGGCCGTACAAGAACACGTCCATCATTGCCCATTTCAGATTCAACTTCGCTAATAATTTGCTTAATTGCTTCATTTGACAATGCTGCTTTTTTATCTTGTACTTTAACATTTACCAATTTTTGTGGATAAACTGTCATTTCTGCAGCTAATTCAGATAATGGTTTATCTGCCTCTTGCATCACATGTAATAATTGTAGTGCGGTTAGCATGCCATCACCTGTAGTTGCCCAATCTAAAAAGACAACGTGTCCAGATTGTTCACCACCTAGGTTGTAACCAGACTTGATCATTTCTTCAACGACATAACGATCACCGACTGCCGTTTTCACAGAGTTCAGTCCGTTTTCAGACATCGCCTTATACATACCAATATTAGACATGACTGTCGTCACGATGGTATCTTGCTTTAAACGACCGTGTGAAGACATGTATTTACCAACGATGAACATAATTTGATCACCATCAATAATCTGCCCCTTTTCGTCGACGGCGATTAAACGATCACCATCACCATCAAATGCCAAACCAACTTGCGCTTCATTTTCAAGCACAAATTTTGCTAATGCTTCTGGGTGGGTTGAGCCGACGTTTTGGTTAATATTAAGACCATCTGGTGATGTCCCCATCGTAACAAAATCAGCGCCCATGTCTGCAAATAAATTAGCCACTAGACCTGACGTAGCACCATTTGCTGCATCAATAGCTAATTTCATGCCATCTAGGTTACTAGGAATAGTCGTTTGCAAATATTCTAAGTATTTAGCCGTTCCCTCTTTAAAATCAGAAACAGACCCCAGGCCTTCAGCTGCTGGGCGTGGCAATGTATCTTCTGGTGCATCAAGCAGTGCTTCAATTTCTGCTTCCAGCTCATCTGATAACTTCATACCATCAGAACCAAAGAATTTAATACCATTATCTTCTGCCGGATTGTGTGATGCTGTAATCTGTGCACCAGCATCGGCCTTTTGTGCACGAACTAAATAAGCAACCCCCGGTGTAGAAATCACATCTAAACGTTGGATTTCAATACCAACAGAAAGTAAACCAGAAATTAGTGCATGTTCCAATAATGGACCTGACATTCTTGTATCACGTCCAACAAGCACACGAGGCCGATGATCTACTGCATGACGAGTTAGTACTGCTCCACCCATTCGGCCAAGACGAAATGCTAACTCAGGTGTCAATTCTTTATTGGCAATGCCCCGCACGCCATCTGTTCCAAAATAATGTAATTCAACCATAATTCTCTTTCTACTCCTTAGGAGTTATAACCACCGATACTGTCTTTGGGTCAACACTTTCAGCACCATTTGGCACATCAATCGTAACATCTTTTTGTGTTGCTGTCGTTACGCCAGACAAATCTACAACAGCCTGGACATTCTTTAATTTGTTTAAGACATCAATATTTCCTTGTACAGCTACTTCATTAACTGAGCCAGACAATGAAAATTCTGAAGCATTACCATTTTTTGTTTTTAAATCCAATGGTACTTGACGCGTACCATTACCTGTTTTAATTGGTATTTTAACCGTTGTAACCTGTGGTGATACAGCGACATCTACTGGATTACCATTCGCATCTACTGCCTGCAATGTGACCTTTTGTCTAACCGTTTTTTTCGTATCTCGCTTCAATTGCACATCAGCGACAACACTATCTACGACATTAATTGCGGACTGACGTCCCATAATTTGAACGTTGTTGACTGACGTTGTCACCGTACCAACTGTGTAACCATCAGCAATAGCATCCTTATTATAGTTAGTTTTCACTGAATAATATGAAGAAGTGCGCTTATACATGGTCAATGTTACTTTAGGTGTTTTCAGCTTATACGTCAAATCTTTATTTAACCCAGTAACTTTAAGACTAACAGTATGTGTACCATCTGATAAATTCTTTAAGTTTGCTGATACTTGAAAATTTTTCGTGTTTTTTGCAGCCGTAACTAATGCCGATGGTCCACTTATTGTCACCGCAACATTGTCGGGCACACCACTAATATAATAATCATCTGTATTAATGCCAGAAAATTGAATAGGCACATTAACCGTTGCCGACTGTGAGGATGTTATCTTGCCAATAGTAGATAATTCATTAGTATTATTATTTGATCGACGCGTGGACGTTGTTGATTGTGAGTCAGTGTAAGCGGACATAAAGATGGCGACAGCTAATGTTAACAGACCATACACGATTTTATCAGT
This sequence comes from Weissella paramesenteroides ATCC 33313, assembly GCF_000160575.1. GTDB lineage: Bacteria > Bacillota > Bacilli > Lactobacillales > Lactobacillaceae > Weissella > Weissella paramesenteroides. The sequence goes on from NZ_GG697133.1 coordinate 8,944, forward strand.
ACGTCGTTTCATATTACTTATCTCCTCGCTTTAAGAATGATCTTAACTGCGTCCACCAAGATTGGTTAGCTACCTCATCTGATGTGACAAGTTGACGGGTAAGGTACTTCCGATAATCCTCTCGAGATAACGACTGCATCAATTCCGAATTTCTAGTAATTGACACAGCACCCGTTTCTTCAGACACAACAATAGTTAGTGCATCCGTAACTTCTGAAATTCCGACTGATGCACGATGCCTTGTCCCCAACTCTTTAGGAATTGTTGCACTGTCCGACAATGGTAAATAAGCTGCAGCCGTTGCCAATCGATTATCTTTCAAGATAACTGCTCCGTCATGTAACGGTGTATTCGGAATAAACGTATTGATCAATAGCTGACTTGAAATTTCAGCATCAATTGGAATACCGGTTTCAATATATTCTTCTAAACCTGTCTCCATTTCAATTGAAATTAAAGCACCAATACGTCGCTTAGACATATACTGAATCGCATCATCGAGCTCATTAACCAATCGTTTTTCAGATTGATATGCCTGTTTTTGTCTGAACAAACCAGAACGACCAAGGTGTTCAAGACCTCGTCGAATTTCAGGCTGAAAAACAATCACCAAGGCAATGACTCCCCAATTAATAATTTGGTCAGTTACCCAAGAAATTGTCGCTAATCCGAAATACCAACTAACTACCTTCACTATGATAACAATTCCAACACCACGCAGTAAAGTGACCGCCTTGGTACCACGAATCAGCATCATCAATCGGTAAAGAACCCACCAGACAATGATGACATCAATGATACGAACAATGTTTATATTTTTTAATAATGCATCAATATCAAAATTCATACTAACTCCTACTCTTCCAAATTGGTCAACATGCCTGCTTCCGTAAAGTTAATATTTTGTCGAATGTTCATACTCGTCGCATTCGAGATAAAGTGAGCTTCAGTTAAATGTTGTACCGCTTCACGTTGTGCATTCAAGCCAACTAATTCGAGTTCAATTTTCAAATCTTCAATATTTTGGACACCTTTACGACCATGACGTGCACGTTCCAAGCGTGAACGGTACATAATAATTAAATTATACGCTGCCGTTTGATCCAGGTGCGAATTTTGTGCCTCTTCTGTACTAATATATTTTGAGATTGCTGCAATTGCTTCTTTGGCAGATTCATGATGCGCTAATTCATACTCTGACATCAATGTGTCAGAAGAATCATCACTTAACCAGACACGTACCATGCGTCCAAAACTCATTAAGAATCTACGAATTTGACGCCAAGTTCGCTTACCTCGATCATGGGTAACTAAATCATCCAATTCGGATTCTGCACGATCAATACGCCGACCTTCACTAGCAAAAACTAATGGTGTAATGCGCTCATCGACTAACAATCTTTGAATGGCACTACGTTCTGCTTCTAAGGCGATTTGCCGTAATGACATTTCTGCATTTAAGATTGGACTCAATTTGTCAGTTTTCATAAATTGCAATTGCAATTGGCGAATTTGAATTTGATAACGTCGAATTATTTCATAGACAACCGCCTGATTTGATTCTCGGCGTCGTGCCTCAATTTCTCGCACAGCTGACTGTAAAACATAAACCCGTGCACGTGGTTCTGACATATGTTGTGCGACCTTAGCTTGCGCCTTATTCTTACCAGGTGGCACTTGTGTTTTCTTTGTTCCACCAACTATTGGTAGAAATACAATGGCAACAACCAATGATAAAATTATTGTGATAGCAGCAATAAATAGCATTAGCGCACGTTGTGGAAATGGTTGGCCACTATCTGTTACAAGTGGTACAGATAAAACTCCGGCCATTGTCACTGCACCGCGAACCCCTGTCAGTCCAGATGTAATGGCAACCTGCCATGATGCAGTTTCATTTTTATGATTTTTTAAACGTACCCACTGTGAGACATAAGTCCAAATAACACGAATACCAAAAATAATGAACCAAGTAATTACTGAATACAAAATAGCCATTGGTAATGATATGACTTTGCCTAAATGTGTTGCTAATGGAAATTCAATTCCCAAAATAACAAATATGTATCCATTTAATAGGTATCCGAAAACATTCCATGTATTAATACCAATAACATGGAGTTCCCCCGTATAATCAACATCATGTTTTGTATGAATATTTAAAATAATTGCCGCAACGACGACAGCAATAACACCAGATGAATGAATTTCTTCAGCAATAATATAAACTAAGAAAGGTGTGAATAATTGAATCACAACCCGTAATGAGACATCATTAATGGCATGTGCAGATAGCCAGTCACCAACAGCATTAATAAGAAACCCCATTAATGCCCCTACTAAAGTTCCCACAATAGAAACATATAGGAATTCACCTGTTGCGTCCCAAAGCGAAAAGGTTCCTGCTGTTGCAGCTGCAACAGCAAATTTAAATCCAACCAGACCACTTGCATCATTAATTAGACTTTCTCCAGCCACTAAATGCATAATTGAAGGCGGCAATTTTGCTTCAGATGCAATGGCTGACACTGCTACGGGATCAGTCGGTGATAAAATAGCTGCAATCGCCAATGCTACAGGAAGTGGTAACTGTGGAATCATCCAATAAATCAAAAAGCCACCAACAATCGTTGTAATAAATACTAATAAGATTGCATTACCAAAAATAGGTCCTCGTAATTCCCAAAGCTCTTTTTTAGGAAATCGCCACGCGTCTGAGTATAGCAACGGGGCAATAAATAAAAGTAAAAACCATTCTGTATCAAGTTCAATTTCAACATTAAAAAACACAGCCACAAGTAAACCTAATCCAATTTGGATCAAACTGACTGGTATCTTTTTTAGAAAGTTACCTAATACGTTGCCTAACACAACTAAAAATGTTAGACCAACAACGGTTTGTAGTAGAACCATACACACACTCCTTTTCTTTGTTTATTTTCTCCCTAGTACCCGAACTTCAGTTTCTAAGTTTACTGAAAACTTTTCATATACAACATCTTGAACATGCTTAATTAACTGAACATAGTCACTCCCGGTTGCTTGTCCACGATTAACAATAAAACCTGCATGTTTTGTCGATACCTGCGCACCACCAATTTGATATCCTTGTAGACCAGAATCCATAATCAATTTACCAGCAAAATATCCAGTTGGTCGTTTAAAAACTGACCCACACGATGGAAATTCTAAAGGCTGTTTTTGCGCGCGACGGGTATTAAAATCAGCCATTTTTTCACCAATTTCTGATCGTTTCCCAGGTTGCATAGTAAATGTTGCTCTAATAATGACATCGCCCGTTTCCTGAACCAAACTATGACGATAACCGAATGCCAATTCAGCTGCAGAATATGTTTTTATTTCTCCCACCGGCGTAATTACATCAACACTTTGCAAAACTTGATCGATTTGACCGCCATATGCCCCTGCATTCATAAAAACAGCGCCACCAATCGATCCAGGGATTCCTGCGGCCCACTCTAAACCAGTTAATGAATAGTCATAGGCTACTTGTGCCACCTCAATTATCCATGCCCCTGCTTCAGCAGTGATGCTATTTTTTTTAAAAACTTCAATTTGATGCATATCGGTCAAGAAAATGACTACTCCTTGTCGACCATCATCAGTAATAACCAAATTCGAAGCATTACCAAGAACTGTAATGGGTAAATCAGTCTCATTTGCAAAATGGACGACCTGCTGTAGTTCTTGTTGTGTTTTTGGCCAAAAGCACCAATCTGCTGGCCCACCAACACGTGTATTTGTATAGTCTCCTAAATTAACATTCGCCTGAATGTTATAACTTGGAAACATTTCATTCAACATTTTCATTTTTCAATTCCTTAATTAAATCACTTTAACCAACTGTTTCAATGGTTCAACACCAAAATCAGTTGCTTGTCGTACTAAAATTTCAGCTGCCGCTACTGTGTCATTAAGTGCATTATGATGGTGTTTTAAATCAATTCCTAGCGCTGCTGCTACCGTATTTAATTTATGATTTGGTAATTCTGGATAAAGTTTTCGTGACGTGCGCACAGTATCTAAAGATAGATAGTGCGGCAAGTCAATATCATAATGAGTTAATGTTTCTCGCAAAACACCATTATCAAACGGCGCATTATGAGCGATAACTAATTGATTAGGTGTATAAAACTGCTGAATTTGCTCCCAAACTTCTGGAAAAATTGGTGCATTACGGACATCAGCTTCGGTAATCCCATGAATACGAGTATTACGCTTATCAAAAAAACTATCTGGTTTAATTAATGTATAAAATTCATCAACAAGTTTGTTATCGCGCACAACTGCCAATCCAAGCGATACAGCACTATAACGCTTAGCACTTGCAGTTTCAAAGTCCATTGCAATAAAATTCATGATTACACCTCATTAATCGTTGACCGTCCAAGCCATGTCAAAAGCTGGCACCAGTTTTTGATCACTATTCATAATTTCACTTTCAGAACCGGCAATGCGCTTAAAACCCATTTTTTCATAAATATGAATGGCAATTTCATTGATTGTTTGTACTGTTAATACCAACTGATTGACTGAACTAAAGGTTATTGCCCAGTTTAAAATTTCTGAAATCATTGCTTGCGCTAATCCATTACCTTGATAATCAGCTAACACCGCAACCCCAATTTCTGCAACTCTTGGTTGGCCAGGTTTTGCCGCAGCCGACGCCAAACCAACTAATTGTCCCTCTTCAGTGGCCGACACTAGCATAATGTTATTTGTTGTCGTCTGCAGAATATCAATATTATCAGCTTCATCCGTTGCTTCAATCGTTTCAGGATCTTGTGCAATCATAAATGTACTAGATTCATCCTGTAATTGAAATAACAGTCCCATCAGTTTTACTGCATCCTGTCTATCTGCAGGTCGTACAAATACTTCCATTATGCCTCCATTGCTGCTAATAATTGGTTTGATCGATGACCAGTTGCTGTAATTGTAATTAGTCTTTCTGTCTCTTGACCTTCGACCCGTTCAAACGAAATTTTTAATACATCATCAGGTAGATCGGCCTTAATATACTGTGACCACTCAACTAATGCAACACCATCGCCGCCGAAATACTCTGATAATCCTAAATCCTCTGCGTTTCCCTCTTCACCTAGACGATAAACATCCAGATGGTATAAAGGAAACTTTTCTGTACGATATTCACGTACCAAAGTAAACGTTGGACTCTTAACGGGCCTTCTCACACCCAATTCTTTTGCAAATCCCTGTGTAAAGGTAGTTTTTCCTGCTCCTAAATCACCTGATAACAAAATTGTGTCACCAGCTATCACATTTTTTGCCAACTTAGCGGCTAATTCTTGTGTTTCATTCACTGTGTTTACTAATATTCTCATAGTTAAAAGTATACCATTTTTGACTAACTGATTACAGAGCACAAACGGCTCAAATAATGGCAAAAAAGCTCAACATAAAATTTTTACGGAGCTTTAATGACATAATATTTTAATTTAATTGATTAACCGTTAACTCATCGGGAACATTATAAACGACTGCCTCAGTAGCAGTTAACATATCATCTGTTAACTGTAGTTTGGACATTTCACCCTGATGATAAGACTGAAAATAATAACTACGGCTTTCAGCCACCGTAGCTGCTCGATAAACCGAGAATGTTTGTTGATGTGTCAAATTTTGTGGTACTGTCACGCTATCTAATAAATGCCAGCTGGTAATAATTGCCTCTGCTTCATCCGCCGGTTGATCAGCCCGTTCTTTTAGATACGCTGCTCTTAAAAAGCGTGCACCAGGTGAGTAAGAACCTGGCGGTGTCGCTTTGCCAGATAGTTTTCCCGTTGTTACTTTAGGAACATTGATTGGCATTTTGCCCGCCTTAAATTCTGGTTTAAAATCAACATATTTTTCTAATTGCTGAATTTGACGCTCAAAATGTGGACTATTGGTTACCACCCCCAATGGATTCGCCACAATTCTCATTGGCCAAGTAGTTGGCTCAATCACGACGATTGCCCCAGTAGGATCAGTAACAGCAAAATGTAATTCAGGATTGCCATACTTTATGACACTATTTTTTTGAGACATTAGTTGAATGTCAGCAATATGTTCAGTAATATCAGCAATTGATTTAAAATTTCCTAATAGCCAAAATACAAATTCAAATGGCGCAATCTGTACTTTAGAATCGTCAATTTCATCCACAAAGTGTGCACCATTACCAAAAGTCAATTTTTGTGCACATAGTCCATATTCATTAACACCATCCGCAATATCTGTTCGTTTATTGCTTAATTCACCACCACCAATGAAGGCATACTTGTTTTGTATGAGATGTCGGTTAAATGATGAATGCCATTGATATTTTCTAGGCACAAACATTGGCGAATTCTCTAACCTCGGCCAATCCATTGTTCGCGACAAAACATGTACACCATTACGTGCAACTTGAAAAATACTCGTACACATACGCTGTCCCTCTTACCTTATATATTAAAAAGCGCCATGACACATCTCATCGATAAATTGCCAACGAATTTGTGTTATGTCGCTCCTCTATTAATTTATCTAGTTTTCTAATGCCTGTGCAGCCGTAATAATAGCGACCTTATAGACATCTTCCTCATTGGCGCCTCGTGACAAATCTGAAACCGGCTTTGCTAACCCTTGTAAAATTGGGCCAACTGCTTCAAAGCCGCCTAAACGTTGGGCAATTTTATACCCAATATTTCCAGATTGTAGATCAGGGAAGATAAAGACATTTGCTTGGCCAGCAATTTCAGAATCTGGTGCCTTTGACTTAGCAACCTCAGGAACGAACGCTGCATCAAATTGTAGCTCACCATCAAGTGCTAGTGATGGTTCTAGTTCTTTAGCAATTTTCGTTGCTTCTGAAACTTTATCAACCTGTGTTGCTTTGGCTGAGCCCTTTGTAGAAAAGCTTAGCATCGCAACCTTTGGATCAATACCAAAGACTTTTGCCGTCTTAGCTGACTGAATAGCGATTTCTGCCATCGTTTGTGCATCAATGTCAATATTGATTGCTGCATCAGCAAAGATATAACGGTCATCATCACGTTGCATCACAAACGCACCAGAAATTCTTGATGAACCTGGCGCTGTTTTGATAATTTGCAAAGCAGGACGAACAGTATCCCCAGTTGGATGTGTTGCACCAGATACCATACCATCAGCTAAATTCATATAGACTAACATCGTACCGAAATAGTTCACATCAGTAACCCACTTTTTAGCGGTCGCTGTATCTGTCTTTCCATGGCGACGTTCAATAAGTTCATGAATCATGTCGTTCAACTTATCTTCAGGATAACTTGCTGGATCAATAACTGTTATGTTTGATAAATCAAATTGATGTTTTTCTGCCGTCGCATCGATCAATGACTGCTTTCCTAACAAAATTGGCTTAACTAGACCATCAGCAGCTAAACGAATTGCTGCACCTTGAATACGTGCATCTTCCCCCTCTGGAAATACAAGTGTCTTATTTTGTCCTTTTATCTTATTTGCTAATTGCTCAAACAACTCCATGATCAACAAACCCCCGTCTTTTTTTAAAATTATTTTTTATTACATATCCTATTATACCATAAAGGCACTAAACCCATTGATGTATAGCCGTTTCTAAGTGTTTCACTTTAGCAACAAAATATATTGATTTATACCCACTTAATAGGTGCAACATTATTTTTTTGCAAAAATTCGTTGGTTTTACTGAATGGTTTAGAGCCAAAAAAACCACGATAAGCAGACAATGGACTTGGATGAGGCGCTTTCAACACCAAATTTTGTTCACCATTAATGAGCTGCTTTTTATTTTGCGCTTGTTTACCCCACAAAATAAATACAGTTGGTTGATTTCGTTCCGCGACTAATTTAATAATTTCATCAGTCAACTGTTCCCATACTTCGCCTGCATGTCCCCCAGCATGGTGAGCTGGTACTGTTAAAACTGTATTTAACAGTAAAACACCTTGTTTTGCCCAACGATGTAAATCACCATTGTTGGGTGCAGTAACTGCTAAATCATCTGTTAATTCTTTATAAATATTAATCAATGACTTAGGTAAGGCCATCGTTGCTGGTACAGAAAAACTCAACCCCTGCGCTTGGCCAGGGTTTGGATATGGATCTTGCCCTAAAATCACGACTTTCACCTTGTTTAAAGGGGTTTCTTTTAACGCAGCAAATACATTTTGTCGTTCTGGATACACCGTATCGACTAAATAAACTGTATCTAAAAACTCTTGGATGCGACCAATATAATTTGGCTGCAATACTGGTTGCAATGCATCTGCCCAATCTTTTGGTAATAGCTCTGGCATATCGACTCCTATTTTCATAATTTGAATTCATGCATATATCTATTATACTGACTAAAACACGTTCAAACATGATTATGTTAGAATAAAATAATGAGTAATCTTTTTCATGTCATGACGAGGTGTTTATATGCATGATTTACTAATGTCAAAAGTACGTGAACAATTTGATGGTACAACTACTGTCACAACTTATACAAATGTCGTCAAATACATTATCTCTGGACAAATCGGTCAACGATACGATACGATCACCATTTATAATCAATCTTACGAACCACTTGCTAAGATTACACAAATTTCAAGTGGTATTATTCCTAGGTTCATTTTAGCAAACCATCAACAAGAAGTCGGTTCAATCGGCCTATCTCTGAAGTTACACGAATTATTATTTGTGAACAACTTAAACTGGTTTGTCCTTGGTAGTCTTGAAAAACGTCACTTTCAAATAAAAACAGTTAGTCAACAATTAGCAACCGCGACCCCAAGTAAAGATCAACGTCTATTAATCAAAATTTCTGATACACATCAAGAGCCACTTTTATTACTGATTATTGCCTTTTTAGATCGCTGGGAATTTATTGCTCATGGGCACCCACTAGCTTGGCCAAGTATTTTCAATATGCCAGCCCCACGTTTGACACCATTTATTAATTCTAAAGCACTAAAATATCTACCTAAAAAATAAAAAGGCTGGGACAGAAATTGTCTCAGCCTCTATTTTTTTCGCTAAAAGTGCGTAATTAAGAGCATATTAGTTTTATAGCATAAACGCGTTCCAAGCCGGCTTCAAAACGACTTTTGTCTCGCTCTCTTATTTATACATTCAAAACTTTATCTAAGAAATCACGTGTACGTGGATCTTGTGGATGATCAAAAATTTCTTTTGGTGCACCTTCTTCGCGAATATAACCATCTGCGAAGAATACCACACGATCAGCAACCTGCTTAGCAAAGCCCATTTCGTGAGTCACCACAATCATCGTCATACCTTCTTCAGCAAGTTCTTTCATAACTGCTAAAACATCACCAACCATTTCTGGATCTAATGCTGATGTCGGCTCATCAAATAACATAATTTCCGGATTCATGGCCAAAGCACGCGCAATTGCCACACGTTGTTTTTGACCACCAGATAATGTGTCAGGCTTAACATCTGCCTTATCAGCTAGACCAACACGATCTAAAAGCTTTTTAGCATTTGCAATCGCTTCGCTTTTGGTCATCTTACCTAATTGTACTGGTGCTAACGTCATATTCTCCATGACTGTTAGATGAGGAAAAAGGTTAAAGTGTTGGAATACCATACCAACCTTTTCACGTATCTTGTCGATGTTCACCTTAGGTTGGTTGATATTCTGACCATCAATAGCAATTTCGCCACTATTAATTTCTTCAAGCTTATTCAATGCACGTAGAAATGTAGATTTGCCAGAACCAGAAGGGCCAATCATTACGACAACTTCACCTTCTTCAACAGCCAAGCTCAACCCTTTTAGCACTTCATTTTTTCCAAAGCTTTTATGAACATCACGTGCTTCAATAACTGTTGCCATTATTTGATCCTCTTTTCTACCCAATTTGATAACCAAGTTAATAGTGTAATAACGATAAGATATAGAACCGCAATCATTAACCAGACTCTAAATCCTTGCAAATTACGAGCAATGATTAATGTACCTGTTTGTGTTAATTCAATAATACCAATTGCTGACAGAATTGATGTATCCTTCAACGTAATAATAAATTGGTTAATAAAACTTGGTATCATTAAGCGAATTCCTTGTGGCATAACAACTTTGCGCATTGCCTTACCATATGGTAGTCCCAATGAACGTGCTGCTTCAAGCTGTCCTGAATCGACCGACTTAAATCCACCACTAACGAAAGCACCAATATAAGCACCTTCATTCAAAATCAACGTGATAACACCCGCTGTAAAGGCCGGAATTTTTTGTCCAGTTAAGTTGGGAATTCCAATATATATAAAGAAAGCTAGAACAAGCATTGGTAACCCACGGAAAATGTAAATAATTGTCGTTGAAAGGCCACGAGCGAGCTTACTTGGCATAACGCCTAGAATACCTAGGAATATTCCCCAAATAGCTGCCAAAATAATTCCCACTAAGGTCAACTCTAGTGTCTTAACTAGCCCACTAGATAGCGCACTCTTATTTTCTTTAACAAGATCCCAAATTGTTGTTTTTTGATTTTCAGTCTGGTTAGCTGCATTCTTTTTATAATTGTAGCCACCTTTTCCTAGATATCGGTTAACAATCTTGTCATAAGTACCATCTTTTACAATTTCTGCATAACCCGCATTGAATTTCTTTAATAGTTCAGCATTAGCAGACTTTTTGACACCAAAACCATACCAATTACCTTTGGCTGGTTTTGTGACAATTTTTAGATTTGTACCTTGCTGAATCGCATATGCCATAACTGGTTGATCCTCAAAAACAGCAACCGTATTACCAATCAAAACATCATTGTACATTGTATTTGAATCATTAAAGAAGGTTACTTTAAAACCATACTTTTTTGACATCTCACGTGCGTAATCCGCTCCAGCACTACCTGTTTTTGCGGCCACTGTTTTACCTTTTAGATCAGACAATCCTTTGATTTTTGATTTTTGTGAAACAGCCATAACAATACCACTTTTATAGTAAGGTGTTCCAAAATCAAAAGTATTTTTACGCTCGTCTGTTATGGACATACCAGCAACGATACCATCAACTTGACCAGCCTGAACTGCCTGCACACCAGCATTGAAGCTCATTGGCTTTAGTGTATAGGTAAAGTGCTCGCGTTTTGAAATTTCTTTCAGCATATCCATATCAATTCCACGATACTTCCCGTTATCTGTTTGAAACTCAAATGGTGGGAATGTTGTATCAGTTGTAATGGTATAGTTTGGTGTTGCTGCATGCACAGCTGGTGAACTTACTACTATCCCAACTGCCAGACCAACTAACGCCATTAGACTAATTAACCACTTGCGCATTGTCTATTCCTCCAAGACTATAATTTTTAAATTCATACCAGTTTATTTTACGCTATTCACACGATAAAAAGATATTTTGTGTCAGCTTTTCTGACATTAAATATTCTTTATCAGTAAAGTAAAAACACTGATTTGATGGATTCTATGCTAAATCTCCATCAAACCAATGTTTTTAAAAGTTATTAATAACGTTTCTTCAATGTTCGGTGTAACTCACGATCTTGATCACGTCTTTTGATTGTTTCACGTTTATCATAATTATGTTTACCAGTTGCAACACCAATTAGAACCTTTGCAAAACCATGTTTTAGATAAACCTTCAAGGGCACAATCGTTTTACCCTGTTGCGCAACAGCCGCCTGTAATACTTGAATTTCTTTTTTATGCAATAATAATCGTCGACTACGTAACGGATCGTGATTAAATCGATTACCTTGTTCAAATGGACTAATATGCACATTATCTAACCAGGCTTGGCCATCACGAACCTGGACAAAACCATCCCCAATCGTGATTTTACTGGCACGAACTGATTTAATTTCTGTTCCCGTCAATTCGATACCTGCTTCATAAGTTTCAGCAATTGCATAATTATATCGTGCTTTATTATTAGTTGCCAACGCACCATCAGCGCGCTGCTTTTTTTTAGCCATGACAACCCCCTGATTCTAATTACTAATGACGGCCTTTACGGTTGGTACCTTGATGCTTCGAATCTGGTTTACGTTTATTCTGATAGGCACCAAATGGCTTACCATCATTATGAGTTTTATTTCCCTTTGATGAATGATTACGCTTATCATGTTGACGGCGCTCACCACGATTTTTACCAAAAGCACCACGATGTTCTTCGGGTACTTTAATATCGGTCAAAGGTGCTTCATCTGGGTCTACCAATACAAAGTCAATCGATGCTTGTTCCTTATCAACACGAACAACACGAACTTTCACTGGTTGACCAATTTGATAGATATGATGTAAGCGACGGCCAATCAATGCCATGTGTGCTTCATCGTAAACATATTGATCATCAGTAAAGTTTGATACATGAATCAATCCTTCAACGGTGTTCTCTAATGAAACAAACATACCAAACTTTAGCACACCGTTGACAACACCATCAAACTCTTGGCCAACTTTGTCCATCATGAACTCAGCCTTCTTCATCGCATCAGTATCACGCTCTGTATCAACTGCACGACGCTCTTTAACAGAAGTATCTTCACCAATTTGAGCTAGTTTGTCTGCATACTTTGCCTGTGCTTCTTCACCAAGCCCATTCTTTTCATACCACTTGATCAATCGGTGAACAGTTAAATCAGGATAACGACGAATTGGTGATGTAAAGTGCGTATAATATTGGGCGCCAATTCCAAAGTGCCCTAATGGTTCATTCGAATACTTCGCTTGTTTCATTGTACGCAGCATCATCGTTGAAACCATCTGTTCCTCCGGACGACCGACAAAGAAATTATGGATCGCTTGCAAATCTGTTGACTGTATCTTTTCAGGATCCAACTTTACTGGTGCTCCCAAAGCTTTTACAAATTCAACGAAGTTTTGCACACGATCAGCATCCGGCGTTTCGTGAATACGATATAAGAATGGTACCTTAGCTAAGTCAAAGTGCATCGCAACAGTTTCATTTGCTGCTAACATGAACGATTCAATAATCCGTTCTGATAAACCACGTTCACGTAATTCAATATCAGTCGGCTTTCCTTGCTCATCAACAATGATTTTTGCCTCGGGTGCATCAAACTCAATTGCGCCTCGGGCCGTACGCTTTGCCGACAAAATACGATGTAACTCAGCCATATCTTCAAACATCGGCACTAATTCTGCATATTCAGAACGGGTTTCTTCGTCACCATCCAAGATTGCATTCACTGCCTTATAAGTCATACGTGCATGTGATCGCATCACTGATGTATGTAGACGATGATTAACCAAGTTTCCTTTTGGTGTGAACTCCATTTCAGCTGACATCGCTAATCTATCAACACCTGGATTCAATGAAGCAATGCCATTTGATATTTTACGTGGCAACATAGGAATCACACGATCCGTTAGGTAAACTGATGTGCCACGATTATAAGCTTCTTCATCCAAAGGTGTTCCTTCAATCGCATAATGAGATACGTCAGCAATATGAACACCTAAGTGGAAATTACCATTTGGTAACTTCCAAACAACAACCGCATCATCCAAATCCTTTGATTCAATTGAATCAATTGTAACTAATGGTTGGTCGGTAATATCTTCACGTCCCTCACGTTCACTATCTAATACTTCGTCAGGAATCGCTTCTGCCTGCTTCATTGCATCTTCAGGAAAGACATGTGGTACATCATGGTTGTAGACAATTTCCAAAATATCAACACCTGGATCATCTTTATAACCAACTTTATCTGTTATGACACCTGTAAAGTGCTTTGGCATTTCAGCTGACGGATATGTTGCAATGGATGCCACAACGACTTCACCATCTGTAGCAACTAACCCACCTTCTTTGACTAAAAACTCAAATGAAGAAAACTTTTTATCAGTTAATCGTACGCTACCAACATAGCCCTTGTAATCACTACCGAGAGCGAATTCCCCAACAACTTGTTCACGCCCGTGCGTAATAATTTCCTCAACCTTACCCTCTGGACCACGTTTCTCATCACCTTTATTAAGTAATTTCACACGCACTTCATCACCCTGAGTAGCAAAGGCAGTATTGTCTGGATTAATAAATACATCTGGTGCTGTTTCATCGTAATGAACAAACCCGAAGCCTTTATCATTAGCTTTAAAAATACCAATCACACCCTCATGATCAGCATTATACTGGAAAGCCCCTGCATCATTGACCTTGACTTTACCAGCACGTTCCAAAGCCGCTAATGCTTGCACAACTAACTTAAAAGCATTTGCATCATTTAATCGCAACCCATCTGTCAACGTTTGTGCTGGATACGCTTGGGTTGGATTACCTTTCAAAAAACCAAATAATTGATTTTGTAAATTTTGTAACTCCATTAATTTCTCACTATTCTTAAAATGAAAGACCTCTCGTAATAAATGTCACGAGAGGTCTTGAGCACTGGTTATTTTTAATGTGAAGAAAGGTAAACAAGCGCCAATCCCAAAATAAACCAGATTGCTGCAAGAACTGCTGTAACTCGTTGCATCACAGCGACAAATCCTCGGGCCTTTTGGGTTGCAAACAAGTCACCACCACCGCCACCTGATAATGCTGACAAAGCATCCTGTTGCTTAGATGGTTGCATCATAACCGCAATAATAATTAGTGCACCCACTATAATCATTGCTGTTAATAGTATGTTGTACATCCTGGTGCCTCCTCTTTCTTCTATCTCTAATCATATATACTTTTATAGCATAACATAGGTAATAAATTGTCTCAATAAAAAAAGTGAGACTGATCAATAATTTCATCAGTCTCACTTATCTTTATATTAATTAATTATTTTGCTTCGTAGTTAACAATTGCATCACGTGCAGACTTGTCAATGTTGTAGAAGCTGTTAATACCCTTGTATTCAGCAACCTTATCAGTCAACAAATCTTCAATGCGCATCAATTGGTTGTACTTAGCAATACGGTCAGTACGTGACATTGAACCAGTCTTAATTTGACCAGCGTTAGTTGCAACAACCAAGTCAGCAATGGTTGTATCTTCAGTTTCACCTGAACGATGTGAAACGATAGCTGTATAACCAGCTTCCTTTGCCATTTCGATTGCTTCAACAGTTTCTGTCAAAGTTCCGATTTGGTTAACCTTAATCAAGATAGCATTAGCAGCACCCTTAGCAATACCCTTTGCCAAGAAGTCAGTGTTCGTTACAAAGAAGTCATCACCAACGATTTGTACCTTGTTACCAAGACGATCAGTCAACTTTGCCCAGTTATCCCATTGTTCTTCATCGTTCAAGTCTTCAGCTTCTGCCAAAGGATCCTCAACAGAAACAACTGGGTACTTCTCAATCAAGTTTTCTAGATAATCGATGAATTCATCAGTTGTGTATTCCTTCTTATCAGGTTCACCAGCTAATGTGTAAATCTTCTTTTCATGATCATAGAATTCTGAAGAGGCAACGTCAAAGGCAATTGCCACATCCTTTCCTGGCTTGTAACCAGCGCGTTCGATTGCTTGCAACAAGTATTGGAATGGCTCTTCATTTGAAGTAAAGTTAGGGGCAAATCCACCTTCATCACCAACAGCAGTTGAGTGACCTGATTCCTTCAACAAAGCTTGCAATGCGTGGAAAGTTTCTGAACCCATACGAACAGCTTCAGCAACTGACTTAGCACCAACTGGCATAATCATGAACTCTTGGAAATCAACTGAGTTATCAGCATGTGCCCCACCATTAACAACGTTCATCATTGGCGTTGGCAATACCTTTGAGTTAAATCCACCAAGGTAGTTGTACAATGGTGTACCTAATTCATCAGCAGCGGCACGTGCAGCAGCAATTGAAACACCCAAGATAGCGTTGGCACCCAACTTACCCTTGTTTGGCGTACCATCCAAGTCGATCATTGTGCGATCCAACAAAACTTGATCAGTAACATCCATACCAATCAACTTGTCCTTGATTACCTTGTTAACATTTTCAACAGCCTTCAAAGTTCCTTTTCCAAGGAAACGGCCCTTATCACCATCACGTAATTCGACAGCTTCGTTAACACCAGTTGAAGCACCAGATGGCACGATACCACGACCAAAGCCACCTAATTCAGTGTAAACTTCAACTTCAACAGTAGGGTTACCACGTGAGTCTAAAACTTCGCGTGCATAAATATCAGTAATTGCAGACATGTTGTCTTCTCCTTACTTATTCTTGAAAGTATAGTTAAATATGGGAATATCCCTCGAGACTTATTGTAACATAATTCACAGTATATGCTAACAACGACGTCTGTAAGTTTAATAACGGACACAAAAAATTCACATTACCTTCACAATCAAACGATCACTTTTTAATTATTCTTAAAAATCAATGCGCTGACGTCACTAATTTGCAAGTGATTTGTTGTTGTTTTGTTATACTAATGACTGTCATGTAATTGTTAAGCACGTTAAACTATACTTGTTATGACATTATTTTTTAAGGGAGAAGATTTATGAAAAGAGCAATTTTTACTATTTCATTATTAGTTAGTCTATTATTCATTATTCCCATCTTCTTTCTAAGTACATCACAAGCATTTTCGGGCTGGTTAACAAACCCAAAAGAGCAGGTCACCCATCTACAAGCACAAAAGCAATCTCAAGCGGAATCAAGATCGAACTTAGCAAAATTTAGTTCAAGATTAGCTGCTAGTGGTGTCTCGGTCATCTCTAGTAACTCAGAAGATGCCGTTGATCCCCATCGTACAGTGATGACTTCTCAAAATCCTAAAAATTCCCGGACCTCCCAGCAAGCCACAAGCCAAGAAATGTCATCTCATTCAACCAGCACTAATCGAGATAAATCATCAAACCAACCGACAAGTTCTAGTGCTAATTCACAACATAGTTCAAGTAGCTATAGTTCATCTAGCATGCCAAGTTCTTCTACTTCGAGCAATTCTTCAAGTAACTCTAGTTCTTCAAGTAGTTCTAGCTCTTCAAGTAGTTCTAGCTCTTCAAGCAGTTCTAGTTCTTCAAGCAGTTCTAGTTCTTCAAGTACTTCTAGCAGCTCTAATTCTTCAAGTACCTCAAATAGCTCGAGCTCTTCTGACTCTTCAAGCAATAGCAGTTCTAGCTCAGTTAATAGCGAAAGTTCTAGCACTAGTGGTTCTGAAAGCTCAACAACAAATCATGATTCAAGTTCAAAAGAATCTGGTAGTAATAAAGAAACAAGCAATACACAGGGAAGTTCAGTTGTAACTCCCGCACCTGACACGGCTATCTCATCTGTTGATTAACAATGAAACGCGTCTGAAACATAAGTAACTATTATAAACTGAAAGAGGTTGAGACAAAAAATGTCTCAACCTCTTTGTGCTAAAATGTCTTAATTATAAGATTATAAATTACGTTTTGCTTGCTCTGCTAAACTAATCAGCTCAATAAATGTTGCGGCATCCAATGCAGCATCCCCAACTAAAACACCATCAATGTCTGGCTGCTTCAAAAGTTCATACGCATTTGCTGGTTTCACAGAACCCCCATACAAAATCCGAACATGGTCAGCAACTTCTTGATCAAACATATCCGCAACTGTTTGACGAATCACATGTAAACTTTTTTGGGCTGCTTCGGGGCCCATTGCTTGCCCCGACCCAATCGCTGCCGTTGGTTCATAAGCCAACATTAATCGACTCATTTCTTCACGTGTCACACCCTTTAATGATTCAACGACCTGGTTTACAATCCAGTGTGCGTGGTCATTGAGTGATTCCAATTGAACAGCTTCATCAATTGCAATAATTGGTGAAACGCCATTACGCAAAGCAGCCAACGTTTTTAAATTAACCATTTCATCCGTTTCACGAAAATAGTTTCGGCGTTCAGAGTGACCAATAATCACTCGACTAATACCTAGGTCAGCAAGTGCTGCTGGACTTGTTTCACCCGTATATGCACCTTTATCCTGCCAGTACATATTTTCAGCCCCAATTTCAATTGATGTTCCCTTAGCAGCAGTCACCATTGCATTTAATAAGACATCTTGTCCTGCTAATACTGCATCCACATGCGGATATGCTGCTAATTTTGGTGAAACCTCAGCAATATAACGTTCTACCTCACTTGGCAATTTGTTCATTTTCCAATTTGCTATAACAATTGGTCGTCGTAACATCCTCTTTTACCACCCCTCATCGTGCTTATTCTGATTATACCACGCTTACCAATTCAAATTTACTTAATGCACAAATCAAAGTTTTGATAGATTTGCTAATAACATTTACTTAATTGACCATCTTAATCACAAAACTTCATAGATAATCGCTGTTTTTGGTGCTAAATATATGCCCTCGTCTAAAGTGCCTAACAACACTTTTGCAGTTGACTCTAAATTGACCATTAATTTTGCATTTGTCGCAAAAATCCCTTTAACTATGTGATTATCTTTTATCCGCTGGACAATAACGCCATCGCCGTCAGTTGAAAACTCAATACGGCCATCAGATAGAATATCCGCATAGGCATGACGAATGCCAATTAATTTTTTCATATAAGTGTACATTGCATTTTCGTCATCCTTTTGCCAATCCATTGGGCGTCGATTGTCAGGATCATCACCACCAACCATGCCTAATTCAGTACCATAGTAAATATCCGGTGTGCCAGGTTGTATAAACATGAAGGCTAACAACTCTTTAACAACTTGTTCGTCATTTTTAGCAATTGTTTTTATTCGTGCTGTATCATGAGAATCTAATAAATTAAACATCATGCGGTTTGTTTGATCTGAATATAACATCAGTTCATGTTTTAGTTGGTTAATGAAGTTTTGTGGTGATTGTTGTTCTGTTAAGAAGAAATCCTTAATATGCTGCATATATGCGTAGTTCATCACACCATCAAATTGACTACCATCTAGCCAAGCCTGAGCTGTATGCCAAATTTCACCAAGAATATAAATATCTGGTTTTAGCTTTACCATCGCTGATCGGAAAGCTCGCCAAAAATGATGATCAACCTCATTGGCAACATCCAACCGCCACGCATCAATATCAAAATTTTCTACCCAATACTTCGCTACATTAATTAAATATTGTTGCACTTCTACGTTACTTGTATTCCATTTAGGCATATGTGGTGTGAAAGCAAACGTATCATATAAATAATGCTTTTCAAACGTCGCATCTGTCACCTGCTCATCAATAGCTACAGGAAATTGATTAATATGGAACCATTCCGCATAACGTGAATTTTGCCCGTTTGTTATAACATCTTGCCAAATAGGTGATTTATCACCAATGTGGTTAAATACAGCATCTAACATGACATGCATATGTCGCTTGTGCGCCTCTGCAATTAATGTATGAAGTGTCTCCTTATTACCAAAAGCTGTGTCAATCTCATAATAATCTGTCGTGTCATATTTATGATTAGTTGGCGCACTGAAAATTGGTGTTAAATATAGCCCGTTAATTCCCAAATCCTGCAAATAATCTAAATGATCAATGATTCCTTGTAAGTCTCCACCAAAAAAACTATCTGGTGCGGGTTTAATATTTGCTTGCCACGGTAACGAATCTTTAGGATCATTTGTTTTATCACCATTTGCAAAACGTTCAGGAAAAATTTGATACCAAACCGTTTCTTTAACCCATGCAGGTCCTTGGTTACTATCTATCATATGAAAGTATGGTAATTTAAAAAAATTACTACCATTGTGTAACGATGTATCATTCACTTCATAAAATCGTTGATCACCATACAATATTTGATTTTCCTGTTCGTCTTTAAGTAAAAACGCATAGGCCAATCGTTTAGTTACTTGTTCTATGGTAATTTGCCAATAATCATATATGTTGTCATTTCCCAAATATGTCATTTCTGTTCTTTTCCCTGGCCTATCCATTGATAGAGCATACGGATCCGCAGAAATTAAAGTTACCTGTTTAATATCATTGCATGCTGTCTTAATTCTGATACTCACTTGATTATCAGAAACTAGCGAAATATCTGCACTTTCGGGTTGATGATGAATACCAGCTTTTAACATATTTATCACCTCCACTTAAATAATACGATTGGTTGTTTCTGCATCGAAATAGTGTGCCTTTGATAAGTTAGCTGCAACTTCAATTTGTGTTCCTGGATCAACAAAGTCGCTACCTTTACTGCGCACAACAACCTCCGTCTCACCAACTTTCGTATACAGCATTGCATCCGCACCTAACAATTCAGATACTTCCACCGTTGTATTAAATTTGCCTCCAATGTACGTTTCAACAGCAATTGGATCGAGATGCAAATCTTCTGGTCGGATTCCAAACACAATCTGTTTGTCGTCATAGCCACCATTAGTTAATTGTTTCGCAATTCCTTCAGGCAATTTTACTGAAAAGCCAGAATTATTTTCAATGATTCCGTCATGATAAGTGACAGTTAATAAATTCATGGATGGTGAACCAATAAAACCAGCCACGAAAGTATTTTTAGGTTGATTATATAACTCGCTTGGCGTACCCACTTGCTGGATATCTCCATTATCGATAATTACAATCCGATCCGCTAATGTCATTGCTTCAGTTTGATCATGTGTCACATAAATTGTTGTGCCACCCATTCGTTGATGTATCTTTGCGATTTCAGCACGCATTTGCACACGAAGTTTGGCATCCAAATTTGACAGTGGCTCATCCATCAACAAAATTTTTGCATCACGAACGATCGCCCGTCCCATTGCGACACGTTGTCGTTGTCCACCAGATAAATCTGCTGGTTTACGTTCTAGATATTGCTCAATACCCAGTACAGCAGCAGCCTCATGCACCCGCGTATTAATTTCTTTTTTAGGAAGTTTTCTCAATTTTAGTCCGTAGGCAATATTGTCAAATACGGACATATGGGGATACAAGGCATAATTTTGAAAAACCATGGCAATTTCTCTGTCTTTTGGCGCAACATCATTCATAATTTTGCCGTCAATGGAAAAAATACCATCGGTAATATCTTCCAAACCTGCTATCATTCTCAAAACCGTTGACTTACCAGAACCAGATGGTCCAACAAAAACCATAAACTCTTTATCATGTATTTCTAAATTATAATCAGCGACTGCTGGAATATCCGTATTTGGGTATGTTTTTTTAATATGTTCTAATTTAATCTCTGCCATGTTTTTTCCCTTTTTAACCCTTTACTGCACCTGATGTAACGCCCTCAACAAAGAAACGTTGCAAGACAATAAACAATATCGTAATTGGTACTGCAATTAAAACTGAACCTGCGGCAAATGCCATAAACAATGAGTTTGCTGACTCTCTTGTCATCATTGTATAAAGTCCAATTGCAACCGTATAATTTTGTATATTATCTCCCATAATTACTCGTGCAAAAATAAAATCCATCCATGGACCTGTAAAAGCCATTAATGTGGTATAGACAATAATTGGTTTTGAAAGTGGTAATGTAATCGTACGAAAAATATCCCACTTTGTTGCCCCATCTAGCATTGCTGATTCATCAAGAGATATTGGAATTGTATCAAAGAAACCTTTTTGCACGTAGAATCCCAAAGCAGCTCCTGCGACATACACTAAAATTAAGGCAAGTAAAGATTGTGTTAATCCAATTGCTTTTAAAATATAATAAATAGCAATCATACTCATAAAGCCAGGAAACATGTTAAGAATCAAAGCAATCTGCAAAAATCGACCTCGCCAATGAAACTTCAAACGGGATAACGAATATGCCATAACAACAGTAATAAAAGTTGACAAAACCGCACTAACTACTGCAACAACCAGAGTATTCATAAACCATCTACCAAACGGATACGTTGAATTGGTAAATAATGTTTTATAGTTATCTAAAGTAAAATGATGTGGAATGAAGTAATCCACAAACATGCCACCCTCGGCACGAAAACTAGTTAACACGATCCAAATAATCGGTAAAATCCAAATAATCGCCAAAACGGTTAATACAATATATATTAACGTTCGTGAGCGTCTCTTTTTATTTTTCATGACTGCTCCTTATCCTAAATTACTCATCTTATTAACACGTTTATATGCAAATAATGAAAAGATTGCTGATAATGTGAAAATCAAAATACCAATAACTGATGCTAAATTATAATCAGCCGAATCAATCGTCAACTTATATAACCAAGTCACCAGTAAATCTGTGTCCCCTGCATTATAGTAATTAGAATTCATGGGTCCACCACTAGTTAACAAATAAATAACATTAAAGTTATTGATATTACCAATAAACTGCTGGATCAAGCTAGGAGCCATAACAAACAATATTTGAGGAAATGTCAAATCACGGAAAATTTGAAACTTATTCGCACCATCAATTTCTGCAGCTTCAACCTGATCTTGACTTAAATTCTGTAAAATGCCTGTTGTGACCAACATCGTGGCTGGAATTCCAATCCACATATTAACAACAATAACTGTAACTTTTGCCAATGTTCCATCTGTCAAAAAAGGAATTGGATGGCTAATTAAATGCCAATTCATTAGCATTGTATTTACCATGCCGGAATCATTTAATAAATTATTCATAATTAATAAGGTAATAAATTGTGGCACAGCCATCGTAAGAATAAAGAGGGTTCGATAAACCTTTTTCCCTTTAATTCCCTTTGCATTTATTAACATTGCCAATAAAACACCAAACAAAAATGATGTTGCAGTTGCCATAACTGCCCAAACTAATGTCCATCCAAGAAGTGGAAAGAACGTGCCCGCGACATCACCGCTTAGTACATTTCCAAAATTTTCAAATCCTACCCATGTAAACAAATTTTTAGGTGGTAAATGATTATGGTCATAATTCGTAAAAGCAATAGAAATCATGTAAATCAACGGTAGAATTGTGAAAGCCAAAACTCCTATCATAGGTATCGACATCAAAAGAATGTGTAATTTACTATCAAGTAATTTTGCCAGATCTTCTTTCAAGTTTGGTACTTTACTATGATTTAAATCAAATTCCAGTAAAGTTCGTGCAGATTTTAAATTCACCCAATACTGGTATAAAAATATACTGACTACCAGAATTGTCGCGATACCAAACAACAAGAGCAACATAGAATTATCGCCTTGTTGCAAAATATTAATTCCTAGTTTTTTGTCAAATACGAAACCCTGTTTGTGTGTACCTAATGTCAACAAATAATTTAAGCTTTTAATTCCTCGCATCAAAAACCATGTAAAAAATGATATTTCAACGGCTAGAAACCAAATCCCTTTTAAAACTTGTCCGTGTAATAATTGTGAACTTCCCATAATAACAGCAGATAGTTTCATCCGCCAGTCACCCACCTGCAAAGCTTTTAACACTGTTAATCCTTGCTTTTGCATATGACAACCTCCATTTAGTGCTTATAAAAAGATATGCCTATATAGACATATCTTTGATAGTAATTACATTAGTTCTTGTCAGATTTTTCGGATTGCTTGACCAACTTATCTAACTTACTTTGCATGTCCGTATCAGACTTAATCTTTCCCTTATAAGCATCGTTAATCAACGCATCAGAAGGTCCCCAGAAAGTAACCATTTGAGGTAGTTTAGGCATAACAACTGAATTTTCTGGTTTTGCCATCTCAATCACAGCAGCAGCAACATCATCTTTTTGCACTTGATCGTTAGCTTGAACTGCTTTACTTGAAGGCACATAACCTAACTTATCAAAAATTTGTTGTTGTACCTTATCTGAAGATAAGTAGTTAGCCAACTTCATAGAATTCAAAGCATTCTTAGTTTGTGCATTGACCCCAAATAACTTAACCCCGAGAAAGGCTTTCATTTGCTTATCCCCATCACCAAAGTTTACAGTTGGATATTTTGCCACGCCCAACTTGTCACCAAGTTCTTTCTGCAAAGCTACCTTATCCCACGGTCCTGAAAGATAAGCATCTGCTTTACCATCAGCCATTTTATTCAATGATGCTGCATCAGTACTTTGAATAACCCCCTTGTTCTTCTTTTGTGAAGCAATCCATTTTAGAACTTGCACGCCTTTATCATTATTAAAGTTTGTACCCTTTACAGATTCTCCATTTTTACCGTACAAGTAATCACCATTACTCATGAACAATGGCACATATTTATAATTTGCACCATCATCTGCCAAGTTTGTAGTTAACTTACCTTTACTGGTAAGTGAGTCCCAAGACTTAATGTCATTTGCTGATAACTTTTCTTTGTTATAGTACAAAACTTGAGTTTCTACACCGTAAGGATATCCATACATCTTCCCTTTATACTTTGCACCTGCAACAGCAGACTCAGTTTGATTTTTTTCAATTGTTTTTTCATACTTTGTATTCTGATAAATCAATCCAGCTTGTACCATTTGTCCCAATTGATCATGTGGAAACATAAATACGTCTGCTGCTGCAGATGGATCCTTTTTTAAATCAGCTTGCGCATCTGCCGATTGCCCAATTTTAAAATCTACTTTAATCCCTGTATCTTTTGTAAACTGCTTAACAATTGGTTTATAGGCTTTGTTATCAACCCATAATTTAACAACCTTATCATTCGCAGAAGCAGATTGTGTTGTTATCACCATTCCTGTTGTCGTAGCAGTTACAGCTAAAGCAGCGATCATCGCAATTTTTTGTGTCTTGCCCATTTTTCTATTCCTCTTTCAAAAAAATATACAATAATGTAAGCGTTTTCATATGTATATTTTAGCAAACTATTTGCAAAAAGCACGTTAAAATTCAATGTTACCGGTAACATAAATTTTAACTAGTTGACCAATAAAAAAAAAAATATTAAATCACTGTTCAATATGTCTTTATTGTTTTATTATTCACAATCGTTAATTGTCATTAAGTCCCATAACTACAGCTGAGTATCCAGCCATTTTAACATGGTCGTTATCGATTGTGATATCTCCTACTTTTTCTAACACGTCTCCAACATTGTGTGCATCAAATTCTGCTAGTTCATGACTTAGATTAACAAATACCGTTAATACTTGTCCATCAAGGATGCGCTGATAGCCAATAACAGTTTCAGGCAATGAATCAATTGGTTGGAAATCACCTGTAGTTATAACTGATTGCCATGCTAGATCATGATGCAGTTGCCCTAATTTCTTGTAATAGTTCAAAACAGAATTTTCGTCTGCTAACTCTGTCTGCACATCAATACCTTCTCTATCATTTCCCATGCCTAGCCATGGTTCTGTGTCAGAGAATCCCGCAAAGTTAGAATTATTCCATTGCATTGGGACTCGTGCATTATCACGTGATTTATCGTTAATCGATGCGAGAGCACTTTCTTTAGAATAACCATCCTTAAGTGCCATTTGATAATTATTGATTGATGACACATCATTAAATTCTGAAATATCCTTACGGACGAAATTCTTCATTCCTATCTCTTGGCCTTGGTAAATAAATGGCACACCTGGTAAGAAATAATACATGGTTGCCAATGCCTTTGCGGCTGTGGGTGTTTGATCATGCTTATCAGGTACTAACTTTGATAATACTCTGGGTTGATCATGATTCTCTAAAACATTGGCAAGTGTACCATGAACCTGCCCAGCAACCTGTTGTGACTCAAATAGAGCTTCACGCAGATCCTTTACTGTCCATTGGCTACGACCGCGATACCATTCATCAGTATTTAGGACATCGATATTCATATATGAAAAGTCAAAGATCATTGAAAAGTAGCCATTTGGGCCAATATATTTCTTTAAATCTTTCTCCGGAACACCGTATGCTTCACCAACTGTAATAGCGTCATATTTATCAAATGTTTCTTGCTTTAGTTCATTCAAGAAGACATCAATACCTGATCGATTTTGTCCCTTCTTAATAACCGAGACAAGGCCATCACTGCCATCGGCAGGTAAACTAGCCCAATCTAAGTCTTTCTTCAAATGAGTAATCGCATCAACTCTAAATCCTGCCACACCTAATTCCAACCACCAGTTAATCATTTGATATATTTCCTGACGCAACGCCGGATTTTCCCAATTCAGATCTGGTTGTTGTGGGGCAAAAGTATGAAAATAGAACGTATTTGGTTCATCAGCAACTGGCTCCCAAGTTGAGCCACCGAAAATACTACGCCAATTATTTGGTACATCACCGTCATCAGTCGTTTTAAAAATAAAGTAATCACGGTACTTACTTTTGGGATCAGCTAATGCTTGTTTAAACCATTCATGTTGATCAGAAGTATGATTGACAACTAAATCCATAATTACTTTAATATGACGCTTTTTAGCTTCAGACAAGAAAACTTTAAACTCATCCAGTGAACCAAATTGCGGATCAATATCTTGATAATCAGCAATATCATAACCCATATCAACCATTGGTGATTTGTAAATTGGTGAGACCCAAATCATTGTGACCCCTAATTCTTGAATGTAATCCAAGTGATCAATCATTCCCTGAATATCACCAATTCCATCATGATTCGTATCTTGAAAAGAACGTGGATAAATCTGATAAACAATCTCGTTTTGCCACCATTTTGTAGACATCTATATATTCCCCCAAATATTCATTAATGTTTTTAGCATATATGAGCTAGGTTAAATATTCAATCCTAATTCGCTACAAAAAGAAAACGCTTACATTTTATTCTTTTCAACAATTTAATCATAATTACTATTAAAATAAACATATATGTATATTTAAAAAATCATTTAAAATAAAATTAATATAAAAATTATATTTAACCTGCCATGGAATGTTACCGGTAACATATTTGAAGAAAAAATTACTAACTATAAAAAAAAGAACAACCCTTTTTGGTCGCTCTCACAATTTTTTATCAACTAGTCAGCTGAAACATTAGATTTTACTAACGCAACAACTTCATCATTTGTTTCGGCATCAACAGCTTTAGCAGCTAATTCAGCCATATCCTTCGTATCCAACTTCTTCATCAATGAACGTGCCTGTAGAATAGAAGTTGCAGACATTGAGAACTCATCTAATCCCATACCAACAAGAATTGGCAATGCAATTGGGTCCCCTGCCATCTCACCACACATTGCAGCAAACTTACCATACTTATGTGCAGAATCAATCACATTCTTAACCAAACGTAAGATTGATGGATTGTATGGCTGGTACAAATATGACACACGATCATTACCACGATCAGCAGCCATAGAGTATCCAATTAGATCATTGGTTCCAATTGAGAAAAAGTCCACTTCTTGTGCAAACTTATCTGCCAAAACAGCAGCCGCTGGAATTTCAATCATAATACCAAGCTTAATGTCATCTGATACTGGCGTACCCTCTGCAACTAACTTAGCCTTTTCTTCATTGAAAATATCACGAGCTGCACGGAATTCTGGTAACGTTGCAACCATTGGGAACATGATCCAAAGTTGTCCGTAAACTGAAGCACGTAGTAATGCACGTAACTGTGTACGGAAAATATCATCACGATCTAGAGAAATACGAATAGCACGGTAACCAAGGAAAGGATTCTCCTCTTCAGGCAATGGCAAATATGGCAAGTGCTTATCACCACCAATATCCATTGTACGAACCGTAACTGGCTTGCCGTCCATACTCTTTAATACCTTCTTGTAAGACTCAAATTGATCATCTTCTGTTGGCAATTCTGAAGAATCCATGTACAAGAACTCTGTACGATATAGTCCAACACCTTCAGCACCATTATCAATGACACCATCAAGATCTTTTGGTGTTCCAATATTTGCTCCAATGACAAATTCCTTGCCATCGGCTGATACAGACTTTTCGTCTTTCAACTTAGCCCATTCCGCTTTCTTAGCAGCGTATCGATTACCTTTAGCTTGATAAGTTGTGATTTCATCTTCTGTTGGATTTACCAACGCCACACCATCAAGACCATCTAAGATAACTGTGTCACCCTCATTGATTTCCTTCGTAGCAACTTCAGAACCAACAACTGCAGGAATTTCCAATGTACGAGCCATAATAGCAGCGTGTGCCGTACGACCACCAACATTTGTAATAAATCCTTTGACATAGCGACGATCTAATTGCGCAGTATCAGAAGGTGTCATATCTTGCGCAACAATAACAACTTCTTCATTGATCAATGCTGGATTTGGTAATTCCTTATCAAGCAAGTGACTTAACACACGCTTGGTTACATCGCGGATGTCAGCAGCACGTTCAGCCATGTATGGATTATCATCTGCCATGCCTTCAAACATGCCAATAAACATATCTGTAACAGCCTTTAAAGCTGCCTCAGCATTTGTTTTATCACTATCAATTTTATCGTTAATGTTACCCAAAAGCTCCGGATCTTCAGTAACCATGATGTGTGCTGTAAAGACTTCAGCTTCATCCGCACCCATTGATTCTTCTGCTTTTGCACGAATCTTTTCCAAATCTGCCTTAGAAGACAAAAAGGCCGCCTTGATGCGGTCTTTCTCACCTTGAGTATCGTCGATTGTGCGAGTCTCAAAAGACAGATCTGGGTCAACTAACTTATAAGCTTTCGCAATTGCGACACCATTTGATGCAGCAATTCCTGTAATTTTATTAGTCATTCTATTTCCCCTAGAACCTGTTTAACCTAATCTAAAAAACTAGTCCGTCAAACCTTCTGCTGACATTGTTTCTGCAATGGCTGCCAAAGCGTCTGCTTCGTCATCACCTTCAGCAGAAATCTTAACATCTGCGTTTTGACCAACACCTAGTGACATAACACCCATGATTGACTTCAAGTTAACGTCCTTACCTTGGTATGATAGTGTAACGTTTGATGAGAACTTTGAAGCTGCTTGTACCAACAAAGTTGCTGGGCGAGCGTGAATACCAGTTTCGGCTACAATGTGAAATTCGCGTGATTCCATGGTGATAATCTCCTCTAAATTTAAATATTATTCTTTTACTTTGGGTTAAGTTAAATTATGCTTTCTACAATCAATTTTAACCAACCTTCATACATTCATTTTATCAGGTATAAGACATATTCGCAAGCGCTTACATATTTTTTTCATAAAATATAATTTGTTATCGTTAAGCTATAAATTTTATTCTATGATGCTTCGTCATCTTTTGCTGTATATGTAATTATACCACCACGTTCGGCAGTGCCCCTAATTGCATTCTGATAGGGATAATCTCGCCATACAACATAAAAATCAGAAAACTCTTTTGCAGTTACCACAAATTCATCTAATTCGCCTGATCTTAGTTGATCTAATATCTGACTATAATCCATTCTGCCTCCTCAATTACATTATACAGCGATAATTAAAATTGGCACAATATACTTCCATATGTAAATCCCGCACCAAATCCAGTTAACAACACTTTCTTACCAGCTAGTTGCTTATTGTGTCGCAATTCATCTAAGCCCATTGCAATACCAGCCGACGATGTGTTTCCATATTTCGTAACATTTGTCACAAATTTTTCCATAGGCTGTTCTAATTTTTTAGCAATCATTTCAATTATTCTTAAATTAGCTTGGTGTGGTATGAAATAATCAACATCCGATGGTGTCACATCATTTTTCTTTAAAAAGTTGATAATATGATCAGGAATCAAACGTTCAACTTCACTAAAAACTTGCCGTCCTTCCTGATGAAAGGCTTCGGTTTTCGGATAGTTATCTGCAGAAAGTTCATGTAGCGGTTGAATACGTCCTGAATGCACCACCTCCGCATTACCAATCGTATGCATTTCTTCTGCCACTAGTAGTGATTGTTCACTAGCTTCCAATATGAACGCTCCCGCACCATCCCCAAAAAATACTGAAGAGGCACGGTCTTTAAAGTCCATCATTTTTGAATTAACTTCAGCAGATATAACTAACGCATACTTTGCGGTACCGGCCTTTAAAAATTTATCTGCGGTACTTAAACCAAAGATAAATCCCGCACATGCTGTGGAAATGTCATACGCCCATGCATTCTCTGCCTGTATATTTTTTTGTACCAGGGCTGATGTCGATGGTGCCAATCCGTCTGGTGTAAATGTTGTTACAATTATTAACCCAATCTCAGCTGGTGTAAGTGATGTTTGAGCGAGTGCTTGTTGCGCTGCCTTAGTGGCTAAGTCCGAAGTATTTTCTCCTCGCAATGAAACATGCCGAGTCTTTATACCCGTATGTGCTTGAATCCATTCATCATTTGTATCCATGATTGTAGCTAAATTATCATTAGTCACAATGTCTTGCGGCACATAATGAGATGAAGCAACAATTTTTACGCCTTGCGCCATGCTTTGCTCTCCTCCTAATTTCTATTCAAAAGATATTATACGCATGCTAACCACAAAAAGACATTAATATTTTACTAAAAAAAAATATTTCATAACTAATTTCGATTGAAATAATGTAAATATCGGTTGCCATCAGAAGTTTGGGTCAGTTTAGTCACGCTGGCATTATCTGGTTCAGGTATATTGCTAGTTACATGGTTTATGCCAAAAGTAGCCATTAATATCGCCTTAATCGTAAAACCATGCGTAACAACAATTATTTGTTCATTTGGATGCTGCAAGCTTGTTTCATTCAAAAATAGGTTAACTCTTTCAACAACCTGTGCAAATGTTTCACCTGCCGTGGCATATTTCGTATAATTTGCGGTCACATCGTGTAAAACAGGATTAAAGACATCCGGAAATTGCATTTCAAGTTGCTGATTTTTTTGTCCATCCCATTCACCATACGAAATTTCTAATAAACGTTGATCCTGTTGCATAGGAATACCAGCCGAATTATTAAGGATATCTGCCGTTTGCATGGTTCTGTGCAACGGACTACTTATTAACAAATCTGCAAAGCTAATATCAAAATGATCCGCTAATTGGCGAACTTGTAATTTACCTTTGTCATTCAATCGTGTCATAGCAGAATTAATTTGTCCTTGTTTCAAACCCGCTGCGTTAGCTGCCGTCTGTCCATGACGTACAAAATAAAAAGTTGTCATATGTTACCCTCTGTTATCTTCTTACCATGTAAGTTAAAAAAGAGGCCGAGCCAGAATTTCTCTAACTCAGCCTATAAACCGCATTTTACTATGCATGAAGCATCAAAAATAAATTTTATCTTATGCTTCCGCTATCTTTTTCTGCTGTTGTAGTTTGAAATTTTCATTGTATGAAAAGACGTTTTGTCCAGCGATTGCTGCATCCCCAACGGCTGTCGTGATTTGACGTAATTCTTTTTCACGAACGTCACCAAGTGCATAAATACCTGGCAATGATGTTTCCATCCGCTCATTTGTTTTGATCCAACCTTGATCATTTGTAATACCCAAATCAGCAACAACATCAGAAACTGGTAAGACACCAACATAGATGAATACACCTGCAGCATCAACCGTATAAACTTCATCAGTTACATTATTGTGTACTCGGACCCCTGTAACCTTTTTATCATCACCTAAAATTTCTTCAACTTCAGTATTCCAAACGAACTCAATCTTTTCATTGGCAAATGCACGTTCTTGCAAAATTTGCTGTGCTCTCAACTTGTCACGACGATGGAAAACAGTAACCTTATCTGCTAACCCAGCTAAATAGGTTGCTTCTTCAACTGCAGAGTCACCACCACCAACAACGATGACATGTTGTCCACGGAAAAACGCACCATCACAGACAGCACAATAAGATACACCTCGTCCTGAATATTGGTCTTCACCAGGTACGGCTAATTTCTTGTAATCGGAACCAGTCGCCACGATAACTGTGTTAGTTGTATATTCGTCCATATCAGTAACAACGCGCCATGAGCCATCCTCTTGTGCTTGAACATGTAACACTGTTCCAAAAGCATACTCAGCACCGAATTGTGTTGAAGACTGATACATTTTTTCAGCCAAGTCTGGACCTAATACACTACTAAAACCAGGATAGTTTTCTACCTCAGCCGTGTTATTCATCTGGCCACCATATATCCCTCGATCAATCATTAGTACCGACAGATTTGCACGTGAAGCATAAGTCGCTGCCGTCATACCACCAGGACCTGCACCCAAAATTATTGTGTCATAGTGTTGGGTCATAACAACACCTCCCCTTCAAGTACTTGCTTATCAAACTCATATTGACTATCTACTACATTTTACATTCTTTTAATTAGAAAGCAAGTTTTTTAACTTACTTTTTGTAAACAAAAAACTGCAAGCCCGATAGATACCGAAACACTTGCAGTTTTTGTGAGTTCATCAATGACTAATCTAGCTTAGCAGCTAATTCCTTGATATATGCCTTCAAATCTTCAGACGTTTGTGGGTGCTTTAGCCCAAATTCAATATTAGTTGTTAAGAAACCAATCTTTGATCCAATATCATAACGGCTACCCTTAAATTCATGAGCATAAACGTGTTGACGCTTGTTCAATGAATCAATGGCATCAGTTAATTGAATTTCGTTTCCCTTACCTGGCTTAGTATTCTCTAATTCCTCAAAAATTTCGGGTGTTAATAGATAACGACCAATAATTGCCAAATTAGATGGTGCATCTTCTGGCTTTGGCTTCTCAACGAAAGTATTAACCTGGTGTAGTCCAGGTTCAACTTCCTTTTCAGGTGCAATCACACCATACTCAGAAACTTGATCATGTGGTACTTGCATCACGGCCAGCGTTGACTCACCAGTTGTGTTGTAGCGATCAATCAATTGCTTTGTCAAAGGCACCTCATCACTCATCAAATCATCACCTAGCATTACAACGAATGGTTCGTCGCCAATGAATGATTTTGCGGTCAACACAGCATCCCCTAAGCCACGTGGATGAGATTGACGAATAAAGTACAAGTTAATATCAGTTGTCTCTTGAACAAGCTTTAGTAACTCATCCTTACCTTTTTCACGTAAATTGTTTTCCAATTCAGGATTTGAATCAAAATGATCCTCGATTGAACGCTTTGACTTACCGTCAACGATCACAATATCTTCAATTCCTGAAGCCAAAGCTTCTTCAATAATGAATTGGATAGTTGGCTTATCAACAATTGGTAGCATTTCCTTTGCTAATGCCTTTGTGGCAGGCAAAAAACGAGTTCCTAATCCTGCGGCTGGAATGATTGCTTTACGTACTGGTTTCATGATTAATTTACTTCCCTTCTTGTGAGACTGGACGTCCCATTAATGTTTGAATAGCTTCTTTAACATCTTGATTTTCGTAAAGTACGCGATAAATCGCTGACGTAATTGGCATCTCAACATGTTTCTTTTGTGCTAATTCATGGGCAACTTTGGTTGTTGAAATCCCCTCAATAACCATTCCCATATGTTCAATAATATCTGCTAATTTCTTACCTTCACCTAATTGGACACCAGCTCGATAGTTTCGAGAATGTACCGAGGTAGCTGTGGCAAATAAGTCCCCCACACCAGACAATCCCATAAAAGTAATTGGATTAGCTCCAAAAGCCTGTCCTAAACGACTGATTTCTGCTAAGCCACGGGTGAACAATGCTGCTTTAGCATTAGCGTCATACCCAAGACTTTCCAGTGCTCCTGCCCCAATGGCAATCACGTTCTTCAATGCGCCACCGATTTCTGATCCGATCATATCAGTATTGGTGTAAACACGGAACACCTGATTACTTAATGCATGTTGGACCTTTTCAGCAACTGCCACGTCTGTACTAACTGCTGTAACCAAGGTTGGGTCATGTGTAATAACTCCTTCAGCATGTGAAGGTCCTGAAATCACACCAAGTCCACGTAAATACTTAGCTGGTACTTC
Source organism: Weissella paramesenteroides ATCC 33313 (assembly GCF_000160575.1). Lineage (GTDB taxonomy): Bacteria > Bacillota > Bacilli > Lactobacillales > Lactobacillaceae > Weissella > Weissella paramesenteroides. The sequence continues at coordinate 42,614 of NZ_GG697133.1, forward strand.
TTCGGCTAGCATTTCTGATACACGTTTGTATGTCCCTGGTTCTAATCCCTTGGTTGCAGCCATTAGAATGATACTTTGATCTAAGTTTTTAAGGGCTGCAACTAATTGCTTTGCAACCTCTCGTGTCGCCTTAGTTGGCACAACACTTAATACAATATCAGCATCCTGGACTGCAGCTTGCATATCTGCGACACCAACAACCCCTTCATTTAATGGATTATCACCCAAATATTTTGTATTTCGATGCGTTTCATTAATTTCGGCAACTTGTGATGCTCGATGACTCCATAAACGAACGTCATGCCCATTTTCAGCAGCAACATTTGCCAGTGCGGTTCCCCACGATCCAGCACCTAAAACTGCAATAATTTCGTTACTCACGAGATTCCTCCTTTTTATTGCATGAGCGCCAATATCATAATAATACCATATTCTAATATCTTAGCAATCTTATCATGAATGGATCGCTACAGAACAACGTTACTAGCCTATTTTGAGTTTTCGGCAATCAAACTATTTAAGTTGTTATTAAAGGTTTCTGTTGCATCAAATCCCATTTGCTTAGCCCGGAAATTTTTGGCTGCCGTTTCAATAAGCACCGCCAAATTTCGTCCAGCTTGAACAGGCAAAACAAAACGTGGTAAATCAACGCCTTGAATCGTAATAACTTCTTCACCATTACCTAAACGATCCACTTTTTGATCATCATGCCATTTAGCAAGATGTAGATTAAAAGCAATTGTCGCGTGTGAGCGGACCGCACCAGCGCCAAACAAGTCCATCACATCAATGATCCCTACACCACGTAATTCCATCAAATTGCGCAAAATTGCAGGCGGTTCTCCAACTAAGCGTTCCTCATCTTGTGCATAAACATCAACACGATCATCAGCAATCAATCGATGTCCTCGTTGTACTAATTCCAATGCTGTTTCTGACTTTCCAACACCTGAATCACCAGTAATTAACACACCTAACCCATAAATATCAACTAAAACACCATGTACAGATTGACGTTCCGCTAATCCACCACTTAAGAAATAAGTCATATTAGCTAATATTTTTGAAGATGTTAATTCCGTTGCCAATACCGGAATATGATTTTCCTTTGCAGATTGCATGAACTCTTCCGGTAATTTTCGACCCGTTGACACAACAAAGGTTGGCGTATTTGGTTGCATCATCTTTCTTGCAATCAATAATAATTCTGAATGATTCATTCGATGAGCAAATGAAGTTTCAGTAATTCCCATCAACTGAATTCGCTCAGGTGCATAATAATTAAAATAACCTGTCATTTCAAGACCGGGTCTTGAAATATCTGGGGTTGTAATCTTGCGATCTAGGTATTCCTCACCTGCTACAATTTTTAGGCGAGTATTATCCAATAAATCTTTTACTGTTAATTCTTTTGCCATTTTCTACTACCTGTCTTAATTATTGATTATCATTTTTACTAAAGTAACTAGAAATTATCATGTTAACCACGGACATCACAATAGCAATAAACATTGCCCAACCAAAACTAGCAAATCTGAACCCGTCACCAACGACCCAAGCCGTCAGCCACAATACAACGCCGTTTATAACTAGCCCAAACAAGCCAAATGATAGAATAGTTAGTGGCAAAGCAAGTAATTGTAAGAATGGCTTCACCAAGGCATTTAAAATTCCTAGGATCACAGCAGCCAGTATTGCTGTCCAAATATTTTTAATATAGAGACCATTTCTAAATAGTCCCGCCATTGCTAATAACATAACTGTATTAATAATAATTCGTTGCCAAAATGAGAAATTTTTAAAAGTAACTGTCTTCATCTATTTCCTCCAGTTATTCTTAGCACCAGTATATCAAAATTAGGCTAATATTTGGCTAAATGTTCGGTAATTTATATACTTAATTGTGATAAATAAAAACCAGAAACGGACGCGTCCATTTCTAGTATTATCAGAATCTATTAATAAACTTATTTGTGCTTTGCCCGAAATAGATCATTGAATGGTGACTCCCCACTATGTGCCACCTGAGTCAAAAACATCTTAACGGCTTGCTGTGTCGTTAACCCGTTTTCTTTAAATACTGTATCTGCTGCATTGCGTACTTCTTCTTCAACCCGAATTTGAATTAATTTTTCCATGTGATACGTCCCCCCTGTATCCTAAAAGATATATCCAACTCACTCATTATTATATACCATTTTACAGAAAATAACTTAACCAAACATATTTTTAAAATACATGTTATTCAAAATGCATGACTTACATAACAATATTTTCTCTAGATTGGTTTTTCGACAAAAAAACACACTGTCAAATAATGACAGTGTGTTTCATTTGGCATTGCTAAGATTGACGCGTCTTAGCTCACGTGATGGTTACCCACCAGTCAACGTACACCCATTAGGTAACCCTAAAGGTAGTCATGTGCAGTAAAGCAAGTTCCACAACTTGCTTTACACCCTCCAGTAATACGACTGTTAATGAGGGCCGTTTATCAAAGATCATTTAAGATCCTCTCGACTCATCGCATAAAAATAATTATAGCACAATGACTACCATCAAACAATCTTTTTATTTAAAATAGACTATAATTTTTCAACTATACATAACGCATACATGTATCATTACTAAGCTAAAATTTAAGATGGCGCTTACAATAAAGTGTTATTAGGTATATAATATAAGCATATAAAGAATTTTATGTAATTAATAACTAATTTATAAGGATGGTGACTTCCATGGCAGAGGACAAAATTGCATACAAGAATATTTTGGCACCAATTGATGGTTCAAAAATTTCTGAGGCCATAGTTGAAAAGGCTGCTGCTGTTGCGGTACGTAACCAAACCGTTTTAGATTTATTGTACGTCATTGATACCAATTCAATTTCAGGATTAGCCGGTATGTCAATTTCTGGTGACGTTGTTTACCAACTAGTGCAGGATGCAGAAGAAAAGTTATCTAAGTACGCAGAAATTGCACGTAAGCAAGGTGCTAAAGAAGTTAACATCCACGTTCGTTTTGGATCGCCAAAAACCGTTATTGCTCGCGACTTTCCTAAAGACCATGACACTGGTCTAATTATGTTAGGTAAATCTGGATTAAACACGCTGGAACGACTACTGGTTGGTTCAGTTACGACTTTTGTTGTTCAAAATGCTAAAGCAGATATTTTAATTGTGCAGTAAAAATAAATACCAGCCACCCTGTGGTTGGTATTTTTATTATCTGCGGATGCTCATTATACCTATATACAATAGAATTCAATGTATTTTTATTAAAGTTAGGTTATAATAATTTTATATTTCTAATCAATATCAAAGTAGAGGAAGAATTATGAAAATTATAGGCAATACACTAGAAACAATTCACAAATTTCGACACGGACACCTTAGCAAACGTTGGTTGGAGGATCCCTTCTTAACTTCAACGACTGCATTGGGTGCAAACCGAAACATTAAATTACAATTACTATATTTAGATACGAATGACACTTTTTACTTAGTTGAAAGCACCTCATCGATTGCTCACTCTTTGCAATATCAAGATGGTGCAATTAGTGTTTCTGAGTGGTCACCGGCTGATTTTGCTGGCTTATTACGCAGTTATAATCAACCCGGTTTTGATAATTATTTCCAATTAATTGTTACCAACACTGCGATGGCTTACTCTGATTCGAAACAAAAGGACTATGTGAAGTAGCCACCTCGTTTTAAAAATCACAGTCACAAATAAGTATAATAAAACAACGTCATCAAGAATCAAATTGCATTCTGATGACGTTGTTTTATTATATTGCCACATCAAACTATTTTTTAATAACAGTTGTACTTAAAATTTTAACCGGATTCACAGGTGCAGATTTTTCAGAACCATCCGCATTATCCTTAACTTCAGCACTAGCAATTTTATCTACCACATCCATACCACTAATAACCTGTCCAAATACTGTATAGTTGCCATCAAGTGAGGGATTGCCACCCTTTTGATATGCTTTAATAATTTTATCTGGATAATTTTTCTTCTTTAATTGCGAAGCGACATTTTCATGATTTTGGTTGATAAAAAATTGTGAGCCATTTGTATCTGCACCAGCATTAGCCATTGATAATGCCCCTCTGATATTATACAAAGATGCCGAAATTTCATTCTTAAACCCTGAGCCAGAATCAATTTTTGAATTTTTATTTTTCCAAATTGACGAACCACCAATTCCTGTACCAGTAGGATCACCACCTTGTATCATAAAATCATTAATGACACGATGGAAAATTGTGTTATTGTAATATCCTGTCTCTGCATGTTTCACAAAATTCTTTACCGCAAGTGGTGCGTATTTATTAAATAATTTCACCTTAACATTACCGACCGTCGTTTTTATTTCAACAACCGTTTCATTCTTATGAACTGCGTTCGAAAGTTGTGGTAACGGTTGTTTATTTAATTCTTTTTTTGACAACGTCTGTTTCGTCTGAGTGGTTGACTGCTGGTTAGAATGCGATGATAGAAACGCAATGCCAATGACAGCTAGAACGACGACAACTACTACGCTAGCAACAATCATTTCTGATCGACCCTTCTTCATTTTGTTAACTCCCATTCTTTATTAACACTAAAGCATAAATATTATGAACCATTGTATAATTTTTTGCTTAGCCTAAAGATAAAATAATCACTTAAATTAGCGACTTGTCATCTTAAATTCTAAGAAATAATCATTATATGTGCCTACCCAAGATGGTCCTAAATCTTTATAAACTTCTAAATGTGACAAAGTCTTTTTTGAAGGATACCAAGCTTTATTATTTTTGATTGAACGTGGCAATAATTTTACCGCCTCTTTATTAGGAGTTGCATAACCAACATATTCAGCATTTTGTTCTGCATGCTTTGGCTCACTCATAAAATTGAGAAAAGCATACGCTGCTCGCTTATTGGTAACAGTTTTAGGCATGACAATATTATCAAACCACAAGTTACCACCATCACTGGGAACAATATAATGTAAATGCTTATTTTCGGCTATCATCTCAGAGGCATCTCCAGAGTAATCAACCGCTAATGGCGCTTCATTCTGAGCCATATACATCTTAATCTCATCAGCAACAATTGCCTTAACGTTAGGCATCAATGTATCTAGCTTTCCTTTAGCAGCTGCTAACTCAGGAATACTTTTTGTATTAACAGATTGCCCGCTCGAAGCTAAAGCCATTCCCATAACGTCACGGGATGAATCAATCAACATAATACTTTTCTTATACTTTGGTCGCCATAAATCATTCCAAGTCTTTATCTCGCCAGGTTTAATATATTTATCGTTATAAACGATTCCCAATGTGCCCCAAAAATAAGGTATTGAGTATTTATTACCTGGATCAAACGATTGATTCATAAATTGTTTATCATAATTTTTCAATCCAGTTAACTTACTATGATCTAATGGTACGAGCAAATTGGCTGATTTCATTTTTTGAATCATATAATCAGAAGGAACCGCTAAATCATAGTGCGTACCTCCTTGTTGAATTTTTGTAAACATTGCTTCATTAGAGTCAAATGTTTCATAATCAACTTTATAACCCGTTTCTTTTTGAAATTCTTTTATCAAAGATGGGTCAATATAGTCACCCCAATTGTATATAGTGAGTTTTTTGTTGCCTGTACCTTTTGCACTAGTACTTGAATTTTCAGAATGCTGAAAACCTAGATTAATACCAAAAAGTAATAATACAGCTACTAAGATAACCCCTGATAACCAAATAATTCTTTTCATTACTGATGCACCACCATTCTTGCACCACGCTTTTTCTTACCATTTTTTGAACTATAATTTGAAATAAAGTAATAGATAATTACTAAAATCAAAGATAGTAAAAACATAAGCGCTGACATTGCGTTAATTGATAAATCAATTCCCTGTCGTGCACGCGAGTAAATTTCAACTGATAGCGTTGAGAAACCATTACCTGTAACGAAAAAGGTAACTGCAAAATCATCTAAGGAATAAGTGATTGCCATAAAGAAACCTGATAAAATACCAGGCCAAGCATAAGGCAAAACAACGCGAGACAAGACTTGATAATTATTCGCCCCTAAATCACGAGCTGCATCTACCAATGCAGGATTCATCTCATTTAGTTTTGGTAAGACCATCAAAACAACTATTGGAATTGAAAAAGCAATATGTGACAGAACTACTGACCCAAAACCTAATTTTAATCCCACTATTGTAAAGAAGATCAAAAAACTTGCACCAATAATAACATCTGGTGAAACCATCAAAATATTATTCAATGACAGTAGTATATTTTTAACACTTTGCCGTTTTGTATTATAAATTCCTAACGCACCAAAAAGACCAATCAAAGTCGCAATCAAAGCAGATAACAACGCAACAATGAATGTGTTGACCAATATTTGCATCAACCGTGTGTCAGCAAACATATCGACATAATGACGCCATGAAAATCCTGAAAAATCGGTCATAAAGTCACCTTTATTGAACGAATAAAAGATTAAATAAAAGATTGGTGCGTACATTAAAATAAATACAAAAACCAAATAGAGATTAGCCCATTTTTTTGATTTACTTGCCATGTTTTGCCCCTTTCTTTTTATGATCTCTGGTCAATAACATCGTTAGTCCCATTGCAAGAATAAGAATAACACCAATTGTCGAGCCCATGCCCCAATTTTGTGTGACTAAGAAATGTTCCTCAATTGCCGTTCCTAGTGTAATGACACGGTTACCACCAATCAATCGTGTAATCATGAATAATGATAGCGTTGGAATAAATACAGCCTGAATACCAGCTTTAACACCACCCATTGACATAGGAAAAATGACCCTGACTAACGTTTGCCATGAATTTGCACCAAGATCACGGGCAGCATTAATATAACTTTGATCCAGCTCAACAAGGGAATTAAAAATAGGCATTATCATAAACGGAATTTCAATATACGCTGCCACAATCAAAAACGATGCATCAGTAAACATAATCTGTTGTGGACCAATACCAATTAAAGTTAAAAAATTATTGACTGTGCCAGTTTTAGAAAATAAACCAATAAATGCATAGGCTTTTAATAATAAGTTAACCCACGTGGGTAAAATCACCAGTAATAACCAAAATTGTGCATGCTTTAATCTGCTCATAATATAAGCCATTGGATAACTGATTAATAGCGTTATGACCGTAACGACGAATGCAAAAAACACCGAATTAAAGGTCATGCGTAAGTATGTACCCGAACTAAAATAAGCCTCATAATTTGCTAACGTAAAGTGTCCAGATAGATTACCAAATGACTGAATAACAAGTAGGATAACTGGCGCAATAACAAACAATCCCAACCACAAGAAGTAAGGGATTGTATAACTAAATGTATGATTACGATTCATGCAAACCATCCTCCTCTGAATCCTCATACTCTTCCATACGTGCATCGAAATCTTCCTCAGATTCATTTAACCGCATAATATGAATATCTTCTGGATCAAAGAATAACCCACGTCTTTCCCCGATAACTGCTGGGTTTGTTGCTTGAATTTGCCAGTCATTTTGATCATCATCATGAGCTGTGATTTCGTAATAATCTCCTCGGAACGATTGATCATCAATGGTAACAACTAATTTACCTTTGTCAACCGCTACCAAATCTAAGTCTTCAGGTCGCAGGACAACTTCAACTTGCTCATTTGGTCGCATACCACCATCAACATTTTCAAACTCTTTACCCGCAAATGATACCAAATAATCTTTTCGCATGACACCTGGTAAAATATTTGATTCACCAATAAAATCTGCAACAAAGTGATTAATTGGCTCATCATAAATATCCACTGGTGTACCGTTTTGGACAATCTCACCATCATTCGTAACAAAAATCCAGTCCGACATTGCCAAGGCTTCTTCCTGATCATGCGTTACAAAAATAAAAGTGATGCCTAATCTTTTTTGTATTTCACGTAATTCATATTGCATATCCTTACGTAATTTGTAGTCTAATGCCGATAGCGGCTCATCCAATAATAGGACTTCTGGGTCATTTGCTAGTGCTCTAGCAATTGCGACTCGTTGTTGCTGTCCACCAGATAACTCAGATATTTCTCGGTCCTCAAAACCATCTAACTTTACGAGCGCCAACATTTCAGAAACTTTGGCTTTTATATCACCTTTATTGATGCCTTTAATTGACATGCCAAATGCAACGTTATCAAAGACGTTCATATTCGGAAATAGTGCATAATTTTGAAAAACAGTATTTACGCGACGTTTTTCAGGCGGTAAATCATTCATCCGTTTACCCTCAAATAAAATATCTCCTGAAGTCGCTTCCAAAAATCCTGCGATAAGACGTAAGATAGTTGTTTTACCAGACCCTGATGGTCCTAATAAAGTATAAAATTTGCCAGCCTCTATTTCTAAATCTACTGACTTTAAAACAATATTATCATCATATTGTTTGGCAACATTTTTAAATTCGATAATTGGTTGTGCCACTATCAGTACCACCTTTCTTTGCATAACCTTAATTATACAAATTTATCAAAAAATAGTCGATAACGAAAGATAGGCACTTACAATTAAAAAAAGAAGATGTTGATTTAATAATCAACATCTTCTTTATATACATATCTAAAAACTAAGTTTAGTCATTTGACTCCCCATACTTAGCAATGATATCTTCTTGAACGTTCTTAGGAACTGCTTCATAGTGATCAAATGACATTTGGAATGTTCCACGACCTTGCGTAGCTGAACGCAAAGTAGTTGCATATCCAAACATTTCTGATAGCGGAACCTTAGCATGGATCAACATTTGCTTACCACGTTGTTCTTGACCTTCAAGCAAACCACGACGAGCTGAAACGTGACCCATTGCATCACCCAAGTTATCCTCAGGAACAACAATGTCAACCTTCATGATAGGCTCCAAAATAACAGCACCAGCGGTCTTTGCAGCTTCACGTAGTGCCAATGAAGCAGCAATCTTGAAGGCAGCTTCAGATGAGTCGACATCGTGGTATGAACCATCATACAACTTTGCCTTCAAATCAACCAATGGGAATCCAGCCAAAGGACCATTGTTCAATGAATCCTTCAAACCAGCTTCAACTGAAGGGATGTATTCACGAGGAACAACACCACCAACGATGGCATCTTCGAATTCGAATCCAGCACCTTCTTCGTTTGGTGCGAACTCAATCCAAACATCACCATATTGTCCCTTACCACCTGATTGACGCTTGAAGTATCCACGAGCTTGAACAGTCTTTGTAAATGCTTCACGGTAAGCAACTTGTGGTGCACCAACAGTAACATCAACGTGGAACTCACGCTTCATACGGTCAACAATAATATCTAAGTGAAGCTCACCCATTCCAGAAATCAAAGTGTCACCAGTTTCTTGATTCGTTTCTGCACGGAATGATGGATCTTCTTCAGCAAGCTTTTGCAAAGCAACAGTCATCTTTGCTTGGTCTGCCTTAGTCTTAGGCTCAACGGCTAATTGAATAACTGGGTCAGGGAACTCCATTGACTCCAAAATCAATTGACGATCTGGTGAAGTCAAAGAATCTCCAGTAGTCGTATCCTTCAAACCAATGGCAGCAGCGATATCACCTGAGAATACCTCAGGGATCTCTTTACGGTCAGTTGCGTGCATTTGTAGCAAACGACCAACACGCTCACGCTTACCCTTTGAAGTGTTCATAATGTATGAACCTGACTCCAATGATCCAGTATATACACGCAAGAATGTCAAACGACCAACGAATGGATCAGTCATAACCTTGAAAGCCAAAGCAGCGAATGGATCTTCGTCGTTCGCAATCAAGTCAATTTCTTCACCCGTCTCTGGATCGTTAGCAACATATGGCTTAACATCCAATGGAGATGGCAAGTAATCAACAACCGCGTCCAACATCATTTGAACACCCTTATCCTTGTAGGCTGAACCTGCAAGAACTGGGTAGAATTGTAGTGAGATTGTTGCACGACGAATAGCTGCCTTTAACTCGGCTTCAGTGATTTCTTCACCTTCCAAGTACTTGTCCATGATTTCATCATCAACATCAGCAATAGCTTCAACCAATTCGTTGTACTTTTCCTCTACTAAGTCTGTGTATTCAGCTGGGATTTCACGTTCTTCCCATTCCTCACCAAGTTCAGTAGTTGGATACATTGCCTTCTTTTCAATCAAGTCAATGACACCAGCAAAGTCATCTTCTGCACCAATTGGCCATTGGATAGCTTTTGCGTTTGCATCCAAACGTTCCTTCAATGAGTCAACAGACATACCAAAATCAGCACCTAGCTTGTCCATCTTATTAACGAACACAATACGTGGTACTTGATAAGTCTCAGCTTGACGCCAAACTGTTTCAGTTTGTGGCTCAACACCAGCGGCACCATCCAAAACGGCTACGGCACCATCAAGCACACGTAGTGAACGCTCAACTTCAATAGTAAAGTCCACGTGACCTGGTGTGTCAATGATGTTAACACGGTATGGATCATTCTTAAATTGGTCATAGAAACCATGCCAAACAGCAGTAGTTGCGGCAGATTGGATCGTGATTCCACGTTCCTTTTCTTGATCCATAAAGTCCATTTGTGAGGCACCATCGTGCGTTTCACCAATTTTGTGAATCTTACCAGTGTAGTACAAAATACGCTCTGTCGTCGTTGTCTTACCAGCGTCGATGTGGGCCATGATTCCAATGTTACGAGTACGTAGCAAAGGGTATTCACGCTTGTTAGCCATGAGTAAATTCTCCTTGAGTTTCTTAACATTTAATTTTGTAATTGGTTAAATGTTTGGTTGTCTACTTTTATTATACCTTAAATACACCAAAAGTGGCTACTGTCATTTGACTGCAGCCACAAAATTGGAATATTACCAACGGTAGTGTGCGAAGGCACGGTTGGCTTCAGCCATCTTGTGTGTGTCTTCACGCTTCTTAACAGATGCACCAGTATTGTTAGCAGCATCCATAATTTCCTTCGCCAAACGTTCTTCCATAGTGTGCTCACCGCGGGCACGTGAGTATTGCACCAACCAGCGCAATCCCAATGTCACACGACGCTCTGGACGAACTTCGACAGGAACTTGGTAGTTAGAACCACCGATACGGCGTGCTTTAACTTCCAATACGGGCATAATATTGTTCAATGCTTCTTCAAAGACAGCTAATGGTTCGTTACCAGTAACTTCCTTAATACGATCAAAAGCATCGTATAAAATTGTTGAAGCAGTTCCACGCTTACCATCAAGCATCAAGCGATTGATTAAACGTGAAACAAGCTTTGAGTTGTAAATTGGATCTGGCAGAACTTCAGCCTGCTTAGTGTAACTCTTACGTGGCATTATTTAGTCCTCCCTGATTATTTTTTCTTGTTCTTAGGGCGCTTTGCACCGTACTTAGAACGTGATTGCATACGACCGTCAACACCAGCAGTATCTAGTGCACCACGGATAATGTGGTAACGAACTCCAGGCAAGTCCTTAACACGACCACCACGGATCAAAACAACTGAGTGTTCTTGAAGGTTGTGTCCAATACCTGGAATATATGCAGTAACCTCAATCAAGTTTGACAAACGTACACGGGCGTACTTACGCAAAGCTGAGTTAGGCTTCTTAGGAGTCATAGTACCAACACGGGTAGCAACACCACGCTTTTGTGGTGAAGAAACATGAGTGGCCTTCTTTGATTGTGAGTTATAACCAAAGTTCAAAGCAGGTGACTTTGACTTTGTGCTCTGTGACTTACGAGGCTTACGAACCAATTGGTTAATTGTAGGCATTTCGAAGAGTCCCCTTTCAATTTTTCTTTTTATAGTAGTTAGTCCACATTTCCAGGCGTGTCATTTATTAGACAACAGTACTGGCAAATAGACTTTATTTGGTACTTCTCGTTTACGAGTTCAGCACGTCGCGTAACCGCAAACACCCTGCTAACTAAAAGCACAATTAATAATATAACACCATTTCGTTCCTTATGCAACCCTTTTATCACATAAAAACGTTGATAGATTGGCTTTTAGTTTGCAAACAATACCGGGCGTGTCATTTTTGCTAAATATAGGTTTTATAGTGTCTTTATTTCTAATTAATTTAGAAAAAGGAATATACACTGATGTTTTTTGACTTATTACTATTAACGACATTATTAACTCTTTCTTACCAAGACGTCTGTCATCAATATATTAATAGCTTATGGTTGATCCTACCATTACTATTTGGTGCTTTATTTTACCGCACCCCTATCTGGTTATTATTTTCAATTTATTGTCTTTGTTTGGTAATTAATATACTTAGTGGTGAACGCTTTATTGGCAATGGCGATTTAGATGTTTTAGCAACCTTAAGTTTATATGTTACGTTTCAACAATTTTGGTTTATTTGTACAATTGCCTGCGCTTGCCAATTATTTTTTCATTTACTGACTCACAAACAAATGATTGCATTTATCCCGGCCATCACCATGGGATATATCGTGTTCTTAGTACAGCAAATTTGGATAAAATAAAAACGCCATGATTAATATCATAGCGTTTTATTACTTACTAAGCATTAAACCAATGCTAACAAGTCAGCCTTCTTTGCTGAAGAAGCAAATTCAATACCGTTTTCTGACAAGTATGCCTTAATTTCAGCAACAGTGTTCTTATCAGTTGGCTTTGAAACAGACTTTGATGCAGCTTTTGGTGCAGCAGCGTTGATAACAACACCCTTTTCCAAAGTAGCAGCTGACTTCTCTGCAACAACTTGACCGTTGTCAGCCAAAGCCTTCTTTGCTGATTCAACCAAAGCTGAGAAAGCTTCAAAGTCTGAAACAGCTAATTCTGCCAACATCTTACGGTTCAAAGTTGAACCCATCAATGACAAACCGTTCATGAAACGTGAGTATGACAAACCGTTCATACGTGCACCAGCATTAATACGTGCAATCCACAACTTACGGAAGTTGCGCTTTGTTTGCTTACGGTCACGGAATGCATAGAACCATGACTTCCAAACTTGTTGCTTAGCAACTTTGTAGTTGATATGACGTTGACCACGGTAACCCTTGGCCAACTTGATCATCTTCTTACGACGTGAACGCGTAACGTTACCACCCTTAACTCGCATGGGTATTTCCTCCAGTAATTTCTAATTTTTTATTCGGAACCAGTTATAATTATTAAAAATTAATAATTAACGGCTCAACAAGTGCGTATATGTCTTCAAAGTTGTGTGGTTCATCATTGAAGTTCCACGCAATTGACGACGTTGCTTCTTAGTCTTACCGTGGAAACGGTGTGACGTATAGGCGTTAGCTGACTTCAACCCACCATTAGCAGTCTTCTTGAAACGCTTTGCTGAAGCGCGGTGTGTCTTATACTTAGGCATTGATATGTCCTCCAAACTGGTTTAATTACTTAGTCTCTTTGGGTGCAAGCACCATAAACATGCTGCGCCCTTCCATCTTAGCTCTTGATTCCACCTTTGCGATTTCTTCAAGATCCATTGCCATACGGTTCATTACTTCACGCCCAATTTCCTTGTGTGTGATAGCACGTCCGCGGAAACGAATTGACACTTTAACTTTATTACCCTTATTTAAGAACTTGATTGCATTGTTCTTTTTGGTATTAAAGTCATTAACATCAATAGTTGGGCTAAGACGAATTTCTTTAATATTGACAACTTTTTGATTCTTTCGTTGCTCACGTTGCTTTTTCTGAGCTTCAAATTTGAACTTACCATAGTTCATAATCTTTGCTACAGGTGGTTTCGCGTTGGCTTGCACCAATACCAAATCCAAATCCGCATCGTCAGCAAGGCGTTGTGCATCTGCTGTTGACATGACACCTTGGTCACCGTCATCAGTAATCAGACGAACTTCACGAGCACGAATGCGATCATTGATTAAATCTTTTTGTTGTTGTGGTTGGCGTGCGTTTGCTATGATCCTTACCTCCGAAAAAACTTGCGATAAAGTAAAAGCGGCTTGCCGTTACACACGACAACCCGCCATCTATCATCTTTACGATAAAATGATTAACCTGATAAGTAATCTTAACTAGGTGAATAGCGGGTATGCCATTACTTTATTTCCTAACAAATATTAATTATACACTGGGCTAATTTAAAGTCAAGGACTTGTTTAGAATACCGTTGATAAATTTACGCGACTTATCATCAGTAAAATCATGGGCTAATTGTAAAGCCTCATTAACCGCAATTTTAGCCGGCACATCCGTAAATTTTGCTTCATACAAAGCTAAACGCATCAAAACTAAATCAGTTGTATTTAAACGATCCAATGTCCAATCTGATGATAAATGATCTGTAATCATTAAATCCAACTCATCTTGTTTAGCTACAACTCCTAAGACAACTGAAGTTAAATCTGCTGGTATTTCATCTTCCCAAGCAATTTCAGGATCGCCTACTAAAACTTGGGTAATTGTCGTATCAACATCTGCTGTTGGATTTAAAGCTAACCCAAAAAGTGATTGGAACGCTGCTTGACGAATTTGGTGTCGATTTAGTTCGGTCATTATTTGGTTCCTTCCGTGTCTGATTCTTCACCAAACAAATTGTTAACATCAACAGAACTAGTGATTTTTTGTGAAACAACACCTTGTACGTGAACATTAACGAGGTTCACTTGTAATTCTGTCATTGCTGCAACCTGTGAGGTTACTCGTTGCTGAATTGCATGAGATACTTTCGGTACGCTCACACCATAGTTAAGGTATACGTATACATCCACAGTTAAGCCATCTGCAGTTTGCTGTAATGCGACACCCTTACCATGGACACGTCGACCAAACGCCTCTTGCGCACGTTCAGATAATGAACCAGATAAACGAGAAACGCCTTCGACTTCTTGTGCAGCTAAACCTGCGATAATCTCTAACACGCGCATACTAACTAATGTTTCACCAGAAGCCTCACTTGAGTGTGTTAATACGATTGTCTCCTCTGCCATACGGAACTAACCTCCCTAAGATAGTTTGAAAGCGCCGGCCGGCTGCCGGTCGGCGCTTTCTCAATTGATATAGTTAATTATACCCAATTTTGCCAGTAAAGACTAGGCACGTGAAGTATATGATCCACCATTGTCAGTATTAACAACAAGCTTGTCACCTTCATTAATGAAGTCAGGCACGATGATAACCAAACCAGTTTCCATCGTTGCGGGCTTACCACCACCATTAGCAGTTGCACCCTTGATACCTGGTTGTGTTTCCTTAACTGTAAGTTCAACAGTCTTAGGTAGTTCGACATCTAAGATTTCACCATTATAAGTTGTAATCTTAACGCTCATGTTTTCTAGCAAAAACTTCAATGCATCAGCGATTTTGTCTGCTGGAATAGAAATTTGCTCATATGTTTCATTATCCATGAATACATGTTGATCACCATCAGCATACAAATATTGCATATCCGTTTGGTCAATGTTTGCCGTTTCAAACTTATCACCAGGACGGAAAGTTACTTCGTTTACTGCACCTGTACGTAAGTTCTTCAACTTTGAACGCACAAAGGCTGCACCTTTACCTGGCTTAACGTGTTGGAATTCCAAAACGCGCCAGATTGATTGGTTATACAAAATTGTTAAACCAGTTTTCAAGTCATTCATACCAATAGTTGCCATGATTGAATTCTCCTAAATTTATGTCTTTCTGAATTATATTATCAGTTTTCTTCGCTAAAAACCAGTTTTATATATATTTTTAACAGAATGTTTTTTAATTCTTTGTTCGTCAAAAAAAATTACACACCAATCAAAAAAACCGAAACAACCCTGCTTCGATTTTTAAACTTCTATTTTCAAGAATTACAAACGTGCTTGTAATGATTCTGTCAATTCTTCGTATCCTGGCTTACCAAGCAAACCAAACATATTGCGCTTGTATGCCTCGACTCCCGGTTGATTGAACGGATTAATACCATTCAAATAACCTGAAATACCAACAGCGACCTCAAAGAAATAAATCATTTGCCCCAAAGCAAATTCATTTTGCTTATCAATCTCAACAATCATGTTAGGTACGCCACCATCAACGTGGGCAAGCATAGTTCCTTCAGAAGCCGTGCGATTAACATAGCTCATTTGCTTTCCTTGCAAATAACCCAAGCCATCATCAGCATCCATCGTTGGAATGGTTACGTCAGTGACTGGTTCTGTGACACGAATCAACGTTTCAAACAAATTGCGACGACCGTCTTGAATATATTGTCCAAAACTATGCAAATCAGTAGAGAAGTTTCCAGATGCTGGGAAGATTCCCTTGCCATCCTTACCCTCTGACTCTCCTTGCAATTGCTTCCACCACTCACCAAATTGTGTCAAAGTTGGATCATAATTAATCAATAATTCCGTTGTATAGCCTTTACGGTACAAAATATTACGGTAGGCTGCATACTGGTAAGCTGGGTTTTTTGATAAATCAGCATCTGCGTACGCCTTTTCACCAGCTGCCGCTCCGGCCATCAATTGTTCAATATCGCCACCACCAACGGCAATTGGCAACAATCCAACTGCTGTTAGTACTGAGAAACGCCCACCAACACCATCTGGCACAACAAATTCTTCGTAACCTTCTTCATCCGCTAAGGTCTTCAAAGATCCCCGGGCAGCATCCGTCGTTGCATAGATACGCTCACGGGCACCTTCAACGCCATACTTGTCTTCTAACAATTGCTTAAATACACGGAAAGCAATCGCTGGTTCTGTCGTGGTACCAGACTTTGAGATAATGTTAACAGAGAAATCACGATCACCAATTAACTTGATTAAGCTATTCAAGTATGCTGGCGCAATTGAATTACCAGCAAACAAAACTTGTGGGAAGTCACGATCTTCATCACGATAATAGTTAGCAAAATAATCATTAAGGAAATCATTAGCTGCACGCGCACCTAAATATGATCCACCAATTCCAACAACAACAAGCACTTTTGAATCACTCTGAATTTTCTTAGCAGCTGCTTGAATTCGAGCAAATTCATCTTTGTCATATTCTGTTGGTAGGTGCAGCCAGTCTGTGTACTCTGCACCAACACCAGTTCCCTGACGTAACAACTCATCTGCAACACTAACCATTGGTTGCATCATTGATAACTCTTCTTCTCCCACAAAAGAAGCCAACTTTGAAGTATCAAATGATAATGTGGTCATAATTAAATCCTTCTTCCTCTATATCGTTATATTACTATTTTTTATATGCGGTATAGACCAATTATAGCTTTTCCTAGTAAAAAATGAAAGTGTTTCCATGTAATCTTTTACACAATATTTTAGCTTAATCTAAATTCTTGAACTTATAAACCGTGCGATAAGTTTGTTTCTTACCTGCAGGCAAAACAATATCCCCAAATCCTTCATGATTAATCGCATCTGACAATGTCTGTGCTTCCAACGCAATTGCATTATATGGATGCTTGTCAAACCACTCACGATCACCTTCATGATAAGCAACTTCTGGATCTGCAATAAAGAAGATAATAGCATTTCTGTCTGAATAAACCTCAATACTACGGCCAGACTTAGGATCTGACACCACTGCAGCCGGACGACCAGCAACTTGATTGATTTCAAAAGCATTATCAAATTTCACATCATATGGACCATCTAACTTAGCCAAATTATCACCAATTCTAGTTGGTTCGTTAAAATCAAATGGTGTATTTGCATTATCTAGGAAGTTTCCAGTTGGTGTTGTATCTTCTGGACGTAATTCCAAACGACGTTGTGAATGAATTTGCAAATTCAAATCACGAGCATCAGTGTCAATACCAGCTGGATTGAAGTATCCATGGCTAGTTGGATTAAATAAAGTATCTTCGTCTGATTCGGCAGAGAAAGTCAAAGACACTTCATCATCATCAGAAAATGTATAAGTAACTGATGTTGGCATTGTACCAGGGAAATGATCAATTTCTTCAGTCATCGTGGTTGTAAATGTTACTGAATTTGTCGCCTGATCAATCGTATAATCCCACATCCGATTTGAGAAATTATCTTTACCACCGTGCAACGCATTACCTAATTCATTATCTTTCAAATGATAAGTCTTACCATTCAACGTAAATTTTGCGCCTGTAATACGGTTACCTACGCGACCAATAACGTCCCCAACTGAATATGCTTGTTCCCATAATTTGTCAGTCGTATGTAATCCAACCATCAAATCTTGATTATCATTTGTTTTAAAGAATTGCCATGTAGCACCCCAATTTGTCACACCAATTTTATGACCATTTTTATTTTCAATCACAATTTGCTCTGCAATTTCGCCATTTGGCATCTTACCAATTTCATGAACAGTTACTGTCATTATCGTTCCCTCTTTTCAATTCCCCTAAAATATCCATCTATAAAATTCCAATATACTTGTATTTTAACACATTATTTTGCACGCAACTGGATATAAATAAACCGTTTTCATAACGATTATAACCTCATCATAAAATAAACAAAAAGTTCTAGAAAGAATTTGTTTTAAATTCTTTCTAGAACTAATCTTAGATTGTTTTGTTAAACATATGAAATTATAATTTTGCAATTAAAATTGCACCAACAACTACCAAAACTGATCCAATTGCAATATACACCATTTGACGTGGTGTTTTCTTCTCTTTTAGTAAGAAAATTGCACCAAATGTACCTACGATAACACCCGTTTGTGATAAGGTTGCAGCAATTGCTTGACCAACATTTGGATTGGCAGCTGAGATAAACATGAAGACATTTCCAAGTCCCCAAACTAAACCAGTTACCATATTACGCCAAGTTCCTTTTTCAAACATTGTCTTACCCTCTTTCATAAAGAAGATAACAATCACTAATGCGCCTAGAACTTGTCCAATTGATTGTGGACCAACAATCGCCGTCATGTAGTCCAAACCTTTGTTTTGATTATGTACATGATCAGTAATATACCCAACTTTATTGAGTAAATTAGGAAAAATAAAATACAACATATATCCTAATGTTGAAATTAGGATAGCAATTGCACCGCTTTTTGCTTCATGATTAGCAGACGCTGTACCTGGTTGTGCTGAATCTGGCAATGCTGTCAAAACAGCACCCAAACCGACGGCAATGATAGCGATTGTTCCAAACAACCACATATGCCCAGTCTGCCATTCTCCCAACACAATAGCGGCCAATAATGCATTACCAATAATTTGACCTGCAGTTGACAATGGTTGCCCAATTGAAACACCTAATTTTTTATAACCAACAAATTGACCTGCAGTTCCAACCGCCCAAAAAATTCCAGAAACGAAACCAACTAACCAAATACGTGGATTAAAAGCAAACGACATGCCGGAATTTGGAATAACAAAAACACATAGGGTCAATAAACCAAAGACTAATGATCCAAAAGTCATTCCTAATGTTCCTTGAGCAGCCGTACCACCCATCTTTGTGGTAACTAAGCCCACTGATCCCCACGCCAATGCCGGAATCAATGCAATTAAAATTGACATAATATCTCCTTCACAATTATTCAAAAAATATTCACAACATTGAATGATAACATAGTAAATCTTCAAAAACAATGTATCCGTTATCATTTTTATGATATATTTTTGAATCAAATGTAAAATGAGTTATTAATTAATTTTTGATGGTAATAGAATTTCAAAAGTTGTGCCAATTCCTAACTTAGATGACACTTTTATCTCACCATGATTGGCACTAACTAGTTGTTTGACAATCGCCATCCCCAACCCAGATTCACCGCGTTTCGTACGTGATGGATCAGCCTTATAGTATCGCTGCCAAATTTTACCTAACTGGTCTTCAGTCATTCCTATCCCAGTGTCCGAAATGACAATATGTGCTTGTCCGGCTATCTCATCAACTGCCACCGTAATAATGCCATTTGTTGTAAATTGGATGGCATTAGCTAAGATATTCGTTAAAATTTGTGCAACTTGATCTGGATCTGCATAAACGATTACGTCTTGTTCGGTCAAATCTTGAATCTCATCACCAACTGACTCAGCCTGCTTAGTCAATTGTTCAATTTGACGTCGAATAACTGAAACAACACTAAATTGTTCAGGTCGGTTGTCTAGTTGTTGTTGTCGTAATCGCTCATATGAGAGCGTTGACTTAATTAACCTTGTCAATCGATCTGCTTCTTCTTTGATTAAATCATAAGAATGTTGTTGTTCATCTGGACTGATAACGCCATATTGCAAGCCTTCAGCAATACCTGCAATCGTTGTAAGCGGTGTCCGCATTTCGTGTGAAGCATTTGACAACATTGCCGCTTCTTCATCACGCTGTGCAACAATTTTGTTTTTTAAAAACTTTATCTCATGCTGTTGTTTTCCTAATAAACTAACTTGTTTTTTAAGCAAGATTAGACCATAAACGCCAATCGCCGTTATCAGAGTTAATACTAAAATGGTGATCAATTCATTCAAATGGCACAATATCAACAAAGTCGCCAATACAAACATCAGAATTAATATAATTAACAATTTTTCAATGCGCCCTTTTTTCATTTGCTCATCTCTAATCATTATTTCATTGGTGTTTCAGGTACATTTGAATCATCAAATTTGTACCCCACACCCCAAACGGTTTGGATCACTTGAGGACCAACTTTTTCAATTTTTTGACGTAGCTTTTTCACATGAGCATCTACAGTGCGCTCATCCCCAAAATACTCATAATCCCATACCAATTGTAATAGTTGGTCGCGTGAAAATACCTGACGTTGCTTTTTTGAAAGCACACGTAATAAGTCAAACTCTTTTGGAGTTAAATCCGGAATCAACACATCATTTAGATAGGCTTCCCGTGTTCTTGAATTTAATTTAAATGTTCGTGTTTGCACATCAAAATCGTCAATTACGCCTTCTTCATGACTGACAGGTTGCATCATTGCCCGCCGATGAATGGCTTTGATTCGTGCAATCAATGTAATTGGACTAAATGGTTTTGTAACATAATCATCCGCACCAACATCAAAACCAAGTACTTGATCTGAATCAGAATCGCGTGCTGTTAGCATAATTAAAGGCACTTCTGCAGACACTTCTCTAATTTTCATAGCAACTTGCATCCCATCAACTTTTGGAAGATTCAAATCCAAGATGACAGCATCCCATGTCTGTGCGTTCTCGTTAAATAACTTAAGTCCTTCTTCACCATCGTAGGCATTGGTGACATCCCATTTTTCTTTTTTATAAAACATCCCCATCATTTCTGACACGGACGTATTATCTTCTATCATTAACAATTTCATGTTTTTACCTATATCCACCATCAGCACTTTTTTGTTCCATAAATCTTTAATTTCTATTATACAACGATGCTTCTTAAAACTTTTCAAATCGTTATTTCATCACTGCAACACTGACAAACATTTTTTGCCTAAAATACCATTAATGTAAGGAAAAATAGGTTGGAACAAAAGAAAATGTCCCAACCTATTTCACCTTATTTTGGCAAGTTTACATGCACATCTGCTGGCTTTGTTTCTACTAAAACATGCCCTTCATGAACAGAATATAGTAATTCTGCTCGTTCATTCAAGGCATCATACCAATTAGCGGCATTAAAGATTAAGAAGTTTGCTGGCTTCCCTACCTCAATACCATAATTCTCCGCAACCTGCATCGTCCGCGCACCTTGACTAGTAATAAAACGGTATGAGTTCATGATTTCTGTATAGCCCATTATCTGTGTTGCATGCAACCCCATATGTAGGACATCCATCATATTGCCATTTCCCATTGGATACCAGGGATCCTTTATATCATCTTCTCCAAAGGCAACATTCAATCCCTCAGCATCTAATTCTTTAACACGTGTTAACCCACGACGCTTTGGATATGTATCAAAGCGCCCACCTAAATACATATTAATTAATGGATTAGCCACAAAATTAATATCAGCCATTTTCAACAGTCGCATGAGTTTAGAAACATAAGCATCATTATAAGACCCCATTGCTGTCGTATGTGATGCAGTCACCCGCTCCTTCAATCCTGTCTCTAATGCTAACATAGCTAATGTTTCTAATCCTCGTGATGCTGGGTCATCAATTTCGTCTGTATGCGCGTCAATCAGCAAGTGATACTTTTTAGCTAAGTCAAATGCAAAATGCAATGATTCCACCGAGTATTCACGAGTAAATTCAAAATGAGGAATCGCACCAATTGCATCTACTCCCATTTCAGCCGCCTTAGTCATTAATTCCTTACCATTAGGAAAAGACAAAATGCCCTCTTGTGGGAAGGCAACTAATTGTAAAGTCATCCAAGGCTTAACTTCTTCACGCACTTCTAGTAATGCCTTTAAAGCAACTAAATCTGGATCGGTCACATCAACATGTGATCGGACGAACTGTAGTCCGTGCGTCGCTTGAATTTTCAAAGCCGCAATTGCTCGCTGCTTAACATCCTCATGGGATAAGGTCTGCTTGCGTTCACCCCAAATTCGAATACCATCAAACAAAGTACCGCTCTCGTTCCACTCGGGTTGTCCAGCAGTCATTGTTGAATCTAGATGAACATGCGGATCAACAAAGGGTGGGATCATTAATTTTCCTGTTGCATCGATAACTTGTTCACCCGCAATTGGTGTTAAAAAATCATCAATTGCAGCAAATTTTCCATCTGTAACCCGCACATCCTGCAATTTTTCAGCATTTTCAATCACAACTTGTTTAATTAACATACCTAATCTCCTTATTAGTTACCCTTTATTTTTTCTTGGCTTCAGTTTAAAACCATAATATGAATGCCCTTTATATGTTTGTTTTGCTAAATAACCGGTTGCCGTATAATTTTTTCCGCGTTTTGTTTTCGCCTCAAAACTAATTTCGTCACCATTAAGCAAGTGTTGCACTTCCTCATCCGAAAAAGTATGGTCACTCCACGTTTTAGCAAAACTAATTTTTTGACCGTTAAATTGTCCCTTAATTTTTTCAGAGCTTTTCTTTGTTGTTCCCGCATTTTTAATTTTGGGTTTCCCTAATTCAATGACCAATTGCTGAGCATTTTCAACCATGATTGGCATGTCATGCTGAACAACTTGAGTTACTGAATCTAACGCTTTTACCATCGTTACCTTAAATTCACCGACTTCGTTCATTATTTCAAATAACCTTTTGGTAATTTTTGGGGATGCAATCCACGTTCCCGCAACCATAATAGCAGAAACATTGCCGGTTTCAGTAAGCGTCAGACGCCCCTTTTTTTCAGTCATCATTTTACGATTTCCCTGACTCATCTCCGACAAAGTTGAAACACGTGTCGCTCCAGTTCCAACATTATTTTTTTCCAAAAAGGCCATTAACCACTTTGTTGTGGGATAACTTGGCTTTTTATTAGTGCCCTCATAGATGTACGGATCTGCTTTAGGTCCGACTGTTGCATCATTTTGCACCTCATCAACTTGATTATCTTGTAAAGCCTGCTGTGCATCATAAACAAGTTTATAATTTTTGGCGATTGGTATATTAAATGCTGTTTTGAAGCTAGGATATTGCTTCAATTCTGCTGTTACATGATCATAAATATAATCTTCGGCCAACATCGCCAAATAATTTTTAGCTAAAATTTCATAAATTGCAGCGGCACTCCCACCATATTTTGATAGAGCTTGCATACTTGTTGGTACATTCAATCCGGGACGATTAGCCCCATGTGACCCTTGTGGTTTGACATGCGTTGCACGCGGTTGTCGATGCGTCAAAAGTTGTTTATCAACCCCAACTAAGTGAGCAATTTGATCAACTTTTGGTAACAGTTCTGCAAATTGTTCTGGGGTGACCGACTTATCATCAGTTCTTGGGTACGAAACAATTTGTGCTTCATACATTTTCTGATACGTTCGCAGTACCTCTTTACTGTCATAGCCCTGTGGCGCCAAAATTGCTGCCAAACCAGCCAAATCCAATAATTTATCAGGAGCTTGTCGCCGTTTCGTATGCTTTTCATTAATGACATCTGCCGGTTGATAATTTTGTTTTTCAACTTGAGCAAGTGCTTCTTCAGCATACCGCCAAGCAACCTGATCATCTTTTGGCAACGAACGTTTAAATATGTGCCCAGCTGGATCCTTGAAGCGAACCTCATAAAAAGGCTGTTTCACATACTGCTTAATTTTCTGCATTTGCTCGTAAATTTTCCAAACAATCACTGATTTCAAACGACCTTCACGCGCTACAACTTTAAAGCCAGCTTTTTTAGCAGAAGTTGTTGCAATTCTCGTCAATTGCATGGATGCAAAATCCCAGCGACTACGAGTTTCCCCTTTTAAGTATGCACCGTGTTGTGTCTTATCAGAAACGTCACTTAAATTAGCCATCGCCTGTCTAATACTTTTAGGTGCCTCATCGACAAAATTTGCCCGTAGTACTTTCCCCTGCCACTTAATTGCATCGATGACCTCCCATGCCAGCAAGTCACCTTCTCCTGATGGATCCGTATCCGTAGCAATCACAATGGCATCATAGTTTTTTCGACTTTCTTGTTGTAAGTCTGTCAGCTCTGTTTTCGTTGATTTTAAACGACCGGTCTTTGGTTGACGCTGTTTTAAATACGTGCGCTGCCAATTCATCTCTGTTAATTGCCAAGGTAAATACTTTAACGTCCAAGATTTATAAGCCGTTCGTAAATCTTCATTAACCATCTCCTCTGGCTCCTTAAAAGTCATCATGTGACCATGAAGATTAACAATCTGATAGTCATAGCCAGCATATTGACCGGACTTCCCACCTAACGCTTTTATAAAATTTTTAGCGGCAGATGGCTTCTCTGTGACAATTAAATATTTCATCTGAATTCAATCCTTAAAGCAAAGTTTTATTTGGCAATATTACTTTTCTTTACTATTAAATAGCCAGGTTAACCCATAATAAATTATCCCTGAAAAAAGCATTGCCACAAAAGTTACACCAATCGTTTCACTTAACCATGAAACTGATTTTAAACTAAAGTATAGCACGATACCAATTACCCAAGAGATAATTGCCAACCAATTCAAACCACCTTGATACCAATATTTACCGTCTATTTTTGTGAATTCTGACAACTCATATTTTCCTTTTCGAATCACAAAATAATCAACCAAAAAGACGGCAATTTCAGGACCTAAAAACATGCCAATATAGTCTAAGAATGCCGTGAAAGCATCCAAGAAAGTCGTAAACAATAACGGAATGAACGATACAGCCGTGGCGATAAGTGTGACAATCCATAAAGCGGGCGTTAATTTTAATTTATGCCACATATTAGTCAACGCAGAACCAGCCGCCATTAAATTGACTGCATTAGCAGTCGTTGATGTAATAATAATGACAAGTAATGCAATAATTCCTAATCCCAATTTAGATGCAATCGTTGATGGATCCGAATCATTTGGATCAAATGATTGATTCATCACAGCAGTTCCAATCGTTGCTAGCAATCCAATAAAGGCAAAGCCAAACAAACCGATATTCGCCCCCAAAAATGACCAACCGGTTGCCCCAGAATTTTTCTTAGCAAACCTAGAGAAGTCAGATGATGCTGTCACCCAAGCCAAATTAAAGGCTGCTAGAATATCAATTGCCGTTCCTGAAGAGATACGAACTGACTTAGGCGGTTGCCAGGCAGAAATTTGATTTAGTGAGACATTTTGAAAGACAACAACTGCCTCCCAAACAACAAAAATAATGACCAAAATAATACCAATTCGCTCAATCAGTCGCACAGACTTTTCACCTAGCGAAATAGAAGCTAAATGTAACAATGACATAATAATAATTCCGACGACTAGACCTGCTTTACCACCATTGGCGTAAGCTGTCCAACCTAATAAGTCCTTGAAAATTACCGAAATCGAAATTGCTGCAATAAAAGTATTAGCTGCTGCCCACCCAATAAATTGCACAATGTTGATTACTGATGGGCCAAACGACCCCTTCAATCCAAACGATGCTCTTGTTAAGGCCATCATCGGTAGCCCTGTTTTATATCCCATGTAAGAAGCTAACGTGAGAAATAGATATGACATAATTCCTGTCACAATTAGTGTCGTTGATGCTGTGTACATACCGGCCGCTGCAATCACACCACCAATATACCAGGTACCATTATTCGCATTAGCACCAATCCATGTCGCAAACATGTCCCAGTTTGACATTGTTCGCTGGTTTTCATTTATTGCCTGCACCCGTCCAAATTCTTTTGCCATTTCTTTCTCCTTAATAAGAGTATAAAAAAATCGCCCCACAAATATGGCGCGATTTAAATTTGTTATCTCGTTTACAACGCGCTCCTTTGTCAGCTCTCGTCTGACTATTAAAAAAGCAATATTTTATTGTGTTAAACTATACCGTTTTCTGAATTTGAAGTCAATCATTGCTGTGGCATTTGTTTCGTATTAACGGATAACTGTATATTATGGGCCGCAAGAATTCGTAATACAATCATATTAACATCGGCCCGTGCTCCGGGAAAATCAGTATCTGGAAGCATTTTCAAAAACACATTAACATTAAACTCATACCCATAAGGTGTTACCTGATTAATAAACGCCTTAGCTGTACCTTCTTCAAAACGATCATCCACTAATAACTTTCTCATCGTTTCTTCTGAAACAGCAATCAACTCCTTGGTATCTGTTTTCAAAGATAGATAAAAAACTAATGGAATTTTACGTATTTCTACTCGAGACCAATTGGTAATTGGTTCGTTAGAAAGTGTTGCATTTGGCACAACCACTAATGCCCCGTCTAAAGTACGCACTAAGGTCGAACGAAATGTAATATCTTCTGCAATTCCGGCAACGGATGGTGATTCAATATTATCACCAATTTGAAATGGTTTTTCAGTAATAATGATAATACCACCTAACAAATTTTTAATTGGGTCCTGGGCGGCCATTGAAACAGCCAAGCCTGCCAAACCTAATCCGGCAAACACACCATTAACGTTAATACCCCAATCAGACAAAATCATTGTAATCGTTAATGCCATCACAACAAATTGTAACGTTCGCTTTAAGAATGGCATCACAATCGAATCAACTTCAACATGAATTTTCGCACCAAAATATTGGAACAAATCAGTGAGAGATGACATTAATGAATATAAACCATATCCCACACTAAACATCACAACCGATTTATTAATTGCATCGACGTATTGCAGAATTAAATGCGGTGCTCGAGCAGTATGTAAAGCCCAAACGAATCCAGCAAATAAAACTGCAATTTTGACAGGCTTTTCAAAAGCAACGAGCACATCTCGCCAAATTGCGAATCGCTTAGACAATCTCTTTTCAATTTGATAAAAGATGACGCCAACAATCCCTTTAGTTACAATAATTGTCAAAATAATAATTAACAAAGCGAGTCCAAGTGCCTGCCAATCAAAGTTATTGATTAACCATTTTTGTAAAAGCTTCATACAAGACTCCCTTCAATTTTTCTATAACAATATCATACCTAATTTATTAGCTTCATAAAACTAAAAGACAAACTTCTTCGCAAATTCACAAGATTCAAAAAAGAGCGCGCGAGACAAAAGTCGTTTGAAAGCCGATATGACACGTGATTTGCGTCATTTTTGACTAAAAAAGTTGGAACAGTTCCTTTTGTCCCAACTTCTCACGATTATAAAACGATTTTTAGTATGAATCACCGTTCACAATTGAATTTTTAACAATGACATAGTCAACATATCTTAAATCACGTAATTGGCGCCCACCAGCGTATGAAATAGATGATTGCAGATCTTGTTCCATCTCATTCAAAGTATCCTGAATCATGCCACGATAAGGTACTAATAACTTCTTACCTTCAACGTTCTTATACTCACCCTTTTGATATTGAGAAGCAGAACCAAAATAAGTTTTATACTTCGCACCATCCAACTCGACAATGTCACCTGGTGTTTCGGCATGGCCAGCGAATAGTGAACCAATCATTACCATTGTGGCACCAAAACGAACTGACTTTGCAATATCACCATTATAACGAATGCCACCATCAGCAATAATTGGCTTCTTTGCAGCCTTAGCGCACAAACGCAAAGCTGCCAGTTGCCAGCCGCCAGTTCCAAATCCTGTCTTTAATTTGGTAATGCAAGCTTTTCCAGGACCAACCCCAACTTTCGTTGCATCTGCCCCAGCATTTTCTAAATCACGAACTGCTTCAGGTGTTGCAACGTTTCCAGCAATAACAAATGATTCTGGCAAATTTTTCTTGATGTACTTGATCATTTCAATAACTGAATCTGAGTGACCATGGGCAATATCAATTGTAATGTACTCTGGTACTAAATCTGCAGCTTTCAACTGATCAATAAAGTCATATTCTTCTTGCTTGACACCAACAGAAATTGAAGCAATCTGGCCTTCTTCATGAAAAGTTCGCACGAAATCCAGACGTGTTTCTGGGTTAAAGCGATGCATGACGTAAAAATAACCTGATTTAGCCAATTTCATTGCCAATGCATCATCAATAACGGTTTGCATATTTGCTGGCACGACGGGTATTTTAAACGTGTGATTTCCTAACTTTACTGATGTATCAGCCTCTGAACGACTATTAATAATACATTTGTTTGGTATTAGTTGAATATCCTCATAGTCAAAAACGGTCGTAAATTCCATATTATAAACTCCTAAGCATGAATGTTCGTGTTTTTAAATTTTATTTATTATTTTAACCACCAGTAATAGATTATACACGAACTAAAAATATTAAACAATATTTTTAACTCATTAAATGCGAATGTTTATCTAGAACATCTGACGTATCGTATTTGTACTGCTACAAAAAGCTTGGTATACTAGTATCTATTAACGGGGTCGTTACGGAATCGACTAGCATTGTTTGGGCTGGTACTGCGTTTAGGGGTTGTGGCCCTATAATCCACTCAGTAGAATTAACTGCAAAAAATTCAAACAATAACTACGCATTAGCTGCCTAAAAACCAGCTGGCGTTGCTTACTTTAGTATTAGTTGCGTGCTATCGTAAGTCTCAAATTAAGCAACCTGCGCTAAACGCTCTCCGTCTGCGGGAGTTTAGAAGAGGATAATCAGGCTGGCTTATTCGATCACTTGGCAAAACGGCGTGCGATAAGTGAGATTTAAATCGTTTTGCTATGAACGTAGAGGTGTCAGTTGCAAGATGTTAGGACAGGGGTTCAACTCCCCTCGGCTCCATTTAATACCAGCTAAAAACGCTGATATAACGGTATTTACGTTGTTTCTGGTGCCGAATTAGTGCCGAATTTAAATTTAATAGTCTACTTTTTATAGTAGAAACCCAAAAAAGCCCACTAAGCTATTCAATCGAATAACCTAGTGGGCTTTTCAGGTAAACACTTTATCACTCGTAAATGATTAGTTTGGATAATATAAAAAAGCACTAACAAATAAATGTCAGTGCTTACGATTAATTAACTTATATACAACTTCATCCGTTTCCATTATGATAATTAAGTAGTGAATTTGAGTTAGCTACTCAATGAAACTATGACAAGTAAGTGAGTATACATACACCTTTTCACACTCTAAATTTGGAGGTGTAATGATGATACAACAATCTTATGGAGGTTGCTCGCATGGTATCTCTAGCTATCTGTATAGCTATTGTGCTAGGCGCTCTGGGTAAGTTTGCTATCAACTTAGCAAAAGCCTACGAGATAAAGAAAAACGCTGATAAGCCGTAAAGACTAATCAGCGCTAACTTTATAAGCATACTCTAAACTTGTCGCCTGTAAGGTCTCGCACACCTTACGGGCTTTTTTTGTATGCCCTTATTATACGGTGTGTGTTCCTACTTTGTAAAGACTAAGTCCTCGTACGCGCAATGACCATATGATGCTTGCATTTATTTATAACTGCTTACACTTATTCATTTTATTGATTTTCAATAACAACCTGATTATTTACTTTCTCACAGCAAACGGCATTTTGCATGTTATCATGTTGTATAAAGATATTGTAAATGAACAGTTCCCACCCGTTATCAACAATATTACTGGGTACATTATCATACTCGCTAATTTAGAAAGGACAATCTCATGTATTGGAAAGGTTTATCTAAGACAAATGAAAAGCGCCTATCTCAAACAGGTGTAACCCCTCTCTCTCAAATAAACATACAGTCATTATCAGAGACAAATAAAACTGGTTTGCAAGACTTGCTTTCAATGGAAAATGCTATAGAAAAGCGCTGATAAGTCATAAAGATTTATCAGCGCTGCCCAAAAACACACTCTCAAGCTCAATCGCCTGTAAGGTCTTATGCACCTTGCAGTTTTTTTATGTCTACATTTTATGATCTCGGCTGGCGCTTTGTAAAGTTCCCCACCCACATATAAAAGAAACGACAATATCATCATCTGACAAATTAATAGCTACTTCTTTGTCTGTCGATGATATATCTTTCTCTGCATAACATACTGGTTACTTGTGTAGTTAATAAACAATGGTGCACTCTCTTCAATCACATTACTGAATTCCAAGCCATACCATGTGGTTGGTGAAGCAGTAATCTTTTGTAGATAAATTCTACCTGCAATCAAACGTCTGTCTAGCCCACTAAGTTTATCATTAATAACCAAATCCGCAGGTTGTTCCTTAATAATGACAAATTTAAATGAGCCAACTTTGCGCTCCATCTGAGTCGAGTACTTTGGCACTTGTGATTTTAAAACGCCTTGTTCAACTAATTTGGCAACAATTTGATGCAGATAAACACTTACCACTTGAGATCGTTTAAAGCCAAGATATAATTGCACATTCACAATATTGTCCGTATCCAACATATCCACCGTGTAGCTACTTTCATATGGTTCATCTGTTTCATTTACTGTGACAAACCAATATACTTTAGCTCGTTTTGGTTGCCGATCTAAAATAGAGTACATTGCACTACGTTTAATTCGATAATCATCTTTAATTTTAGTCATGTAAACCAAATTTGTAGTAAAAAATGGTTCTGTCTCATCATCACTTAACTTTGACAGTTGATCACGGTAATCAAGTAAAGACACATATTCACTTGCTACTTCATAATGCTCTCTTTTCTTATTACCAAAGTACCAAACCCACATCACATACAAAATAAGCAACATCAATAATACTGTAATATAGCCACCATGAATAAATTTAACCAGACTAGCTATCAAGAACAAGGTCTCAATTGTCCCAAAAAATATCGCAATACCAAATGCGCTAATCCGGTTAAGACGATCCTTCAAAAATTCAAAGAGCAATATGGTTGTCATTAACATGGTAACAGTAATTGCTAGACCATATGCGGCCTCCATCTTTTGTGAATTACCAAAGTACCAAACAATGCTCAACGTAATAATACATAAAATCCAATTCACATTAGCGATATAGATTTGATTTTTAACATCACTAGGATGCTTAACCAATAAACGTGGTAATAATTTTAATCCCATTGCTTCAGAAACTAATGTAAAGGAACCTGTAATTAACGCCTGCGAAGCAATAACAGCAGCCAAAGTGGCAAGTACTATGCCTAAAATTCGCCAATTACCAGGCAGCATTTCATAAAACGGATTAAGATTTGACAGATTAGCATATGCCTGATCATGTGCGTGATTAATAATCCAAGCACCTTGACCTAAGTAATTTAAAATCAATGCGCCATAGACCAATGGCCATGTTGCATAAATATTTTTCTTACCAACGTGCCCCATATCAGAATATAAAGCTTCAGCACCTGTTGTTGCCAGAAAAACACTTCCCAGAATGAAAATACCAACTTTATTAACCGGACTAAATAACAACGTAATGGCGTAGTATGGTGACAAAGCTTTTAAGATTGCTGGGTATCCTAATATGTTGACAATACCAAAAACTGCTAAAAAGCCAAACCATAATATCATTACTGGTCCAAAAGCTTTTCCAATCGTACTTGTACCAAAACGCTGAATAACAAATAGCAACAATAATACCAACGTTGTAATTAACAAGACATCACTTTGCGCATTCCCAAATGATATTGACCCCAGATGCTGTCCACGCAACCCTTCAATGGCTGAAGTAACGGTTACTGCTGGTGTTAATGTACCATCGGCTAAAATAGCGGCACCACCAATTAACGCTGGAAAAATGAGCCATTTTGCTTTTGCTCTTACCAATGCATAAAGTGAAAAGATGCCCCCTTCATGATTGTTATCGGCTTGCATGGCAATAACCACATATTTTAACGTCGTAATAATCATTAACGTCCAAAAAATCAACGAAATGGCACCGATAATATAATCCGGTGATGTATGGCCCATTTTACCAGCATCACCAACTATGGCGTTCATGACATATAGCGGTGACGTTCCAATATCACCGTATACAATTCCTAACGTAACTAGCATTCCTGCAAATGAAACACGTTCAAATTGCTTGAGCATTACTAATTTGCCTCCAAGTTGGATCAAAAATTTTTGAAATTCTAATTAATACCCCCGTATAGTACCGCCAAACATTTTATAAAGCAACCAATAATTCCATCAAAAAAGCCAGGATATAAATATATTCCGACTCAATCAGCTTAAAATTCACGAAAGACTTTTCGCCAAATTTAAATATTTGTTACCTACCAATGCCAGTTTAATCAACAACATCAAAGAACACTGCGCCTAGACCTTTATCGAAAGTTGCCTTCCAACTACCATTTCCTAATGATTCCGGTAATAAGAATGTACCACTTGAAACACGTTGTCCAGCTTTTAATGGGGTTCCCTGTTGTTCAAGTTTTTCGACTAACCAATGGAGTGAATGTAGTGGATTCCCTAAAACTTCAGACGAACTGCCATCTTTTAGTTTTTTACCATCATGGAATAACTCACATGTGACATTGGCCAACTCATCAACATCGGTGAACAGTTTATCCGTGTCCACCTCATTACCATAAACAACATAACCACCAACCGCCGCATCTGACATTACCATATATTTTGACAGACTTGGGAACCAATCACTAAAACGTGAATCAGGCACTTCAACAGCCGGCGCAACCTTTGTCTTGTGAAGTAACTCTACTAAGGAATCTTCGCTGCTAAGGTCTTCTTTAGCTGTAAATAACATCTCAACCTCTGCTAATGGCTCCATTAAGTCACTTCGATATAGCGTTGTGGGCGATGAAACAAAGTGACTTTTAACCTGGGCACCATATAGCGGTGAATCCGAGTCAAACATATCCTGGGTTTCTTGACTAGTAAGCGATACCTTGTAGCCACCAACGGCCTCATCTTTTAATTCAGTTAGCCGATGTTGTACTCGGTAGGCAGTCTCTTCATCCGTAACGACGCCCTCATAGGCAGATTGCTGCAAGGGTTCGTGTGTTTGATATGCATTAAACAAGTTCTCTGCTAACTCATTTTCAGCTGTTGATAATTCATTTTCTTTAGTAAGTGTTTGTGACATTGTCTGATTCATAAGTGTATCCTCCATTAAATTTGATTTATTTGTTCCCACTTATGTCTGTACTTTGAGGACAAATAAATAATAATTCATGACTCGAAAATCGTTCATACTATGTGTTAAATGCGACAAAAGACTAATCTGACTAGGACTCTCTTTTGCGCTTTGAATCACCGATTCCATCTGTCCTCACCCCCTAAAATACAATTAATGCCATTCAAATTAAAAAGCGTCCTTTTAACTACCTGGTTAAATAGTTAAAAGGACGCTGTATGCGTGGTACCACCTTAATTTATAATGCTATCACTAGCATTATCTCTCACGTACAACATTTGTAATACGCTGACACTATAATGGGTGCACCCAATGCCATCTAATAAAATTTCAACGACATAGCTCAGAGATGATCGTCATTAATTATCGCAACCTGTTTCGCACCAACCAACAGTTCTCTTATCGCTAACAAATAATGAGCTTCTCTTCATTGCTTTTTAATTTGAATTTAATTATTGATGCTAATTTACACCAGAAAATTTTTCTTGTCAACTTTTTATGGTACGGTCGGCTTCAAGATATCTTTTGTCGTACTATCTCGGTTCTAAAATAGACAAAATATCCTTTAAAACACCATTTTGATAAAACATCTGATGTTGAAACTTTGTTCGCTCATTTTCGACAGCTTGCATGGCTTGATTAGAAATTTGCTTCTTTAAACCTTTGCTTTGTGTATCTTTTGCTGCCTGCGTTTCAACAACCAACGTTAACAAGGCATGGTAATAACCCAAAAACCAGCCATTAAAATAAGGCATAATGACACTTTCTATCACTAATTGATTATCATGATGT
Organism: Weissella paramesenteroides ATCC 33313; assembly: GCF_000160575.1. Taxonomy (GTDB): domain Bacteria; phylum Bacillota; class Bacilli; order Lactobacillales; family Lactobacillaceae; genus Weissella; species Weissella paramesenteroides. The sequence goes on from NZ_GG697133.1 coordinate 76,897, forward strand.
GAAGTGATTGCATGATATTCTTCTGCCAGCATACTATTAATTTGTGTCGCTACTTCATTTTGTTGCGAATCATTTTCATGAACATTGGTAATAAGTTTTGCAAATTCCTTATCAGCAGTATGTTCTACTTGATCGATCCAAGTCGCTGGTTGATCATCTGGCTGAACACCTTCACTTAATCCAATAATCAATAAATATGCTGCTTCATATCCCCGACGCATCCCCGCCATTAAAATAGGTTCCAAAATTGGATTTAATTGTTTGATATCCAATGTTGCATTAATTGCCATAATCTTTTGCTTTAGATCATCTTTTAACATAATTTTTCCATCACTGTCTATTTTTGATAACCACTATACCATAAATCATCTGCCACAAAAAAGCCGAAGTCATTACCAATTATTGATTGGACAACTTCGGTCATTTAATAGTTTTTATGCTAATGCACCCATTGGATCCCATGGTGCTAATTCTTTTGGTGTGCCATTTTCATAAGCATCACGCAATTCATCAGGAAGGAATTCCTTCTTAATAACAACTTGATAAGTAAATTGGTCAAACCACTCGTCAGACATTGTAAAGTAACCCTTGTGGCCATTCTTATCACCCCATGAGTTCTCAACCTTCCACTTTGTTGGCTTACCATCGACAAGGTCAACACCAGTCAAAACCATGGCGTGCGTCATCAATGAATCACCATAATCCAAGCGCTCTGCCTTGGTCATGCTGAAATCGATATCGAATAGGCTATCTTCATCATATAATTCTGTGTCCATCAAGCCAGCGACACGATCTAACTTTGGTCCCATATCAACACCAAACCAAACGTTCTCCCCAGCAGATAATTGCTTGATTGCTAATTCTTTGAACGTTGCTAAGTCAAGATTCAAATGCTTAACATCACGACCACCGACAACTGAACCCAACATTTTAACACCATAAGTTTGGTTGTATGGCTTGTCATCTGTTGGTGCATTAATAATTGAAATATAATCACTTAGATTCCAACCAACATATTTCTTAAAGAAGTCTTGTGGCGTAATTGCTTGCTCACGATGGAACTCATTATCCTTATCGCGGAATGAGAAATCGAAAGTCAAAGGTGGCTCTCCAAATGTTAGTGATAGCATACGATAATTCTCTTTATTGAATGCTGCAAGCTTAGCTGAAATTTGTTCATCTGAAGCGTTTTGCGCAACCAATTGACGTAGCGCAATTGCATCTTTACGCAACTTACCATTGAACAAACGGTTGAATTCAGCAGAATGAGATGATGCTTGTGACTCTGGGAAAGCTGATTGTGGCACAACACCATACTTCTCTATGATTGCAACAATCATATCCCACTGCCCACCATCTTGTTGTGGCGTAGCTAGCAAGAAGCTAACTTCACGATCAGTAGTTGGCTTGTCTGCCGTTGCCACAATATTGTTGTAGAAGTAATTTGCCTTCTCCAACTTATCCCAAAAGAATGTGTAACTTTGTGATAACTCGAAATCACCAGGTAAGCCATGGACTGACTTCATATCATGGCGCATTGTATTCAACGCTGCAAACATCCAGCAACGTCCCGATTGCAATTGATTAGCAACTGGTGAGCTCTCCAAATCAACACTAAATGTTGGTGTCAATTCACCGGCACGTTGGTTATCACGTGCTGACTTCAAAATACCATTCGTTGTCACTGCACCACGTAAAACTGCGGCCTTGGGGCTTTCATTCACAGCTTCTTTAAATGCTGTTAATTGCTCTTGGGTAATTTCACTCATTTTTTAACCACCTTTTTCTCATAATTACTTAAGTTTATCCCTTTCAATCCTAATATGCAATATGACACCCATAGGCTACGAGATATGAATGCGGTAAGCACGATAAACGTAACCCTTAGACTGCAAATTAGAAAGTTCAACATTAAACACCTGATAACCTTCACGAGTTACTTCCACAATATTAGAAGCATCCCCATTTTTTGCATTTAAGTAACCAAAATCAATTAAGAAATTACCATTAGCCAACAATCGATTTGAACCAATTCGATCTGTGAAATTAGCCGTCCCCAATGCCTGTCCATAAGACCAAACTTCTTTCGCAGTCATTGTTTTCAAATTGATTCTTAATTCACGGCCTGCTGAATATTTCTTGGTCGTCTTTTTATCACCATATGACACAGCATAATTATTATCATAGATAGAAATAGTTTCTTGGCCGTCTTTTTGTGAACCAGGAATGACACGTGCATCATGCTGTCCACCATTGATAGTTGTTCCATTAGCATAACGCAACACATGCTTTTGCCACTTTTTTGGCCAATCTGCTTTTGGTTTTCCAGATAAAATCCAGATTGGACGCATCGTTTCATAATTTAATTTCATTACTAAATCCTGATGACGTGATGAGATAATAATACTGTTATCTTTTTTATCATAATTGATTGCGTTTTGATGTAACCAATCAACTTTCCCATCAGAACGTTTCGTTGCATCATATTGTGCATACATGTCCATTGGGAAAATACGTTTCAAATCAATAACCCGTACCACTTTACCTGTTTGACGATTGATTTCAACCATCGTATCCTCAATGAACTTTGATCCATCAGAAACGGTAGCTAATAAATTCCCGTTTGGTAATTCAATAACATCATGGTGAATAGCAGTTGTTTCTACGTCTGACTTATGCTTGGCTTTCAAATTTTCAGTTGATGATGTTTTATTACTAAATTGATAATTGCGGTAAATCTTTCCTAAATAGTTTGTCTCAACAAGATCGTTATAAACAAGTTGACTATTATTCTGTTTTCTCAAAATCAACAAATGACCATTCTTTAAAGTTTTAAAAATATGCTGATTATATTCAGTTGAATACCACCGTATCTGCCCATCGGCATCAATAGCAAATGGCTCTTTTGTTGTACGGGTAAACACGGTTAAACCGTTCTTTCCAATCGCCATTTGCTCCTTATTAGCCATTTTCACTTGAATATTAATATTAGCTAAACTTTTGGGTAATGCTTGTGTTTGTACCATTATGGTTTTCTTCTGAACATGTCCATCAGCATAAGTTATCGTAAATTCTACTCGATTTGCCGTATTAGCGTACAACCCCACCACATTAATGCGGTGAGTTTTACTATTTTTAGTTGTATCATTACTGATGGATGTCCCGTTTGTTTTACCAACAACCGTATAACTTACTCTTGCTGCCTGATCTGTATGAAAAATAGCGAGAGCAGTTAGTGGCGAGGTTTTATACGGATTTGTCTTTACAAACATATGCTCAATTGTATAATCCGAATCTTCCTCCGCATGTGTATATTTCTTTTCTAGATTTTTTTGACTCGAAATTAATTGTCTACTCAAATGAATGCCTAAGTTATTTTTGATTTGTGTCTCTGTTAATAGTTTTGGATGACTTTCACGATATACCTTGTGACCGTAAAAGCCACCTGCACAAACAACGATAACAAATACAACAACCCCAATCCAATGCCCCCACTTTTTTCCTTTTAAATAATCACCCATATCTAACCCCTTTTTGACTATAAATATCTATTTAACGTCTAAAATAGCGGACCATTCACGTGAAATCAATATATCGGCCAGAATATTAGTATTTTTTTATGAATACAAAAACGCCTATCCGGGCAAGATAGACGTTTTTGGATCAAGTTGGCTATTAAACATAACCAACGATCTTTATTAAGGAGTAGGTTGTCTAAAGCATCATCACTTTAAACGGTTAGGTAAATTTCTATGAGTGTGGGCTGTTGATAGGAATGGGCTTTCCTTATCAACAGTATTTATGATAAGGCCAGCGACTTAAATAAAATATAAATCAGCCTAAAAGAAACCTTTAATTTGAAAAACCAATAAAAAAGTGATTTTGGTACCAACAAGGTAACCCAAAATCACTATCCATCATCTATTTAAGAGTAGAAAATATGAATAAGGTTGATGACTTACCATAAGTATAGCACATTAAATGATAAACTCAATCATTTTTCTAATCAATATTTAATTTTATTTTGCAAAAAAGCCAAAATATGCGATTACCAAAACACTCAAGATAATTCGATACCAACCAAATGCTTTAAAGTCATTATTCTTAATATAATTAAGCAAGAATCTAATCGATAGATAAGCAACAACGAACGATACAACTGTTCCAGTCAACAGCACCATGGTTTGTGTACCAGTAAACGCACCACCATGACTAAAATATTTCACGATTTTTAGTAATGATGCACCAAACATCGTTGGAATTGCAAGGAAAAATGAAAATTCTGTTGCAACAAAACGAGACGTACCAATTAGAATGGCTCCCAAAATGGTTGCCCCAGATCTTGATGTTCCAGGAACTAATGATAAGAGCTGGAACATTCCGATAATAAATGCTGTTTGGTATGGCAAATTACTTAAATTCGTAAAACGTGGTGTGAGACGATCATTACGATTTTCAATAACAATGAATAGAATTCCATAAATTAGCAACATAGCAGCCACTACTTGCCAATTCATCAGATGTGCATCCATCCAGTCATTGAATAACAATCCTAGAACAACTGATGGCACAATAGCAACCAACACCTTTAACCATAGGATCCAAGTATCATGTTTTTCCAATGAATTCTTTTTAGGAGAAAATGGATTCAACTTATGGAAGTAAATCACCACAACTGCAAAAATCGCACCTAATTGAATCACAACATTGAACATATCCGTAAACTGTGTTGACTGCTTCATCTGGATAAATTCATTTGCTAAAATTAAATGACCAGTAGAGCTGATCGGTAGGAATTCTGTAATTCCTTCAACTATTCCCAGAATAATTGCTTTAATAATGTCAAACATTTTTTAACCTCTATATGCTTAGATTTTAGTAACCAAATTTAAGAATGCCATACACCATATAATAGTGTCAAGGAAAAATGGCTATGGATGACGGTTAAAAAAGAGTGCACGTTCCGAATTTATAGGCCTATAATCCAAACATTTTTAACATAAAAAAGTTGGAACATTTTCTTTTGTTCCAACTTCTTCCTACAACTAGGTAAGATGGTTCATCCTACTTTGTCGATTCTCTTTTGTCTCCAAGCAACACTTTTATCATATCTGGATAAACACCACCGTTCTGATTTCTTTTCATCACAAGGGCTGTCAGTGCTTGTTTCAAATATTTCTCATTCTTATCATTAACGGCTCGCCATGTTGCAAAACCGCCCATAGATTTCACTGTAATATGACCCATATCAGCATAAACATTTTGTCGATTTTCAATGTAATAATCGTAAATAATTACATCTCTATCCTCATACTGCTTAATAACGGTTAACATATTACTTCTCACTTTTTATTGGCTATGATATTGTGTAACCCAACCATTATAACGCATCTCACGTTGATTTCCAAAAATTGACGTTATTCGTACCATAATTGTGGTAGTGTTTAGTCTACCAATAACTCTTTTGCAAGATAGAAGCATCCATAAATTCCCGCATTATCACCATTACCAACAGACACAATATAATCTTCTAATTTTGGTACGGCTAAATAATCATGTAATTGTTCGGCAAATGACTGTCGTACCATTGGTAACAAAATATCACGGTGTGGCACCCCGCCACCAAAGACGATACGTTCTGGGCGCAATGTAGCAGTATAAGTGACCGCCGCCTGTGCCAAATAAAAAGCTTCTATTTGCCATGCTAAATGATCATCTGGTAGTTCTTTCGCCGAAACACCCCAGCGTTCTTCCATAGCCGGTCCAGCTGCCAATCCTTCCAAGCAACGATCACCATGGAAAGGACAATGCCCTTCATAGTTATCTTGGGGATGCTTAGCCATCATAATGTGACCAGCTTCTGGGTGTGAGTAACCACCAACAAATTCTCCGTTGGCAATAATACCTGCTCCAATACCAGTTCCCACCGTTAGATACACGACATTATCCACATCAGCAGCTGATCCTGATACATATTCCGCCCAACCAGCAGCGTTAACATCCGTTGTCCAATAATAAGGTATATCACGCCAAGTTTTCATGGCACCGAGGAAATTATAACCTGACCAGCCTCGTTTAGGTGTATCTAAAACATAGCCATAGGTCTGGCTATCAGGTTTGACATCAATTGGTCCAAATGAAGCAATGCCAATTGCAGCAATATCTTCATATTGATCAAAAAATTCTTGTACCTTTTTGATAGTCGACGCACCATCTTCTGTTGGAAAGCTTTCACGAGCCACCACAGCTTCCGGCTTTTCGACTGGCGCGACAGCCACCACAAACTTTGTTCCACCTGCTTCAATTGCACCAAGTAATGCCATTTGGCAATTCCCCCTAAATTTCATAGTATACTGGTATTCTAATCGATTATTTCTATAATTGCAAACGTTTACAAATATTGATGTAAAAGCATCACAAACGTTTACGCTTTTGATCCTTTCATCCAAATAAAAACGCCTACCTTGCGCGTTTAGGTAGACGTTTTCTGTGTGGCATCGATGTCTTTAACTTTCGTTATTAACTCCACAACATTTTGAATATGCTCCTATTATAACGTATTCTTTGAAAAAATGGCGAATTACTTTTTAATTAATCGTCGATACATCCAAACCGTTAACCCATAGTAAACAATATATAGACCGCCAATACCAATTAAGGAAGGTCCAAAACCGAGGTATGCATTGCTTGTCCCAGCCATTAATGGCGCAAACATTTGTAACCCAAATACGACGTCTAAAATTCCGATTACCATCGGTATAACAAATAGAATTCCTAAATCAGTGGCAATTGTTTTGGTAATCTTTTTTTCACTTGTTCCAATCATTGCCAATACACGATATCGTTTCTTATCATCTGCAACACCCGATAATGTCTTAAACATTAATGTGGCTGCTAACATTGCCAAAAAGCCAATACCTAAGAAATTTCCCATGAACTCGACACCACCGAAAATCCCCTTTAATTGTTTGTATTCTGCATATGATCCAGTTGCAAATTCTGGCTTGATGCCTGTAATTTTTTCTTGCAATTTCATATTATGCGCTAATGCCTGCTCATTGGCCATCATATCTGTCACTTTAACCATACGAACAGTATGTGTTGTCGTACCATGCGCCTGCATATCTGATGCATTTTCTGCAACAACTACTTTTGCACCAAAACGTGTATTCAAGATTTGATTAGCAACCGAAGTCAACGTTAGATCCGATTCTGGTTCATCACGTAATTGATTCCCTGTTAACCATTTTGTTCGCCAGCTTGAGCCATCTTTTGACCAAACCTTCGCTGGCAATTTTTGTTCATTGAACTCCTCAGCATTGAAATAAATCGTTTGTCCTTTAACAACGTAATGGTAGGATTGATTCCACGCAATTCCCTTCAAATTATCCGTGCTAATCTTGTTTGTCACATAAGCCGCAGTCAATGGATCGGCCTTTTCAGCTTGGCTAGGTAACATCAAATAATATCCTTGACCAACTGACATAGCTCCTAAAGCCAAAGCGAACATAACAGCAATAGATGATAATATCCGTTGATAGTCTGGTAATCGAAATGAAAGCTGTCCGTTTATAAATGCACGCAATCCACGTAAACTATATTTTGAACCACGCACCCAGCTTGTTACCATTTTTAATGTTCGGCTAACAAACCAATACGTTCCCCAAACATTTAAAATCAAAATGACAACAAACCCAGATAAACCAATTTTGGCAATCTTAGGCATCAAGACAAAGCTCGCAATTAGTAATAAGAGCCCAATTAAACCAAATAAAGGATCAAGTATCTTACGTTCTTTAGGTTGGTTGACCTGTTTATTAGCTAATAATAGTGTTAATGTATCTTGCTTACGCAAACGACGACGATTATACAAACCATTTAGTGTAAATAAAACAATAAAAAATACTAATGTTGTAACGATAGATTTTATTGAAAAAGATTGCCAATGGTGTAGCTGGACACCTAAGAGATTCATTAAGTAGTGACTACTTAGTGCCGTTAAACCAAATCCAATAAGAATGCCAATGATTGTTGCTATAACACCAATACTTAACGTTTCCCTTAGCAACAAGGAACCAATTTGCTTTTTAGTTGCCCCAAGCATGGACATCAAACCATATTCAGATTGACGAATTCTTAGCAAAAAACCATTTGCAAAATTTAAATAGACAAATGTAATCATGCCTAACAGTACTTCACCGATGACAAATATTACTGTAATTTGTGACACAACCGCATTCGCTTCTAAAAATGCCTTATTAGTGGCCATTGCACTAAACATATAAAAAATTGCTGCCGAAATAATCAAGCCAACAAATAAAACAATATAATCACGCCATTTAGAACGCAATGATTTTAAAGCAATTCCAAACATATGATCCTCCTAATTGAAATTTCCTAGCTCAGACAATACTCGTTGATAGAATACTTCTCGTGATTGATTGTCACGAGTAATTGTTTTTGTAATCTGTCCATCCGTTAAGAACAAGATTCGAGATGCAAATGATGCTGAGAAAGCATCATGAGTCACCATGACAATAGAAATTCCTTCGTTATCATTGATCTGAGTTAAATAATTCATCATTTCGCGAGCGTTTTCTGAATCTAGTGCTCCGGTTGGTTCATCACCAAAAATAAGTGTTGGATTGTGTACCAAAGCTCGTGCAGCGCCCACTCGCTGTTGTTGACCACCTGATAATTCTGTTGGATATTTATTGAGATAAGACTCAATATGCAGTAGTTGTGCGACTTTTTGCACGGCGTCTTTAACTTTCTTTGGACTTACCTTTTGCAGCGTCAGTGGTAAACTGATATTTTCCTGCACGGTTAAACTTTCAATTAAATTATAATTTTGAAAAATAAATCCCATATCTTGACCACGGAATTTTGCAATCGCATCATCATTCATCTGCAAAATATTCTTGTTGTTAATCATCACTGATCCTGATGAAGGTTGCATCAGTGTTGATAAAATATTCAATAATGTTGATTTTCCAGATCCCGATGGACCCATAATAGCGACAAATTCGCCCTCATCTACAGACAATGATAGATTTTTCAAAACCTCTTGTTGTACACCTGCTGTACTTAAATATGTTTTATTTAACTGATTGGCAATTAGAACTGGTTCAGTCATGATTTTTTCTCCTAGTTTTTATTTCATTTATGTTACAGACAATACTATACACAATCTAATATTGCATTGTCAAATTATTTTTTTGATTTTTAAAAAATAGCGCGCAACAAAAGTTGTTTTAAAGCTGGTGTGTCACGCAATTTACGCCATAAAAGTTACAGGTTTATAATTATGACGTTTTTAGTAAAAAAAAATTGGAACATTTTCTTTTGTCCCAATTTCTTTTCCACGCTATGGTTAAATAATTATAAGCAAGTCAATTTTATAACAACAAATTAAACTTCTGGTAATTTTAAGTCTTTTGCATCAATTAATTGTAATTTATCAATAAAAATGTATTTCATGATCAGTGCCATGGCAATTGGAACAATAAAGAACGCTATCACGACTCGTAAACCAATCCCATTTCCCGTAGATTCATTAAGTGCTGTGACTGGTCCAATAAATCCTGATAAGCCGAAACCTGCTGAAAATGGCGTTCCTGACATACTCAGTAAGCTTGAAATTCCCCCTGCAATGGCCGATGCAATGATCACTGGAATAAATAGTTTTGGTTTAGATAACATGTTAGCCATTTGAATTTTCGGTGAACCCATAAAGTGGGCAATGAATAAGCCCCATGAATTTTCTTTCAAACTCATAATTGCCAAAACCAACGAAGCAGTTACAATTCCTGTATTAGCAGCTCCAGCTCCGATTCCAGTCAACCCAATAGCCGTTGCAATACCAACGGAAGATAATGGTGAAACAATCAATACAGCGAAGATAATCCCTAACAAGATGCCCATCACTAATGGTGCTGTTTGGGTTGCAGCGGCGACAACAGATCCAATCGCATCTTGAATAGCAATCATCACAGGTAACGTCAATAAACCAAGACCACCACCAACTAGCAAAACAGCTAATGGCTCAAATACTGCTCGTAATTGGCCAAGTAGTTTGTGAAAGGCGATAGTAACTAAACTAGCCATAAATGTTGTTAACATAATATTCAAAATCACGCCAGATCCACTAATAACGTACTGCCCGCCATGACTTGTTACCACACCTGAAGCAATAAATGTTGCTAATGCCATTGAAGCACTTTCAATGGTTCCAAACTTAAGCAATGCACCCACCGCAAAGGCGGCAATTATTGGTAACGTACTTTGTGCTAAAGTCACCATCATTGTTAAAGTCTTTACAATATCTGTTTGTGGCATGATTGCAAGCAACTGACTAATGATCGCTGATGGAATCAATGCCACAATGATTCCACTGGCATTGCCATTTAGAATTGCTAAGCCAAATTCTTTTTTGTTTAATTTCTGAACTGTCATATGACTTCCCCTTTTTATCTCATCATTCACTAATTTCATATACAATTTGTGCTTTACCCAATAAAAAAACTGGGTATTTTTTATAAAAATACCCAGTTCCTAATACTACTCAATAACTGCAATTAAGTCGTATTGTTTTGGTTCCGGATATTTTCTCTATCCGAAACCTAGCAAAAATGCTTTTGGTCATTTCGGATAGTCACCTAAAAAACCAAAAGTAATACACTGTTTCAGCTGTTAACATCTTCTTATGTACCATCATTTTCGCTCCCTTACTTAATTGATAAATCTAATTCTAATATATTTTTCATTTTTGTCAACATTTTTTAATCATACACATAAAAAAGCGTCGTATATCTACGACGCTTCGTACATCAATAATGCACTAGATAGTCATTAGTTTAACTACCACGGGGAATATCTATAGTATATCGAGATGTCGTAAAATAAGCGAATAATTTGTTTATAATTATTTTCTAACAATTGCACAAAAAAATCGCTCTGCGTATCCGCAAGGCGACATGGTGTGGATGACGACCCACAAAATATTTTTTGATTGTGAAAGCGTTGATGTTGATAAAGAGTCGTCTCATCACCCTCTTACTGCTCGAACTATTAAATAAGTTATCGTTCTCATTTTTTCTGAAGGAGAAGAGTTTTCAGCAAGTTCTTGAGATTAAACGATTATTCGAACAGTAAGAGTGAAATGCGACAATAACATCCTAGTAGTCCCCAACCAGCTAGTGTTTCACAATTTTAATCAGTAGTTTCGTATACGTTCCCCCGTATCCTTAACACATTTATTATTGTAAGCGTTTCCAAAGAATTTGTAAACCCTTTCGGTGAAATTAATTTTATTTTATTTGTATGTTTGTCATGAATTAAGTGTATTTATAAATCGACTTTATCAAATAACTCTTTATACAAAGAAAAAAGAGCTAGAATATTTATTCCTAGCCCTAATTTATTTCTATTAATGTTATCTCTTACTTTGCATACTCAATCGCACGCGATTCTCGAATAACAGTTACTTTAATATGCCCTGGATAATCCAAATCAGTTTCAATCTGATTTCTAATATCACGAGCTAAGACAGTTGCTTCAATATCTGAAACAGCTGCTGGTTCTACAATAACACGAACTTCTCGGCCGGCTTGAATAGCATATGACTTTTCAACACCGTTAAACTCATTTGCAATAGCTTCAAGTTGTTGCAAACGTTGAACGTAATTTTCTAATGATTCTGATCTTGCACCTGGTCGTGCTGCTGAAATTGAATCAGCAGCAGCAACTAGAACGGCAATTACAGAATCCGGTTCAACATCCCCATGATGCGAAGCAATTGAATTAATCACAACTGGACGTTCCTTGTATTTCGTTGTCAATTCGACACCTAACTCTACATGAGAACCGTCTACTTCATGATCAATAGCCTTACCAATATCGTGTAATAATCCTGCGCGCTTGGCAAGCGTAACGTCCTCCCCTAACTCAGCTGCCAACAAGCCAGTTAGTTTTGCGACTTCTATTGAATGAACAAGGACATTTTGTCCATAACTTGTTCGGTAATTCATCCGACCAACAGTTTTAACCAGGTCTGGATGCATGTTATGAATACCTAAATCGAAAATAGTCTGTTCACCTACTTCTCGAATATGTTCATCCATCTCTTTACGAGATTTTTCAACCATTTCTTCGATACGTGCTGGGTGAATACGACCATCAGCAATTAGCTTTTCCAATGTGTTTTTAGCGATTTCACGACGAACTGGATCAAAACCACTTAGAACAACGGCTTCCGGTGTATCATCAATAATTAAATCAATACCAGTTACTGTCTCAAGTGCCCGAATATTACGGCCTTCTCGACCAATAATACGACCCTTCATATCATCGTTAGGAAGTGTCACAACAGAGACAGTTGTCTCAGCAACCATGTCAGCTGCAGAGCGTTGAATAGCGCTAACAACTAGGTTCTTTGCACGTTTATCTGCTTCTGCAGTAGCACGTTCCTCACTATCTTTGATCATCACAGCACGTTCAGCGACTAATGATTCTTTAGTTTCTGACAAGATCCGATTACGAGCGTCTTCACGTGATAAGTTGGCTACTTCTATCAACTTATCTTCACGTTCAGCAACCAGTTCTTCGGCGCGCTTTTGTTTATCATTGACGCTTTGCCGTTGATGATCTAACTTTGTTTCCTTATTCGAAATAACTTCTTCACGTTTTTGTAAAGAAGCATCTTTTCGATCCAATACAGATTCACGACTTACCAAACGATCTTCTTGTGCTTTTACTTCAGAACGGCGTTCTTGTAACTCACTTTCAATACGTTGTTGGTAACGTTGGCTTTCATCTCGCGCTTCAACAAGAGCATTTTTCTTTAATTGCTCTGCATCAGTAGCCGCTTGATTCGTTATGTCTGTAGCAGTTTGATGTGAAATGGTTAGCGTATGGTTAATTTTTGTTTTAGCCACCGTATAACCGATTCCAATACTAATTACGATTGCGACAAGCAACAACAGGATGATCAATACTATGTTCATCTTGTTTCTCCTGTCTAGAGAGTTGACGTTTATGTCAAATCAATAGTGTTTTTTTGCGCTTAATAACACATATTTAATTTTAGGCTTTTCTATATAATAAGTCAATCAATCTAACATTTGATGTACGTAACAAAAAACCGTCATATCAACATTTTATTCTGTTTCGGTTTATCAGAAACGAGAACAATGTTAATATGGCGGAATTTCATTTTTTATATAACTTAATTAATGTTTAACTCGTAAACGTAAAATATAACTCATGATGCAACGAATAATGACCGCAAAAATCGGTACGACATACAACCATGGCGAAATAAAGATACCTAGTCCTGCTGCTAATAGTAGAAAAATAATAACCGGCAGACTTGCAAATGATAACATTCTCTTATCAATTTGAATAAGACGATCTGCAGTTGCCCACAATTTTTCTAAGTCAGACACATTCGCGACGTGAATATCAGCATTGATATCGGGACGATTGACTGCCACAGTAATGGTGTCCACTTCAACTGGTAAGTTGTCTTGGTTAGTCACGAACATCGTATTATCTTTTGATGTCCACTGTTCTTGCTGTGTTTTTTTCGCCATTGGCGTCAAATCTGATTGTACTTCATCTAACGAAGTCATAATATTAGTTAATTGCATGGTTGCGCCAATTGTATCACCTGAGGCAATTTTTACATCCAAATGGCGTTGTGTGAAGAAACGATCTAGAGAAAGTAGTGACTTATTCAAAGTATCACCAAAAGTAATGACACCAATAACTTGTAAACTGTCAACAACATAACTTACTGAATTACCCAACATCTTGTACGTTTCCAAAGCATTTAAATCGACATTGTACCCTTCAGCTAAAACTTCTGCTGCTGACAAAATGGCAAAACGTTCGTTTAAAATAACACCTTTTACTCCCGCACCTTCTATAATTTCAGGTTCAGAGGCCGTTGATGGAAACACACCATGACTCTCGGCATACTGTAAAATCGACTTTGATAAGGCAGAAGCTTCATCCATTGACAATAATCCAGTTGCAATTCCTAAAACATCAAAATCACTATATCTTTTATCTAACGACAATATAGAATGTACTGTAATGTGATTATCAGTTAAAATACCACTTTTTTCCGTAACGATTGTCGTCACTTGAGGTAATCTTTCTATAACACGCGCATTTTTAAAGTTCACACCATTAGTTGCTAACTTTTCTAAACTTTGCTCTCTATGCCAACCAGACCACAAAGCTGGCCAATTTGCATCTGTTATGATCAAAACCGAAACCATAGTTGTTAAACCATAAATCCAATTTGTCGTTAATCCAAAGAACAATAACGCATAGAGCGATAAAAACATCGTAGCAACATTTAAACGATGTGCAGTTCTTTTCATGGGTGCATTCAGTATAATCGACAAGGTTTCTTTTTGTAATAAGCCCATTGAAACGAGCAATAATGCCATACCGATAAATAGAATCGGCAAGGTCATCGTCGTCACGGTATGTCCTGTCGCATTTGTTAGATAAATCCAAAGGACAACGAAATACCATATAGTTTGACCTAAAATTGGTAGCCAAAGCGTCACAACTAGTAACTGTTTTTGTTGATATAAAGCCTGCTTAATCATGCGATCATCCATATAGACCACCATAACAGCTGCTACTCCAAAAATAGTCATTGTCATATTTTTTATGTGTGTCGACATTAATGCAGATGATCCCACTAACGTTGGTAAAAACACTGCAGATAGCACTGCAAGTACAAGCATGACTATTGCGTATTGATAATAGCGAATTTGACGTATCGGCATATCTTAAACCCCTCATATATTCAGAATGATATTGATACAAAAATAACCGTGTCCACGGGACACGGTTATTTATAAAAAGGAGATGGAGGGATTCGAACCCTCGCGCCGGTTTCCCGACCTGACGGTTTTCAAGACCGTTCCCTTCAGCCAGACTTGGGTACATCTCCATGAA
>NZ_GG697133.1:91957-98360 GCF_000160575.1 Weissella paramesenteroides ATCC 33313
TGAAATAGACCATCTAAATTGATGTCAAGGAGATAGGGGGATTCGAACCCTCGCGCCGGTTTCCCGACCTGACGGTTTTCAAGACCGTTCCCTTCAGCCAGACTTGGGTATATCTCCATGAATGTTTGTAGTAATACAACCACAAGAGATATCATACCTCTCCACGAAGCAATTGTCAAGAATTTTCATATCGCATCTTATTTATAAATAAACCAGTCATATTTTATTTTCTTAGTTAATAAAAAAGAGTCCTATATACCCATTTACAACATATCTCAATTCGGGTACTATAATACCACATTAGTTAACAGACAAAAAGTGAATGTATCATCATAATTTTACTTGCCACAAATTGTTTGTTGTTCATCCTGGAGGAAAATATGCTTAGTTTAATTGGATTGGCATTGGTGATATTAGGATTACTAATCACGATTCTTGGTCATACAGCCCCCCTCATACGCTTATACTTTGGTGATAAAAGTGTCATTTCACAAATTATCTGGGGAATTATCTTTTTTGGTATTGGTGGAATCATACTTATATACAATGCTATTCATATGTAAAACATTAAAAAAGCGTTTATATTATCAAACTTTCATGCTGATAATTAATACATTTTTAGCAAAAAGAAGTTGGAACAGATTCTTTTGTCCCAACTTCTTTTTTTTTGCGAACGGAGGGGGTCGAACCCTCACGGTATTTCTACCACAGGATCCTTAGTCCTGCGCGTCTGCCAATTCCGCCACGATCGCATACCATGTTGAAAACATCAACACAGTTAATATTATCAAATATACTTATTATATGCAAGATTTCCCATGACTGTATACCACTAGACCATGCATGCTAGCTTGATAATTATCATTTTAATTTAGCGCAATCATTGATAACCCAATTCGTTGACGTTTCTTGTCAATTTCAGTTACCCAAACCGTCACAATATCGCCAACAGCAACAATAGCATGTGGATTTTTTATATGTTGTTTCGATAATTTAGAAATATGAACGAGTCCGTCTTCATGGACACCAATATCAACAAAGGCACCAAAATCAACAACATTACGCACAGTTCCTTGTAATTGCATCCCCACTTTTAAATCATCTAAAGTCAACACATCAGACCTTAATGTTGCCATTGGTGCATCATCTCGCAAATCACGACCAGGCTCAATCAGTGAAGAAATAATATCGTGTAACGTTGGATAACCGATTCCCAACTGTTGTGCAAATACAGGTGTGTCAAACTCGTGCAGCGCATGACGTGCGTCAGCACCTAATTTTTCAACAGCTGCGCTGCGTAATACCTTTTCAGCTACTTGATAGGACTCTGGATGAATGTCCGTGTTATCTAGTGGATTTTCCCCTTTAGGTATGCGTAAAAATCCTGCAGCTTGTTCAAATGCTTTTGGCCCTAATTTAGATACTTTTTTAAGCTCCGAACGTGCTTGAAACTGTCCATTTTCGTTTCGATATGCAACAATATTTTGCGCAATTGTTGCAGTTAGTCCAGCAATATGGGTTAGTAACTGTGGTGATGCCGTATTTAGATTCACACCGACTTGATTAACTGATGTTTCTAATACATTATCAAGTTCTAAAGAAAGCTCTTTTTCCGGCAAATCATGTTGATATTGACCAACTCCTACTGCTTGTGGATCAATTTTTATTAGCTCTGCCATTGGATCTTGTAACCTTCGTGCGATTGAGATAGCCGACCTCTGTTCAACCGGTAAATCCGGGAATTCCTCTCGGGCAACATCACTTGCTGAATACACGGAGGCACCTGCTTCATTTACAACAACGTATCTTAAATCTGGTAAGTCATCTTTGATAATCTTGGCAATAAATTGCTGTGATTCACGAGAAGCTGTTCCATTACCAATAGCAACTATCGACACGTGATACTTTTTAACCAAGCTAATAATTACTTCTCTCGCACCTTCTGGATCATATTTAGGTGCCTTATGCGGATAAATCACCGCTTTGTCTAAAAATTGTCCTGCTTGATCCACGACTGCTAACTTTGAACCAGTTCGAATGCCTGGATCAAAACCTAAGACAATTTGACCATGTAAGGGTGCTGCCATCAATAGATGATACAGATTTGTCCCAAACACTTTAATCGCATCCTCACTTGCTTGATTAAATAATTTTTTCCTGATTTCACGCGCAATTGCTGGACCAATAAATCTTTTATATGCATCTTGTGCTGCCTGCACTAAAATATCTACTGCTGATCCTAATTTACTTCCTACTAAACGAAACTTCAAATAACGATTGATGGCATCTTCATCAGCAATGATATTTCCGGATAATATCCCCTCTTTTTCACCACGATTAATTGCTAGTATCTGATGATTTTGTATTTTTTTCACTAAGCTATCAAAATCATAGTACAACTCAAATACACCTTGTTCGTCTTTTTTATTGGCACCACGTTTTAATTTAGCAACAAAATGCCCATTATTTAACGTAAACTGTCTGACCCAATCCCGTAATCCTGCATTTTCACCAATTACTTCGGCAAAAATTTCATGCACGCCTGAAAAAACATCAGCAATATTTTTGATGTCTTTTTCTGGATTAATATACTTTGTCGCTTCAACCTGCAGATCTACAGATGGAAATTTTTGAATTAGTCTTGCAAACGGCATCAAACCAGCTTCCTTAGCAAGGGTCGCTTTTGTCTGACGCTTCTTCTTAAAAGGCAAATAAATATCTTCTACCTTTTGAAGCGTATCAGCTGCAACCATTGCCTGCTGTATGCTAGATGACATCATATTTTGCTCAGCAATTGCCTTATAAACTGTTTGTTTCCGTGCTTGTAATTCAGCTAATTGTTTAGAAATAGATTGAATATCACGTATTTGGACTTCATCAAGATTGCCTGTCGCTTCTTTACGATATCGCGCAATAAATGGTACTGTATTCCCTTCATCTAGTAAATTCGTGACAGCTTTTACTTTATGGGTTGGCAAACTTAACTTTTCACCAACACTTTGTGCAATATCTATTTCTAAAGTTGCATTCATCTCTGCTACCTTTGTCATTAGGCTGTGACCGTTGAAAAGACACGACGAATTTGTGCCAAGAATTTATCCATAAAGACATCTTGATCAGCTTCCGATTTTCTAAAATCAGCTAAATTCACTTGTTGCGTATTTACATCCAAAGAATCAGCCATAACTTTCGTGGCTGTCGTATAGTCCGCAAAAATTTGTTTAACTATTTGATGTGCACCGATAAGCCGAACAGGAGCTGTCATACTATTCAATTGCTTAGAAACATCTTGATAAATCTCAACAACATTCTCAAACTCAGTTGCAATTTCAACAAATTCATCTGTTGATAAACTAGCTAACTCATTTTCTTTCAGTGCCTTATCTAGTTTTTCAAAAAAAGGTGCTACACGATCACCAGCTTCTTGGATAGTTTCAATTAATTCACTTAATAACACACCATATTGCTGCGTCGACATATATTTTTTCTTAGGCATTACGTTCTCCTTTGTATGTTCCATTGACATTCATATCATTATAAATCATTTTTAATGCTTTAAAGATAAAAAGACTAGGAAAAATTCCCAGTCTTTAAAATTTTAAATTAGTTTAACTAAGTAAGTAATATTCCCCCAAATCTTACCTACCTAAATATTGGCATTAATTTACTGTATCAAGTAATGCATACTTACCATCACGGCGCTTATAAACAACCGCTGGTAAATCAGTTTCGGCATCTTGGAAAATAAAGAACTCATGTCCTAAAAGTTCCATTTGCAGAACTGCTTCCTCTACATCCATTGGCTTTAGATCAACATGCTTTGTTCGCACAATTTCCAAACCATCATCTTCTGGTTCAGGCTCTTCAACAGCTGCTGCTGGATCCACTGCCATAAAATCAGTGTTTTCTAACCCCTTATAGCCCTTTTCACGGGACTTACGGTTAACCTTAGTCTTATACTTTCGGATTTGTCGTTCTAGTTTATCAGAAACAAAATCAACTGTCTGGTACATATCCGTTTGCGTATCTTCCGCACGAAGCAACAAGTATGGTAATTGAATAGTTACCTCTGTCTTAAACGTACCTTCCTTATATGATCGTACATTAACGCGAGCGATATAACTAGCTTCAGTATTTAAATAACGCTCAAGTCGAGAAATACGCTTTTCAATGTATTCTGACATCGCATCAGTGATTTCAATGTTTTCACCACGTACCTTAAATTCTAGCATAATCCTGTCTCCTGTCTGACTAAATTTATAAGATAATATCCCCAAAATTTTTATCTTATATACCTTTATAGATTCATTTCTGTATCCTATCGGTAAGTATATTGTAACATATTGATAACAAAAAAAGAAAGCGTTAACATTCATGGAGCATCACTATCTAGCAAGGGTTAATGATGTCACTTCTAAAGCACCTGCGACTATTAAACACTGTGCTGCATGCCTTAAAGTACGTCCTGTTGTATAGACATCATCCACTAAACAAATTTTCTGATTTGCCAATTTTTTATCTGATTGGCACAATGTGAATGGCTGTTTCATAAGTAACCGCTCACGTCGTGTTTTTCGTGACTGTTTGTCCTTTCTGACCTCTCGACAAATCAATATCTCATCAAATGGTATTCCTTCCAGCCAACCTGTGACTTGATTGAATTGGCGTTCTAAGAATGTATCAGTTGTTATGGGAATTGGCACTATCATATCTACATTTGCTTTAATTAACCTTTGCTGGATAGCTTGCTTAAAGACATCACGAAGATGGTAACCGCCTTCAAATTTATATGCCTTAAAATATCTTTTCATTTGTGAGTCATATTTAAATAATGATTGATTGTGTATTTTCGGGAAGCCCTGCTTAAACCATTGTTGACAATCAACACAATATTTTCCTACCGTCACGCCCTGACATTCTAAACAAGCTATTTGGGGATCAATTTGTTGAAAATTATCATAACACATTTCACAAATAAAGGGTTGTTTGTATACTGAAAAATCGTAAAAATCTCGTAATTGCCATTGATGATTGATATTTGACTGACATAATTCACATTTCATAATGTTTTCCCTAAACTATTTAAATAATGGATTTCAGATATTGCATCAACCAATTGTTTCGTTCTTTCTTGCACATAAATTCTTACTAATCCAGTAGGCCGATCGATACTACGCCCACATCTACCAGCTATTTGAATCAATGTGGTTGTAGAGAAAACTGGTTCATCACCCCCTAGTATTAGTACATCAATGCCCAGGAAAGTAACTCCCCGCTCTAGAATTGTCGTCGTTATAAGACCATCAATACTATTCTCACGCATTGCTTGCACTTTTTCTAATCTAGTTTCATCTGCTGCATATGTCCCCAAAATTTTTAGTTTAGTTGTAATACTTTTCAGTTGATTCATGACAATCGCTACATCTTTAACTTCAGGTACAAAAACAAGAAACTTTATTTTTTTATCCCTTAAATTTATCATTTGGTTAATCACCCGCTTAGGTAGCTTTTCACGCCATTTTGCAATTCGTTTCACACTAAAATTAGGCAATGGCTGGCCATGAAATCGAAGCGGTAACATTGATAACAATAGCTGTTTTCGCTTAATCATTTTTTTCAAAGAGGCATTTAGTGTTGCTGTCAAATAAAATATGATTCCTGTTTCTTTTAGTGATCGATTAACCGATTTAATAAGCATTTGATTTTCTGAATAAGGAAAGGCATCTGCTTCATCTAGCACAATGACATCAAATGCCTGTTTAAACTTCATCAATTGATGGGTCGTCGCTAGTATTAATTGCGTATATTTATACTCGTCCTCTGTACCACCATACAACACAACAAAAGGGACATTGAATGCTGCTTCAATTCTTATTTTTAATTCAATGATGACATCAACTCGTGGTGCAACAATTGCAATGCGCTTTCCTTGTTTGATTGCCAAAGTCAGCATTGGAAAAAGCATTTCTGTTTTACCTGCACCCGTAACGGCATAAGTCAAATGAGACTCCCCATCCCGCAGTGCCTTGATTTGATCATCAGACACCATTTGCTGTAATGATGTTAATTTTCCCTTCCAAGTACATGGATTATCATTCGTTATAAAATCATTGGGTTCTTTAATCGTTGCCAGAAAATCATTTGTAGTCAGTCTGCCCATGTTTGCACAATGCCAGCAATATTGTCCTCCCATTTGTAATCGCCATTTGGGAGAAATTTTATTTTGACAACGACCACAGTATCCATTATTAATTGCTGGTTCAATATCAGCTTTTTCAGTTAATCCGCTACAGTCTACTGAATGATATACAACCAATCGACCATATAATAAAGATTCATCAGTATTATTTGCCATAATTTTCTCCTAACTAGTATTAAAGACGGTGAAAATTATTTTTTGTAC
>NZ_GG697132.1:0-269605 GCF_000160575.1 Weissella paramesenteroides ATCC 33313
CCAGTTTGATTTGTCAACAACTTTTTAAAAGATGTTTTTATCAAATTAATTTCATGCAATGTCGTTGCCAACTTGATATATACTACACATTTATAAAAAGAAAGTCAATAGTCTTTTATATTTTAAGTATAAATTTGTTTTTTATTTTTAATATTACGTCACCCTTATCTAAAAGGCACCCTTTTCTCCATAAATAAACTGAATATAAGTCATTTGATTAGTAACTAAAAAAAGAAGCTGGGACAGGTGTTGTCTCAGCCTCTAATTTTTGTGCTAAAAGTTATTAATTACAAGCATGTTAGTTTGATAGCATAAACGCGTTACACACCGGCTTCAAACCGACTTTTGTCTCGCTCTCACTAAAAGAGTGCCAATTGATTTTCATCTGGCATACCATTAAGAACACCATTATCATCCATAAATTGTAATAGGGTCTTTGAAATGCCACCACGTTGTGCCAAATCCTCTTTAGATAAGAATTCTCCTTCAGCTCTTGCAGCTACAATACGCTTTGCTACGTTGTCACCTAAACCTGGTACAGAATTGAACGGTGCAATCAATGTATCGCCATCAATTAACCATTCATCTGAATCTGACTTGTATAGATCAACCATACTAAAGGTAATTCCACGTTCTAAGGCCTCGTTTGCAATTTCAAGAACAGTCAATAAATCCTTATCTTTAGCAGAAGCATCATTACCCTGATGTTTAATTTCCATTATCTTAGCTTTTGTACTATTTAGTCCACGCGACATTGAAACAATATCAAAATTGCTTGCACGAACTGAGAAATAGGCTGCATAATACAGCGTTGGAAAATAAACCTTGAAATATGCAATTCGTAACGCCATAAGCACATAAGCGGCCGCATGAGCACGCGGGAACATATATTTAATCTTCAAACCAGATTCAATATACCATTCTGGTACCCCGGCTGCGCGCATTTCGGCTTGATATTCATCAACAATTCCTTTACCCTTACGCACCTTTTCCATAATTTGAAATGATGATTCTGGATTAACACCATAGTTGATCAAGTCGGTCATGATTTTGTCACGGGTTCCAATAACCGTACCAATTGTCGCTACACCACGTTCAATCAATTCATCAGCGTTTCCACGCCAAACATCTGTTCCGTGAGATAATCCGGAAATTTGCAGTAATTCAGAATAATTTTTCGGGTGCGTTTCTTCTAGCATGCCTCGAACAAAGGCTGTTCCGAATTCTGGTACACCCAAGGTACCAGTCTTTGAAAAGATTTGATCCTCAGTAACACCAAGCGCTTCAGGTGATGAGAACAGACTCATGACACCAGGATCATTCATTGGGATCGTCGTTGGATCAATACCAGACATATCCTGTAACGCACGAATCATCGTCGGATCATCATGACCAAGAATATCCATCTTTAAAATATTATCGTGAATCGAGTGGAAATCAAAATGGGTCGTTCGCCAAGTAGCTGATAAATCATCGGCTGGATATTGGATAGGCGTAAAATCATAAATTTCCATGTCATCAGGCACAATTAGGATTCCAGCCGGATGTTGACCAGTCGTGCGCTTCACACCCGTTGCACCCATCGCCAGTCTTTCGACCTCTGCACCTCTAAATTGTTGATCATGATCACGTTCATATGCTTTCACATAGCCAAACGCTGTTTTGTCGGCCACTGTCGCAATCGTTCCAGCACGAAAAACATTATTCTCCCCGAACAAGGACTTCATATAGTTATGCGCAAATGGTTGATAGTCGCCCGAAAAGTTCAAATCGATATCCGGCACCTTATTACCCTTGAAACCCAAAAAAGTTTCAAAAGGAATATTATGTCCATCACCAATCAGTTTTGAACCATCAATTGGACTATAACGTTCTGGTAAATCATAACCCGATTCATAATCACGTGGATTAACAAACTCAACATAATCCCCCGCCACGCTACGATAGTGTGGTGGTAAGGCGTTCACTTCAGTAATTCCAATTAACAAGGCGATTAAAGAAGACCCAACGGATCCACGTGAACCAACTAAATAACCATCTTTATTTGATTTTGCTACGAGACGCTGGGCAACTAAATAGATAACCGCGAAACCGTTCTTAATAATTGAATTAAGCTCCTGTTCAATACGCGCCTCGACAATTTCTGGTAAAGGATTACCATACATACGATAAGCTGTTTCGTATGATTTTTGTCGGATTTCATCATTTGCGGTTGGCATATTTGGTGGATAGTTACCTGATTTAATCGCTTCAACATCATCAATCATATCAGCAACGACATGTGTATTATCAATCACCAATTTCTTTGCCAATTCTGGTTTCATCCAGCTAAAGTCATCCAGTACTTCTTGCGTTGTTCTAAAATGTAGATCCGGCAAGCTATGCCGATTTAGCGGATTTGCCCCACCCTGTGAACTAATTAAAATCTTGCGGTAGATACCATCTTCTGGATTTAGGTAGTGAACATCCCCTGTCACAACAACTGGCTTGTTCAACTCATCCCCAATTTTAACGGCCTGCATCATTAATTCACGTAACCGGGCCTCATCTTTAATTAATTCACCCTCTATTTGAGGTAAATAATTTGCTGATGGTTGGATTTCAATGTAATCATAGTATTTCGCCTTAGTTTTAGCAGCCGCGTAGCCCTTTTGCATCAATGCTTCCCAGAATTCACCTGAACTATCTCCGGTACCTAATAATAAACCATCACGATACTTATTTAACACTGAACGTGGTACTCGTGGTGTGCGATAAAGATAATGAATATTGGATTCTGAAATCAACTTATAAAGATTTTTGACCCCCGTCTGATTTTGAACGAGAACAACCGCATGATTTGGTCTACCATGACGCCAAGCATCATTATCTGTCATGTGATCGTTCAATTGGTCAGCATGTGTAATGCCATAAGATTCACGTGCTTCTTCCAAGAAGATGCGATTTAAATGTCCAGTCGTCTCCGAATCAAAGATTGCACGGTGATGTTGTTCAAGAAGCACACCAAAATGCTTTGCCAAAGTGTTCAAACGGTATGAACGCATGTTTGGGTATAAGAAACGAGCTAATGTTAATGTATCAATCACTGGATTAGTAATTGACCCCATGCCATGACGTTCGTATCCTTCATTCATAAAGCCCATATCGAATGTCACATTATGACCAACCAAGATGGCATCACCATAGAACTCACGAAAGGCCGTAAATACTTCTTTTTCTGATTTTGAACCTCGAACCATATCATCCGTGATTGAGGTCAAATCAACTGTTGTCTGACTTAATGAAAATCCCGGATCAATGAATTCAGAAAACTCTGCTATCACATTACCCTTAACCATTTTTACTGCCGATAATTCAATCACCTTGTCATATGCAGCAGACAATCCCGTTGTTTCCACGTCAAACACGACATACTCGGCATCAGCTAATTCAACATGTGCTGGGTTAAAGATAATCGGTTCACCATCTTCGACAAGATTAACTTCAACACCGTAAATCATTTTGACATCATTGGCTGCGGCTGATGAAGCAGCTTCAGGGAACCCTTGCGCGCCAGCAGTATCAGTAATCGCAATGGCGTCCATTCCCCAATCACTTGCTTGTTTCACATAGTCCTTAATACCATTAGTTGCATCCATGGTCGACATCAAAGAATGCGCATGTAATTCAACACGCTTTTGTTCACCTTCATATTTGTCAACACGCGGCTCGTGACTAACTATCTGCATATCATATGCCATCATCGTTAAATCATGCAAAAAATCATCCTGTTGTACTGGGCCGCGAGCACGAATCCACATGCCTGCTTTTATATTTGCAAAGAATTCTTCGTCATTTTCATCACGCGAGAATTTCTTAAGGATAAAGGAACTGGTATAATCAGTCACTTTCATGGTCAATAGCTGACGTTCTGATTTCAGAACTTTGACTTCCGCATCAAATACATACCCTTCAACAATAACCGATCGTTCTTCATCAATAATATTGATCATATCAGTGATTTCAGCATCATTAGCAATCTTACGTCCCAGACTATTACCACCATTGCTACCACCATGGCTAGCAGTATGGCGCTGCTTAGAAGCCTGTTCTATTTGAACCTGTGCCATCTGTGCTAACTGCTCATCTTGTGAAGCCCGCTGTGCCATCGCCTCAGCCTGCGATTGCGCAACTAGTTCATCATCAACATCAATGACAAATGGCAAATTTTCATCAAAACCAATTTGTTGGTACGTCTGTTGAATTAAACTAATTCCAGTCTGCTTTGCATAATTTGCCCATGCTTGTGAATCAAAACTTAGAAATAGTTGATTATCCTGAATCACGGGCATCACTTGGCTAAATGCCTGTTGAAAGGCCCCTGGTTCGTTTTGATGTTGCTGTAAAACCCACCGCCAATAATCAACTGCTTGTATCAAATTTGGCTGTGAAGTTAAATTAATTTCATAGTTAACAGCCGCAATATTAGCAAATGTCATCTGGAGCTTACTAATTAATGTCGCCAAAGTTGTCACATCAGGTAACTCAGGTAGTGCTAAATGGAATTGCCAAACACGAGACTGCTTGTGAATTGTCAACTTAGTCAATGTTGCTTCTTGGAAGATGTCGGGCACCTCCTCATATTGCAACTGTTGTAACAATATTTGAAATTGTTCTTGTGGGTTCAACGCCATCACTTATAGCCCCTTTCATTTGTTTTACAATCTATTGTTATTATACATTGTCCGTGAGTCATGAGAATATCAAATCGATTAATTAATTTTTAAACACAAAAAAAGGAAGCAATGGGCAATTGCTTCCTCTCAGTAATGATGAATAACTCAAAGTGCTATGTCATCATTGATAATAGATATGGATGGGCTTCCCTATCTATTATTAACGGTATACTCACATATACCAATTTAAGGAGTAGTTGCAGGAACGGGCATTCCTGCTAGGTTATGAGTAATCATTATGGGCATCGACAGGATATCTCTGTATCCCTCATCGATAGTTATACTATAAAGCTAAAATCTTAAAACAAGAATAAACAGCCAAATAATATTTAATTTTTATTACCATCCAAGAAAACTTGGAGTGTTGAAACAAGCTCATCTGCTCGAACTTCAATTGCTTCATCAGCTTGACGTAACTTAACTTCAACAATACCATCACTAGCTTTTTTACCAACAGTTACACGGACTGGCAACCCAATTAAATCTGAATCAGCAAATTTAACACCCGGACGCTCATTACGATCATCTACTAGAACTTCGTAGCCGGCTGCTACTAAGCTTTCATTTAAATCATCCGTTAATTTAGCTTGAGTCTCATCTTTGTACTTAATCGGAACCAAATGAACATCCCATGGTGCAACGGCTGCTGGCCATGATAGTCCATGTTCATCGGCATTTTGCTCAGCAATGGCGGCCAAAAGGCGTGAAACACCAATTCCGTAAGATCCCATGATAACGTCTGCTTGACGTCCATTCGCATCTAGGACTTGTGCACCCATTGATTTAGAATAACGTGTTCCTAGCTTAAAGATATGGCCGACTTCAATACCCTTTGTAAATTGTAAATGACCCTTATTATCAATAGCCGGATCACCTTCTCGTGCAATACGGACGTCAGCAACTTCATCAATACGGAAATCACGATCAACATTAGCATTTAAGTAATGGAAGCCTGCTTCATTACCGCCAACGACGATATTCGCCATATCTGTTACCCACTCATCAGCGATAATTTTCACTTCTTCACCAACACCAACCGGACCCAATGAACCAAATGGAGCGCCTAAATATTGTTGCGCTTCCGCTTCAGTTGCTAGGCGCAATTCATCAGCGTGCAAATAATTTTGTACTTTGACTTCATTAACTTCATAATCACCACGCACCAAAATCATAACCGGTTCACCATCAGCCATCATGAATAATGTCTTCACTAATTGATCCGCTGAAGTTTGCAGATAATCTGCCAATTCAGCAATTGTGGCAACTTCAGGAGTCGCAATTTTTTGTAAATCAGCTAATGGCGCATGTGACTTATTGGGTGTGTAAAGATCTTTAGCCATTTCAAGATTTGCCGCATACTCAGACTCATCTGAATAAGCAATCGTATCTTCACCGGCTGCAGCTGGTGCAGAGAATTCCTTAGAATCTGAACCACCCATTGCACCTGCATCACCTACGATAACGCGATAGTTTAGCCCAACGCGATCGAAAATATTAACGTAGGCTGTCTCCATTTTCTTGTAGGCATCGTCCAAGCCAGCTTCGTCAATTGAAAATGAATAAGCATCCTTCATAATAAACTCACGCCCACGAAGAACACCGAAACGAGGTCGATCTTCATCACGTAACTTTGTTTGAATTTGATAAAGAGTCAGTGGCAAACGCTTATATGATTTAATATCATCACGAATCAACGTTGTCATCGTTTCTTCATGTGTTGGGCCAAGAATCATGTCACGCCCATGACGGTTCTTCAATTTAAACAAATTTGGACCATAAGTTTCATAACGTCCTGATTCTTCCCACAATTCTGCTGGTAAAAGAACTGGTGCTGTCATTTCAATAGCATCAATTTTTTCCATTTCCTCGCGAATAATCGCATTTATCTTATTTAATACACGTTGCGCTAATGGCAAATATGCATAGACACCCGCAGTTACTTGACGAACATATCCTGCGCGTAACATCATTTGATGGGAAATTACTTCCGCATCAGCTGGTGTTTCACGCAACGTTGGAATAAAAACCTTTGATTGTTTCATGACTTATACCCATTCCTAATCTTTGCACCAACTCGTGCATTAAAATTCTTTTTCTATCTTACCACATTTGGTTACTTGAAACTGACAACACAGAAATTTTAAATGATTCTTCCCAGGATCCTATTTCACGAAATAACGTAAAATATCGTTACCAGTCACCGCAACCATTAAAATAACGAGGAGCACAACACCGACCATTGTTACGGCTAACTCTGCTTTTTCAGGCACTGGCCGTCGAATAACAGCTTCCACAGCATTTAATAACAATTTACCCCCATCTAAACCTGGTATCGGGATTAAATTCATCATTCCCAGGTTTACTGACAACCAAGCCATAAATGACACGATTGCTAGGATACCCATGCTACTTACTTCTGACGTATTTTTATAAATAGCCACTGGACCACCTAGTTTATTAAGTGAAAATCCTTGCACGAGATTTTTAATCGCTCGGAAAATCTGGGTCATCGATTGGGCAGTTGCCTGGAACCCATACCGCAAACGTGCACCTAATGCAGTCGTTTGCTTAGAAGTGACACCAATTTGACCAATCATCATACCACCATTCTTAATCCCCTTAGGTGTCAATGTTGTGTGTTTTGTTTGACCATGACGTTCAAAAGTTACTGTAACCTTTTTATTTGGCAATGTTTGAATGGTATTCTGCATGCTTTGCCATGAACTAACTTTTTTACCATTTATTTCAGTAATCGTATCATTATGCTTCAAACCGACCATAGCAGCTGGTGAATCTTTAGCAACCTGATCCACCGTTGTTGTGGACACGCCAGGTAAGGTAAACGCCAAACCAATAAATAAGATAAGCGTCAGCAAAAAATTATTCATTGGTCCCGCAAAATTAATTAATGCGCGTTGCCACAATTTTGCTGATTCTATATGGGTATCGCGTGGTGCTACTAATACCATCGTACCATCTGCCTCAATGATTTCAGCATCATGATCAACAGGTAAACGAACCACCCCTTCTTCATCTAGCCAGTACCCTTCAATAAACATATCATCAACTAAATCAATTTGATTAACCGTAATCGTCCGGCCACCAACAAGTTCTTCTTGTTCTGATAAATTAATTCGAGTCACGACACCATCAGTTATAACTACTGTGATTGGCATCCCAGGTTGAACAGATTCTTCTTCAGTATCGGCACGACCAGCCATCCGCACATAACCACCAACTGGCAAAATACGCCAGGTGTAAGTTGTGCCATTGCGCTGCGTTTGCAATAATTTTGGCCCCATACCAATGGCAAATTCACGAACACGCACACCTGATTTTTTTGCAAAGTAAAAGTGACCAAATTCGTGCACAATCACGATGACCCCAAATACAATAATAAATGTAATAATTGCTGTCATTCCTTTTCTCCATCCCAATCTAAGTAGGGTAAGTATACAATAAAATACGATACAAACAAAAGTGCTTTGAAACAAATGCAAGCTAGCAAAAAAGGGCGACGTTTACCATCAGCCCTTTTTAATCATTCATTTATTAAAAAACACCAAGTAGATACATAATTGGTAAGACGATCAACATCGAATCAAAACGATCTAAAATACCACCATGACCCGGTAATACTGACCCAGAATCTTTAACATGGTAGAAACGCTTCAAAGCAGATTCTATCAAATCCCCAAACTGACCAGCAACCGAAAGAATAATGCTGATTACAAGCATAATCCACCAACTATATGTTTGTGGGAAGAAATAGGTATAAACTGCTGCTGCAATAACCGCAATAACACTACCACCAATTGACCCTTCCCAAGTTTTATTTGGTGAAATAGGCGTCAGCTTATGTTTACCAATTTTTCGACCAACTAGATAAGCACCTGAATCAGTAATCCAAACAATTAAGAAAGCATACATTAAGGTATCTAGTCCTGCCGTACGTGCTGTAACCATCATGCTGAATCCTAAACCAACGTACATCATGGTTAGTGTAAACACACCAGCATCTTCAAAATTAAACTTATTACGTGCGACCACTGTATGTAACAACATCAAAATAACAAATATATATAGCAAAGAAGAACGCTGCAATGTTACTGGCAAGTCAAGATTATGCCAAATATCTGTTGGTAATGTCATAATTAGCGCACCTAACATTGTTAATATGGCACCAAAATCAACCAACAATGTTCGACGCATCAAGACAACTTCTGATGCAGCAACAACGGCAAGTACTGAAGCAGCGATCTGAATCCAAATACCACCTGCAATTAAAATGGGTATAAAAATTGCCAATGCTACCACTGCCGTAATTACCCGTGTTTTCATTATTTTATCTCCTATTTTTTATCACTCTTATTTTCTGATAGACCACCAAATCTTCGATGACGTGACTGATATATTTTAATCGCACGTTTCAAGACACTTGCGGTAAATTCAGGCCAATGTTCATCCACAAAAACAAATTCTGAATACGCAATTTGCCAAAGTAAAAAGTTTGATAATCGCTCTTCACCACTAGTACGAATCAATAAATCCGGGTCAGCATACTCGTTTAATGATGCTGTCATCATAGATTGGCTTAGCATATTTTCATCAATGTCTTCTGGTTTAATTTCGCCACTTAATACTCTTTGGGCAATTTGTTGCACACCAGATACAATTTCAGCTCGTCCACCATAATTAAGGGCAAAGTTTAATACCATACCAGTATTATTAGCAGTTTGTGCGATTGCATTTTGAACAGCTTTTTGTGTAGAAGCAGGTAACTGATCAACATAACCAATGACATTGACCCGAATATTATTTGCGATCAAATCAGGTACAAAAGTATCAAAAAACTTGCCCGGCAATTTCATTAAAAAGCCAACTTCTGTTTCTGGGCGTTTCCAATTTTCAGTTGAAAAAGCATACAAGGTTAAAACCTTAACACCCAAATCACTGGCGGCCTTAGTAATATCTTTAACGACTTCCATGCCACGCTGATGCCCAGCAACTCGTGGTAGATTCTGACCCTTTGCCCAGCGTCCATTACCATCCATGATAATCGCGATATGTTGTGGTATCTGCTGATTATCAAGTTCTACAACTTGTTTATCAGCACGTTCTTCACGTCGGTCATTAAAAAACACGATTTCCCCTCCGAGATCCTAACAAATAATCACTATGAAAACTGACACGCTTCATAACCTTATATATTATAACAGTTTGACACACGATATTTGATTATTAGTCATTATTTATCAAAAATTTTGCTAGCATTGTCATCGAATGCACCAGCTAACAGAGCTTCAATGGTATCTAATACACCATTATGATTGTTGTCATTAACAGCAAGATTATCAATTCGCACCTTCATAAAATCTTCTGCATTAGGCATAACAAAAGGATATTTAACGTACCGTAACATCTCTAAATCATTTCCATTATCACCAAAGGCGGCCATTTCTTCTGGCTTAATGCCCCAAATGTCACCTAATTGTTCAAGACCTGTTCGTTTATTGACTCCTGGTGCTAGAATATCCACAGTTCCAAATCCTGATCCTGTTGTATGTAATTCTTCACCGAACTCTGCTCGTAGCTGTTGGATATGTTGATGAACATCGATTCCTTGTTCCCACACAAATGTAAAACGGAAAATATTATCTTCAATGTTCTTAAACTTCTCTACTTGGTGAACCACCGGATAAAATTGTTTCACCATACCGATAATTTCAGGTGTCGCATGATTAGACACATACGCCCCATTATGACCTGACAAAACAATTAGATTTTCCATACCTGGATTAACACTATTATTCCAAGCAATCACACGATCAATTTGTTGACGAGTAATCGTTGATTCAGCAATTACCTCATCATGATTCATCACTAAAGCACCGTTGTCTGAAACATAGGTTACGCGATCCGGATTAACTGGATTGAAGTATGAACGTAATTTTTTATATTGATTGCCACTTGCAGCGACAAAACGAATCCCCTTAGCATCTAGTTCATCTAATAAATCTTCCATGCGGGCATAATCGAATGTTCGATCGTCACGCAATAATGTACCATCCATATCAGTTGCAATTAATTTAATCGTCATTTTTCAATTTTCTCCTTCAATCTAAATATCATTAATTTACTCAATACATAATTAGAAACAATCACAAATATATTTTGGATAATATTCCAAATCATATCATTTTGGTGTAGGACATGCACACCAAATAACAGAATTAAATATCCTACCACACCTGTTGCCAGTCGTGCAAAGAAAAATTTAACCATTTCGAGTAAAATATTAGCAAGGCCTGTCGTTTGACTATCAAACACCCATTTACGGTTCGTTAGATAAGCAAACAAAACACTCAATATCCAAGCAAGGATATAGGCAATATTTATCGATAAATGAGACCAACGTGCCCCCGTATATACCACAATGTTAACCAAAGTTGTCAGTCCACCAAATATCAAATACATAATTTGCATTCGATATTTCCTTACGATCTCAATTACTGCACGCATTTCGTTACTCCATTCTAATCAATTTACAAAATAACACTCAAAACATTATACCAAAATCACCCGTAAGCGGGTTAGTTTGCTACAATTATATAAATAGTTCTTACAAATATAACTTAAATATTTAGGAAGGCATGATTATGAATCCTGAAACTCATGATAATGTATCTCGTTTAAATCGACATAAAGAAAATCAAACAACTGATCAACCAATTAGTCGTCAATCACGATTAAATCAGAAATTAAAACAGACAGATATTCAATGGCTTGCTTTAATTATTGGTGCCATCGCCCAAAATATTATTTGGTGGGTATATCCCCTAATTTATTCAAAAAACTTAGCCGGTGGTCAATGGCAGCATAACCCCTTGTTAATTTCGTACAGCATTATTATCGCCATTGCGATATTCTTGACATTTAACCGTGGCTTTTCACGCTGGATCAATTATGTTGTTATTTTATTTCCTTTATTGTTTTTGTATTTCTTATATAAACAATTTACTGGTCAACAGGTTATGTTATTGGCTCTACTGCCGATTGCGCTACTATTAATAAATATTCCATGGCTAAATTTGCAAAACGTACTTGGTCTAATCTTATATTCAGGTATTGCAACTATCGTCATGCCCGTTGTCATTTTTTACCAACAGAACACGTATTTGACACAACCATTTATTATTAGCTTACTACCATTATTTTTCAGTTACTTATACTTTATGAGTAGTGTATTTGTAACTGAGGGACGTAATAAACGACTAACTTCTCTCGTTTTTGGTGTTATTTTGTTATTAAACGTCTTAACTTTGCCATGGAATTTTTGGACAATTCTAACGATGATTATCATCATATTTACTTGGATGGTCTTAATTAATTTCAATTTAAAACAACGTTACCGTATGGTATTCTTTACTGTTTTACAGGCAATGACAATTATGGTTATTTTTTTACAACAACACTAACCTTAAAAGAACCGAAATGATTTCTTATTTCGGTTCTTTTTTCTTTCAAAAAACATATTAACGTTTTATAATATATTTATGGATGAAAAATTATCAGAGTTTTTTAAGCTATTTTCAAATGTTTTACGACTAAAAATTTTAAAGATTTTGGCTGATCATGAACAAAACGTTTCAGACCTAGTCACAGCTACGGGCTATTCGCAATCAAACATTTCTCAACAATTGAAGATGTTAAAACAAGCCGATATCGTTAGCTCCCATAAGCACGGCAAACAAGTTTTTTATGTGCTAAAGGATGACCATATCCGGTCTATTATTGCATTAGCTACGACACACTTGGAGGAAAAATTATAATATGCATAATCATCACGAGCATGCAACCGTTCCAAAAAGGCAATTACCTTACTTAACTGGCATTATTCTAAATACTGCTTTTATCATTGCTGAAATGATTTTTGCACATTATGCGCATTCAACAGCATTGTTTGCGGATGCCCTGCACAGTGTTAGCGACGTTGCCTCATTAATTTTGGCTTGGGCCGCCGTCGTTGTTTTTGGGCTACGAGCGACAACAA
The DNA here is from genome assembly GCF_000160575.1 of Weissella paramesenteroides ATCC 33313. GTDB lineage: Bacteria > Bacillota > Bacilli > Lactobacillales > Lactobacillaceae > Weissella > Weissella paramesenteroides. The sequence goes on from NZ_GG697132.1 coordinate 12,769, forward strand.
CGCACACCTATGGTTGGCATAATGCAACCATTTTGGCTAGTTTTATCAATGCCCTCTTCTTACTAGTTGCTGTGTTTGTTATTTGGTATGAAGCAATTGTTAAATTACTAAATGGTGGTGCTGAACCAGCTGGAAATTTAATTATGATCGTATCAGCTTTCGGAATCGCCGTTAACTTTCTAGCAGCAAAATTCTTCGCAATGGCTGGCGACCATAAGTCAGATATCAACGCTAAAGGAGCTTATGTCCATTTAATGGCCGATGCGGGTGTTTCACTTGGTGTGGTTATTGCTGGTTTACTAACAATGCTAACAAAATGGTATTGGTTAGATCCCGTAGTTTCAATTATCATTGGTATCGTTATTATCGTGTCATCATGGGATATTTTTAAACAGTCCATTTTACTAATTTTTAATGGCGTACCAGAAAATATCGATGAAGAAACCGTCAAAAATGCGATTCTTGAAAATCCAGAGGTTATTAGTTTACATGATTTGCATATCTGGGGAATTTCTACTACAGAAACCGCATTAACTGTTCATCTTGTCGTAAAAGACCCTAGTGATATGTTGCTACTCTCTCAACTTGGTCACATGCTACAAGATGATATGCATATTCAGCATACAACGATTCAATTGGAACGTAATTTACCTGATGAACCATGTAATGATATTTAAATTTACAAGGTTATAAAAAAATCGAAATTGGTTAATATAACCAATTTCGATTTTTTATTTATTCAGATAATTCTAGAACAGCCACATAAGGTAAGCCACGATAATATTCATTATAGTCCATACCATATCCGACAAGAAATTCATCAGGTACATGTGCCCCAATAAAATCTGGTGTAATACCACCTGCCGAAGCAGAATGCCGTTTATCTGTTGCAACAGCAACATATACCTTCTTAGCACCGCGTGCTTCAAAATCGGCCTTTAAATAACGTAACGTTAATCCTGAGTCAACCACTTCATCTAAAATCACAACTGTCCGGCCTGAAAGGTCGACTTTCAAATCTCTTTGAATCGTAATATGGCCGGTTGATTGGTCACCAACGTAACTAGATACATCAATGTAATCAAGCTCAATTTCTCGATTCATGGCACGCATTAAATCGGCCATCCACATATATGCACCCTTCATCACACCTATAAATACTGGGCGTTCAACATCAACTAGTACTTCATTGATTTCATCTGCAACACGTGTGACCATTTGATTGATCTCATCTACAGATAAAACGGTTCGTGCTAATCTCATTTCAGACATGCTTACTCCTTATTCCAAATATCAAATAGGATAATGGTTTGTTCATTTGATGGTCCCACTGCAAATGTGTATAGCGGTACACCAATTAATTCTTCGACACGCTTCAAGTAATTTTCAGCATTAGCTGGTAACTCATCACGTGACTTAATGCCAGTAATGTCCTCTGACCAACCTGGTAATTCCTCATATACCGGCGTAACCCGTTGTACATCTTTTAAGCTAGCTGGATAGTGCGTAATTCGTTGACCATCTAACTCATAAGCCACTGCAAGTTTCACTGTCTCTAGTCCTGACAAAACATCCAAACTGTTTAATGATAGGTGCGTAAAGCCACCAATACGAGCTGAATGACGTAACACAACCGTATCTAACCAACCAATACGGCGTGGTCGCTTTGTCACAACACCATATTCATGACCAATCTCACGAATACGATCACCTACTTCATCAAATAGCTCTGTTGGAAACGGACCATCCCCCACTCGAGAAGTATAGGCTTTCGCAACACCAACAACGCGTGTAATCTTTGTTGGTCCAACACCGGCACCAATCGTTGCCCCACCACCAACTGGCGATGAAGATGTCACATATGGATAAGTTCCTTGATCAATATCCAACATTGCACCTTGGGCACCTTCAAATAGTACGCGTTTGTTGTCATCCAAATACTCATTGATCAATACTGTTGTATCAACAATATATGGCTTTAATTTTTGACCATAGGCGACGTATTCAGCCACTAATTCTTCCAAATCAAATGGTGCATGATCATAAATTTTTTCAAGCACTTCATTTTTTTCTGCCAGAACATTAGCTAAGCGTTCACGTAAAATTTCTTCATCTAGTAAATCAACAATTCGGATACCCACACGCGCTGCTTTGTCCATGTATGTTGGGCCAATACCGCGACCAGTGGTACCAATCTTACCATCCCCCTTCTTAGCATCAGCTAACTGATCAATCAGCATGTGATATGGGAAGATAACATGCGCGCGATCTGAGATACGGAGATTTTCGGTTGTTACCCCTTTTTCTTGGATTTCATGTAATTCAGCTAACAATGCCTTTGGATTAACAACGCATCCATTTCCAATCACTGCTAACCGATTGGGATTAAAAATACCAGATGGTACAGAAGATAACTCAAATTTTTTCCCATCCACATAAATAGTATGACCAGCATTGTTACCACCTTGATAACGCACGACCATATCAGAGTCTTGTGAAATAAAATTTGTTATTTTACCTTTCCCTTCGTCTCCCCATTGACTACCAACAACTACAATCCCTGCCATAATGGCCTCCTATTTTAAAATTCGTTAAACACGAACAATCTAAACAATTTCAACACCTAGTTAATTTTAGCAACAAACGTTATCTGTTTCAACGTTCTTTCGCTAAAAGTTCGACTTTTAATCGTTTAAAGTTGATTATTTCTGGTTACTAACAATTAAAAAGCCGTTTTTTTGCTTTATACCGAATAAAAAAAGCACAAGACACGAACGTCTTGCACTCAATCATCTATTTATTAGATTTAATTGCTTTATGGATTTCCCAATAAATATTCGGAACTAACGCTAATCCAATGGTAATTAGCCATTCCCAACCGTTTAATGGCACAAAACTAAATAGCGTTTGTGTAACTGGCAAAATAACCAGAAGGACTGATAATACAGTAGCTAAAATAGCCATTAGTACCAGCATTGGATTCATACTAAATTTAATTTTAAACATTGAATGGTCACTACGAATATTAAAAACATGCAAAATTGAAGTTAATGACAAAACAATAAATGCCATCGTATTACCTGCTGCTGGATTACCAGTGTGTATACCATATCCTTGAGCCAGCAAGCTCACGACTGAGAACAGCATCACATTGATGACGATTTTCCCAGCTAACCCATTCGCAAAAATACTTTCTTTGGGACTAATAGGTTTACGGTTCATCACATTATCATGAACCGGTTCACGACTAAGCGCAAAGCCAGGCAAGCCGTCAGCGACTAAGTTAATAAATAACAGTTGTGTGGCAATCAGCGGTGATCCCCATCCAAATAACATGGCAGCAATAATAATAACAATTTCCGACATGTTGGCACTCATCAAAAAGTTAACTGTTTTACGAACATTACCGTAAATACCACGGCCTGTTTCAACCGCATGTACAATTGTCGCGAAGTTATCATCAGTAAGCACGATTGCTGCTGCTTCACGAGCAACGTCAGTTCCAGTCTCACCCATCGCTATCCCCACATCGGCTCGACGTAAGGCTGGTGCGTCATTCACACCATCACCAGTCATGGCAACAACATCACCTCGTTTCTGCCATGACTTGACGATTCGAATCTTGTCTTCTGGTGTGACACGAGCATAAACAGCATACTGAGTAATATGCTTATCAAGTTCTTCATCAGACATTTTATGTAATTCTGCACCCGAGAGTGCTAAATCGCCATCACCTAAAATACCAATTTCACGAGCAATCGCACTAGCGGTTACAACATGATCTCCTGTAATCATAACTGGTTTAATACCTGCAGCTCGAGCCTCGGCAACTGCAGCTGCTGACTCTGGTCTTGGTGGATCAATAATTCCCACCAGCCCTAGTAATGTCATATCCTTTTCTAATTCATCTTCTGTTGGTTCAGCAGAGATATCAGACAATTTAACGACACCAACCGCAATAACCCGTAAGGCATTTGTACCAAATTGTTCATTCATTTTTTCTGCTTTTGCATGACTCTCTGTTGGAAACTTAGGTAACAAGACATCAAAAGCACCTTTTGTAACCGCTAAATAGCCGTCATCAATGCGATGAACTGTGGTCATTCGTTTTCTAGTTGAATTAAAAGGGATTTCAAAGACTTTGGGAAAGTTACTTTGCAATGCTTCATATTCAGAATACTCACCTAAAGCATTAACCATGGCAACTTCTGTTGGTAAACCAGTGACTTCATCGTTATTTTGCGTGACATTCGTTGATAATGCACCAAACTTTAAAACATCTGGTAGCTGATGTTTCAATTCATCATCGCTAGATACCTGATCATTTTGTGCATCCCAAACTTTACGAACCGTCATCTTATTTTGGGTTAATGTTCCAGTCTTATCAGAGGCGATTACTGTGGCTGATCCTAGCGTCTCAACAGCTGGTAGGCGACGTACAATGGCATGTCTTTTGGCCATCTTTTGCACACCTAAAGCCAAAGTAATCGTCACGATAATCATCAAAGTCTCTGGTACAACTGCAACAGCCAATGATACTGCAGTCATAAACAACGTCAGTAATGGTTCACCCGCCGCAATACCTAGCCCGATAACGACTAAGGCTGATAAGATTGCAATGACGCTCAACCGCTTACCCAGTTGCGCTAATCTAATTTGTAGTGGTGTTTGTTCACGTTCCTCATTACCTAATAAGCCTGCAATCTTCCCCATTTCTGTCTGCATACCTACGGCGGTAACAATCCCTGTTCCACGACCGTTTACGACAGCTGTACCACGATACACCCGATCTAAACGGTCTCCTAACGGGTCATCTTCTGAGGAAATTTCTGACTCATCTTTTTCAATGGCATCACTTTCACCAGTTAATGCTGACTCTTCGACCCTTAATTCATTTGTTTCAATCAATTTTGCATCAGCAGCAATTTGTTTACCATTCTCAAGCACCAATATATCACCCACGACAATATCGGTAATAGGCACTGTAGTTACTTGGTTATGACGTTTAACCATTGCTTCAGCATGCTCCAATCCCTTTAAAGAGTTTAACGCTGCTTCTGCACGACCTTCTTGATAAATTGATAGCACTGAATTAATAATCACAATTGCAATAATTAAGACACTCTCAAAATAATGACCATTATTTTGCATGATTGATGTTATCAGCGAAATAATTGCGGCAATAATCAAAATAATTGTGGCAACATCGCTCAAACTACGTTTAATTTTCTTACCTAGTGATTCCTTTGGCGCTTCATCAAACTCGTTTTTCCCATACTTATCTCTTGCTTGCTGCACTTGAGCATCTGTTAATCCTGCTGGAACAGTTGTTGGTGCATGATCTCTTCTTAGTTCTTCTTTCATATGACTCTCCTTTTTGCAATGCGAAAAAATTTGTATCCCTTGTCTAAATTTTAACAAACTTTTGCTTATTTGTAAATTTTTATGCAAAATCGTAACTTTTCGTGCTGTAAAAATTGGAGAGATAAGTGTTTATGACAGAAAAAAAGTTGGAACATTTTCTTCTGTCCCAACTTATCGTTGCATTTATGATGCTATTGTTCAGCAAATTCCGCTTGTAGTGTCGCTTGCTCTTGGCGATATTGATTAACAATTCGTTCTGTTAACCCAGGCTCCATCTGATCGAGCATCACACCGAGCGTCCGCATAGCTTGCTCGTAGTCATAACCCGTCTCATAATAGTACCGTGCCTGTTGTGTTGCCTGAGCTACGGCCGGATTATCGCGATACAGCAAAGCTTTACGAACGAGGCGTTCCGTTACCGTTGCTGCCTCAATCAAACTATCTGTTCGTTCCTGCAACGTATCCAAATCGGCAGTCACAATACTCAATTGACGTAACACATCATCAACGTTTACTCGTGACATATCAATTTGCTGCTTAACACGTTCCAACTCATCACTTACTGAGTAAAAGATCGATAAGTATGTTTCTGGCAAACCGGGTAGTCCTTGACGTTCAAACGCTCGTTGTATCAAGCGTAATTTATCTGACAATAAGGTCACACGTTTCTTTGACTGTTCTAATTGTCCTGGCAATTCTTGATACATTTGCCAACGTGCAACTTGTTCACGTTCAATACGCTCCAGATCTTTTCGAATATCAACTTGTTCACCGATCAAGTTAGAGAATACAGCATCATGACGCGCAATTTTATGCTTTAATTCTTCAAAGTTAACCGTATTATTTGATAATTGAATTTCCCAACTACGTATTTGGCCAACCTCATCTTTAGAAAAAACAAAATCTTGATTCAAACGGTCTAGACGTGCATATAATTCATGATTTTGACGTTTATTATGCGCTAAGAACCCTGTCAAATTTTCATTGTTTTCCCAAACAGTTTGTGCAGCCTTAGCCTCTTTATCAAACGTTTCATATAAAATTTCCGTTTGACCTTCCATCCGAGTAATTTCTTCTGAAACCTTTTTTAAAGTTAATTCCTTCAATAACTCTAAAGCTTCTTCTAACTCTTTGCGAATGTTGGCAAGTTCCTTATCAATATTCGTTTCAAATTTAAATCCTTCAGCAGACATTTTATCATATGCATCTTGCAATTCTGATAACTGACCAGGAATTGTATCATGCAATTTGTTGAAAATATCGGGTATCTGTTCAATTCGTTGTTCTAATTGATTAGTCTCCATCCCCAATGTTTCGTAAATACCTGCAGCAGTTGCGTGATCACCAGTCTCAGTTAAACGTGCAAATTCCGCAAAATCATCTTCAAGGGAACCAAGTATTTCTTCTAACTTATCAATTGCTGGCCCAAATGCAAAATTTTGTGACAACAACACTTTTCTTAGTTCTTGATATTTGCTTTCCAAATCCTTCACTGCCTGCTTATGGGCAGCATCTAATTGTTCTAAGTCGCTTAGCCCTTGGTTTACCACATCAATAATTGCTTCTGCATCACGAATTTGTTGTTGTAAACTTTTCATGCCTTGGGCAGTCTTTAGAAAGTTTAATCCTTGAGAATCAAATAACACGGTATTTGCTTTCAAATCAATATTATTAAATTCACTTGTTTCCAAATGATTGTATTTTGCTTCCAACAATTGAAATTGCTTCAAAGATTGTCCCGTTAAGCTCAACTGGCGACCTTTAACTAACCGATCGCGCATTGGAATCTCAGCCAACTGGGCTTTCTTTTGAATTAATTTATTAACTTTTCGCGCAGTCAACCGTTGAGAGACAAAGATAATCAAATAAATGGCTGCTACAACAATAATCAAGCCAATTACAACATGTCCAATCTGTGTCATACTCTTTTATCTGGTGAACAATAATCACCATACTCCTAACTATCGGGAATTCTAATAAGATTAGCGTACCACGTGAACTCTATTACATGTTAATTTTTAACATTTGTTTAGACTTTATTTGGCGTTCTTTAACATTTTTTAACTTATTCTCTCATTTTTTCATGAAAATAAATACCATAAGTCTGTTTTTTGGTTATCTGAAAGTAGCAAAAAAGCCAAGGCAATTGCCTTGGCTTTTTTCATTGTGTCGCCACAATCCAATATTATGATAAAAATTATCCAATACGGTTGTAGTACTCAACGATAAGGGCTTCATTGTACTCGTGATCCAATTCAGCACGCTCTGGTTCGCGAACCAAAGTTCCCTTTAATGTATCTTTATCAAATTCAACGAATGGTAGTGTTCCAGCTTGTGCTTCCACAGCAGCTTGGATGTAAACATTCTTTTGTGACTTCTCACGAACTGAGATTTCTTGTCCAACAGAAACTTCGTATGAAGGAATATCCACACGCTTACCATCAACTAAGATGTGACCGTGGTTAACAAGTTGACGTGCTTGTTGACGCGTTGAAGCCAAACCTAGACGGTAAACAATGTTATCCAAACGACGCTCTAGCAATGACATGAAATTGTCACCGTGAGTACCCTTACGAATCTTACCTGCCTTCAAGAACAAGTTGTGGAATTGACGCTCAGTCATACCATAAGTAAAACGTACCTTTTGCTTTTCAGCTAATTGGATACCATAATCTGATGGCTTTGAGCGACGGCCGGCACCGTGATCACCAGGTGCATAATTACGGCGAGCAAGTTCCTTACCAGTACCTGATAATGAAACACCAAGACGACGTGACAAACGGTACTTAGGACCAGTATAACGTGACATATTTAAATGTCCTCCAGAATTTTTTATTTTGTTGAATTCTAGAGAGTTGCCTCACATTCGTGCAATTCACCCAAACTTTCACCGCTGCAGCGCGGGTACTGGTGTGTTCTCCGCCATATTTGAAACGGGTCGGTAAATTGTTGACGAGCTTGCGGACAACCCGCTGCAGTTTTCAACACTTCAAGTATTCTATCAAAATATTAGCTAATAAACAAGCATTAAATAATAATTACGGTTAATCAAGCGCTACCAGCATCATGATTTTTCCATGTAAAATTCAAATCTTGAACCAACATATTGGGTCTGCACATATTCAAAAGGCACCCCTTTTGCATCATAGGTAATTTGCCGTAAAACTAAAACAGGATCACCACGTTTGATAGCTAGGTATTCTGAAACTCTTTCCTTAACTGCTGCTGCCGTCACGGTTTGTTGTGCACGACCGATTTTCAATCCACGTTCTTCAGCAAGCGTTCGATACAATGAATCAGTCAACGCACTTCTTGATAGTCCTTCAATGAGTGACTCAGGAATTGCCGCAACTTCAAAAGCAATTGGCTCACCATCACCGTAACGAACACGCTCCATTCTGAGCACACGTGCGTCTGGTGCTAATTGTAATTGTTCCTGTTCTGAATTAGTTGCCCGACCAGCATGAAAACTAATCGTCTTAGACGTGGCTTTTTTTCCTGCATCTGCCATCAAGTCCGTGAACGATGTAATACCATTCAAATGTTCCTGGACCTTTTGCTCAGATACAAATGTTCCTGAGCCCACACGTCGTTCTAGAACGCCTTCATCTACTAATAACATAATAGCTTGACGTAACGTCATGCGAGAAACACCAAACTGCTCAGCCAATTCACGTTCTGCTGGGATTCTATCTCCAGGTACCCACCGACCTGCGTCTATTGCTTCACGAATTTCATCATGAATTTGAATATATACCGGAGAACCCATATTTTTTACTCCTTTGTTTCAACACCGTCTTGCTTTGAAAAACGACGGCCCATGCTATAAGTTGCTTGTAATTCAGTTAAATCAGCATTAAAGACATTTAAATCGGCATCTTTTCCAACAGTTAAAGTACCTTTTGTTTTTAAGCCAAATTCAATTGCTTGATTGACCGAAGCCATTTGAATTGCCTCGTGAATGCTAGCGCCTGTAAATGCCATTATATTTCGGAAAGCATCATCAAATTCTAAGACAGATCCTGCTAAAGTACCATCTTCTAAGCGAGCTTGCTTGTCCTTCACCCAAACTTTTTGGCCACCTAATTCAGATTCACCATCACCAAGACCTTTGGCACGCATGGAATCTGTAATCAAGTCAATGCGCTGGGCTGACTTTAATTTATATGCCAAATTTACCATATCTGGATAGACATGGAAGCCATCGACGATCAATTCTGTACGAATATGGTCTTCCAGCATCGCATGACCTGTTACACCAGGCTCACGATGTGCCATTGGTCGTTGTGCATTATACAAATGAGTAATATGACTTGCCTTTGAATGATTCTGCAAGAATTCACGTGTCGCATTTGAATGACCGATTGAACCAATAATATTATTATCAGCCAGATAATCCTCAAATGCCACAACATCTTCAGCTTGTTCTGGCGCATAAGTAATCAAGCGCACACGATTTCCAGAAAGTTCATGCCACTTCTGGACGAGTTCCTTACTAGGCGCAATAATGTATTGCTCTGGTTGCGCACCCTTGAAATGGGGATTAATGAATGGCCCTTCCAGATGAACACCCATAATTGCTGGCTCTTTTTCAGCCGCTTCATTAACAGCTACCATCGCCTTTGAAATATTTTCAACTGATTGCGTCATAGTTGTCGGAAATACAGATGTAATTCCTTCAGAAATTTGGCCATGGACCATTTTAATAATGTCCGTTGCCTCTCCGTCCATTGTATCAAAGCCATAGGCACCATGTGTATGAACATCAATGAATCCTGGCACAATGACTTGACGATCAGCACGAATCAACTCATCTGCTGAAGTTGACACTAACTCTGACATTGGTCCCATGGCTTCAATTTGATTGTCAAATCGAATGTAAGCATCCTTTATCACTGGTCGTTCAGCTTCTCCAGTATAAATTGTTGCATGCGTTAAAACTTTACTCATGATATATTCCTCTTATTCCCTCAATGACGCAAGCGGATATCAACCGTCTGAAATTTACTTCTAATTGTCTTCAAGTTTACACGGTCTAGACCGATTTTTCTAGTCAGATCTGCTCCCCCAAATAAAAAACATAACTTTCTGCCTAAAAAAGAAAGTTATGTTTATCGCATTAATACGTTTTAATTTTTACTAATCTGCTGCCAAAGCATCAATTGGATTTAGCTTAGCTGCGCGACGTGCTGGCAATAATGCTGCCAAGAACGAAATAATGAGCGCTAATACCAATGTTGTCACAACATTACCAAATGAAATTTGAATCATATCGAACTTTGCAATCTTATATAACGCTGCATTCAAGATTGCACCGATACCATAAGCGAAGATAACCGACAAAACGAAACTTGCTAACCCAATTAGCAATGATTCTGAAGTGAATAAACGACGAATGTCTTTCTTACTCTCACCTAACGCACGCAAAATACCAATTTCTTTCGTACGTTCTGAAACTGACATAAACATGGTAACAATGATCATCAAAGCTGAAACGACCAATGAAATTGCCGCAATCGCTGCCAGTACATTAGTTGCTAACGTCACGATTGTATTGATGGTATCCAATATTGATCCAACGGTAACTGCAGAATAAAGGCGCTTGTTATCATCACCCTTTAGCTTAGCAATACGCTTTTGGAATGGCTTAACATCATCTGGTGTCGCAACTCGAACAGTAGCAAATAGTGCATTAGTTGCTGCTCCGGCCTCTTTGTAGGCTGAGCGAACTGTCTGATAATTCACAACATTTGCCGTTCCTGCCTTACCGGCATCAATGACCCCAGATATTTTCAAATCTTTCGTAATGGTTACTGGTGTACGGCCATCAGCCTTCACTGTCATCCAAGTAACTTGCATTGTTTTACCAACGACTGACTGCCAATTCTTAGTGTTGAATTTCTTAGCCACAGTTTTCTTATCTACTAAGATTTCATTCTTGCCCGGTACCTTACCTGCTTTGACCAACTTCTTTTGATATGTCGCTGACCAAGTCTGTACTGTTCCTAAATTATAATCTTGATTTTGTAGTTTAGCTTTAGCACCAGCTAATTGATAACCAGGTTGAACTTTTTTCGCACCTTTAACATGTTTAATTTGTTTCATTTGGTCATCAGAAATCATTTGCTTACTAATATCAACAGCCCCACTGCCAGCAGTCGTTTGACCAATACCAGAATTGCCATCTTCTTCATCCTGATAACGTGTGACCGTAATTGCCGTCGGATTAGCTAACGAATTAACCTGATCGTTAATATAGGCCTTAACCCCATTTCCCAATCCAGAAAACAGCATAACCGCAAATAGCCCAATCGCTGTTCCTAACATAATAAGTGAGTTACGCCAAAAACTAAAGGTCAGATGTTTATAGGCATTACGATAAGATGCGCTAGCTGGCAATGGTCGATCAGTCATACGATTATCATGTTCAGGCACAGCGTACGCCTCGCGTAGGCGCCGATCGTCATCAATCTGGCCATCTGCTAAATGAACAATGCGAGTACCATGATCAGCAACCTCTTGAGAATGTGTCACAGCAATGACTAAGCGACCCTCAGCGGCAATCTCATCCAAAATACGTAATACATCAGCCGTATTTTCTGAATCCAACGCACCTGTTGGTTCGTCAGCAATAATGATTTGTGGATCAGATGCTAGAGCACGAGCAATTGCGACACGTTGCTTTTGACCACCAGACAGCTGGTTAGGGTGCTTTTTGATTTGCTCAGCCAACCCCACTCGTTCCAATAAGGAAGTCGCATGCTTAACTTTTTCAGCTTGTGACAATGAAGTCATTTCTAATGACACCATGACATTTTCCAAAACCGTTAAGTGGCTGATCAAGTTATATGATTGATAAATATATCCAATCGTTCCCCGGCGATATTCATCAAGTTGCTTTTCTTGCTTGTGATCCAATAATTGACCGTCAATAGTGACAGATCCTTCAAATTCACGATCCAATCCACCAATAATGTTCATCAAGGTTGACTTACCACCACCAGATTCACCAAGAATTGAAACAAATTCTCCCAATTCAAAATCTAGATTGATTCCCTTTAAAACAGGAAACTCTTCTTTGCCAAGATAATACGATTTATGTATATCTCGTAACTCTAAGTATGCCATCGATTCTCCTCCAGCCTTTATTTACACTGCGATTTATGGTTCTTAGTGTAACCTGTCTATCAAATGAACGTCAAGAAAGTCATGTTAGATCTTCATTAGCAAAAAAGTTGGAACACCTGCTTTTGTTCCAACTTTATTTTAAGAAATTAAAATTTATCTAACAGATTAACCTTTTTGTCACACAATACCTAGATAAACCGTTACATAATTTTTTCAAGTGTTTCTAGTACACCATCGTGATCACTATCATTTGTCACAACATTGTAGCCACGGCCGAACAAGCGGTCATCAGAATTTGGCATGATATATACGTTGCCCGCAAGCTGCATCATCTCCAAATCATTCATACCATCCCCAAAGACTGTTAAGTCTTCAGGAGCTAGGTCGATTTGATCGATCAACATAGTTAAACTAGTTGCCTTATTAACACCCTCAGCTAAAATATCAACAGTCCCATAACCAGAAGTGGTCGCATGTAGTGGTAATTGATTATCATCAATCAACGCAATGGCTTCCTCTGAATGAATTGGTGGAAAAATTCCGGTCACACTAGTTAACAACTCTGGAATATCAGTTAAATGGGCCACTGTCTCCATATTTGGATAAACTTGCGCCATGTAATCTTGCATATTTTCAGGTAACTCTTGCAATCCAGCCAAGTTATACATGTTATCAGCTGAAAAAGCAATGACACCGATTGTCTCAAAGGCATCACTAGTTAAGATATCCTCCAACTTTTTCAAAGCCGATGCGTTAATATTTCGAACATGTAATTGCTCAGATCCTTTAACCCGCCATGTCGCACCATTGCCTGTGACCAAATGCATCCGATCAACTAATTTGCCAAACTTATTGCGAACCCAGTTTTCGTCACGACCAGTAGCTATGGCAAATTGATCGCCTCTCTCATCAAGTTGATCCAAAATAGTTGTAAAACGTGCCACGTTAAATTGGCGTTCTGAATTTAAAAATGTTTGGTCTAAATCTGTCACAAATAAGCGTGTCATTCTAGTTCTCCTTTTGCACTATTTTATAGCGATGCGTTAATTGCTTGTTGAACAGCTGGCTTCTCTTCTGCAATCAGTGTCACACGACTTGCAATGACATTAACATCCATTGTAATTTCACGAGTTAAACCTGGTGTCTCCAACTTTGGCTCAAAGAATGCTTTGAACTCTGATAAACGGTCGGCTGTTTTGAAAATCCGGGCTGTTACCGTAATGTAGGTTGTAAACTCCATATCACCACCAACTGTCTTTTCAAGCCAATCCCAATCATTGCGTATCCAATCCCAAGCAAGTTGTTGCCCGTCTTCATTTGCGAGTACGCCTTGATACCAGCCACGTAAATCTTGTGGTTTAATTGTCTCACTGTCTTCAAAATGACTAACAATTTGTGTCAACAAAGCTTTATCTGACGTCTTTGTGAGTGCTGACATGATATCACGTTGATAACCACCATCTGAAGTTGTACGATAGTCGGCCAACAATTGATCAAACAATTCTTGATTGCCGAAGTGCTTTACTTCATTAGCAAGGACAATGGCGCGAATGTCGGCAGGCAACTTAACAAGGTTCAGTTGATTTTCTTGCACGAGTGCATGTGCTGAAGCAACCGCTTTTTGATTTTCACCAAACAATGCTGCATCAGCAATAACTGGCCGACTGACTTGATCATCAATTGTTTCAGCTGGCTTTTTATGCCAATCTAAGCGTACAAATTGTGATGCTGATAGTTCATTTACTAGTTGCTTAAATGCTTTTTCTTCAGAAGTATCTGGTGTCATAAACTTTTTCAAATTACCAATTACTTGATAGAGTGCCGTGTTGACAACACCTGACTGACTAGCTGCAAAGTTTCGTAAGATTGGCACAACCACTGCATATGAGATTTGACGTCCTTCAGCTAATAAACGTAAATCTTGTAGCAATTGCAATTGGGTAATGGCACTTAAGCTATCAACATGATTTAAAATATCCTGTAATAATGCTGGCTCATAATTGACAATGAAGTGGGCCGTATTATCCAAATTTAATCGGAAAGGTGTCCCCGCAACTTGACGTAATTCTTCATAGTCACCAAGCTCTAATTGCTGCGTAACCATTAGTTCGGGTATATCCGTGTAATTACTGTGCAACGGAATTTGCCACTGACGCTTCTGATCAACCCCATCACCAATGAAGAATTGCTCCTGAGATAATGTTAGTTTATCATTAACCACTTTGACGTTCACAACCGGATATCCTGGCTGTTCTAACCAAGTACTCATCATTGCAGTTAAGTCAATTCCTGCCGCTTTACCAAGTGCTGCCCACAAATCAGAACCTTTAGCATTTGCAAATTTATGAGCCTCAAAGTAATCTTTCAAACCACGACGCAATGCATCGTCACCGATTAACGAACGGACCATCACTAACATGCGCGATCCCTTGGCATAAACGATTGCGCCATCAAAAATAGCATCAATTTCTGCTGGCTTCTCAACTTGTACATGGACAGATTGCACACCATCAGTGGCATCACGTTGCAAGGCAGATGCTGCCTCTGATGTTTGGAAAGTTTCCCAAATATGCCAGTCTGGTTGTAACGCATCAATCGCCACATATTCCATCATATTTGCAAAACTCTCATTTAACCATAGATCGTCCCACCATTGCATCGTCACTAAGTCGCCAAACCACTGATGTGCTAGCTCATGTGCTATCACTGTCGCAACACGTTGCTTCATTTCAACTGATGCATTTGCTTCATCAATCGCTAAGTAAGCTTCACGGTAAGTAACTAATCCCCAATTTTCCATTGCACCTGCTGAAAAATCAGGCAGTGCTAATTGCCATGAATGTGGTAATGGATATGGTGTTTGGTAATAGTCTTCATAAAATTCAATTGAACGTTTTGCAATGTCCAAGGCAAAATCTAATTCTGATGGCTGATGAGCTTTTGTTGCAAAGACCCCAATCTGAACACCACTATTTGTCTTGGTCAACTTGCTTTGCATCTCACCAAATGCAAAAGCAACTAGATACGTTGACATTTTAACCGTTTGTGCAAAATAGTGAACCCCATCGTCCACCTTTTCTTCAGGCATATTAGCAATAATTGTTTCATTTTCATGTTCATCATATTTAATAGCCAATGAAAAAGTTGCCTTAGCAGCTGGCTCATCAATACTTGGAAAAGCTTGACGTGCTGCGGTAGTCTCAAATTGCGTACCAATCAGTTGCTTTTTTTGACCATCAATTTGATAGTACGAAGGGTAGATGCCCATCATCGTATCTGTCAGTGGGGCTGTATAATCAACTACAATCGTCAATTCGCCTGGTTCAGGAGCAGTAAATGTGAGGGTTTCATCCTCATCATTTGTTGTGGCAATAACCGTTTGACCATCAACGGTAACATTATTAATCGACAAGTATTTTTGATTCAAAATAATTGCCGTTTGTGTTGCAGATCCTTTAATTGTTGTTTTACCTGCAATAACTTTTGTTTCTCGATTAATATCTAAAAAGATATCATAATGAGTTGGTCGAAAAATGTCGACTAAACGCTGTCCTTCTACCATAAATCCATAATCCCCTTTTTATGCATCGCTCAGTATCAAACTGATTGATAAATATTCTATCTGTTTTCATTTTATCATAGTGTTATGAACAGTGTGATTGCTGATTGTTTGTGTATATAACAAAAAAGCAGAATTTTGGAACGCGTTTATACTATCAAACTTACCCGTTTATAATTATTATATCTTTAGTTTAAAGTATAAAAAAAGACTGACAGAAATCTGTCAGTCTTTTTAATCAATAGCTCATCAGGGAGTCGAACCCTGGATGCCGGTGTGAAAAACCGGAGTCTTAACCGCTTGACCAATGAGCCAATATTACTTTGTTGCCTCAACAACATAAATAATAATACCAGCTTGGCCAAACGTTTGCAAGCTTTTTTTACAATTTATTCAAATTCAGCATTCTTGACCATCGTCGCTGTGATTGTATCTAACAATAATTGGTTTAAACCACCCTTTGTTAGTACATCAAAACCAGCAGCAGTTGATCCACCAGGCGTCATCACTTCGTTAGCCAAATCTAATGGTGCTTTCTTTGCCTGAGCCATATGCCGGGCAGTTCCAGCAACTGTTTGTTCTGCTAGTTTAGCCGCCACCTCATCAGTTAATCCTTTGGTAACCCCAACCTCTTTTAAGGCCTCCGTAAATGCAGCCACAAATGCTGGTCCAGAACCTGCAATAGCACTAGCAATACCAAATTGTTCTTCAGTTAATTCGTCAGTACGACCCAACTCCAAAAACAACGCTGCTACTGCCCCTTTAATGTCCGCATCAACATCAGCATCAAAGGCCAATGCTGTATAACCATAGTTAACCGCAACATTAACGTTAGGTAATGCACGCGTAACCACCACTGTCTTACCCAATGCCTTGTGCAATTGGTTCAATGAAATCCCACCTAAAACTGAAGCAACAATGACACTTGGTTTGATTAAAATACCAGGTTGTAATTCGCGCGCAACCGCTTCTAACTGTGCTGGTGGTGTGGCTAATACGACCAAATCAGATGTTAGCCATACTTCCAAGGCAGAATCTTTTGCTTCAATATGTAGTGACTCTGCAACCTTGTGACCAGCATGTGGTGAATAAACAACCTGTTGAATTTCCTGATTACCTGACCAACCCTTGATCATGGCTTGTGCCATATTACCTGCACCAATAAATCCGATAGTTAGCATGTGACACCCCTTTTTTCAATAATTATGTTTATCATAACATAGCAGCGATAAAAAAGAGTTCGACAAATGGCCGAAATTTTGTTCACTATACTGTGAAAAATAGACAACCGTTTGTCCAACTCTTTTATTTTATGAAAATCCTTCACGTTCAGATAGCGAGAACGATTTATTATGGTATCGCATCGACATGATCAATCCAACTCCAATCATGTTTCCGATTAGGGCTGAACCACCTTGAGAAATAAATGGTAGTGGAATTCCAGTTAGTGGTACTAACCCGATATTCATACCAATATTTTCAAAAATATGGAACAGTAGCATCATAACAACACCTGTTGCGATATATGCGTAGAATTGATTTGATGAATCAAAGACAACCTGAATGATTTGATAAATGAGCAAAAAATATAGAATCAGTAGTAGAACACCACCAACAAATCCAAAATTTTCACCAATTACTGAAAAAATCATGTCGGACTCACGAACAGGAACATTAACGTGAGAAACATTAAATCCTGTTCCCGTAATTCCTCCGGAGCCAATGGCTTTCATTGACTGCCATAGCTGATAAGCACCATTTGATGTATCATTTTGTGGATTCAACCAGGCATCTATACGTGTAAATTGATAGGCTTTAAAACCTACCTGTTCAAGCAAATGACGTCCCCAAGTCTGGGTAACGAACAAAATAGCAACAGAACCTAGTGAACCAACAACCGCAATAATAGGTGCAAGGTATAACCATGATAGTCCTGAGACCAAAGTCATACCAAACACCACTGCAATAAAGACTAAATTCGTACCAAAATCACTACCATTTACAACTAATACTGGTAATGTCCACAACACAATCTTCCATAGTAATCGCCAATCCGATTTCATGGTGTGGTTAGGGTTTGAGATATTGTGATCGGTAATTATCCTAGCTAACATAATAATGAAAGCTGGCTTCATAATCTCAGCCGGTTGGAAAGTAATTGGACCAATGGCAAACCATTTTCCACCGGTACTAGCATAATAAGATTTCGAATAGAAGAATAGCACGGCAATCATGAGTACCATACCAACCGCAAAAGCATATGGTGCGATTCGCCATAACTGTTCGGAATCAAACTGCATGATAATCATGACACCAATGATACCAACAACATAATAGGCTAATTGAAGTAATACCATTCGTGTCACATTAACACTAGCATCATGGGTTCCAGCGACATACAACGACGCTAAACCAATCAGCGCTAACATCATGACAACGAAAATGATTGACCAATCTATTTCACCACCATCTTTTGAGAAAAAACGTTTGAGCATGTTTCCCCCTTTATTTATTGGTTTATTTAACTAATTAGTGATGCAAATTAAATTCTGCAAGTAAACTTGCAACTGCATCATCAAAATTATCTGCTGTTGTTTGATGTCCATCAGCAAATGTCACAACAAGTGGTGAATTTTTCTCGTCAACTGTTCCTAATGTCACCTTGTTAATCATAACTTCTGAAATGCTATCATCTAACTCATTAATTTCAACAGCAACTGGTTTATTTTTTCGTGCCATATTTACCTTCCTTAATTTGCATGCATGTGGGCAAGCAACATACCTGCTCCCTTAGCAACGTTATCTAATGGTTTTTCTGAAATCATAACAGGTACACCCAGGTGTTGCGCAATCAACTTATCAACACCACGTAATAATGCACCACCACCTGTTAGCACAATCCCTCGATCAATGATATCCGAAGCTAATTCTGGTTGGATTCGTGCCAATACCGCATGTGCTGCTGTCACAATCTGCGTTAATGTGTCATGCATCGCCTCTTCAACTTCATTAGCATTTAACGTCACTGTTCGTGGCATCCCAGTAAAACTATCACGACCGCGAACTTCCATTTCTTCTGGTTCATCAAGTGGTGTTGCTGTACCAATCTGAATCTTTATTTGTTCAGAAGTACGTTCACCAATCATCAGACCATGATCATTTTTGACCATGTTTGAGATATCCACATTCATTTTATCACCAGCAATTCGAATGGACTCTGAAGTCACGATGTCACCTAATGAAAGTACAGCAATATCAGTTGTACCACCACCCATGTCGATTACCATTGATGCAATGGGTGAAAAAATATCTAATCCAGCACCAACCGCAGCTACTTTTGGTTCGTATTCTAAATAAACCTTACCGCCGCCAGATTTTTCGGCTGCACCGATAATCGCTTTACGTTCAATACTTGTGATGTTTGTTGGTGCACAAACCATAATATTTGGTCGTGACATAACACCTTTAACATTTAATTTTGACATAAATCGTGACAACATTGCCTCTGTCATATCAAAATCAGAAATAACACCATCTTTTAATGGACGAACAGCCCTAATATTCCCCGGGGTACGCCCAACCATTTGATAAGCTTCCGTTCCAACGGCTAAAATCTTTTCTGTTTTTGTATCAATCGCCACTACAGATGGTTCATTTAAAATAATACCTTCCCCATCAACATAAATCAGCACATTTGCCGTTCCTAAATCAACGCCGATTTCTTTGGCCATGAAATTCACCTCTTATTTTTTATCGAGCAAGCTCGTTCAAATTTCTAATTACTATCTTTAATAGTATAAACCATACACACGAAAAAATCTTGAAAAATCCGTATCCGTTATCTTTGTTTGCCGGACCTTAACGAACAAGGTAAAATAAAAGAAAAACATTCGCAAAGGAAATTAGGATAATGAAGCTAACTCTACGAGAAATGGCGACGATTTTAAACGCGCCAATTCAAAATGAAGCAGATGTCGCTGTCACGAGCACCGCATTTGATTCTCGCCAAGTAAAACCTGGTGGTCTCTTTATACCTTTGGTAGCTGATAATGATGGTCATCATTACGTTGATGCGGCTGAAAGTAATGGTGCAACTGTTGCTTTATGGCAAGCTGATCATCAAAATGTACCTAGTCATCTGCCGGTCATTATTGTGCCCGACACGCTTGCAGCCTATCAACAATTGGCTAGCCACTACCTATCCCAAGTTGATCCTTTAGTTGTGGCAGTCTCTGGTTCAAATGGTAAAACCACGACCAAAGATTTCATCGCTGCGATCGGACAAACAAGCTACAAAACTGTCAAAACTCCTGAAAATTTCAATAATGAAATTGGTGTCCCACAGACTATTCTTTCTATGCCTACTGATACTGAACTCTTGGTGATTGAGATTGGCATGGACCATCCAGGTGACTTAACGTTCTTATCAAAGCTAGTAAAACCAGACATCGCTTTATTGACAATGATTGGTGAAGCCCATATTGAATTTTTCAAGACCCGCGAACGGATTGCTGATGGAAAAATGGAAATTATCAATGGTTTGAAGGAGCATGGTCACCTAGTCTTTAATGGAGATGAACCATTATTGCTTGAACGAGTTGGGCAACATGCTCATTTACTACACGATTCATTTGGATTAAATAGTACAAATGATCTATTTGCCAGTGAAATTGACATGACCCCCGTACAAGCCAGTTTTAAAACCAATCAAAGCGCACAACGCTTCACTATTCCAATGACTGGTCGTTACAATGTAACAAATGCCCTTTCTGCGATTACCGTTGGACACCTGTTACACATTTCGGATAAAAAAATTGCCCAGGCCCTAGCCGAGGCACCCATTACAGAAAATCGTACTGAGTGGTTAGATGGTCAATTTGGCGGTAAAATTCTTTCTGATGTTTATAATTCTAACCCAACTGCTGCAAAAGAAGTGCTCCATTTCTTTGCAGACACACCAACTCAAGGAAAGCGCATTGCCGTCTTAGGTGACATGCTACAGTTAGGTGATGCATCACCAGCATTGCATGCTAGCCTTATGGAAAACTTGAACCCAGATAAAATTGCTCATGTTTATTTAGTTGGTGAGGAAATCAAGTCACTTGAAGAAGCCTTACTACCCATTTATCCAGCCGGTACGGTAAAGCGCTATGCGATTGATGATCCAGAAAGTCTATTGAAGGATCTACTCGCTGACCTAACATCTGATGATACCATTATGCTGAAAGGTTCACATGGTGTGCATCTTGAAAACATTGTCAATCAATTAAAAAAATAATTATTTCATATAAAAATCAGTTAGAAATTATGTATAAAATTTCTAACTGATTTTTCTGTTATTACAAATTAAAATATTGCTTTAAGTACGCAGCAACACCATCTTCATTATTCGTTAATGTCTCTGCCTTTGCTACTTGCTTAATTTGCGGAATGGCATTTCCCATTGCAACACCAATCCCAGCTTGCGCAATCATCTCAAAGTCATTTTCTTCATCCCCAAACGTCATCGCATTATCCAATGTTTCACCAAAATGGGCCATCAATTGCGTTAATCCGCGTGCCTTATTGACATTATTTGGCAAAAATTCTAACAATTCAGCGCGTGAAGGAACAATATGCAATAAATCGTTCAACTCAGCCGGCATCTCTTTGCGAACACGCTGGACAACTTCTGCCGGTGCTGCACACACTGCTTTACCAAACGTTTGATCTACTGGTAGGTCATCAAATGAAACATCCGTGAATGGTAAAACTGCTCCCATCGTTGATTCATATGCCGATTTTCCTAATGTAATCAATGAATAGACCTGATCTGCCCCAATGACATCAATGGGATAATGTCTCTTCTGCGCATCCTGATATAAAGCAGCGACTTCATGTTTACTGATTGTTGTTTGTGCTAAAATGCGTTGTGTTTGATTGTGTTGAATTAAACCACCATTAAATGTAATGGCGTAATCTGTTGGCTCAAATAATTCTAACTGTGTTAATAATTTCTGAATGCCTTGAATTGGACGCCCTGTACATAAAACAATGCGCTTACCCATTTTGTGCAGTTGTTTTAAAACACGTTCATTTTCCTCTGAAATTTCTTTAGCCGAATTTAATAATGTATTATCAAGATCAAGCGCAATTGTCGTAATCATCATTAGCCATCCTTTTAAATATTGATACATTTATTATACCAGTAATCAGAAAAACATTTTTTGTACAAAAAGGTTGGCACATTTTTGTGCCAACCTTCTTGTCTTTTAATTATTAATAATTTTTAAACAGACTTGATGTAATTAACACCATCTGCTGCGGGCGCCTTTGACTTAGCAAAGAAAATCACTAAGACCAAAATTGTTAACACATAAGGCGCAATTTGTAAGTAAACCGCTGGAATTTGGTCAATAACTGGTAATTGTGCACCGACGATCGCCATCGATTGTGAGAAACCAAAGAATAACGCTGCTCCCATCGCACCAATTGGATTCCAACGACCAAAAATCATTGCTGCCATCGACATATAACCTTGACCAACAATGGTTGATGCAGAAAAGTTTCCAGCAATTGATTGTGCAAATAATGCACCACCAATACCACCAAGCACACCTGAAATCAGCACACCTGAATAACGTAATGTATATACTTTCAACCCTAATGTATCAGCTGCCTGTGGATTTTCACCGACAGAACGCAGACGCAACCCAAAACGAGTGTTGAATAATACCCATGAGGCAATAAATGCAATCAAAATAGCTACCCAAGCAGTTGATGATGTTTTTGTAAACAAAACAGGGCCAATAAATGGAATCTTGCTTAAACCAGGTACATTCCAGTAACCAAAGTTTTGTGAAATCATTGAAGTTTGTCCCTTACCATACATTAACTTAATGATATACACACCCAGAGCTGGTGCCATCAAATTCATAACAGTACCTGAAACAATATGATCTGCACGTAAGGTAACCGTTGCCACTGCGTGTATCAGTGAGAAAACTAGTCCAATAACACCACCAGCAATTAAACCTAACCAAGGTGTTGCACTACCAAATTGATCTGCGAAAGTTAAGTTAAAGACAACACCTGCAAAGGCTCCCATAATCATGGTTCCTTCCAAACCAACGTTAACGACACCTGCACGTTCTGAAAAAGTACCGCCTAAAGCAGTAAAAATCAAAGGTGCTGAGTAAACTAGTGTACTTGAAATCACTAATTGTAAAATTGTTTCCACACTCATGATTACTTTGCCTCCTTTTGATTAGCTTTTATTGCTTTCTTTTTCTTCTTATCTTTATCCTTTGAATCATCTTCATCTAACTTAACTAAAATCAAACGAATCAAATAATTTGCACCGATAAAGAAGATAATTGAAGCTGTTACAACTGAAACCAATTCAGTAGGCACCCCTGTTGCTAGTGGCATACCTAACCCACCAACTGATAGCACTGAGAACAAGAATGCGGCAAAGATAATCCCTAGGAATGAACCTGACGCTAGTAGTGCAACCGCCATTCCATCATAACCAACTTGTGGTGCTGCAGATTGTGAGAAGATATTTAGATAGGTTCCCAACCCTTCTGTTGCACCAGCTAAACCGGCTAACGTACCAGAGATTGTCATTGCTGTAATCGCATTGCGCTTAGCTGACATACCCGCATAGCGAGCAGCATTGGGATTTAGTCCGACAGCCCGAATTTCAAATCCCAGCGTTGTGCGTTTCATGATAAACCAGATAGCCAATAGTGCAACGACTGCAATAATGAAGCCGATGTTTAATCGTGAGCCACCCGTTAAGTTCGATAAGAAATCCCAACGGAGTGAATCCGAATTACCCAATGTCTTGGTCATATCTGTCGTAGCCATCAGTTTATTAGGCAATCCTTGGACAATCGCGTTACCACCATATAAAGCGATGTAGTTTAACATAATTGTCGTAATAACTTCAGAAGCACCAAATTGTGCCCGTAACCATCCTGGGATATACCCCATAACAGCACCACCAAGAGCACCAATAATTACCGCAACTGGAATTAAAATCCAAGGATTCATCCCTTGGTTGGCCAATACAAACCAAGTCGATGCAATCCAACCAACCCAAACTTGTCCTGAAAGTCCAATGTTAAAGAAGCCAGCAGCTTGGGCTACCAAAAATCCAGCAGCTGTCAAAATCAAGGGGGTCATTGCCCGCAATACTTCACCAATGTTTAAAGAAGATCCCAGTGCTGACTGAAGTAAACTGATATAGCCCGTAACGGGGTTAAATCCTGATATCAGCATGATGATCGCACCGACCATCAAACCAAAGAACACAGCCAAGCCAGCGACGAGACCAGTACTATATGAATTAATTTTATTCACGAGATCATTCTCCTGCTAATTGTGCTCGAGCATCGTCTAATGACATTCCGGCCATCAACAAACCAAGCTCATTCTTCGTTGTTTCGTTTGCATTCACAATACCAGTTATTTCACCATGTGAGATAACTGCAATACGATCAGCAACATTCAAAATTTCATCCAATTCAAAGCTAACTAACATCACTGCTTTGTTCGCATCACGTTGATAAATTAACTGCTGATGAATATATTCAATTGCCCCAACATCTAGACCACGTGTTGGTTGAGCAGCAATAATAAAATCAGCATGACGATCTAACTCACGTGCAATAATTGCTTTTTGTTGATTACCACCTGATAATGAACCCGCCGTTACCAACTCATTCACTGTACGCACATCAAACTTCGCAATCAATTCACGTGCATGTTTATTAATGGCATCATAATCCAAGACACCATACTTTGAAAGCGGCCGCTTATAGTAAGTTTGTAATGCAATATTCTCCGCCAACGTCATTTCTAACTCTAATCCGAAGCGTTGTCGATCCTCTGGAATATGAGAAACCCCTGCTTCGGTAATTTGACGAGGTTTTTTATTTGTTAGATTCTTTCCATTTAATGTGACCTTACCTGATGCAACAGGCAGCAATCCGGTAATTGCTGAAATCAATTCGGATTGACCATTACCATCAATACCAGCAATACCAACAACTTCACCTGCATGAATATCAAGGCTTAAATCCTTTACCGCAGTTAACCCACGGCTATCCTTAACGGTTAAATGTTCTAATGAAATGACCGTCTCTTTAGGTTGTGCAGGGGTTTTCTCCGTTGCATATAAAGAAACAGACCGTCCAACCATGATATCTGCTAATTCCTGTGATGACACACCTGCCACTGGGAAAGAGTCAATTGATTTTCCACGGCGAATAACTGTCACTTGATCAGCTACTGCCTTAATTTCGTCCAACTTGTGCGTAATTAGAATGATTGACTTACCTTCATTAGCAAGATGTCGCATAATATCCATTAATTCATCAATTTCTTGAGGTGTTAGGACAGCAGTTGGCTCATCAAAGATTAAAATATCCGCACCACGATACAATGTCTTCAAAATTTCAACACGTTGTTGCATACCAACAGAAATATCACCTGCTAATGCATCTGGATTAACATCTAGCCTGTATTGTTCAGATAATTTCTTAATGTCTTGGCTAGCCTTTTTAATATTTAATTTCATACCATTAACTGGTTCAGAACCTAGGATAATATTTTCAGTGACCGTAAAAGCATCCATCAACATAAAATGCTGATGCACCATACCAATTCCTAGTTCCGCCGCCTTGGCTGGACTGTCTACCGTAATCTTTTTACCATTAATTAAAATATCACCAGATGTCGGTTGTAATAAACCAGATAATTGATTCATTAAAGTTGACTTTCCTGCACCATTTTCTCCAAGTAACGCATGAATTTGACCACGTCTTACTTGCAGATTAATTTCGTCATTTGCACGAAACTCGCCAAATTGCTTAACTATATTGTGCATTTCTAACACAATTGGCTCATCTGCCATATTCTCTCTCCCTGAAAAAATCTTTCACTTGCTTCTCTATAAAACTCAACATATAAAGGTTATTTTACAGATTATTTTTAAATATTTCTAGTGTTCATCTAAATATACTTCGTCTTTTAACAATTTTGTCATAAAGTAACATTAAAATACACAACGATAACAGAAAAAGCCGAACATTAACTGTCCCGCTTCCCCAAACATTAACACTTATTTTTTTACTTCATTTTACTTGGCACTGTGACATCCCCAGACTTCACAGCATCCTGCGCCTTTTGAACAGCTTGCTTTTCTTTACTATCCAGATTGTCAGTTGTTAGTCCAACACCACCATTATTCAAACCAAACGTCACAGTTTTACCACCAGGAAAATGCCCCTTCATCGCTTGGTTAGCAAGTTTAACGACAGAACTTGGAATCTTTTTGACTGCTGAAGCCAACGTTAGATTTGATGCTTTATCATCTTTAGTTTTGTAAGCCCCCTGCGATTTTTGATCCATGTCAACACCAATTACCCAAGCTTTTTGCTTATCAGTAGCCGTTAACTTTGTATCAATATCCTTAGCAGACGTAAAGACAGCATTACCGGCAGGACCCGCAGCTTGGAAAATAATATGTGATCCAGATGTATACATGGCATCAGCAATTGTCTTTGATTTTGCAGTATCCGTAAATGACTCGATAAATTGCGAGTCAACTGTGATATTGGGATCAACAGATTTAACACCTGCGATATAGCCTGCCTGAAAGGCTTTAATAGTTGCTGAACTCATACCACCAATGAAACCAACCTTCTTGTCACCCAATTCTTGAGCCTTGGTTGCTGCGGCAACACCCGCTAAGTAAGAAGCTTCATGTTGTTTAAACATCATTGATGCGACATTTTTCAACGGCTTTTTGGCCTGATCATCAATCAAAACATATTTTGTGTTTTTATTTTTTTCGGCTGACTCGACTAAAGCATCATTGGTTGCATAACCAACGCCAATTAACAAATCATAATTCGCTGAAACACCTTGTTGAAAGTTTGGGGCAAAGTCTGCATTAGTTTTAGAGGCAAAATAATCGTAACCATTCTTCCCCTTCTGTAAGTGATGTGATTTTCCCCAATCCGTCACGCCTTTCCAGGCAGATTGGTTAAATGATCGGTCATCGACACCACCAACATCAGTGATCATCGCAACTGAAAAATCTTTCTTATTGGTACTTGTGTGCTTATTTTGAACCAATGTGACACCTACACCAGCGACGATGATAACAGCAACGCCCCCAATAACCAAATTACGACGTGAAACCATGTTCCGTTCTCCTTAATTTTCGTTCTTCTAAACGACAAATACTGATTAGTTAACATCAGGTTAACATTGTTTAGCTCGCTAATTTCCTTGAATAGTATAGCCTTTAGCCACATTATTTGCAATATACAAACTAACAAAACCTAAAAATTAAGTAAAACGTTTTACGTACTTTTTAATACTGATTTTGTTTTAAATACGAACAATACATAAAATGGTCTTTAAAACATTTGTTATAAAACGTTTTAAAGACCATTACTCGATAATATTTTTCTGTGACTATTCGTTATTTTTTTAAGTTACAATTAAGTAACAATATTTAGAACGTCTGCTTGAACTTTGAGTTAGCTGGATGGGCTGGTACTTTAATATCACCTTTAATAATTGCCTTCTTCGCCTTCAAGACGGCTTTTTTCTCATCACTATTTAAGTTCTTTGTCGGAACAGAAACACCACCTTCTTTTAGTCCATAAGCAACAATTTTCCCTCCTGGGAACTGATTCTTCATTGCTTTATTCGCAATAAGGTGTAGACCACGTCCGACACCAGTGATTGATGAAGTCAAAGTGAAATTATCTTTTTTACCATCCTTTGTTTGGTAATTTCCCATATTAGATTGATCCATGTCAACCCCAATGACCCATACCTTATCCTTTGAATTTGCCATCAAGTCCTGGTTATTATCTTTTGCAGCCGTAAAGACACCATTACCAGTTGCGCCAGCCGCCTGGAAAATAACCTTTTCACCCTTAGCCATCATCGCATCAGTAATCGTTTGCCCTTTGGCGGCGTCACCAAATGAATTAGCATATTGCACATCAACGGCCAGATTTTTATCGACGGATTTTACACCTGCAGTGTACCCAGCTTCAAACGCATCAATAATATTACTGTGCATACCACCAACAAATCCCACGGTACTTTGATGCAAGGCTTTTGCTTTAGTAGCTGCAGCAACACCAGCTAGATATGAAGACTGTTCAGAACGAAACATGACCGAAACAACATTCTTAGTTTTCTTTTGATCAATGTCATCAACTAAAACATAGTCCGTCTTTGGATTCTTTTTAGCTGATGACACAGTTGCATTATGCAAAGAGTAACCAATACCAGCAATCAAATCATATTTACCTTGCACTGCTTGTTGGAAGTTAGGCGAGAAATCTGCCTGTGATTTAGATTGTAAGTAATTATAGCCATCACTACCCTTTTTTAAATCATGCTCCTTGCCCCATGCCTGTAATCCTTCCCATGCTGATTGATTAAATGATTTATCATCAATACCACCAACGTCCGTTACCATTGCTACCGTATAATTCTTCTTAGCAGAAGAGTTTGAAGAACTTAATGTACCATACGCAACGCCACCAATAACAACGACTGCTGCGACACCACCTATTATTTTTAATCGACGTGAAACCATACTTTGCCCACTTTCTTAACCGTTTAGAGGTAACATTCTGTTATTTTTTAATTTATCACCCTTCAAATTATACGGTTAACCCCAACATTTTTTCAAGCGATTTTTTCGTTATTTAAATCTTCAAACACTGTAAACCCCTTGTTTATAAGGCTTTTTCACTTTATAAACGAACAATTTTTACAATTAATTCACAACTTATACGGCCATTCATTAGCAATTGCGCAACCTAACACTATGTTACTAAACAAATCAACGAATCATAATATCTTTAATTACGATTGTTTCAGTGACTGATATTTTTACAAAGCAATTAATATTCCGATTATCCTTTTTAAAATAACTATGCCTATAATTAAATTAGTTCTATAATTAAGGCAATCCTTATAAGAAGAGTAAGCGAGGGAGTGTGTGTGGCAAATTTTAAAGAAATATTTAAACGAAGTGATGTCCAGAAATTAATTGCTTTAATTTTCATTTTGATCGTTTTGTATATCATTCGTGATTTAATCAGTATTGTCTTATTAACAACCATTTTTAGCTATTTGGCTGTCAAAATCGCAAGTAAAATTAACCGTTGGACGAAAATTCCTTATGGTTTTTCAGTGTTAATCTTCTTTATTGTTAGTATCATTATTTTTGTTATGGCTTTTACGTTTATCGTACCAACCTTAGTTAAACAATTTGCCGTTATCCCTGACGAAGTTATGAAGGTCGTCAAAAATTCCCCTGATATTAAGAAATATCTAAATGATACTTATCAAAATCTTGATTTGTTAAATGAAATTACCAAAAACTGGAAAAGCCTCCTTGAAAGTGGTTGGGATACACTCAACGTCATTGGTAGTGTTCTTTCTAAAGTTTTATTATCAATTTTTCTTAGCTTCATCTTTGCTATTTCATGGCAAAGATTACGAATTTTCGGTACACAGTTCATCCACTCAAATTATCCAAAATTCTTTACGAATGTCTATGATCTAACCAGCACCTTTGTTTTAATCTTGGGAAGTGTCATTGAGGTCCAGATGATTATCGCCTTTATTAATACAATACTAATGGTGATTGGTCTGAGTTTCTTAAAGGTCCCAAGCATTTTGGTCATGGCCTTGCTAATATTTATTCTTGGTTTGATTCCAATTGCTGGTGTGCTACTATCATTAATTCCGCTAAGTGTGATTTCGTTTGCAGCGCTTGGTTGGACTGGTATGATTGAAGTTTGGATTTTAGTAGCCGTTATTCATCTCTTTGAGTCATACTTCTTGCATCCAAGATTAATGGCCACGCGTACTGAACTACCAATTTTTCTAACCTTTGCAACTATTATCGTGATGGAACACCTCTTGGGCGCTTGGGGACTAATTATCGGCGTGCCAATTGTCGCCTTTATTCTCAACCTTCTCGGCGTTCAAGAAGCCTCAATCTCGAAACATTCGTTAGAAGAGAATACAAGATAAAAATCGTTTATGCTATAAAACTTACAGGTTTATTATTACTGCTAAATTTTTTAATTATAAAAAGACGTTGACTGATATTGCAGATCAACGTCTTTTTTCTTTATTCCTATTCTGCTAATTAGCACCGTCATAAACAACTTTGAATACTTCACAAACGCAAGGTATTTTTTCATGGAATTGCTTACCCATCTGTGCATATTCGGACTTGAAAAACTTTTCATGAACCTCACGTCAATAACTTAACGAGCGATCACCCTCACCTTCATGGTAGGCGTGTTCTGCCGACACCAAATTATAGGGGATCGTTTCTACAACGGTTGTTTGTGTAATACAAACAGGTTGTTCATCACCGTTTAAAATAATATTATATTCGCCAACATAAGGCTTAGGTTCACCCAATTCATAAAGTTCAGCAGCTGAAGTTGTTGCCGTTTTTACGCCTGTAACAGTTAGTTCTGCTAATTCATTAGCTAGTTCAACAGTATATCCGTATGCCCAAGCTGAATAAGGTGTTGATGGGTCTAAATGACTAACCCGGCAAAATTCTTGCCAGTAAGTTTCAATCTCTGTATTTTGCATTTTAAAATCTCCTAGTTATGGTTCTTATTAGTGATGTTTCATTTTCATTTGTACTTTTTGATTAGCAGTAAAATGACCTAATACTGGTTGCCCATGCTCAATCATTAGGACATCTAACTTAAAAAGTTTTGGGAATTTTTTGTAATAAAGACGCGTTAACGACCACTCTAGGCCCATGAGTGCCATCGCCGTTACAAAGAATGGAATTATTCCTGGCATATATGGCTTTTGTTTAAAAATAAAGTAACTTATTTGCATGCCAAAATAACAAATTGCCCAAGTATACAATGCGAATCCTAGGTAAAATACAATTTGAAAGAAGCGACTTCTTTGGTTAAATTTTTGCTTATACCGTACCGATGTTTTTTCGAAAACTGGTATAACAAACGCTATCCCACCTTCAAATAATGTTGGTGGCACTAAGGTACTGTCTAGTTCTGCATCCGCATGATACCCTAACCAGTGACATACTTTGTAACCAAACGTTCGCATTAAGGTATATAGCGGAAAGAATAGTGCAACTGATCCGGGTTCAGGCATTCCTTCAAAGTTAACATTCGTATTGATGGTTGATTTACCTGTAAAAGCAACATAAAAAGCTTCGGAATACGCCATACTAAAGAAAATATTCAATAACTGAAGCACAATAAACCCCATCGTAATGAAAAAAACACCCCAACTCTTGCCCTTGTTTTTTCTCTTAGCCATACACACTCCTCAAACAATACCCACAACTACTCTGATTCTTTTTTTCTGAGCCCTACGACTGGCTGACTATGTTCAGTCATAATCACATCGAGCTTAAAAACTTTCGGAAAGACTTTATAATATAATTGCGTTAATTTCCATTCGGCAAACATCATTACCACAATTGTAATACCCATACTTGCTGCACTTGAAGAGTTGGTTATCCCAATAAATTCAGTAATTGCGTAACAAATTTTCACACCATAATAACAGACTGCCCATGTCCAAGCAACAAAGCCTAAATAAAAAATTGTTTGAAACAATTTACTGCGTTGTTGGTATCTTGCCTTATACTTCGGTGACATTTTCCTAAAATCCGGCAGAACAATCGCTAATCCACCACCTAGCAAAGTAGGTGGCACATATTGATAATTTAAATCGGCCTTGGCATGATAACCAAACCAGTGAATGATTTTATAGTTAAAGCCGCGCCATAATAAATAGACGGGGAAAAATAATGCCACTGGACCAGCAGTTGGATTGCCATAGTCTGTTTCAGAGGCCATCCCAAGTACTTCTGAAAATCCTTCCGCAAACGCTAAACTAAAAAATATATTCACTAGTTGTGACAATGCAAAGAGCAAATTAAACAAGTATTTAAAATCATGTCCCTGATGACTTTTTTGACTCATAAAATCCTCCTTATCTTCTTGTTGCCTATTATAGCGCTTTCACATTATTCTATAAACAAAGCTTAAAATAAAAAGTTGGAACCTATTCGTTGGTCCCAACTTCATTTTCTAACGTTCTTTCAATATCCGATTAAAGCAACCCAGCTTCTTTCAACAACTCTGCTACCCAGGTATCATCAATTTTATGCAATGCTGTTTTTTGAACTAACTTTGGTATATGCAAATCAATATCAGTTAGCTTCTTTTTATCATTCATATAGTAAACCGCACGCAATAGTGTTCGAATATCATAAACTGAATTAAACACCTCTGGCACTGCCCGTTCAACATTTAATAACGTATATACGGATTCCATCGCTGTTCGAATTGAATACTCCGTTGTAAAGACTGTATCACGTGTTGGTGATTCAGCAAAATTACCAATAAACGCCAAATTCACTGATCCATCCGGTACAACTGCTGGTCGATCACCAGCAACTCTCGGCATAAAGTATGATGTAATAAACGGCATATAAACTGGAACTGTATTAATATTCTCCTGCTTTGCCAATGCTTTAATTTTTGTTTCTGGTACACCCAAGTGATATAACCACTCTTGTGTAATTTCTTCACCAGTACTTTCAACAACTGTCTTATCAACAAAGTTTCCCTTTGTGTCAGAATACAAAGCATATAGCCAAACGACAACTTCATTTTCAGTCTGTTGTTTAAAATGTGGTTGTCGATGAACTGCAAAGCTCATCAGCCAATTAGAGTCTGTAATCGTTACAATACCACCCGTATTGACTTTATGATCATGTAAATCACGATTCGTTAAACGCTCAATGTAAGGTTCCAGCTCACTATTCTTAATCGTTACTGTTGCTGCCACATGCCAGCTTTTTTCTGGTAAATTGTCATAAAATACTGCTGGATGACCAAATTCTTCTGATTGTTCGGCAAGATTATTCCAAAGTGTCCAACTGCCACCTAATTCATTGGTAACTGGTGCTGCTTCATAATGAGAACCATATGTGGAACTCTCAGTAATCGACCCATTTGTCACAAATATTAAATCATTCGGTGTTAATTGCTGTTCCCTTTGTTCACCATCCACATGCATGAATAACTTACGTGCCGTTTTCGTATGATCATCCTCATTAATATCAACATCAATATTGTCGACTGTCGTATTATACTGAAAATCAACCCCAAACCCTTCAAGATACTTAATGATTGGCAAAACCATTGAATCATATTGATTGTATCGGTTAAATTTCAATGCTTTAAAATCAGGTAACCCATCGATATGATGAATAAAACGCATCGTGTAACGGCGCATTTCAATGGCTGAATGCCATTTTTCGAAGGCGAACATCGTTGCCCAATACATCCAGAAATTACTCTCAAAAAATTCAGGTGAGAAAAATTCTTCAATTGTCGTGCGCCCAAGTTTTGATTCTGGTGTCATGATTAACTTGATGAGTTCAACTGACTTTTCATCTAAGGTATACTGACCGTCAGTTGGCACACGCTGTCCTCGTTTATAAATTAAACGGGTGTTTGAGGAATTTGGATCATCTTTATCTAACCAATAAAATTCATCTAAATATGATGCCCCGGGAATCTCTAATGATGGAATTGAACGATACATATCCCACATCGTTTCAAAATGATTTTCCATTTCGCGGCCACCACGTGTGACCAATCCAATATTTGGTCGCTCAGTACCATCTAACGAACCCCCAGGTACAGACAATTCTTCTAAAATATGAACTTGCTTTCCTGGCATCTGGCCATCACGAACCAAGAATACTGCTGCGGCTAAGCCTGCTAGACCACCACCGACAATGTAAGCCGATTTTTGATCAACACCAGCTGGCTTTCGTGGGTGTGCAAATGCTTCAAAATTACCACTACTGTAATTCATAAATTATTCCCCCTCTTCAATGCAATAAACCATGGTTTTTCAAATCAAAATCTCTAAGAAATACTACCTAATCCGTACTCCTTACCCCTAGAATACACATATTTAATTAAAATTACACTATACAGAAATGATGAATTTGTTTAACACATTGTTAAATAAAACAAGTAGTATTTTTGCGTTTATTTGTGATTATTTTCACTTTACCTTTTTCACCTTTTTTGATATGCTTTAAGTGTTTAAATATCAATAAATAATTTGGGGGAAATTACTATGAAAGCAGCCGTTGTCAGAGATAATTGTGATGGATATGTTGATATTAAAGATGTCCAACTACGGGATTTGAAATATGGTGAAGCACTTGTAAAAATGGAATATTGTGGTTTATGTCACACAGATTTACATGTCGCTGCTGGTGATTTTGGTAAAGTACCAGGTCGCATTATTGGTCACGAAGGTGTTGGAAAAGTGACCAAGATTGCTGACGGTGTAACGAGCCTAAAAATTGGTGATCGGGTATCAATTGCTTGGTTCTACAAAGGATGTGGTCATTGTGAGTATTGTACAACTGGCCGTGAAACCCTTTGTCGAAATGTAGAAAATTCAGGGTTTAATGTTGATGGTGCCATGGCTGAAGAATGCATCGTTCCAGCAGACTATGCAGTTAAGGTTCCTGAAGGTCTTGATCCAATCGAAGCAACTTCATTGACCTGTGCTGGTGTAACTGTCTATAAAGGTCTTAAGACTGGTGATCTAAAACCCGGTCAATGGGTTGAAGTTGTTGGTACCGGTGGTTTAGGTAATTTAGCGGTACAGTATGCCCATAATGTTTTTGGTGCGCATGTTGCTGCGGTAGATATTGATGATGCAAAACTAGCCGCTACTAAGGAATTAGGGGCTGATTTAACGATTAATTCTCGTAACGAAGATGCCTCACAACTTTTGCAAGATAAAGTTGGTGGTGTTCACAGTGCCATCATCACAGCGGTTAGTCCAGATTCATTTACAACAGCCGTTAATGCATTGCGTCCTGATGGTACGTTAGTCGCTATCGCCTTACCTAAGGGAGATATGGGATTGAACATTTCAAAGACAGTGCTAGATGGTATTAAAGTTGCTGGATCACTAGTTGGTACTCGTCAAGATTTAGCGGAAACATTCCAATTTGGTGCTGAACATCGTGTGAAGCCAATTGTCCACACCCGTAAGCTATCTGAAATTAATGACATCATTGATGAAATGAAGAACAATCAAATTGTTGGTCGTATGGTTATTGATTTCACACACTAATTAACTAATTTATTTCTATCTATAACAGCAGAAGGCCGAGACGAAAACGTCCCGGCCTTCTGCTATCTATTTAAAATGTCCAATGCATTAATCACCCCAGACTTCTTGTGCTGTATCAACAACCAAACGGATTTTGTCCCATTGTTGTTGTTCTGTCAACTGATTACCTTCTTCAGTTGAAGCAAAGCCGCACTGTGTACTCAATGACAAATTCTCTAGCGGTACATACTGTGTTGCTTCATTAATTCGCTTAATCAACGTTTCCTTTTGCTCAAGTTCTGGTCGTTTACTTGTGACAAGTCCCAAGACTACCTGTGTACCCGCTGGTACTTCTGCTAGTGGTGCAAAATCACCTGAACGTTCATCATCAAATTCTAGGTAGAACGCATCAACTTTTTCTTGCGCAAACAAATGGCCGGCAACTGGTGCATAACCACCCTTAGCTGCCCATGTTGAATGATAATTACCACGACAAATATGGGTGCTAATACGCAAATCTTCTGGCAAATCTTCAATTGCGGCATTGTTCAACTCTAAGTAAGTATCCTGTAATGCATCACGATCAAATTCACCATTAGTCATTTCTTGCCAAAAATCACTATCAACAACCATCCCCCAAGTACAATCATCGAGCTTCACATCACGACATCCGGCATCGTATAATGCCAAAATCAAGTCATGATAGGCTTGACCGATATCATGAACCAACTCAGCATGGTCAGGATAATACTTATGCAATGCCTCTTCATTCTCAACGCCACGTACTAACTCAGCATAAAATTGCGCTGGTGATGGAATACTCTGACGAGCAATAATACCTGGCTGGTCTTGAACTAGCTCATTTAAAAACTTAAAAGCTTTTAAATCATTGTGCTCTGGATCAAAGGCGATTTTACCAACAACCTGAGCAGAATCATTCCTGGTTTCTTCATCATGGAATAAGTAGCCATGATCAGCATAGGTATGAGCAATTCCAGAAAAACCCCAAAAAGTGTCTAAATGCCAATAACTACGTCTAAATTCACCATCAGTCACAATCTTCAAACCAGCATCAATTTCCTTGGCAACTAAGTCACGGATAGCTTCATCTTCACCTGTTGTTAACTGTTCTTGATCAATCTTTTTTGCCGCAAAGTCGGCACGCGCTTGCTTGATTGCGTTAGGACGTAAAAAACTCCCGACAATATCATAATGTAATTTCGTTGCTGTTAGTGTAGCCATAATTAAAATCCCTCTTTCTGCTAAATACAAATAAACTGAGTTTTGATTAATTTGTTAATGCATTAAAAAAGTCCCTAGAAAACAAGAATTGCCTTGTTTTCTAGGGACGTGATGTTAATTGTTCACGTGGTACCACCCATATTCAATATTATGCGATTAACATAATATCCTCGTCCAGATACACTGCTACTAGCTATATCCTCCCGCAATAACGGGCGGACCCGCAAACAGCTAATATACGTTTAATAAACTCACTGTTTGTTTGCACTCCAAGACCATCTTCATCGACGCTTCCTTACCACGTTTCAGCTCATGTGGTTCTCTGTTAAAAGTCGCTAATCAATTACTCATCTTTTCTCAGCAAAAACTAATTAATTTATCTAAATAATAGGATAAACGCCTTATATTGTCAACAGTAAAATTAAAATTTTATTTTCGCTTGTACACTAACCATACTACCGCAAAAATTAGCACTGCTGTCATCACCAAAGTTCCCACCCAAGCCCAAGTTCCTACGGCTAGTGGTAGATGCATATTCATACCATAAAATCCTGAAATAATTGGTGGCACAGCCAAAATAAGTGACCAAACGGTTAGGAAACGCATTGTATCATTTAACGAGTTATTCAAAATATTATTATAAGTATTAGACAACCGTTCAACCAAGTCTGCTGTGTCCTGTGTAATCTGTTGACTTTGATTGGTTTCAATTTCAACATCCGCAACCAAATCACGTTCACGTTTGTCTAAGGAAAGTTCATCTGAATCAGCATCACCACTTAACTTCATTTGTTTGATTGCCATCACATTATTATCTGTTGCTGTTGTTAAGTGAACAAGTTGATTGCTAAGCGACGCTAGCGCTTCAATTTGCTTATTTGTTGGATTTTTACGATAATTTGCCAACTTTTCGCGCATAACATTAATATCATCCACTTGATCCATATATTGGTCATTTAAGCGCCACAACAACCGTAGCAAAATGGTGATGACACTTTGTTGCTGTTTACTTTTTTTCGTGAATAAATCTTGCAGTTCCTCGTTAACATGTTGGGCACGCTTCGGAACAGCCGAAATCAAGGTATCCGCCGTCACAATAAAACTGACTGGCACAACATGATAAGTTCTTGCCGATTCATCTCTAATGATAACCTGCCAAATCAGCATACCAACTTCTGTCTGTTCGTTATAATCAAAGCGTGATCTTTCTCTAGGATCCTGCACGTATGATTGAAATCTATATGTTAGGTCAAACTTGTTTCGTAGTTTTTGCACATCCTCATGTGTTGGATCAACAACACTAACCCAATGTAACCCATTTAAAACAGGACGTTCTTGGTACATACACATTGGTCCCCTTCTGATTATTTCATGCTCTCATTATAACAGTTATCATAAAGAGCGCATGCAACAAAGGGCGTACAAGTCTTCCGATGCGTAATTCGCAGTCTTATATAATTGGGTTGTTTACTGCATATTTAGGTGCTGCCCCACGCAATACTGTATCAATCATTTTAGCAGCAATCATTGCCATTTTTTGATTTGCTTGTTGTGTGTTCGCACCAATATGCGGTGTCACTATCACATTATCCATCTTCAAAAGTGGGTTGGTTTTGTCAATTGGTTCTTGTTGAAAAACATCCAGTGCCGCACCGGCAATTTGTTTATTTTGCAAGGCCCAAATTAATGACTGTTCATCAATAATTTGTCCACGTGCTAAATTGATCATTGCAGATTCAGGTTTCATCCACTGAAATTCTCTATCACCAACAATGTGTCGCGTTTCTGGCACAGCTGCTAAGTGTAAGCTAATAATATCAGCCGTTTCAAACATTTTTTGCCAACTAACAAACTTGCCATATGGTGACGATTTTTGTTTGCGATCATAAATGATCACCTTCACTCCTAATGCAGTTAACAAACGCGCTAACTCCTGTCCAACATGTCCATAACCCACAATGCCAATAGTCGCCGCTGTTAAATCTTGACCCAGTAATTGGTACGCACCTGCCCATTGATCATCGCGGGTCAGTTTATCAACTAACCGAAATTGTCGTCGTAATTGCAGCATATTCATAAGTGCCATTTCAGCGACACTATGTGCATTCGCGCCTGGTGTGTTCGTAACCCAAACGCCCTGCTTGGCTGCAAAATCAACATCGATATTATCGTACCCGACACCTCTTCGTGCAAGAATTTTTAGATTGGGCATTTGCCGATAAATATCATTTGAAATTTTTTTACTGACCATCATTACTGCTGCAGCATCAGGAGCTAGATTTAAAATGTCCTTCTGTCCAGGGTTATCAATAGTTATCACTTCATATCCTTTTTTAGATAAATAGTGATCAGTTAATTCATCTGAAATTTTAGGAATGATTACCTTATCTGCCATTATCATTGCCCCCTTATGATACGAAATAAGGCTGTGTGTCAACATGCAAGCGATCAGCAATTGCCTTTATTTCCATGATTGTTTTATCATCGATCTCAATCCCGTTTTTCTTACGATCTTGATATGCTAATTGCTCTTTATCGCCATGTACATAGACTTCTTTTCCGGGAACAGCTGTTAATTGCCGTAAATCCTCTAGATACCGTGAGAACTTATCAATGATTTTTTCTGAATCACCAAAGATAGCTGGATCAATGGCAATAAAACTTTGACATGGACCGGTTTCTACATCCGATGCTGAAATTTCAGCAGACGTGTTTCCCAAAGATAAAATAGATGTGAAAACCTCAACCATAATCCCCAAGCCATAACCTTTGTGACCACCAGTCTCTTCAGTTATGCCGCCAAGTGGTGCAATGCCAACGTTTGCCTCTGGATCGCGTAATGAATCCAAGGTTGCTGTATCTGTATGATCATAGACAGGTTGATTCCCCTCCTTAGCAACCCATAAGGCAGGTAAGTCTTTTTCTTGTTTTCGATAAACTTCAATCTTACCTTGTGGCACAACCGTCGTTGCGGCATCAAAAATAAAATTATGTGGCTTTGCCGGCATCGCAAATGCAATTGGATTTGTACCAATAAAAGCTTTTTTAGCATTTGTTGGTATCATACCTGGTCTTGAATTACATGATGACATCCCAATCAAGCCTTGTTCAGCAGCCAAATTAGCATAGTAACCTGCAATGCCATAATGACCGGAACGTTTGGTTGTCACAATACCAACACCATGTGCTTTGGCCTTTTCTATTGCCACTCCCATACTATACATGCCATTCAATTGTCCCGACCCAAAATTGGCATCTATAACCGCACTAACATCAGTTTCTTTTTCAATTTCAGGATGACTGTCTATTCTTATTTTGCCATTTTGTATAAAACGATCATATAAAGCAAGGCGTTGTACCCCATGTGAAGTGATGCCATGTAAATCCGTGTAAATTAAGGCATCTGCTATTTTTTGACTATTTTCTTTTGAAAATCCGTATGCTTGATAAATTTTATTTACTAAAGCATTCATTTTTTGACTATCATATCTGTTTGTCATCTTGACTACCTGGCTTTCAATGATGTTAAATTAAGACATTTCCTTCGTCTAAATCAATATCAACCATATATTTTACATTAAATATCGAATTTTTTCGTATTCCTTTCATCTTTCATTTTGCTAGATACTGAGAAGTTGTTTTTTCAGTTGTGGACGCAAAATTTTACCTGTCGGATTACGTGGAAAATCTTGCACAAAATAAATCTGTGTCGGACGCTCGAATTTTGCGAGATTTTCGTTGGCATAATCCTGTAATTGCGCTATCATCGTTGCTTCATCAAGCAATGAATTTTTGGGTTTCACCACTGCAGTTACGGCCTCACCATACAGGTCATCTGGCATTCCTAGAATAACAATTTCCTCAATAAAATCTAGTTGTGAAAGAATACTTTGTACACCGGCTGGCGCAACTTTTTCACCACCGCGATTAATCATATCTTTACTACGTCCCTTAACAAAAAGGTAGCCATCTTCATCAAAGTATCCTAAGTCTCCTGTTAAAAACCAATCATCATGAAATGCATTTGGTTGTGGATCCACATAATCTGAAATAACATGGTCACCGCGCACAACAATTTCCCCAATTGCGGTCCCTCTTGTTTCATATTTACCATCAATCAAAATAGCAACATCAGTACCAACTGGTTTACCTGCTGAGCCAATTTTCTGCGCATTAATTGGATTCAGTGTACTTTGACTTGATGTCTCTGTCATACCATAACCCTCTAAAATCTTTGTATGAAAGCGATCTTGAAAAGCAATAAACTTGCTTTCTGGTAAAGCAAATGATGAACTTCTAACAAACCGAAGGTGAATGTGCGCTTTTAATTCTGAATAAATATGATTTGCTTGATCATTGATTAGCAAAATTGAAATTATCGTTGGTACAACTGACGTCCAGGTCACATGATTTTCACTAATTTGTTGCCAAAAATGACTAGCACTAAATTTGGTCGCAATCACAATTTTTCCACCCGAAAGTCGTGTTGATAATGTTGAAATGACTTGCGCATTAATATGAAACATTGGCATCGTAATCAAAGTTGTGTCTGCTGATGTCATTTTATGAGAATCAATATTATGATGCGCTGCATTATTTAAAATACGATGGGTTAAGCCAACTCGCTTGGGCTTACCAGTCGTACCAGACGTATTTAAAATTAGTCCAAGATCTTCCTCGTTAGGTGAAGTTCCTGTATCATTTGGACGTTTTGATAACAATTCAGTATTAATGAATATGGTTAATTTTTGGCTTGTATTTAACTTAACGATTTGTTTTTGTAAAGGTACTTGATCAGTCAATTGATCTGCTAATTCTTGTTTAACAACGATCACAGCATAGGTATGTTCATTAAATTCTGTCAAAAGTTGGGCAATTGGTGTCGTTGCTGCGACTGGATGTTCGACAACCCCAAGTTGCCAAAATGCTTGGGTTAATACTGGATATACTGCTGAATTATCCAAACAGACCAGCGCTAGATCCTGGTTCATAAGGCCAATTTCTTGAAAAAAGTCGTGTAACGTCGCCACATCATCCGCTAATTGTTGACCAGTAAACCACTGATCAAGTTGTAAGTCTTTAATCAGGTCATCCTCTTTATGTATCTGTAATTGCTCAGCTAATTGTTTTGTAAGTGTTGTCATCTTCAATCGTTTCCTCCGTAATTTGGTGTAAATAACCAATTAAAAACTAACTTTTGGGAAAAGTGTAGCAAACAAACCCCAAAGAAAGCTTTACTCTTAAGGTTAAATTGAATATTATGAAAAAATTCTCATCTTTCATGAGCAAATAAAAAAAGACCTGCTTCCAATTGCATATCAGAAACAGGTCTTGGTCAATTCATATTCATTTGAATGGCTAATTTTTTCCTTTTCTCCAAAGATTAGTTACATGCCATTGTGGACGTCCAATCAAGAAGCCAAATGGTGGTATCTTGTAAAAGAAATACGACATGTAATAATCCATTAGCACAATAATGATGAAAATCACTGGGATTAACAAGAAATTAGCAATATCTGCTATATTAAGGGCACTTAGAACACCTGCCATAATTGTTAACGCAACGGTTTGACCAAGGTACATCCCAAAGCCAACTTTTGCACCAATTGAAACAAATTTGACTAGCCACTGTGGTAAACCATTTTCTCTATATTTTGCATATTGCAAACCAATCCAAATAACGAATCCAATAATAAATAGGTCATAGATGAAAATATAAGGTTGATGAATTTCCAAAGTTTTTGTTAATGACAGATGCAAAACATGTTGATTATAGTAGAACTCTACAAGAGTTCCAAGCGCTAAGATAAGTGTTCCCCAACCAATCAAACGATGCTTTCTTTCAATAAATCCCTTAAATGCTTCATAATGGATGGAAGCAAATGCCCCCAACACAAAGTAAAACTGATAAACCAGTAAGTTGAATCCATAACTTTTAAATAAAAATGGCCAATTGCTGGTATCAATATGTGGTAGTCCATATTTAATGAAAAATAGCAATACGATTTGAAATACGAAAGAAATCCCCAAAATTAAGTTATGCTGGTTACTAAATTTTTTAAACAGCCAAACTAATAATGGAAAGACAACATACAATTGCATGGTCACAATTATATAGTACATGTAAAAGTCATCCCCATGGGTAACTAAATGAACAAGGTCTGCAAAAAAATTGCCCACACCAGACCAGGTATTTTGTTGTAAAGTATCTCCCAATAGTAACAGGAAACACCAA
Organism: Weissella paramesenteroides ATCC 33313; assembly: GCF_000160575.1. Taxonomy (GTDB): domain Bacteria; phylum Bacillota; class Bacilli; order Lactobacillales; family Lactobacillaceae; genus Weissella; species Weissella paramesenteroides. The sequence goes on from NZ_GG697132.1 coordinate 55,497, forward strand.
CTCACGTATGGAATTCCTACTCCCAAAAAACGTTTCTTCCAAAATGACCAAACATGTAATTCTTTATGATAATGCTGTAAAAACAATACCAAGCCCGTAATAAACATGAAGCCCATCCGGGTGAAGTGTAATGATAAATGCGTCATATTTAGAAAACCACTTTCCCAAGATGCTGTTGCTAACTCTTGGCCGATCATTGTCGTTGTGTGATTTAATAAAACACCTGTAATAAAGATGAGTCGTAAAACATCGACCTCATATAAATATTTTCGTTTCTGTTTGCCTTCTACCATAATTTTTATTGACTTAATTGCGCTATCAACTTATGTCGCATCACCTTTCCCGTTGGATTATGTGGATAGTCTGTCACAAAGACAATCCGAGTGGGTCGTGCAGGTAACGAAAGATTATCTGCTGCATATTGTAATATTCTTTCCCGCATTTGTGTTTCCGTCAACCCATTAACACTATCATTAGCAATGACAGCCGCAACCACTTCTTCACCATACAATGTATTCGGCACACCAATCACAACTACCTCATCGATAAAATCAAGTTGTCGTAACACGGCCTCAATGGCAAGCGGGGCAACTTTTTCCCCACCATGACTAATGATTTCTTTAATTCGACCAACAATTTTTAAATACCCATCAGTATCAAATTGACCAAGGTCACCTGTAAGTAACCACCCATTATAAAATGAATCAGGCCGGCTATCAAGATAGTCCGTAATCACATGATCGCCACGCAATAAAATTTCACCTGATTGACCCGCTTTTTTAGAAATCTTACCATCAATCAATAAAGCAACATCTGTCGCTATCGGTAACCCAACAGTTCCTGCCTTAGGGGCATCAAATGGATTCAAAGCGATCAATGATGCTGCTTCAGTCATACCGTAACCCTCGATAATTGGTAAATGATATTGCTTCTCAAAAGCCGTTAACTGGTCTGGTAGTAGTGAAAATGAAGCCGATCGAACATACTTTAGTTTTATATCATGCTGATATTGTTTAAAGGCCGATTTTGCTTTTTCATTCATCTGTAAAATTTGTATGATTGTGGGTACAATTGATACCCAGGTGATTTCATGATGTGCAATTGCCGACCAAAATCTTGAGGCCGAAAATTTTTGAGCAACGACTAATTTACCACCTGAAATCAACGTACCCAGTAATTGAATGACCTGGGCATTGACATGAAACATTGGCATAACGACCAAAGCAGCATCTTGGTCGGTCAATGATTGCGAAGCGGCAATATGTTTCGCAGAATGATACAATTGCTCATGCGTTAAGCCCACACGCTTGGGTTTTCCAGTGGATCCCGAGGTATTTAAAATTAACGCCAAATTTGTTTGTTTAAAATTGCCAGCATTATTTTCTTGCATAATATGGTAACGGTAAAAATTAATTTCGGCACCATCCATTAAAAATGGTTCAGCAATAAAGTTTGTCGTTTTCTCTAAAGCAACAGTATATGCCGTATCAAAAATTCCTGCTGCATAATGATATTCTTCAAATTCATCTTGTATCTCCGCCATTCCTGATGAGGGAGCAATCGGGTGGGCAATCGCATCTAATTGCCACAAGGCCATTTCAATCAATGGATAAGTCCAGTGATTGGTTAAGGCAATCAGAACGACATCCCCTTGTTTAATGCCATGCTGCGTAAATTTTTCTGCTAACCCATTTACCATTTCTGCCATTTGACGGCCAGTGTATGCTCGATTATCAACTAATGATACTAGCTTTGTATCTAATTGATGATTTACTAACTGTCTTTGTAAGGCATCAGTAAGAACTGTCATATTGATTTTCTCTTTCCTAATCTACTAATTATTATTTGATTGTAATCACATCATCGCTAACTTTTATTTGCTTTTTAATGAGATCATTAGCATAGAAAACATCGGCGATTTTTTGTTCATCAGCAATAACTGATTTACTCAAAGGAGACATCGTCCAATTACGACGATCAACCATCTTTTGTACTACTGCTTTCTTCATATGTAATTTCTTAGATAGCAATTTAACCAATTTATTTGGATGTTTATTCGCCCACTTCATGTCTTCACCAACATACTTAACCAGGTATTTATTGATTTCTTGATGTTTCTTTGCATAAGATTGCGTTGAAATCAAAAAGTCTCGATTATTTGAGAGACCCTCGCCGTTAACGAGAAGTTGTGCTTTTTGTTGGACTTGTCCTTGGGCTGTATAAGGATCCCAAGTGACCCACGCATCGACTTTCCCTTTTGAGAAAGCAATCGCTGCGTCAGGCTGTTTCATATTGACCCATTTAATATCAGAATTACTTAATTTAGCCTTTGATAAAGCCTGCAACAATAGATAATGTGAAGAAGTACCCTGTGTATAGGCTACTTTCTTTCCCTTTAAATCAGATAATTTTGTTATATCAGAATTTGCTTTTACTAAAATTCCTGATCCGTTGGCTTTCTTAGCACCGGCAGCAAGATAGGCAATGTTGCTCTTTGCGGTAATTGGTGGTGTATCCCCTGTACGAGCATAATTTATGCTACCTGACATAAGGGCCTGCATTTCAGATGAGCCATCAGAAAACTCTTTAAACACAACTCGGTAACCGTGTTCCTTCATTTTCTTAACTAACACCCCACGAGATTTAGAAACATCCACGGGGTCTCCTTTTTGATAGCCAATCGTCACCTTTTCCAGTTTATCGCCCGCACCTGTCGCCTGCCGATAACCATAGTAAGTACCACCGGCCCACAAGATTAATAGCACAATTAATATTATTTTTTTCCAAGATTTCGTCATATGATCTCCTTTATTAATCTGCCAAAATAAAATCTTGTACTTGATTAGCCACTTGCATCATAGCGACTTCATCGTCACTACCACGTTGACCGGCTACCTTTAAGCCGGTCGTTCCATGTTTGATGGCAACCACATAATCTGCCATTTTTGCTGCCTCGCGAACATCATGCGTGATTAAAATCGTGGTTAACTGTTCCCGATCAACAATTGAGGCAATTAACTCTTGCATCCGAATACGCGTTAGTGCATCCAGGGCACCTAATGGTTCATCGAGTAATAACAATTGTGGTGAAGACATTAACGCACGTGCCAAAGCAACTCGCTGTTTTTGACCACCAGACAACTGGTTTGGAAAATGATTTGCAAAGTCATGTAGTTGTACTAAGTCTAACAATTCTTGCGCACGTTCACGGTCTTTTTTATCACGTGATTGAAATGATAAATTGTCTAAAACTGTCATCCATGGCAGCAGACGATCATCTTGAAACATCACACGAGTCGCTTGACTTAGTCCTTGAACCGCTTCACCATTAACAACGATTTCCCCCGAGGTTGGTAATTCTAATCCCGCAATTAATCGTAGTAAGGTCGACTTACCACCACCAGATTCACCAACAAAGGCAATGAAGTCTCCTTGTGCAATATCAAAATTTATATCATGTAAAACGAGTTTATCATCATATTTTTTTGTGACATTTTTTATATGTACAATGCTATTATCTGCCATACAATTCTCTCCTTCTTTATTGCCAGTCCAGCATAATAGATTCCAATAACGCTGCAATCCAATCAGATACCTTACCTAAAATTGCATAAATAATAATTGCCAAGAAAATTGTTGGCATATCTAGGAATTGTTGCGCATTGGTCTCCATATACCCAATACCGGAACTTGATGAAATTGTTTCAGACACGATCAATGTGGTCCACATAACCCCTAAAGCGTATCGAATCCCCATTAAAATCGTTGGCATTGCACCGGGAAAAATAATTTTTGTTAACATCTGCCACTTTGATAATTGATATGAACGGCCCATTTCAATTAATTTCGGATCAATCGATTGAATACCATGTAAGGTGTTGATGTAAATTGGAAACATTACCCCAATAGCAACCAAAGTGACTTTGGCTGGTTCACCAATTCCTAGCCAGATAATAATCAAAGGAATTAAAGCCAAGTGTGGAATATTACGTATCATTTGGACGGTCGAATTAAATAATAAATTGCTAATCCGTGATAATCCATTGGCCACACCTAACGTAAAGCCAATCGTTCCACCAATGAGTAACCCAATCGTCGCGCGGTATAAAGAAATACCAATATTTTGTTGTAGTGTACCTTCCTGCCATAAAGTAATTGCTTGTGAACCGACTGCAGATGGACTAGGCACGTAGGTTGTGTCAATCATCCCCGCATCCACAATGACTTCCCAGATAATAATGATTGCAACTGGGATTAGCCAGGGTAAGGCGCCCTCTATGTGTCGCTTTTTTCTACTTTTAGTAATCATCCTTTGCAAATGATAGCCTCCTTTTTTATATGGTTAGAAAAATTCATCATTTAATTTTAATAAACTTTCTAAAACAACAGTGTTTAATGGATTTATTGTTAATAAGGTCAATCTTAAAATTTCAAACTTAAACCTACGGTAATTTTTTCCTTGAATTATTTACAATTGCATGACATTTAAAAAAGAGAGCGAGACAAAAGTTGTTTGAAGCCGGTGTGTAACGTGATTTGCGCGTTTTTGGCCGTAGCAAAGCGAAGGACAGGAAGGGCGTAAATTGCGTTACATTGAGGCTTCAGACTTTTGGAACGCGTTTATGCTATCAAACTTTCATGCTGATAATTAATACATTCTTAGCAAAAAGAAGTTGGAACAAATTCTTTTGTCCCAACTTCTTTCTATGCTAATTTAATATTTCATGTTTTATCGATACAGCCAAACTCGCATTTGGCCGTTTAAACGGTTAGCCCAACTATAATATGGTACTAATGTTAATTGCGCATCAATTTCATTTGGTACGTCATCAATTGACTTGTATAATGCATCATCAGTTGATTCAAGTTGTTCACGAGTTGCTGGCACCGTAATCACACCGACCCCACCAAGAGTCTCTTCCTGATAATCATAGGTTGTGTCATCTTTCGTATTAACATGATAATCCCAAAGAGGTGCCTCGTTATCAGCCTCTTCAGCTGCATATACTAATGGACCACGGGTAACTGCAACCTGACCAAAGTTAGCTTTCACCCGATTATTACTGCGCATTAACTTTGTTGCCATATTCAATGTTAATTCAATATCGACGTTATCTTGATCAATCGTCAGATAAATAAAGCCATCTTCTATTGTTGCATCAACATTTTGACCATTAACAGCAACACTAAACTCATCTTGTGACCATTGTGGTACACGAATACCAAACTGATATGTTTTATGATTGGCATTTTCAAGATGGTACTTAATGTCTCCTTGCCATGGGAAATTGTTCGTCTGAGTGACAGTCACGCCATCACTAAAACTTGCTTCATTGGCGATAAATTGATGACTCAAAATTGTATTGTCATGCACCGTATAAATATATTGATCAACTGAAGTAATTAAACGAGCCAAGTTAGCTGGACAGCAAGCGCACCCGAACCAATCCGCACGATGTGTCAGAATGTGTGATTTTCCTGGATTTAACTTTGATGCAGTCGGATCAGCCTCTAGTGGATTGACATAGAAGAAATGCTTACCATCCAATGACATCCCACTCAAAGAACCATTGAACAACTCTTTCTCCAAGATGTCCCCATACTCACCCTTTGCTTCAATCTTTAACATTTCTTTTGCAAAGAAAGACATCCCGACTGAAGCACAAGTTTCACCGTACATCGTATCGTTAGGTAAATCATAGTCGTAGGTGAAAGCTTCACCAGTAGTTGTCGAGCCAATGTTTCCTGTGATATACATACGCCGCTTAACAATGTCATTCCAAAATCGCTTGCATGCTGCTAATAATTCTTGATCACCAGTATGCCGCGCAACCATCGCCATTCCCGTACATAGATAGACAACACGAACCGCATGACCATCAGCAGTTTGCTGATCTTTGATTGGTTCAGCTGCTTGATAATAACGACGAGGAAAATCACGCATACCTGCAATCAAGTCACGGTCGACACCGTCTGCCTTGATTTGTTCATCAAAGAATTCTGGATTTTGACCACGTTGATTTAAGAAATAATGTGCTAAATCAAGATAACGTTGCTCTTGCGTCGCTTCGAATAATCTTGCCAAGGCTAGTTCAATTTCTGGGTGTCCATCATAACCATGAATTTGACCATCTTTTAGGCCAAAGTTTTTATCAATACAATCGGCCATCCGTTCGGCAATCTGCAATGCCTTTTGATTACCAGTTGCTTGATAATAGGCAACACCAGCTTCTATATAATGACCCATCGTATATAGTTCATGCGACTGTTGTAGCCGCTTAAACTTTCTTTCAGGTGCATCAATTTGGAAATATGTTGATAAATAGCCATCATCGTCTTGTGCATCAGCGATTAAATCAATCAATTCGTCCGTCATCTTTTTCAAATTATCATCTTGATGATATGAAAATGAATACGCAGCTGCTTCTAACCATTTATAAACATCAGTATCTTGGAAAGGAAAGCCATAGTGGTGACCAGATTTCAAACCAGCTGCAATCTTTAAATTAGCAATTGCATGACTATTATTATCCTGCCCATTGTTTTGTGGATCATCAGCAATATTGATATTGGCCTGATCGTTCATAACTTCCCATTGATAAGGTAGCACTTCCTTTACAACTAAATTGCGATAACGTTGCCAAAATTCAGATGTTACCTGTACTTGGTTTAATTGTATCATTTCATTGTGACTCATTTTTATAAAAATTCCTTTCGGTTATGCTTCTTCTGCTTCAACTTCACGTTCTGCTAATTCTTTTTGTACCACTGGTTCATGACGCTCCCACTTACGGTAAGTTACCATTAGTATCAAGCTGATGATGTAAATAATGATGGGTACCCAAATGAATGATAGATGAATACCAGTTAAACTACTTGCTGATTGCACAGCATGTGATGCATCAAAACCAACACTATTTAGTAACATCGAAACAATAAATGAGCCTAGACCAGACCCCATTTAAATACAGAATGCTGCTCCAATAGCTGTTAAGAAACCATTTGCACGAATACCTGTTTCCCATTCACCAAAGTCAACGGTATCACCAACCATGGCAAAGAACATCGTACATGCTGAACCAGCACCAATACATGCAACACACCACCCAATCAATGCTGAAGTCGTGTTACTACCAGCAAATCCCATCCAGATCTGTCCAATAATTGTCAAAAACACCAAACGAATAGAGTTCGCTTGCATCCGATCATCTGTATTCGTTGTTAAATTAGGTAATACAGATGTAATCGGCGTTGACATGGCCGTATAAGAAAAGTCAGCCAAAATATACATGACACCAGCATAACTAATTTTTGCAGTATTACTAATATCAGGTGTCGTAAATAGTAACCAGACGAAAATTGCAAATGATAATGCGCCCCATAAAAACCATGGGCGACTTTTTCCATACTTACTGTGCGTATAATCAACCAAAATACCCATAATGGGTGCCCCAATTGCATCAAAAACACGACCAATTAATAGTAAGACTCCTGCAACACCGACAGAAAGTCCGAAAACATTCGTGAAAAAATATAGCATGTATGAACTGATAATACAGTAAAGCAAGTTACCAGACATATCTGTGAAACCATACGTAATTTTACGTTGGAAAGGTAGTTTGTCTTATGCTAACAACTTTTGTGCAGCATCAACATGACGATTCACTTGACTGTTGTTATCCGTATTTGAACTCATGATAATAATCTCCCTCTGGTTTTTGGGGCAATCCAACATTTGATTACCTATTCACAAAGCTATTGTAACCGTTTTCAAACATTCGAAAAAGATATATACTTGCACATAAGGTAATCATTTCCGACTACTTTAGAAAACCGTTTCATCAGGATGATAATGTATTATCATAGTGTTATGAGTTAAAGTTAGATGATGCGAAAATACGATATTAGGTGTTTATTTCCGACCATTCAATTGAGGTGCAACTTATGCTTTTTTCGACGTTTACATTAGATAAAACGATGCTATTTTATAAAGGCGGTGAATTCATTAGTAATCAACACTGGCAACATAAGCGTATGTTCCATAAAGGTGATTATGAAGTTATTATTTGTGTTAAAGGTCCGATTTATTTAGAAATCGATCAACAATACGTGAAGCTTCATGCACATGATGTCCTCGTGATTCCACCATTTACGCCATTTGGTGGTTTTCGTGAAAGCAACGACCCGGTTGATTTTTACTGGTTCCACTTCTTCTCTCAATTTAAAGAGAAAATCTTTACCAGCACCCCCGCAGCATTTATTGAACAAGTCCAGTCAGCAGCAACCAAGCAGCAACAAATTGCCTTACCACTCCAATTCACACTGGAAAATGACCAACAAATTTTAATTTTGGTTCATCAGATGCTATCGATCAATAATAGCCTATCCTATATTGATGAGCGTGATTATTTAACATCAACACTACTTATCTATTTATTTAAAGCGTTTGTCTCACAAAACCAACCCGATGAACGTTCAAAAATCAATTATATTAAGGAATGGATTCGTGCAAATATTTCTGCAACATTGACGGTTGCAGAAATCTCTGACCATGTTCATTTAAATCCAGATTACTTAACTCGGTTATTCAAAAAATATACTGGCATGACAACCCTACAGTATTTGAATCATTTAAAAATTGAGGTTGCCTCGTTATTATTAATTCGCACAGAAATGTCAATCAAACAGATTGCAGCTGCTGCTTACTTTACAGATCCTAAAATATTTACGCATAAGTTTAAAGCAACAACTGGCCTATCACCGACTGATTATCGGCAATCATATCGCCTGGTTCATCAAAACAATCCTCACATTGATCCGCAAATTCCAATCCCTAAACGAATTGAGGACATGCTTGACTACATTCCAGAAAATGGCAATCTACCAGATAAAAATTTTCATCAATAAAAGGAGTCTCAATTCACGAAATTATTCACTAAAATAATTGCTGGTCAATCTTTAATTTCATGGTGTTTACAGTTTACAGCTCATTCTCATTTACTTAGCTTGGGAAGTTGCTGACCATAAAATTGCCAACAATCTCTATACAATCAGTGGTGCTGCCATCTTATTGATTTTAATCTACTTAAGTCTAGCTCATGATAATCGACAACGGCAGTCCAAAAAATAAAAACACATGCGTTAGATTTGTCTCGCTGGACAACATTATCTAACGCATGTGTTTTTTCTCATATCATTTTTGGGTCAACGTTTCTTTGGCCTGTTTAATTTGATACTTTACTTGATCAAAACCAGTTGATCCTAAAGAAATTCGCCGTGCTACTGCGTTTTCTGGATCAAGAACATCATAGACATCATCTGCTATCAATGGCTCAAATTCTTGTAACTGGGTCAGTGACATTTTTTGCAGTGGCACATTATTGGCAATACCATAATGAACTAACTTTCCCACAACCTGATGCGCTTGCCGGAATGGTAATCCCTTATCAGCTAAGTAATCCGCGAGCTCCGTTGCATTTGAAAAATCGTCCTTTAATGAGGCCTGTAATTTATCTGATTTAACTTGAATACTGGCTAACATGTCTGTAAACAGCGAAACACATGCCTTCAAGGTATCAATTGTGTCAAAAACACCTTCTTTATCTTCTTGCAAATCCTTATCATAAGCTAGTGGCAACCCTTTTAATGTGGTTAGCAACGAAAATAATGAGCCATAAACGCGGCCGGTTTTGCCCCGGATCAATTCAGCAACATCTGGGTTCTTCTTTTGTGGCATGATCGAACTACCCGTCGCAAATTCATCACTGATTTCAATATAACCAAATTCATAAGAATTCCATTGAATAATTTCTTCACAGAAACGACTTAAATGCATCATTAAGGTTGCTGAAGCATGTAAGAAATCTAATAGATAATCCCGATCAGATACTGCATCAATCGAATTTTGATAATTCCCCGCAAAATGCAATGCTTGGGCACTATACTCACGATCAATCGGAAATGTTGTCCCTGCCAAGGCAGCCGCACCTAATGGTGATTGATCTGCGCTATTGTATGCCGATTGAAATCTTTCACGATCACGCGTAAACATTTCATAATAAGCCATCAAGTAGTGGGCGTATGAAATAGGCTGTGCGTGTTGTAAATGAGTATAGCCAGCCATCAACGTATTGACGTTCATTTCAGCTTTTGTGACAACAACTTCCATTAGCTCATCTAATAATGACATGATTGTCACGATTTCGTCCTTCATAAAAAGATGCATGTCAGTAGCCGTTTGGTCATTTCGACTTCTAGCCGTATGCAATTTACCAGCCACATCTCCAATTTCTTGTTGCAAGAGATGTTCAATATTCATATGAATATCTTCAAACGTGTCCGAAAAAACCAATTTCCCTGCCATTAATTTTTCCTGTAGTTTTTCAAGCCCCCCAATGATTTGCGTTCCATCTAATTCTGAAAGTATCTTGGTGTGGGTCAACATCTTCGCATGAGCTATCGAACCGATTAAATCATGTTTTGCTAATCGTTGGTCAAAAGCAATCGATGCATTAAATGCCACAACATCTGACCGATTGCCTTTTTCAAACCGACCACCCCACATTTGATTTGTTGCCATCAATTTGCCCACTTTCTACTTTAAAACTAATTGTTCAGCTGCTGCTAATTTTTGTTGCACTTGTGCATGAACAACTGAAGGTAAACTATACAATTTAATGAAGCCAGCGGCTGATTCTTGATCAAAAGCATCTGCTGAAGTATATGTCGCCAAATCTAGGCTATATAGAGAGTTGTCTGATTGCCGACCTTCACAAATCACATTACCCTTAAACAATTTGACACGAACAACACCGTTCACTTCTTTTTGACTTTCAGCAATAAATGCCTTTAATGAATCAAATAATGGTGTGTACCATAATGCATTGTAAATAGTCTCAGCAATTTGCTTCTCAATAATCGGCTTAAAGTGTGCCAAATCCTTTGTCGTTGTTAAATCTTCCAAATCCTTATGTGCCTTTAGCAAAACTTCGGCACCCGGTGCTTCATAAATTTCACGTGACTTGATACCAATCAACCGATTTTCCACATGATCGATACGACCAATACCATGCTTACCAGCTACTTGATTGAGTTCTTTAATGAGCTCAGCCAATTCATACGCTTGACCATTAAGTGCAACTGGCACGCCTTGCTCAAAGGTAATTTCTACATAGTCTGGTGCGTCCGGCGTATTTTCTAGTGCATTTGTTCGTTCGTAAGCATCCTCAGGTGCTGTTGCCCATGGATCCTCAAGTACACCACACTCATTGGCACGACCCCAAAGATTTTCGTCGATTGAATAAGGACTCTCTTTTGTGATTGGCACGGGGATGCCATTTTCTTTTGCATAGGCAATCTCCATTTCACGCGACATATGTTGATCACGAATAGGATCTTCAATCTTCATTTCTGGCGCCAATGCATGAATTTCCGTCTCAAAACGAACTTGATCATTACCCTTACCCGTGCAACCATGAGCGATGGCTGTTGCGCCATATTGTTTGGCAACTTCAACAAGTTTCTTGGCAATCAATGGTCGTGATAACGCTGAAATTAAAGGATATTTACCTTCATAATAAGCATGTGCTTGTAGCGCCACTAATACGTATTCCTCGGCAAATTCCTGTTGGGCATCAATCACCACAGATTCAATCGCGCCAACTTGCTTACCCTTTTCCTGAATCTTAACCAGATCCTTTTCTTCACCAACATCGATACAACATGCAATCACGTCATACCCCGCATTTTTTAACCAGGCAATTTCTACCGATGTATCTAATCCACCAGAATATGCTAAAACCACTTTCTCTTTGCTCATAATCGTTCCCCCTCTTTGGACGTTTTTTAAATAATAGAATAAATATACATAAAATGCAACAGTTTTTGTGATTTATTCATAAGTTAACCGTATATTCATTTTAAACTGCATATTTTAAATAAAAAAGCTACCGAACTTTCCGCCAATTTTTGGCGGAAAGTTCAAGTAGTCTTTTGTCTCTATTAATTATATTTAAATTTAATGAACGTATATTGTAATGATAGTAGCAATACCTAAGAATACGCCTGGTACATTTGATATCACCAATGGCCAATCTCGATATTTTTTTAACCATCCATACCCAGTCCACAGTACAGCATCTAACATCATAGTTAGTGGTTGAACGAGTGGTACTGGATTGCCAGCAAGGTTACTTTGAATTTCGGTTATATACGATAAATACATGAGCACACACATAATGGTTGCTAATATACTAATCAACCTTACGATAGTAACCCTACTACTTACATCAATAAAGCGCCGTCTATCACTAGATTTATCGGTTCCGCTGTCCATTTTTCTTGTTGATTGCCTCCTAAAGCTAAAAGTATGTACGACATATATAATAGTCGTATTTATTTATTATGCAAGGGTCAATTGTTAAAATGTTATTTACTTATGAAAGAATGTTATAATATGAACATTTTATATATAAAAAAGTAGCCAAATTCAAAATGAATTTGGCTACTAAATGATCTAAATAATCAATTAATTTTCTATTGCTTCAATCGTTATACAAACAATGATAGTAATAGCACTGAACCTAATCCAGCAAGTGCTAGGACACTAGTCAGTGTTGTCCAAGACAACAACGTTTCCTTTAATGACAAACCAAAGTATTCTTTGATCATCCAGAAACCAGCATCATTAACATGGTCAGCGAACACTGAACCAGCACCAATTGCCAATACAATTAAGGCTGGGTTAACAGTAGAACTAGCAACCAATGGGGCAATCAATCCCGCCGCTGTAATTCCTGAAACTGTTGAAGATCCCAAGCTGACACGTAGTACAGCGGTAATTAACCAAGCGGCAATGATTGGTGACATTGATGTATGGGCAAATAATGCCGAAACATAATCTGAAATACCACCTTCAATCAATACTTCCTTGAGAGCACCACCACCACCAATAATTAGTAGCATCATGGCAATTTGCTTAATCGATTCCGTCAATGTATTACCAATTTCTGACATTTTAATACCACGCAAAATGCCCATTGTAAATAATGCAAAGAGCAGCGACAGAAGCATCGCCATGTCAGGGCTACCAATAAAGCCAATGATTTGGCCAATAATTGAATGCTTGTTCAAAAATGGATCTAAAATAGTTGCTATCCCAATTAAGATAACTGGCATCATTGAAGTTAAAATACTGATACTAAATCCAGGTGTCTCTTCAATTTCAAATGTCTTAAATTCACCAAAGACATTTGGTGTCTCTTTATGATAGGCACTTGGATAAACCTTCTTGAGTACCATATTAAAAATTGGACCAGCGATAATAATCGTTGGTATCGCAGCGATAATACCTAGCAATAATACTTGACCAATACTTGCATTAAACACACCTGCAACAGCTGTTGGCGCTGGATGTGGTGGCAAAAATGCATGCGCGGTATTCAAAGTTGCTGCCATTGGAATACCTAGATAAAGCAAAGGCACGCGCAACTCTTTAGCAATCACGAACAAAATTGGTAGTAAGACAACCAACCCTACTTCGAAGAACAATGCAATACCGACAATAAATGAAGCCAGAATGATTGCAATTTGAATTTGCCTACGACCAAATTTCTGAATGAGTGTATGCGCAATACGATAACCACCACCAGTATCAGAAACGAGTTTTCCAATCATTGATCCTAATCCGAAAACAATGGCTAGGTGACCTAATTGGCCACCAATACCAGTTTCAATAGCTGGTCCAATTTTATCGACCGGAATACCAAGCACCAAGGCCAAAAATACAGCGGTTACTAATAATGAGACATATGTATTTAATTTAAATTTCACAATCAGCAAAATCAATAAAACAATGCCCACCAATACCCAAAATAATGGCATAATAAAATCTCCCTATAAATAAACATAATAAAATCTATCACATCTATATTGTAATCGTTTACATTGCCGTTGGCTAGCATTTTGACATTCCATTTTGGAACTCAGATATTTCATGTTTTGTTTACTAAAAGCTTGACATATTGAAAAGATTCAGATTCTTTCTGCTCATAAAATTACACAAAAAAAGACTACAACATTTCTGTTAGTAGTCTTTATAGTTTCTGTAATTTTAAAATTTACATTACGCTAAAGCCGCAACAACAGCTTCATTGAATGCTGGAATATCTTTAGGTTCACGACTTGTAATCAAGTTACCATCAATAACCACTGGTTGGTCTTCAATCCGAGCTCCTGCATAATACAAATCTGGTTGTACAGTTAGGTAAGATGTCATGGTGCGACCGTGTACCAAACCAGTTTGAATCATCAATTGCGGACCGTGGCAAATACTTGCAGTCAACTTATTCTTTGATAAGAATGACTTTACAAAGTCGACAAATCGTTGGTCAGCACGTAATTGGTCAGGTGAAAAACCACCAGGAATAAACAAAGCTTCAAAATCTTCAGGTGCTACATCAGCAATAGACTTATCGATGTTAATTTTAGTACCATGCTTACCTTTTATAGTTCCTACCTCAAAACCAATAGTTGTCACATCATGTCCCGCGTTCTTAATAGCTTCAACTGGATCGGTAAATTCAACATCCTCTACTAAATCAGTGACAACAACCGCAACTTTCTTTGTCATAATTAACAACCTCCTTTATTATGGTATATAATTTATACCTAAATGAACGGCAATACAATAACGCACTTTTTTGTGCGTATGAAATCTAACATTAACGGAGAAAATTTTATGACAGATATAATCAGAAAATATGCCATTAACAAGATTCAAAAGAAAGATTTTAATTGTGCCAAGGAATACACCCTTTCAATGTTTTCTGGCAAATATAAAATAGTCATTATCTATCATCTTTCACACGACGGCCAAATGCGTTTTAGCCAAATTCAACAACTTTTGGATAACGCGACCCACAAAGTACTATCACAACAACTCAATGAATTAGTCGAAGATGGGTTAGTAACCCGCCATGAAACACTCATTAAAAATCGTAAAGCTGTTTTCTATTCTTTGACCTCAACCGGCGAGAGCTTGATGCCAATCATTGAATTGATGTTTACGTGGGGAACAAATCGATTAGCAACGCTAAATGTTGATTACGAACCAAAAATATGATGAAGAACCCTAAAAATTCCATGAATTTATAAACCTAACCTGGAAAGTTAAAGTAACCATTTAACTTTCTGGGAATTTTTATGCCTAAATTTTTATATACAACAAAAAAGACTACCAACATCACTGTCAGTAGTCTCTATTTTTTATATTTCTAATTAAGCTTCTGGCTTCAAGATCTTCTTTGAAACAACGTTCAAATCTTCATCCAAATCGTAAACCCATGGCTCACCATTGGCGATTTCAACACCCATGATGTCAGCGTCTGAGATTTGCTCAACGTGCTTTACTAGGGCACGCAATGAGTTTCCGTGGGCACCGATAACAACGTTCTTACCGTCTTTCAATGCCTTTGAGATGTCTGAATCCCAGAATGGCAAGACACGATCCAAAGTAACCTTCAAGTTCTCACCCTTTGGCAATTCACCTTCTGGTACATCATGGTAACGACGATCCAATGCAGGATAAGTCTTACCATCAATCGTCATTGTTTCTGATTGCTCTTCTAGTAGAGGAGGCAAAACGTCATACGAACGACGCCATTGGTGAACTTGTTCGTCACCCCACTTCTTTGCTGCATCGGCCTTGTTCAAGCCTTGCAAAGCACCGTAATGACGTTCGTTCAAACGCCATGACTTAACCTCTGGAATCCACAATTGATCTGCTTCTTCCAATGCCAAGTGCAATGTCGTAATGGCACGTGTCAAAACTGACGTATAAGCTTGATCGAATTGAATACCTTCTTTAGCCAACAATTGTCCAGCTGTCTTAGCTTGAGCAATACCCTTATCACTCAACTTTGTGTCAACCCATCCATTGAATAAGTTCAATGCATTCCATTCACTTTGACCGTGACGAATTAAAACCAACTTTGCCATTGGTACACCTCTTTTTCTAATTTTGTTCGTTCTTATTGTAACAAATTTTCATGATATTTAGTAGTAATTGGTAATCTTTTCACAAAATAATCAATTCTACTTGACGGTACCATTTTCAACAGTCAATGCTGTTGAGTGTGCTGGTCCCTTCTTTTCTGGCAGAATATGGGTCATCAAATCATTGATTGCTGTTGGCGCCTCACCAAACCCGGTCGCAATGACATCGTATTTGCCATTATAGGCGGCTACATCCCCAATCGCATAAACATTCTTTACAGATGTTGCCATATTCTGTGAAACCAAAATCTGATTTTGGTCATTCAACTCTGGCTTGATTGTCCAGCCAGCCATGATCTTGTTTTCTGTCTGAAAACCATAACTAACGACAATTTCATCTACTGTAATCACTTTTGTTTCTTCCGCACGGGCGACCTGTAATGTCACTGACAACGCACCAGACACATCACGTGCAATATGCTTAATTGTATAAGGTGTCTCAAGGGTCACTGATGAATTTTCAAGACGTGTCAGACTATGTTCCAATGCCCGAAATTTATCACGTCGGTGAGTCAAGCGAACCTCTGCGGCCACTGGTTCTAAATGTAGTGCCATATCAACTGCAGAATCACCACCACCAGCAACTAAAACACGTTTCCCCGCAAACGACTCTAACTCATGAATTGAGTAATGAATATTATCTTCAACCTGTTCATCTAATAAATCCGCTGAAAGACGACGAGGTTCAAAAGCGCCTGCTCCAGTTGCTAGAACAATACCCTTTGTGTGAAAAATGTCCTTTTGATCTGTCTGTATTTGATACCCATCTTCATCAGGAACGATATCTGTTACTGTTGCACCTAATCGCATCGTTTGATCAAATTGGGATAGTTGCTCACTTAAATTATCAATCAATGCTTGTCCCGAAACATTTGTGAAACCAGCAACATCCAATATGGTTTTGCTTGGATAAAAGTTAGTTACCTGTCCACCTAAGTCTGACAAGCTTTCGACAATCGCCACTTTTAGTTCTCGTAATCCGGCATAAAAACCGGCAAACATGCCGACAGGACCGGCACCAATAATTGTTAAATCCACTTCTTCATTCATTATTATTGAAAACTTCCTATTACTATTTGCTTGGTAAATGTTATTAGCCGATTGTCCGACTGTACAAACTCTCGAATTCAGACAGATCGACTTGGAAGTCAGGTGCATAGACAATGTCTACCGCACTTCCTTCATCACCTGCTTTTTCTTCAAATGCCGTCGCAATTTGTTGATAGAGCGCTTGCACAGCTTCGCGATCTGGTCCATCTACAACAAGTAGGTAGTTTGATGTGTCAGCATCATTATTAGTCAACCAAAGGAGATACATATTTTCAATTGTACCCATTGCATCATCTGCAATACCAATCAACTCGTAACGAAGTGGTGTTGGAATCAACTCTTCAGCAGATGTGATTTCCATTTCATTATTGCCTTCATCTTCATCATCATTTGCTTCTTGCTGGGCAGCAACTTGTTGCGCAATATAGGCAATATTATCACGCGTAATTGGCATCCCATTTGTAAATGGATTTAATGCTAAACCTTCAATATTCTGCGTCTCATCATCTTGCAGGATTGGCAAATAATCCGACAATGCCATTGCCCATGGATAAACAGGTAATTCAGCTTCAATGGGTTGTGCATTATATGCATCCAAATCAGTAAACACTGGGAAAACTCCATTACCATTTTCTAATTCGAATGTTACTAACTGCATCTGTGCATCATCTGGGATTTCAACATCACCATCGTCTTTTACAACTGGTGGCTCTGAAAAATTAACTGGGGCAATAAATATCGCATCAATCAATGCCTGGATAAAGTTATGCTCTGTGACCTCATTTTGTTCCTCACGAAAAACTGCTATCGCATCCAGCAGTTTATCATTACGTAGTTCTTCATCATCATTATCCATGCGCAATCATTCTCCTTTAATTTCTCATCTCTTTCTAACAAGTATAACGGAAAACCCTGTGTTTGTCAGGGGCTCACCTTTTAGCAACACAGCATCAACAAACTGACAGGAAACGTTTCGCTGCATTTTAAAAGCCCAAAGTTTTTTTCAAAATAATATCGAAAAAACTTTAGGCTGATAAAGCTGAGATGATCATCTCAATTTTCACATTATGACAAATCAAAGGCAACATTCAGCTATTAAAATAGATGCCAAATCATTGTATCCTCTATATGTATTTTAATGTGCTTTGCGTTTCCCCTCAAGCAACTCCTTAATCATAGCTTAAAAAAGAGGCAAAGTAAATACATACTTCGTGTTTTATTCATCTATAAAAAATAATTAACCGCTAATATTATTCTTATTACCAAATATACTTGTTTAAAACGTCATTTTTATACAAAACACGAACATTAAGCAGCATGTTGTCCGTTTTCTGGCAGCCGTTCTTCAGTTTTAGCACCTTTATAGAACAACTTGTATAAGACGGCACAGATAATTGGCAATGCGGCTGTCATTAAGTACATTTGCTTGAAATCAACAAAATTGCGTAAGGCACCCAACAAGTAAGGACCCACACCAATTCCTAAATCCAATCCAACAAAGTATGTTGATAATGCAACACCAATCCGACTAATATCCTTTTCTAAGTGCAAGGCAACTGCTTGACCATTAGACATAAACGTTCCATACCCTAAACCAATAAGGGCACCAGAGAACAATAATTCCCAGGAAGAAGTCGTGATACTAAGCACGAATAAGCCAACCGCTAAAAAGAAATAGCTTGGATACATGACTGAGTTTTCACCATATCGATCAAAAATTCGGCCGGCCATTGGACGAGTGACAGTAATCACCAACGCATACACAACAAAGAAAAATGAACTAATTGATACAAGATCAATGGTTTCAACGTACGATGCTAAAAATGACAACACGCTTGAATAAGCTAATCCCATAATAAAGGCAATTGCTGCAATAAAGACAACTTTTGTATCAATAAATGTATTGATCTTCCAACTATCAGCCAATGCACGTTGATCACTATTTAGTGCCATGTTGTTTACATTTAGTATGAAACAACCAATAACGGTGAACGCTAAGATGATACTCGACATGATCACAATGAAATTAATACTAGTTGCATGCAGTAACAACATGCCTAAGAACGGTCCAATTGCTGCTGCCAAACTTGTGCTCAAGCCATAATAATTAATTCCCTCACCACGTCGTGATAATGGAATATATTCCGTGACAATTGCATTCGTCGCTGTTGAGACAGTTCCATAAAAGAATCCGTTCAACAAACGCACAACATAAAGGATCGCAATTGATGGCATATACAAATACATTAGTGTTGTTATTAAGTACAAGATGATACCCACACGCAACGTTTGTTTACGTCCAAGTACTTCAAGCTTCTTTCCTACATAAAGTCGCGCCACTAATGTACCAATAACATAAATTCCCGATGCTAACCCTGCCTGACTTAAGGTAGCACCTAATTTTTCTTGTGCAACAACTGCAATGATTACCATTAACAAATAGTAAACTAAATAAACTAAGAAATTAATCAGTGTAATACTGAGAAATCCCTTATTGAACAACTTATCTTTACTTTCCAACAGAACTCTCCTTAACAACAACACATTAAATAAAACCTACATTACTAAATTAATACTTTATGACGGCATTAGTCAAGGTTATATTATTAAATAAGTAATTTATACGTATTTAAAAAATAAATAATGAAAGCGCTTAAATTCATTAACGCGGTCAATATTTTTAAGTTTAACCTATTTTTAGGACAGCAAAAAAACAAGCATCGTAAAAACAATACTTGTTTACCCTAATTCAATCCAATATGAAATTAACGATTATATTTTTTAAAAATTAAACACCTTATTTGCCAAACCACAAATTTGAAAAAAATGCTGTCATTCCAAAACTTTCATTAACGGAAGTCACACTTGAAATATCTAATACAATTCTTGTCAGGAACTTAGGAGTCCTATACCCATTGTTTAATTGATAAATATTTATCTCTGATTTCAAATCAATCAAAGCTTTCTGTAATTGATAGTCCTTTTTTTGATTAAAATTTGTAAAAATAGCACTTAGTTTTGGATCAGATTGTGTTTCTATTGAATGAGTGCTTTCATCAATTAAGGAAAGTAATGCCATCATATCTTTTTTCATAATCTATCAACGTATGTGGGCTAATCCATTTGCCCATGAACCATATGAAATACCACCAACAGCGTGCCAAGCCTGATTCCAATTTGTACAAACCTGATTCCCCTTAGTATAGACGCCAATTCCCCAATAATGCCATTTGCCTGCGCCACCGAAAATATTGATCATTTCCGCCTCGCTTAAAACTTTATAAGAAGACAAATCGTCAAAATTCATGCAAAATTCCTCCTTTAAATAAAATACCACTAACAACAAACAAATTATATCATGATTTTTCATTAGGTTAATTTATTTTTTTATATAAGTTAATTTTATAAAAATTATTCCAATTAAAAAAGCAACTAAATCCATAAAGAATTCAGTTGCTCAATTTATAAACTATTCAATGAAACAATTTTTTTAATTACTTAGCAGGAACTTTGACATCCCCATCAACAATCTTCTTTTGTGCATCTTGTACTGAATGCCATGCAGCACTTGATATATTACCACGAGTTACAGCAACACCCTTATCACTCAAACCATAAACCAGGTGCTTACCACCAGGGAACTTACCTTTAGCTGTATCGTTAGTAACATCAATAACGGCCTTACCAACTTTCTTCACTGCAGAAGTCAATGTGAAGTTAGACTTACCATCCTTGGCAGTGTAGGCACCATCAGCGTTTTGATCACGGTCAACACCAACGACCCAAACTTTGTCCGCCGCATTCTTTTCTTCATTCAAATCCTTGGCCTCTGTGAAGACACCAGCACCAGAACCACCCGCAGCACTAAAGATAACATCAGCACCATTTTGATACATTGATGAGGCAATTGTCTTACCCTTACCAGCATCAGTAAAGCTACCAACATATTGCGCATCGACCTTGATGTTCGGGTTGACTGACTTAGCACCTGCAATAAAGCCGGCTTCAAACGTCTTAACAACAGCTGATTGCATACCACCAACGAAACCAAGTTTGTTGGTCTTTGTCGTTTTAGCAGCTGCAACACCTGCCAAGTATGATGATTGTTCAGACTTAAAAGTAACAGATACTGTATTCTTACGTGCCTTCGCAATATCGTCAATAATCATATAGTTCGTATCTGGATGTTTCTTTGATTGTTCATTAATTGTTGAAACCAATTGGAATCCAATACCATAAATATTCTTAAATCCATCAGAACGAGCTTGATCCATATTTGTTGTAAAATCAGCGTTCGTCTTTGAAGGATAATAAGCATAGCCGCCCTTACCTTGCTTAACATTATTATCCTTTGCCCATGACTTCATACCTTCCCAAGCCGATTGGTTGAATGACTTATCATCAATTCCACCACCATCAGTTATCAATGCAACTGAAGTCTTATTACTTTTATCATCACTTGACTTGTTTCCAGACCAAGCAGCATATGCACCACCTGCAATAATTACAACCGCGGCACCTGCCACCCACATCTTTGCGTTTGAAGCCATTTTTCTATCCCCTTTTATAAAAAGATTACCTAGATTGTTCGTCAATCACGAACTACACTCTAAATATAATGGATAATGTTCAAAAAGTAAAGCTTTTCGTTCGTTTTTTTTACAAAAAAAAATGAACCGCTTATTTAAATGCAACAAAACGCGAACAATAAAGGCTCATTATACTATTTTTAATTAACTAACCTGACCAAGTAAGTTTCTGACACAAATCCTCTAACCGCATTATAGATTCGTTTTGCACGCGAGGCTTTTTCAGAAATTGCAAATACCGTCGGTCCAGTACCTGACATTTGGGCTGCATCAGCACCAAAATCGTACATTTTTTGCTTCAATTTTAATATTTCTGGATACTTAGCTCCCGTAATTGCTTCGAGGACATTAAACATTTTGTGATAAGCTGTTTGAAAATCACCAGAATTAACCGCCGTCATCAATCCAACCATATCCCCATGCTGCATATTAGAATAATCAACTAATTTTAATATTTTAGGTGTTGAAACACTGATACCAGGCTTAGAAACAATCACCCACAACGGTGGCATTGCTTCTGTTAGTGGTTCAACTACCTCACCACGTCCACGAACACGAGCTGGCCGTGAATAAACACAAAACGGTACGTCGGCATCAATTTGGAGCCCCATTACCGCCAACTTGTCTTCGGTGTAGTTCAGTTGCCAAATTCGATTCAATCCCCGTAAGACTGCCGCTGCATCTGAAGAACCACCACCCAATCCTGCCGCAACTGGAATACGCTTCATAATGTGAATTTCAATACCTTCTGTCCGACCTGCTGTTTCACGCATCAAATTGGCTGCTTGATAGGCCAAGTTTTTTTCATTGAGCGGTAATAAACCACTTGTTGATTCCACAACAATATTCTGATGATTAGTCGTCGTTCGAATAGTCACCGTATCAGCTAGGTCGATGGCCACCATTAACATATCCCATTCTTGTTCACCATTTTTATGAATAAATGGGGTATCTAGGCTAATATTTAACTTTGCGTAGGCTTGCTCTAATACTTCCATCGCGACCAAGTCCTTTCATAGATTATTTTAATTATAGCAAGTTGCCCTTAATTGCGAAACAAAGACAGATAAAGAATTATAACTTCTGTTGGTTTTAACTAATTCCTGATATACTAAATCAGAATAAACAATAAGGAGTTTACATGCGTTTCATCTACATTATTTTAGGTTTGATCACTTTTGGAATAGGTACTCTAACCATTTGGGTACCCGGCATTCCAACAACGCCATTCTATTTATTAACAGCATTTTTCTGGGGACGTTCATCAACGCGCCTACAAATTTGGTTGGAAAACAATAAATACTACCAGCAGTACGTATATAAGGGCATTTATAAACGCCAATTAACCCAAAAGAATCGCATAATTATTTACCTTGTCACTGCCGCCTTCATGAGCATACCATTCTTTACTTCTGGTAAATTATGGTTACAAATAACGTTAATTTGTGCTTCGTTTTCGCAAATTATTGCCATGGAAGGTTTTTATCGTGGTTGGTGGTTAAATAACTGGTTCCTTGACGAAGAAGATTAAACCACAAATGGGAATATATTTAAAGGCCAGTACAAAACTAGCCATTATAGACTGAAAGGGGCAAAATCCACCATTGACTTCGGTAGATTTTGCCCCTTTAAACGTATGATATTAATTTTCTTCATAGCGTACTGTGCGACGATATCCTAGAACAATACTAGTTAAAACACCAATAAATGCTACGAAAGTTAGTGCTGATGCTGCATAAAACAATGCATTATACCCTTGTTGTTGAATAATGAATCCACCCACCAATGGTCCGACAGCTCTTCCAACAGATGGCGCAGCAGCGGTTAGTCCCTGATAACGTCCTTTCAGAGTTAATGGTGTTAGTTCATTGACCAACGCTGGAATCATTGGAAATGCGGTTGCTTCGCCGATCGTCGTAATAATCATCGCCAGGGCAAATCCCATGAAATGATGACTAAACGGTAACACTAAGAATGATAAACCAAACATGATAATGCCAGCAAATATTTGAATAAACATTGATCGTCGATTGGCTGACAAATTCAAGGCATTCATCCCCAATTGAATAATCGCAATCAAAATACCGTTAATCGTCCACAACATTGAATATTGCCAGAGTGGTAATTTCAGTACACTATTCATGTACACTGAAACATTTCCTTGCCACTGTGCATATGAAATCCACAAAATAACTAGTCCTGATATACCTGCATAAATTAGTAATAAATTCCATTTTGGTAAAGCAATTTTAGTTGTCTGTTGTTCACGACTGTAATTTGCCAAATTAATGCGAAACTTTGTATGTACAATAAAAAATAAAACAACATATAGTATTAAAGCTAATAGAAATAACCATGTTATACCAAATGGATAAATTGGTCCTACTAATGCGGTTGAAAAGACCATACCAAAATTACTCATAAAATAAAGCATATTGAATACAAAACGACCGTCATGAGACCGTACTTGTGTGCCATAAGCATTAATAGCCGCCGTTAACCAGCCACCAAAGAAGCCGACCAATGTCAAAATAACAGCATATGTTGGCCAACCATGCCAAATAATAAAGGCGACTTGTAACACAATCATTGCTAACACACCGAACTGAATAAGGCGATAGGGTTTAAATTGATCAAATAATCGACCGCTAACAATCGACCCAATCGCTTGACCAACTGCATTAGCCATCATCACCCATCCGATTGTTACTAAAGTTTGATACAGTTCATTATATAAATAAACTGATGTTAATGGCCAAATAAAACCAAAAGCAAAACTATTAATAAAACTTGCCGCTAACAACCAACGTAACGACATTCCTTGCCCAATACTTTGCATGATAAACCTCTTTTTAACATACTCACAAAAATAGAGCGAGACTAATGAAATCCATCATTGGTCTCGTTCTTTAGCAACCCTTTTTATTTACAATTAACCGAATCCACCTGGTTCTTCATTGTGAAAATCAATGTTTGAAAACTTATTATATGACTTAACAAATAGTAACCGCGCTGTTCCGCGAGCTCCAGAACGATTCTTTTCTAGAATAACTTCAATTTCACCAATATCTTGCTGTTCTTCATCACGTGGATCATTCTGATTATCCAGATCATCATTGGATTTATCATAATAATCATCACGATATAAGAAAGCAACAATATCAGCGTCCTGCTCGATAGATCCAGATTCACGAATATCTGACAACATCGGACGCTTATCTTGACGTTGCTCAACGCTACGTGATAGTTGTGACAAGGCAATGATTGGCACATTCATTTCCATGGCCATCATCTTAATTGCACGTGAAATAGCTGAAACCTCTTGTTGACGACCCTCACTACGAGTTCCTTCAATCAACTGTAAATAATCAATAATGACTAACCCTAGCCGACCCTCACGTTTATATAATCGACGTAGCTTCGATCTGATTTCTGTAACCTTAATACCCGGTGTGTCATCAATATAAATATTTGTTCGTGCTAGCGAACCCGTCGCCACTGCTAGAGAATTCCATTCTTCAGCTTCCAACTGTCCTGTTCGCATGTGCTGCGAATTAATATTACCTTCCGCCGCTAACATACGATTAACCAAAGACGTATCTGGCATTTCTAATGAAAAAATAACAACTGGTAAAGTCGGGTCTGCTACCGCCACTTTTTGCGCAATATTTAATACAAACGCAGTTTTTCCAACAGCAGGACGGGCAGCGATGATAATCATTTCACCTTCATGAAATCCGGTAGTCAAATTATCGAGTGCCGGAAACCCAGAAGCCAATCCCGTAACTGTTTCGTCGGTGCGTGAGTTTTGTTCAATTTGTTCAAAGGATTTATTTACAACATCAGCGATATTTTTAAAGTCTGCACTTTTTTCGCCACCATTAATTAAATCCAGCTTTGTTGACAAGTCTGCAACCGCATCATCAACTGAATCACTACCTTCATAAGTTTGTGTCAAACTATCCTGTAAGGTATCAATCATATTGCGACGCACGGAGCGTTCTCGCACAATTCTGGCATAATACAAAGCATTACCAGCAACTGGTACGCTTGATGCCAACTCAGTCAGGTAGGCCATGCCACCGACATTTTCAACTTGATTATCTTTATCCAATTCATCAGTGATTGTTAAGATATCAATCGCTCTTTGTGTTTCATCAAGCGCCAAGATAGCCGAATAAATCAAGCGATGTGCCGTGCGATAAAAGTCACTCGGCTCAAGAATGGTCATAATATCCGCCAATAAATCTTGGGGATCCGTCGCTAATAAAATCGAACCCAGCACTGCCTGCTCGGCTTCAACATCTTGTGGGACACGTAATGGTGCACCTTCATTTTGATCAGGCATGTGAACATAACCTCCCTTCAACATAGTCTACTGTTCATTGTACCAAATAACCATCGATTAAAAAATCAGAGTTAGCCAAAAGATGGTTTGAATTCGAATATAACGATAATTAGGCGATTCTAGCTTTTTGTATTTTTACAAGCCAGAATCGCCTAATTATTGATATAGTAAGAGCTCTTTCAATACTTATTTATTGCTCTTCTGTATGGACACGAATAGTTGCCTCAACATCACGGTGAAGCTTAACTTTCACATTTCGATAACCTAATGCTCGAATAGGCTCTTTCATATCCATTTTACGTTTATCAATCTTAATATTAAATTGGTCAAGTAATCCTGCCACAACTTGTTTTGATGAAATAGCGCCGAACAAACGACCATCTGTACCTGCCTTGGCTTTTAGTTCAACGACTGTATTGTCATCCTCCAACTTATTTTTCAATGCAATGGCCATTTCTTTTTCTTCTGCAGCTTCACGATCAGCCGCTTTCTTTTGACCACGCAAGGCAGAAACATTCGCATTCGTTGCTGGCTTTGCCTTTTTGTTTTTAATCAAAAAATTATTGGCATAACCATCAGGAACGTCTTTTACTTCGCCTTTCTTTCCGCGACCTTTAACATCTTCTAAGAAAATAACCTTCATTGTTTCATACCCTCTTCTTACTAAAATTTTTAATCACTATCTTTATTAAGCTCGGCTAACAATGTCTCGTAAACTGCCTCAGTTGACGTATCTTTAACCTGAGTTGCAGCGTTACTTAGATGGCCACCACCACCCATCGCTTCCATTACCAGTTGCACACTAACAATACCTGTTGATCGAGCCGAGACAGCTACTGTATCATTATCACGCCTAGTAATAACATAGGATGATGTCACACCAATCATCTGCAATAATGAGTCAGCAGCTTGTGCTGCAACAACTGAATCATATTGCACATCATCCTCACCAACTGCAATCGCTACGGAATCATGAATCTGGGCACGTTCGATAAGATGCGCACGATTACGGTATGAATCGACCGTTTCTTTCATAAAATCCTGCAACAAGTTACCATCTGCACCAACTGCACGCAAGTAACTGGCCGCATCAAATGTACGCGTACCAGAACGCAATGTAAATGACTTCGTATCAATTTGAATACCCGCCAACATTGCCGTCGCTTCTAATCGTCTTAATCCTTGTGCTCGTCTTGGTTGATATTCGAACAATTCCGTGACTAACTCAGAAGTTGAAGATGCATAAGATTCAACATAAACAAGCTGTGGTTCTTCTGGGAATTCTTCACCTCTTCTGTGATGATCAATAATCACAACCCGATTCTTTAATGCTTCATAGACGTCTTGTGATTCAGATAATGATGGCTTCGAGTGATCAACAATAACCAACAAACTCTGATCCGTCATTTGTGCTAAAACTTCATTTGGTGTTAATAAGGCATGCTCGTCAGAAACATCTTCAGACATTTGTTCCAATAATAAATGAATGTCTGAATGTTCTTGCCCGTTTTCTTCGTAAACTACCCACGCTGGTTTTCCCAACATTTCTGCCAATCTACGTACACCTAAAGCGCCACCAAATGAATCCATATCTGGGCGCTTATGCCCCATAACAAAAACCTGGTCGGCCTGGTCAAATAAATCAGCTAATGCTTGTGAAATCACTCGTGCACGTACACGAGTTCTCTTAGCCATCGGATTCGTATTACCACCATAGAATCTGGCTGAACCAGTCGATGACTTAACAACCACCTGGTCACCACCACGCCCTAATGCTAGGTCTAAATTAGCTTGCGCATTTTCAGCTAACGTATCAATGGCCATTTCATTATAAGCAATACCGATACTCAATGTGATTTGAGCATTTTGAACAGAGGTTGATTCACGAATCGTTTTTAATAAATTGAATTTATCATTTTCCGCTTTCTTCAAGGCGGCACGATAACCAATTAATAAATATCGGTCCACTGATAAGCGACGTGCATAGATTTCATGATCTGCCATCCAGTCAGATAATGTTTTAGTCACATAAGTTCGCAAAGTCGATGCCTCAGCATCACTCATACCCTCAGTCACTTCATCATAATTATCTAACGAAACAATTCCTAAAAACAATTTGTGATTTTCAAAATCTGCCGTTACCTTAGCTGCAGCTGTCCGATCCATTAGGTAGACTGCATTCAATTCTGGCTGAACCTGCAACTGAAAAACATGGCCTAGCCACTCAAGCTCGGTAACACGCTTTTCTTCATTTGGCCATAATGCCACAATTTCAGCTAATTGTTCAGAAACATGTTGTAGATCACTACCGACAATCGTTTCATTCCCCAATAATTGTTGAATATATGGGTTGACCCACTCAATGTCACCTTCGTCTGTACAAAGGATGACACCTAAGGGCATTTGAATAATTGATTCTTGTTCACCACGATTAATACGATACGATAAATTTTCAATATAATGCGTTGTTTGTTCACTTAAATCTTGAAGGGTCCTAAAAATAACAATCAATGCAATAACGACTAATACCAGCCAAATAATACCTACGACCCAATTAACTAGCCAGGCCAAAACTGCCCCAACAATTGCAATAAATGATACTAAGGCTGCCATGCCACTAAGGCGTTGATTTCTAAAGAATGTCGGTAACGCCGTAATTTTTCTCACCCGTCTCACCTAGCCTATTCTTTTTGTTTGTATCGTATCATTATAACATAAACCCACATATCCATAAAATTGCCCAATATTGCGAATCTTAATTCTGACCATAAAAAACCGAGGATGGAACAAAAAAATGTTCCATCCTCGGTTTGCTACGGACAAAAATTGCACAAACCACGTTACACACCGGCTTCAAAACAACTTTTGTCTCGCTCTCTATATTTCTAATCAATTAAACCAAATTCACGAGCACGCTCTTGGTACTTAGCAATTTCATCTTCACCAGCCCAAACAAAATGCTGTGGTGCAATTTCAACCATCTGACGGTCACGACCATCTAATTCATCAGTTGGATCGTAGACAATTGGTACACGTTGCTCTTCAACACTTGGATCCGGTACTGGAATTGAACTTAATAATGAACGCGTGTAATCATGCAATGGATGATTATAAACTTCATCAGCAGTTCCAATTTCAACCATCTTTCCCCAATGCATCACACCAATACGATCAGAAATATACTTCACCATTGACAAATCGTGTGCAATGAACAAATAAGTCAAACCTTGTTTTACTTGCAAGTCCTTCAACAAATTAACCACTTGGGCTTGAATAGAAACGTCTAACGCTGAAATAGGTTCATCAGCAATAATAAATTTAGGTTGCACTGCTAATGCACGGGCAATCCCAATACGTTGACGTTGTCCACCAGAAAACTCATGTGGGTAACGACTAGAGTGATCACGATTCAAGCCAACAATTTCTAACAAATCTTCAACTTGTTTTGAACGATCAGCATCATTTTTTGCTAAATGATTAACATCAATTCCTTCAGCAACAATATCCTTAACCTTCATACGTAAGTCAAGTGATGCTTGTGGATCTTGAAAAATCATTTGGACAGCCTGACGGAACTTGCTTAACTTACCGCGTCTCTTTAACTTGGCTAAGTCTTCACCTTCAAATAAAATCTTACCGTTTGTTGGCTCGTACAACTTCATAATTGCACGACCAATCGTCGTTTTACCTGAACCTGATTCACCAACAAGTCCAAATGTTTCACCTTCATAAATATCGAATGAAGCATTCTGTACGGCCTTGGTTTCATTAGATTTACCCTCATTAAAGGTTATATCTAATCCTTGGATCTCAACTAATTTCTTACGTTCATCGGCCATTACTTGCCACCTCCATTTCCAAGAACAGCAGCATTGTCAACCGGAACAGCTTTTGAACGATCTGCTTCTGGATGTTCAGCTTGGAAACGTGCCCAACGCTTTTGAACTTCCAGCGGTGGTTCTACTTCAGGTGCACGTTCATCTAATAGCCATGTTGCTGCATAATGCGTCTCTGATAATTTAAAGAATGGTGGCTTAACCTTTTCATCAGCGGCAATTGCATAACGATTACGTGCAGCAAAAGCATCACCTACAGGAGGATTCAACAAATCTGGTGGTGTACCAGGAATAGCCTCTAACTTACCACGCTCTGTTTTCGTTGTTGGCATTGAATTCAACAAGCCCCAAGTATATGGATGTTGTGGGAAGTTAAACACTTCATCAACCTTACCAATTTCGATAATTTCACCAGCGTACATAACGGCAACACGATCGGCCATACCAGCAACTACCCCTAAATCGTGGGTAATAAAAATGATTGAGGTATCTGATTGCTCTTGAATGTTTTTCATCAAGTGCAAAATCTGTGCTTGAATCGTTACGTCCAACGCAGTTGTTGGTTCGTCAGCAATCAAAATCTCTGGATTATCAATCAAGGCAATCGCAATCACAATTCGTTGACGCATACCACCAGAAAACTGGTGTGGATAATCACTAATGTGTGCCTCAGCATTTGGAATACCAACCATCTTCATCATTTCCAAAGCCTTTGCCCAAGCTTTTTTCTTGCTGTAATGCTGGTGCTTAATTAAAGGCTCTGCAATTTGTTGACCAATTTTCATTGTTGGATCCAATGACGTCATTGGATCTTGGAAAATCATCGCAATCTCTGAACCACGAATTTTTTGCATTTGTGCTTCAGATTTACCAAGAATTTCTTCACCCTTAAACGTAATTGAACCTTTTTCAACACGTGCGTTTTTAGCTAACAAGCCCATTAGAGAACGAGTCGTTACTGATTTTCCAGAACCAGACTCCCCCACAATCGCTAACGTTTCACCTTTGTACAAATCAAATGAAACGTCGCGAATGGCTTGAACACTTCCATTATAAGTATTGAAATTAATTTTAAGGTCATCAACCTCAAGAATTTTCTCTGCCATATTTCCACTCACTTCCATTAATCCTTTGTACGTGGATCAAACGCATCACGTAATCCATCACCTAACAAGTTAAACGCAATCATAATGATACCCAAAATAACAGCTGGAATAACTAACTGATATGGGTAGAATTGCATTGCCTTTTGTCCATCATTTAACAACGTACCCAATGAAGCCATTGGGACTGGAATTCCTAATCCAATAAATGAAAGCAATGCCTCAAAGAAGATTGCTGATGGAATTGTAAACATCAACTGCACAATAATCGTTGAGCTAAGATTTGGCACCAAGTGTCGCAAACCAATGCGCCATGTTGAAGAACCTAGTGTTCGGGCAGCCAGAATATAATCTTGTTCCTTAGCTGTCAAAACTTGCGCTCTGACCAATCGTGCCATTGATGTCCATGATGTTAAGGCAATTCCTAATGAAATTGATAACATACCTGGCTTCATTACCAAAATCAAAAGCACAAACACAACCAAGTTAGGAATTGAAGAAACAATTTCAATAATACGTTGCATGACAATATCAGTTTTACCGCCACGCCATCCAGAGATGATACCGTAAGTCACACCAAAGACTAAGTCCATTAATGTCGCAATTAATGCAACTTCCAATGAAATACGTGTACCATACAAAACACGTTTAAAGATGTCACGACCAAATTGGTCAGTTCCAAACCAGAAGTTCTTCTTATCAGAAACACCAGCTGACTTATATTGGTCAACCTTTGTACCATCTAATTTACCTTCTCCAGTAAAGCCAGGAATATCACCTAACACACCTGGCAAACGGGCTGGTAAGTTTTGAACAGTTACATCTTGTTGTGCAGTTACTTTTGAATTAGCAATTGGCGTTGAACCAAAGGCAACGATGAAAACAAAGACCAACACCCAAAGTGAGATGAAGGCACCTTTATTTTTCTTTAAACGACGCCAAGCATCTTTCAAAAAACTAACTGAGGGCTTTAAAATTTTTTCACTATCAGTTTGACGATCTGCGGGAAGCAATTGAAAATCATCTGCTGTTAAATTTACTTTTTCAGACATTAGCTACTCCTTCCTTATTTAGCCAAACGAATTCGTGGATCGATGATACCGTATAGGATATCAGTTAGTAATAACACAACCATCAACATCATTGAGTAGACGATTGTCGTTCCCATGATAATTTGGTAATCATTGGTCAAAATTGAGTCAACGAACTGACTACCAATTCCAGGAATAGAGAAGATATTCTCAACAACAATTGATCCGGTTAACAAGTTAACCGCCATTGGCCCGATTAACGTTACCAATGGAATCAAAGAATTACGTAATGCGTGCTTCCAAATAATTTCATTCTTTGACAATCCTTTTGCTCGGGCTAACTCAATATAATCTGAGCCAAGCACATCGACCATTTCAGTACGAATAAATCGTGCTGACGTAGCGAGTGGACTCATTCCCAAAGCAATTGTTGGTAAGACTGTTGCTGCAAAGCCTTTCCAACCAGCGATTGGCAACCAACCCAACTTCAATCCAACCCAGTACTGTAACAAAGCCGCAAATACGAATGAAGGGATTGAAATTCCCAACACTGCTAAGATTGACAAAAATGTATCAGTCTTCGTGTTACGACGAACTGCAGCGGCAGCTCCTAAACCAGTACCTGCGATCAACCCGAAGATCAATGCTTGAATTCCAAGTTGAGCAGATGGACCAAGGCGTTGCGCTACCAAGGTTGATACTTCTTGGTTCGCAAATTGGAATGAAACACCAAAGTCAAAGTGCAATGCATCCCATAGATATGTCACATATTGCACGATAACGGGCTTATCCAATCCATATTGGGCCTCAATCATTTTTTGCTGACTAGCAGACAAACGTTCTGCGTTTGCCAATGGTGATCCTGGCATCAGCTTCATTAAGAAAAATGTTGCTGAAATAATCAAGACCAAAGTTAACACAATAATTGCTAACCGTTTAATAATATATTTGAACATGGCCATGCCTTCCCTATTTTAGTTCTACTCATAATATGCTAGAAAGTCATTTCGTAAATAACCATACTCTCATATCTCATAGCTATTAATTAGATGTTTTTAATTTTACCAGAGGTTTCACAAATGTTAAAGAGTTTGTTATAAAACCTCACATAAATATTTAATCTTATGAAAAAATTGTAAATGCTTACATTTTAAATAACTGACGGTGAAAGTATGCTTTTTAGTGGTATTTAAAGGACATTCGTAAGTAATCATCATAAAATGAAAACTTCTCTTTTTTTAGTTATTTTTTCACAAATTTGACTATAAAAAAATGAGAGAGCATGACAAACACCCATTTGCCACACCCCCTCTATTTTTCAGCATTGGTTCATTTGATTAAACAATCAAATTACTTCTTGTATGCCCACTTCCAATCGAATGGTGCTCCAACAGTATTTGAAACAACACCCTTAACATTTGTATTCAATAGTGATGGCTTTGCTTGATAGTAAACTGGTGCGACAGCTGCATCTTCTTGTAGAATCTTCTCAGCCTTAGCGTAATCTGCGTAACGCTTTGTTGCATCGTTAACATCAGTTGTCTTTGCAGCCTTCATAACATTGTCATAGTCTGCATTCTTCCAGCTACCATTGTTAAATGATGAGTCAGAGGTATACAAATCTAAGAAAGTTGATGGATCGGCATAATCAGCACCCCAAATTGTGTTAACCATATCGAACTTCTTTTCATCTGATAATGAAATACGTTGCTTGAATGGCACAGTCTTAATTGTAACCTTCAATCCTGGTAACTTTTCCATTTGTGATTGGATAAATTGTGCTGAACGCTTTGCACCATCAGAATCATCAGTCAAGTATTGCAAGGTAACCTTCTTCTTACCAGTTTCCTTCAATCCTTGCTTCCACAACTTCTTGGCTTCCTTCAAGTTGTAACCAACAGCATTCTTATCTGCAGCTACCTTAGCAAAGTCCTTACCAGTTGCTGGATCCTTAGCTAACTTTGTTGATGTAAATGAGGTTGCTGGTGTTCCACCACCACCAAGAATCTTTGATGACATCGTTTGACGATCAATTGACTTTGACAAAGCCTTACGAATATTTGTGTTATTCAAAGGCTTCTTGTTTTCATTAAATTCGATGAACGCTGTTGATGCTTGTGCAATAACAGTGTAGTCCTTCTTGTTCTTTGAAGCCTTGTATTGGTCAGGTGATAGTGTTGTATAATCAACCTTCTTTGACTTGTACAAGTTGTAACCAGTATTTTGGTCCTTGATAGTTTGAACGGTAACCTTTGGTGTCTTTACAGACTTAGCATCCCAATAAGTTGGGTTCTTGACCAAAGAAATCTTGTTGTTTGAACCTGTCCAACCCTTCATGGTAAATGGTCCGTTAGAAATCGTGTACTTAGATGCAGTACCGTACTTCTTACCAACCTTATCCACAAACTTCTTGTTTTGTGGTTCAAAGGTAGCCATGGTCAACACTGACTCAAGTTGTGGCATTGGACGCTCAAGAGTTACTTGCAAAGTCTTATCATCAAGTGCCTTAACCCCTAGGTCTGTGACTGGCTTATCACCTTTTTGAACGGCATCGGCATTCTTAATACCTGAATATAGGTAAGCATATTGTGATGCTGTCTTTGGGTCATTAGTACGTTGCCAACCATAGACATAATCATTAGCTGTCACTGGCTCACCATTAGACCACTTCATATCACGCAAATGATAAGTTAAAGTCAAGCCATCATCTGACTTATCAACCGAAGTTGCACCAGCTAATTGTGGCTTACCAGACTTGTCCATACGGTACAATCCTTCACCAATGGCCTGTAAGTAATTAAAATCAATGGCTGCAGTTGTCTTTGAAGGATCCATCGTTCCAACATTTGCACCTTCAGTCCAATTAATTGTCTTATACTTAGCGGCACTAGCTGTCACTGGTACGAAAGTTGATCCTAGGATCACTGCACCAGACAACAAAGCACTGACCTTTAATGTCTTATTCATATTTCCCCATCCCTTATTCATATTCACATATCGTGATAACTTTTTCATAATCATATAATAAACTTAAACCATAGTCAACGACTTATTTAAGTTCAATTTAATAAAACAATATCAACAAGTCTTATGTTTTATCGATAACTATTGATAAGTCGGCATTTATATATAAAAAGGGATATCATTAGCTCTCATAATCAGCTCATTTTTAATAGTCACTATTTTCTCATTTTTCTAAATAAAAAAGAAGTTCCCAATAGTAAATTAGGAACTTCTATAAACAGCTTTATGCCGTCATACGACGATCTAGCATATCGCCAATCTTTGAAATAATGAAATTCAAGATAAAGTAAATCACTGCCAAAGCAAAGAACATTGAAATAATTGCACTTGGCTCTTGTGCATACACAATTTGTGCACGGTAAGTAACTTCAGGCAACATAATAATTGTTGCTAGTGATGTATCCTTAATCAAAGAAACAAATTGTGACACAATTGGTGGAATCATCTTCTTGTACGCTTGTGGCAAAATAATGTGCCACAAAGCTTGCTTAAAGTTCAACCCATTCGATAAAGCACCTTCTAGCTGTCCTTTAGGAACTGCCATAATACCTGAACGAATAATCTCAGCCAACATTGTAGATTCAAAAATCGTTAATGCGAAGATTGTTGACGTGATAACACCAAAATGAATACCAATCTTTGGCAAAGCAAAATAGGTGAAAAAGATAATTAATAGCAACGGCAAATTACGAATCAAGTCAATAATAAATCCCACAATTTGTGAAAGATATGGGATCTTAACATATCTAATGACCCCTAAAATTGATCCAATAATGAAACTCAAGATAATTGAAACCACAGCAACTTCAATCGTTACCCCTAGCCCCATCATCAAGAAACGCATATTTACCCACGAAAATGCTGAAAAGAACTCACTCATGCGCGACCTCCATTCTTTTCAAGTCTGGTTTCCAAATAACGCATATAATAACTCATTGGCATTGTCAAAATTAGATAGAAAATACCAACAATGATAAATGGACCAAATGTATCAAATGTCATCTGTGAAATCTGATTTGCTTGGTACATTAAATCAAGTCCTGCAACGAATGCTAGAACGGATGAGTTTTTAATTAAGTTAATAAACTGATTTCCAAGTGGTGGAATCACTAGCTTAAATGCTTGTGGCAAAACAATGTAACGCATACCTTGCCACCATGAAAGACCATTTGACATGGCACCTTCTAGTTGACCCTTAGGCACAGCATTAATACCTGCACGTACAGTTTCAGCAATAAATGCTGATGTATATAATGTCAAACCAAAGGTTCCTGCCGCAAAACCACTAATTTTAATGACGTTTGCAATCACAACATAAAAGAACATTGTGATAACCAACAATGGAATATTTCTAACAACTTCGATATAGATACGTCCGATGATATTGACCAGTTTATTCGGAACAACTTCCATTAGTGCAAAGGCTGTCCCTAAGATCAGTGACCCAATCAATGCTAGAATTGACGAAGCGATAGTCCAGCCAAATCCAGTCAAGAATTCACCAGCGTGTGATTGAAATAATGAAATCATTCTTTAGCCAACTCCTTCCAATTCATGCCCTTAACACTACCGAACCATTTTTTGGCCATCTTAGCATAAGTACCATCTGACTTAATGTCATCAATTGCTTTGTTAACAGCTTTAACTAGCTTTGGGTTCTGCTTTTGCATGGCAACACCATATGGTTCCTTTGTAAAGGTACCACCACGAACTTCCAATGTTTTCGATCCAGCAGCCATACCATATAGAATACCGTTGTCAGTAGTCAATGCATCTCCTTGGCCTGCCTTTAAAGCTGTTAATGCTGTTGCGTAATCTTGTAACCCAACAACTTTTGCCTTTGGCGCAAAGTCTTTAATTTCATCAATTGACGTTGACCCTTGTACAGCTAACACACGTGCCTTAGGTGTGTTTAATTGCTTAACATTATGATACTTACTTGACTTTTTAACCAAAATTGATTGACCAGCATTAAAATATGATTGTGAAAAATCAACGACCTTTTGACGATCAGGCGTGATCGACATCGTTGCGATAATTGCATCAATATTTCCGTTCAATAACATGGGCACACGTGTACCTGAAGTAATTTGTGTGTACTCCACTTTAGCTTTTGGGTTGATACGCTTCGTGATTTCCTTAGCCATATCAACATCAAATCCTTCAAGTTTACCCGTTTTGATGTTCATCAATCCCATCAGTTTGGTATCGCCCTTAACACCCCAATTCATACGATCTGTTTTCATAATCCGATCGTATGTCTGATTCTTAACAGTATCTGCATGAATAACTGTTCCTTCGGTTGCCCCAGCAAACAAGGTGACTGCAGCAGCTGCAAGAATTGACTTCATTACAACTTGAAATTTACTCTTCATGTTGCGCCTCCTTAACGAATAATTTGCGATAGGAATTCCCGTGCACGTGGCTCCTTTGGATTAGCAAAGAACTCTTTAGTTGGTGAATCTTCCAAAATTTGTCCCTTATCCATGAAAATAACTCGGTCGGCAACTTTCTTCGCAAAGCCCATTTCGTGCGTAACAACCAAGGTTGTCATTGAAGAATCACTAACAATGTCTTGGATAATTTGCAAAACACCATTGATCATTTCCGGATCCAAGGCTGATGTTGGCTCATCAAATAATAATGCTTTTGGCTTCATTGCAAGTGAGCGAGCAATCGCAATACGTTGCTGTTGTCCACCTGAAAGGGCTGCCGGTGACTTTTCAGCCTGATCAACTAGCCCAACACGATCAAGGAGCTCCATCGCAACTTTTTTATTTTCTGCTTCATCACGATGCAATACCAAACGTGGTGCTAACATGATATTTTCTAAGACTGATTTATTCGCATACAAATTAAAATGTTGGAACACCATCCCCACATTTTTTCTTGTACGGTTCATATCCGTTTTAGGATTAGCTAAATCTTGCCCGTTTACAATCAACTGTCCACCTTGAACTGGTTCCAAACCATTAATCGTACGAATCAATGTTGATTTTCCTGAACCAGAAGGTCCGATCAAAACAACCGTTTCCCCAGCCTCTACCTTTAAATTGATGTCCGTCAATGCATGAAAATCCCCATAAAATTTATTGACATCTTTGAATTCGATCATCGACATAGTGGTTCCTCCTTATAGATAATTTACCTAAAAAATTATCTTAGTATATAAAAATAACCCGCCGCGATTTTATTCGTGACGGGTCGCTAATCTAATAATAATCTTAGTTTATCTTAATTGTCAAACATATTGTTAAGTTTGTTAACATTAAAAATCATTCAATTACGTGCAATTATCTATTTTTTCGTATATGCTAATTCAACTGCTAATTTATAAGGCTTTTCAACAGGCATTAAAGCATGACGGCCGCGGGTTTTACCCGGTCCACCAGTCACAACAACAGATGCAATATATAAATTGTATGATTTCAATGCTAAGTCTACTGGTTGTAACCCAACTGTCTGTATCCGTGCCAAACGTGATGAAAGCATCTCATTCATACCGCCATAAACGGCCAGTCCACCACGCTCTTCTTCCAATTTAAAATAAGGTAATGGTGTACCAGGAT
This sequence comes from Weissella paramesenteroides ATCC 33313, assembly GCF_000160575.1. GTDB lineage: Bacteria > Bacillota > Bacilli > Lactobacillales > Lactobacillaceae > Weissella > Weissella paramesenteroides. Next base: position 94,100 of record NZ_GG697132.1, read on the forward strand.
GGTTAGCAAAGATTGTCGGTTGACCAGTAGCTAAAAAGGCCAATTGTTCTTTCTCTGAAAGACCACCGTAGTTCTCAGTAATCAGACCACCCTCGCGTAATTGATCAACCACTTTCGTTAATTCTGCCGCCATATCATTATCGGAAATTGCAGTTGCCGGTAAGACTTGCTTCTTATCGTAGAGCCCATTTGCGGGTACATATGGCATTGCTTTATTATCTGTGGCCGTTTTGGCAGCTTGGGGGCCACCCAACATTTTTTCTAACTTTGGTGAAACATCCCACTTAATTGTTTTCTTCGTGTAATAGTAGACGATATTTAAAATTGCGCCGTACAGTATTAACAAAAACGCTAGTGCTAACAGAGCACCTCGTAAATAGGCACCATTTTGAATGTGACGCACAGCTAAATAAAGAATATAAAAGTTACCAACACTGGCTAGGACAGTATATACCTGCCCCTTCCAACGAGCATTCACATTGAAGAAACCAAGATAATGATTAAGTAAATCTAATATCGTTAACATTAATTAGTCCCTCCTTGCGTTGCATTATCGGTCGTATTACCGGTGGTATTATTTGTCGTTGTATCTGTCCCCGTTGTATTATCGGTGGTTGTATTACCAGTAGTATTATTTGTCGTTGTATCTGTTCCTGTTGTGTTATCAGTATTCCCGTCTGTTGTTGTATCAGTTGACGCCTCATCTGTTGATGAACTTGAACTACTTGCAGATGACTTTGATGCTGAACTAACCGTTGTATCATCAACTGAATCGTCACTTGTCATATCTGATTCAGTTGAACGACTTGAAGGTTTTTCTGAAGAACTAACTGATGATTTAATGCTACTTGATGATACTGTACTACTTGATACAACTGATGATGATTTTGCTGCACCGTTTGAAGTATGCGTAGAAACATTAACAATTGCATTTCCAGCACTCAGCGCCAAAATTATTGAAACTAATGCAACTGGTGTAATAAATGGTGGTGTTCGATATGCCATATAGTGCTACTCCTCCTCCAGGTCAAAAACTAAGGCCTGCTTAACAATATTGTCAATTTCTTCTTTTGTACTTAGCCAATCATCGTTAACAACAACGTGGGCAATTCCTTGCAAAGATTGTGGTAACTGCACATCACGTTTGTATTCCTCACTTGCCATTCGTCGGCGAGTTTCCTCTAAATTGTCACCACGTTTTGATAATCTACCTAAAATTTCATCAGGTTTTGTGACGGTTAAAAAGATAACAACTGCCTCATCTCCTAATTTTTCAGAGTATGTTTTGGCACCTGCGGTATCAAGGACGATGGTAATTAGTGGACTCTTCTCCCAAGCACGCTCAAGTCCTTCATAGGAAGATCCATAACGATAATTTGCGTAAGCAACGCTTTCTAAATAATGATTTTCTTTAAAAGACTGTTCTGACTCAAAATAATAATCAACCTGATCGATTTCACCTTCTCTTGGTGGTCGTGTCGTGTGTGTGATTACTTTGGGCATTTCATAAAACTCATTTAAATAATTGGCAACGGTTGTTTTGCCTGTCCCCGTATTACCTGTCAGAACGAAAACTTTTCGATTCATAACTCTTTTCTACTCTCTTTTTTTACTGTTATTAGTATACTGTCTGATGCTTAAGGTTCCCTAACAATTTCATAATATTTTACCAGTGTTTAGATTACTATAATTTCGTTAATCCGTCATAGTAAAAGCATGCACATTAATTGTACATGCTTTTACACACCTTATTATCGCCCTATCGCCGAGACCTCTGTTACATAATTGTAACATATTTTTATTACAAATGAAAAAAGTTGACGAAATTTTTCGCCAACTTTATATATAACTTATTTAATATTATTCAACGTTTGCCAATTCATACATTGCTTGACCAAAGATAGCCATTGCTCGTGTCAAATCAGCAACTGGATAGAATTCATCCGCTTGATGCATCGTATCTGGCACACCCTCAAACATTGCACCGAAGGCAACACCACGCTTTAGCAAACGACCAAATGTACCACCACCGATAACTTGCTCGCCAGCTGGCAAACCAGTATGCTCACGGTAAACTTGTAATAACGTTTGAACAAGTGGATCATCACCAGATACATAATGAGGAACTTGCGCATGTCCTTCTTGCTTAGCTACAGCATCAAAGCCATCAGGTAATGACTCTGCAACATGCTTTTCAATTTCTTCCGCCGTTGTATTCTGTGGATAACGGAAATTCGTGTTAACAAAGCCATCTTGACCGTCAGTAAAGCGTTGGATTCCCACATTCATAGACAAATCGTGCATCAATTCGTCATGTGTCTTAGCACCAATCTTTTCTGCAACAGTATCATCATGTAGCTTAGTTCCTAAGAACGTCAAGAAGCCTTGTGCATTACCACCAAAGTCTTGAGATTGTAGGAAATTGGCCAAATAAGTTCCGGCATTTTCCCCAGTCTCAGGCATAGCACCATGCACTTGCTTACCGTAGAATGTGAAATCTACTTGATTACCTGCGACCGTTGCTTCTCCCTTAACACGGGTTTCAGCAACTAAGTAATCTTTCATAGCACCAACTAATGCATCTGTATCCGTTGTTTCAACTGATGCCTTTGCAACACCTGGCACCATGTTAGGACGTTGACCAGCAGTAAATGAAATCAGCTTCAATGAACCACCTTGCGTTCCCGCAAAACGAGTAACAATTGAAACATTTCCTTTTTCACCATTGATAATTGGGAATTCTGCATCTGGTGAGAAGCCCATAGTTGGTTCACCATATTCAGCAAAGAATTCATCCATTCCAGTCCAATCAGATTCCTCATCGATACCAACAACCAGAACTAATTTACGCTTTAGCTCTACGCCTAGTTCCTTAATCATTTTAAGTGCGTAGTAAGCTGCGAATGTTGGCCCTTTATCATCAGAAGCACCACGAGCATATAAACGCCCATCTTCAATAACTGGTGTCCAAGGATCCTTTGTCCAACCATCACCTTCGGGCATAACGTCCAAATGACCAATAATAGCTACTGTTTCTTCTGCGTCCTCAGGTCCTAATTCAGCATAAGCCACTAAATTCTTATAGTTACCGACACGAAAGCCATCACGCTTAGCAAATTCTTCAAACTTCAACAACGCTTCTTTAGGACCAGGTCCTAAAGGTGCATCTGCTGTTGCCGCCTCATCATCACGGACAGATTTGATTGCTAACATTTCTTTCAAATCTTTTAGTAAGTCATCTTCATATTTCAATGCTTCAGCACGCCATTGTCTTGCCATTTTTTAATTCCTCCACGATTAACATTGTTCTCAATTATACACTTCTTTATGAAAATGCACACCGACCCAGTATGCTTTATAAATTAGATTGAATACGTGCCATATAGTTTGGTAAAGCATCTGCTATAAAAGATGGCTTCACAACATAACTATGACTGGCCATTTCTTGCGCAATCATCGAATGGGCATAGACTGCTGCCTCTACTGCCTTTAAATGATTATTTTTGAACTGACCAACAAAGCCACCAATCGTACCTGCTAATACATCTCCCATACCACCGGTTGCTTGATAGGCACCACCAATCATCAACTGACGGAGTTCATTTTGCGCATAAATTAAAGTATGATGCTGTTTCAGCACTAAAACATCTAAATTCAAAATTTGGCGTTGGACTTCATTTAACTGGTGCTCCGTTTGATAATTCAACTGAATACCACTCAAACGCGCCCACTCCATTTGATGAGGTGTTGCAATTGTATAAGGTTTACGTGGAAACATTAAATGATTTTCAGCCATAATGGTTAATGCTGAACCATCAACCACTAAAATTTGGTCTTGCGTACCCGTCGCAAACACGCGTTTAACCAAATCAACCGCTTGTTGGTCCGTCCCTAATCCTGGACCAATGACAATCACATCACTTTTTTTTATATTTTCGACCACCTGGTCACTATCTTGCCAATCGATAAACATTGCTTCTGGTGTACGTGCATGCAAAGCCGTCAAATTTGCCCGATCTGTTGCAACTGTTGTTAGTCCGGCACCAGCACCAATGCTTGCCTGACTAGCCATCAAAATAGCGCCACCAAATTGCACACTTCCCCCAATCAGTAGCACACGACCGTAGTCCCCTTTATGGCTTTGATCAGGTCGCCTTAAAATAACTTCATGTAAAATATCTGATTTTAATTCACTAACCATAGTGATTCTCCAGTTTTTCTTAAAATAATGCTTATACCCTGCCATGTCATGGTATAAAAACTTGTTTATTATTCTATTTCATATTACTATTCTAACATCTATTGCACAAATACTTGAAAGACATGAAAATAGAGTGAGAATAAAATTTGGAGGCTAACTATGCTTAACATCGCCTATGTTGGATTTGGAAAAAGCACTAATCGTTACCATATACCTTATGTCCGTCAACGACCTGATAAATTTCATATTGGTCGTGTCGTTGCGCCCCATATTAATAAACGTCCCAATGATCGACTTGCCCTTGAAAAAACTGGCACCGTTTTTTCAACAGATATACAGGATATCATTGCTGATAAGACAGTAGATTTAGTCATTGTTGTTACCCCAGCGCCAACTCATTTTACGGTCGTTCGACAGTTATTAATGGCTGGCAAAAATGTCTTGGTTGATAAACCAGTCGTTGCAACGGCACAAGAAGCAACAGAACTGATTGCGCTTGCAAATAAAAATGGGTTATTTTTTATGCCCTTCCAAAATCGACGCTTTGATAGTGACTTCTTAACCTTGAAGCATGTCCTAAATACGGGTTATGTCGGTCGTCCTATTGAACTTGAATTACACATGGATCATTATCGACCAAACGATGCCAAATTAACTGGTAGCGCAATGGAAACAACCTGGTTTGATCACGGTGCCCACTTAGTTGATCAAATTGTCTCTTTATTTGGTGCACCACAGGCCGTAGCTTATGATTTAAGAGCAACACGTGATTTATCAGCAACTCTATCCGACCAATTTGAGGCTAATTTATTTTATGATGATGCTTTTAAGGCAACCATTCAGTCAAGCGAAACAACTGTTACTCACTATCCAAAGTGGATTCTTCATGGTACCAAGGGTTCATATGTCAAGCACAACATTGACCAACAAGAATACGACTTAAAAGCTGGTATCATGCCAGGAGACGTTGGCTTTGGTCAAGATGCACCCCAGGACTATGGCAAGGTTACCTACTACAATCAAAACAATGATCGTTTAGAAAAGTTTGTGCCATCAATTTTGGGTGACTACGGTTCAGTCTATGATTCTGTTTTTGAAACAATCGTTAATAAAAGGCCAAAATTAGTGTCTGATGAACAACTATTAACAACCATGCAGATCCTAGAGGCTGGCATAGCTGACGTTAATCCACATATCGTTAATTTTAATCATTAATTATGGCACTAAATATTTGTAACCGCTTTCAAGTCGTGTTATTATAATGGTGTACCAAAGGAAAGGTAGGTAGATGATTTGAAAAATGATTTCTTTTCAACCTCAAACATCGCTTTAGCTACTGAAATCCATATGGGCGTGTCACAGTAATGATGCAAGATACTACTAGTATCAAATTTTAAATGATAAACATTAAGTCATGAATTGACAATCTTGCAGTCATTAGCATCGGTTTCTTCAATAACGAACGATATCTCTTCATCGGGTGAAAACATGTTTGTTGATTTGAAGGCTGCTCCCGACACGGTTCGCTTTTTAAACGGATAAATGTGGATGAGTAGTAGTTGCGAGCAAGATGTATTTGGTGGTTTCGGTAGTACTAGCGACAGTCGCTTAAATCTGCAGATTAAGCCTCTAGATATTACCATTACAATTGAATATAGGGTAGCAAATTCAAGTGCTCTCCTTGTTGTATCCTATGGGTATAGCAGAAGTAACCGCGGGTCAACGTACCGGCGGTTTTTTAGTTCAGAGCTGATGAACTACCGTTTTGGAGTCCAAAATAAGTGATCAATTTGGCACGCTGCCGAAGCGACTGCGTAGGCGTGTGACATATTGATTGCTTATTTTTGACGGACTGGTAGCTCATCGCGTTTATACAGAGCGTGACAACAAGCACCTAGCGTTCCGGTATAAGTTCTGTTTTGTGCCCTGGCGCTGTAAGCGGCCGGGTCAAAATTGGGCTTATATGAGGAATGCTGCTTGTTGGAGCGCGTTTATGCAGAGCTGATGAGCTACCGTTTTGGAAGTGAATATAAGGCATGAACGCAATATAAAAAAGCCGAAGATTTCCAATATAAATCAGAAAACCTCGACTTCATCTTTAATTATTCATTCGATACTCTTGCAAGAGCCCTTCGCGAACACCCGACGATGAAAAAATAACTTTATTTGAGCCTGTACGTTTAATTAACTCTACCAATGGTAATAAGCCACTAATCATAATGTCTGCACGATTAGCTTCTAGTCCTAATAATGCTTCTCGTTCTGCTCTAGTCATCTTTACTAGTTTTTCATAAGTCGTAAGTACTGCTGCCGTCGTCATTTCATACCCATGAAAATCTGAGTCAGCAGCTAACCCATGTTGGACACGGTCTAATCTAGCCAATGACCGATTAGCACCACCTAACAAAATAACTGGTAAAGTTACCGTATCATCCAACCAAGGTAATTTAAAGTATTGATCGTTTACATACTTCGTTGCTTTAGCAATCGCATCAGGTGAGACCACACCATCAACGTTCAACTTGAACTTCTCAGACAAATTGACTGCACCAAATGGTAGACTCATCATGTTTGTAGCCATGCGTTCTTCAATGCCAACTAATTCAACACTCGCCCCACCGGTATCCAGTAACCAAGCATCAGAAATATCCAAAGCTGATGCTGCTCCTAAATAATCATAATAAGCCTCTTGATCACCCGTCAACACGCGAATTTCGACACCGACTGCCCGAAAAACCTTGTCTAAGAATTCAGCTTGATTTTCTGCTTCACGAACAGCAGCGGTTGCAATACCAACTACTGTCACATCATCAAACATCATATAATCTTGCTGAAATTCTAACAGCGCATCAACAACACGGGTCATCGCCGCATCTGTCAACTCACCATCATTATCATCCATGCCTTCAGCCAAACGTGTATCTAATTTGCGCCGGCGTAATTCAACAAAATTTCCATCCTCTTGTAGTTCCTCAACCACCATGCGGGTTGAGTTGGAACCCAAGTCAATGACTGCCAAATAACTCATTTAATGCTCCTTCAAGGTATCAATTAATCATTAACCCCAGTAATCAACTCCCATTGCATGGCGAACCTCTGCCATAGTCTGTTGACCAACAATACGGGCTTTTTCAGATCCCGTCTTCACAATATCCAAAACAGCTGATTTATCTGCTGCAAATTGTGCACGACGTTCCCGAATTGGTGCTAACTCTTGGTTCAATACTTCAAACAAATATTTTTTAATCTTCATATCACCTAATCCACCAGCTTCATATTGTGCCTTCAGATCAGCGACATACGCCTTATCTTCGTCAAAAATATCAAGATAAGTAAATACCATATTTCCTTCAACATGGCCTGGATCTGCCAAACGTATATGAGTTGGATCGGTATACATTGACTTTACTTTAGCCCAAAGTGTATCTTCATCATCACTTAAATAAATAGCGTTTCCCAAAGACTTTGACATTTTCGCATTACCATCTAGACCTGGGATACGCCCCTGTCCTTCTGGTGGAAAAATACCTTCTGGTTCTACCAAAATGTCGGTATTATAATATCGGTTAAATGTGCGAACTAACTCACGTGTCTGTTCCAGCATTGGCTTTTGATCATCCCCAACTGGCACGACTTGTCCCTTAAATAAGGCAATATCAGCGGCTTGTGAAACTGGATAAATAAAGAAGCCAGTAGGAATACTTTCCCCAAATCCTTTTTGCTGAATCTCCGCCTTAACAGTCGGATTACGTTGTACACGTGCTACTGACACCAAATTTAAAAAGTATTCGGTTAATTCAGATAACTCTGGTACAGCAGATTGCACAAAAATTGTTGTCTTCGCTGGATCAATTCCAACTGCTAAATAGTCCAAAACAACTTCCAAAAGAGAGTTTTGAATTTTTTCAGGATTTCGTGCATTATCGGTAAATGCTTGTTTATCAGCTACCATTATGTAAGGATCATATTGGCCAGAGTTTTGCATGTCAACACGGTTTTTCAATGAACCAACATAATGCCCAATATGTAGTTTACCGGTTGGGCGATCACCAGTTAACAAAACTTTCTTTTCAGTCATATTTTTCTTCTTTCTATTGTGACCATATCACAAAATCAAATTCGTCAAAATCAATTGTAAAAGTTTTTTGGGACGATAACAAGCGCTTAGTAAGTTATTATACAATTGTTTATTTTTCAAGGGTGTCGTTCACCCGAGTAATTAACCCCGAAACACGTCCAACGCTGACTAAACTAAGGGCGTGCATCGCGCGTGATGCTAGTGTATATAACAATCCTGTCGCTTGATCATCTGGATAATTTTCCTGTGACACGTCATAACCAATAACAGCGTCAAACTCCAAACCTTTGGCCAAATAAATCGGCATAACTAAGACATTAGCCATCCGCGACCGATCCGTTGCATGTAGCAATTGTACTGTTTCTGGATAATTGCGTAAAGCATCAACTACTTTTATAGATTGTGTCGCTGTTTTAGTTAATATGGCAACCGTTTGGAATTTTTGCCGTAATCGAGTCACTTCATTTGTCAAAACCGTACTAACATCATTGGTTGTTGTTTGAATTAGGTTTGGTTTCTCACCATGTCTTGTAAAAGTCATAATGTCCTCACCATCTGGCAGTAACGCCTTAGCAAAATTCATAATTTCTTGCGTCGAGCGATACGCCTTATTCAGTTTGATCAAGGTTGGACGCTTGGCAACAAATGCTTGTGCATATTTATTGAGTAACGCTTGTGGCGTCTCAACAGCACGAAACAAAGCCTGTTCAGAATCACCTAATACCGTAAATTTTGCCCGTGGAAAAGCATGTTTTAGATACAATAATTGCGATAATGCATAATCCTGCATTTCATCCACAAATACATACGACATTGCCTGATTTGTGCCACCACCGGTCAAGGCGTCCCGCAAAAATAGCAATGGTGCGGCATCCTCTAAATCAATGCGATGGTATTCTAACTGTCTTGCAAATCGATCTCGTTTTATTTCCCACCAATCACGATGATCAATATCCTGCTCACCCATATATGTCAAAAATGCCACATATTGTTCATAGATATCCAGAAAGAAACTGTTATATAAGGCATCATCAATAACCTGCCAATGTTTTGTTAAATAACGTTTAGCCACCAATGAAATAACATCATCAACGTTTTCTGCGGCCATCGTTTCCTCAATATCTTCATCACCAAGCAATTCTTGGTACTCTTGATCTGTCAAATTATCTAATTCTTCAAGTACCCAGTCCGCATCTTGCAGACGATCAATTCGGTCAGTCAAAACTTGTAGGAAATGTTTTTGTACCATGTCAACACGTTCACGCATTGAATAATTTACAGATAAAGTTGCCATATAATTAGCCAATTCTTCCGCACTAAAGAAAACTTTATCCTCGTAGTAAATATCAACAAAATGCAGCTCATCCGTTCGAATTTGGTCAACATAATTTTGGATAAATTTTACAATATCGGCACTTTCAAGTACCTCGCGAATATTTTGACTAGCCTGTCCAATCATCTGCTGTTCTTGCTCATAACGATCAAATAATGTCTGTACAGTTAATCCCTGCAACCGAGCACTAAAAAACTCAGCTAATGTTACCTGACGCATATTGCGTTCACCCAATGAAGGTAAAACATCTGCAATATAACTAGAAAAAAGGCGATTTGGTGAGAAAAGCACAATTTGATCAGAGTTAAGTGCTTCACGTGCATGAAAAAGCAAAAAGGCAATTCTTTGTAAAATTGCTGACGTTTTACCGGAACCAGCAACACCTTGTACGACTAACAAATCACTTGTTGTGTCACGAATAATTTGATTTTGTTCCTTTTGGATAGTTGCGACGATATTACGCATAACTTCATCATTTTGTTGCCCCAAGGCAAATTGCAACATTTCATCGCCAACAGTTTCATTCGTATCAAACATATTCGTAATCTTAGCATCACTGATAACAAATTGCCTTTTCTTTTTTAAATCAACAATTTGTTCGCCATTTGGTGTCGGATAACTAACTTTTCCCAGCGTACCATTATAATAAACACCACTAATTGGTGCCCGCCAATCATAAATTAAAAAATCTCCCTGATCATCTTGCAGCGATGCTAATCCAATATAGAGCGTTTCTGGCAAATTATCTTCGACAATATCTACGCGTCCAAAATATGGATTTGGTCGTAACATTGTTAATGTATCGACTGTCTTCGCCATAATATTCTCGGTTTCCGTAACACGAGCCACAATGTTTCGCTGTTGCTGAATCTCAGCATTTGTCTCCATTGCATCATCAATTTCAACGGTATTAATAGACGTATTGGCAATATAGTTACTTTCAACAGCTCGAGTTTCAGAGTGGGCCTTTGCATATGCTTCCCTTGCTTCTAACAATTGTTGATCTATTTTTTGTACGACTGTATCTAATCTTTCTTGTTCAGCAGCTTGTTCTTGATGCATGTTCTCCCCTCCCTTTTAACAAATTTTACTCATAAAAACAGGCGGCTAAAACCATTAAGTTTTATCCACCCACAAATTATTTATACTAAGCCAAGGCTGATAAATAGTGCTTGATCTATTTTAACAACTAATTCTGCTGGCACTGTCCCAATTTTATCCTGTAGACGACGTTTATCCAGCGTTCTAATCTGTTCCAACAAAATAACCGAATCTTTACCAATTCCTGTATCCACAGATTCAGCTGGTAAACCAACGTGCGTTGGCAACTTGGGTTTTGCTATTTTAGCAGTAATTGGCGCCACAATCACAGTCGGTGAGTGTTGATTGCCAACATTATTTTGCACAATAACAACTGGACGTTGACCACCTTGTTCCGATCCAACCACGGGTGATAAATCAGCAAAAAAAATATCACCACGTTTAATATCCTTTTTAATAGCCATATATCTCTCTTTACTTTACTAATTTTCGTGGCAAGCGTGTTGATAAGCTTGTCGCAATTTCATAAGGAATCGTATTTAAACGCTCAGCTAAATCTACCAATGTAATTTCTTCGTCACCAGCCTTACCAATCAAGGTAATAACTGTACCGATTGGCATTTCTTCTGGTAAGCGTACCATTAATTGATCCATCGCGATACGTCCAATTATTTCAACATGACGACCATCCGGTAGCAAGCCATACATGCCCTGTAATTGGCGTGCATAGCCATCTGCATAACCAAGCGGCAGTGTACCAATCCACTCTGGTTGCTTAGTTTGATACGTTGCACCATAGGAAATAGACGCACCAGCTTCTGCTTGCTTTACATGAACAAGTTCCGCTTTCAACGTCAATGCTGGTGTCAACTGACTTGCCAACATTTCCTTACCAGAAGGATTAAAGCCATACATCGCAGCACCAACCCGGATCGCATCTCGGCTTGGTTGCTCATGCCATAATGCTGTCGCTGAATTTGCTAAATGATACCAGATATGCTGAGGCAATGGCAAATCATCAACAAGCTCATGCCAAGTCTGAACTTGTTTTTGATAATATGCTTCATCTTTTTCATCAGCTGTAGCAAAGTGCATGCCAATTCCTTTAAGAATTAATTGATCAGTCTGATTAATTTTTTCAACAACTCGTTGTAATTCGTCATGGTGACGAATACCGATTCTTCCCATACCAGTATCAACACCAATAGAAATAACTAATGATGCTTGAGATGATAATTTATTAACTGCAGCGTTTAGCCATGCTTCACTCGTTACCACTGGTATTAACTGATATTTCACCAGATCATCAACATACGTAACAGGTGTTACACCTAATATAAAAATTGGTTCCAATATGCCATATTGGCGTAACCAAATTCCCTCATCAATGGTTGCCACGCCAAACCCATCAACATTGGCATGTTTAGCAGCCGTTAAAACTTGTGCCATGCCATGGCCATAGGCATTTGCTTTAACAATTGCAATGAAATGGTGTGCACCTGTTAATTCACGAATCACAGCAATATTTTTTTGGATCGCATTTTCTGAAATTTCGATCCAAGCAGGTCGTCTGGTACTAATAATCGCCTGACTAGCGATATCCTGTTGATTGCTTATCTTAGTTGAGGATGCGGACATTTCCTCTAAAATAACAGAACTATGAACAGTATCACCTGTATGTGATATAGAAATATGTACAGTAACTTTGTCCTGCTTAGGATGCTTGACCATTATTGGTTGACCAGAGTCATTAGGTAAAATCTCAATATCTTGCCAATGTGCTTGTGAACCAATACCTGTCCCGATTGCTTTACTATAGGCTTCTTTTATTGAGAACCTGCCTGCTAAAAATTCTTGGCGATGCTTGCCTTTTCTTGCATCATAAACCGCACGTTCTGCTGGCGTCAGAATAACATCTACAAAGCCAGGACGCCGTTCAGCAACCGCACTAACCTGACTAATAATCTGCGCATCAATTCCATGTCCAACAATCATGTACATACCTCCCAAAATATTATATTCATTATACCCTCTATAACCCATCAATGTTTGACTATTTTTTTATTTAATAAATACAAAAACGAGATGACGCTATAAATCACCTAATATACCAAAAGAGGCATCAATCTTCCAACTTCAATTGGTAGATTGATGCCTCTTAGAGATGTTACACAAGACTGATGCCTTTATGAAACAACAATGGCACGATTATTCATTTCGGACTAATAAGCCGTTAATACCTAATTAATCGTTATTTTTAATCACAAAATTACGTGATTGACGACGTGGTGCACCTGAATGTCCACGTTGTGAACGATCACCTGATCCAGTACGTGAACCACGATCGTATGAACGTCGCTCGCGTTGACCACGGTTACCACGATAACCACCATTACGTGAACCATCACGACGGCCACGGTAACCACCACCACGACGTGAGCCACCGAAATTACCATGCTTGTGTGGTAATGGACGTTCATGTGATAACTTAAATTCAGCATCCATCTGCTCAACGTTAGCAACAGCACCTAATAAGGCAGCTGCTAATGCCTTTGCATCATATTGTTCAACCAATTGGTCAACTTGCTCTGAATTAGCAACACCAGCAGTGGCCTTAACAATATCTGAAATTGAATCAGTTGCAACACTCATACGACCAGCCAAAGCTTCTTCACGAGTGTAAGGCTTCAATGGTTGCATGCGCTTCTTAGTTAGTTTCTCAATATCCTTTAAGTAATCCATCTCTGAATTACTTACAAAGGTTACAGAATTACCGTGTGCACCGGCACGTCCAGTACGGCCAATACGGTGAACATAAGATTCTGAATCTTGTGGGATATCAAAGTTGTAAACGTATGTGACCCCTGAGATATCTAGTCCACGAGCCGCAACATCAGTCGCAACCAAAATCTTAATTTCACGATTCTTAAACTGCTTCAATACTTGAGTACGTTTCTGTTGTGTCAAATCACCGTGAATACCAGCGGCCTTGAAACCACGCAATGTTAATCCACGAGTCAATTCATCAACACGACGCTTTGTACGACCGAACATGATTGCTAATTCTGGTTGTTGAACATCCAAAATACGTGTTAGGACATCAAATTTTTCAAAATCACGTACACGAACGTAATATTGATCAACCAAGTCAGTTGTTAATTCCTTAGCTGCAATTTGGATGTGCTCAGGATTTGTCATAAATTGCACACCAATTCGCTTAATTGCTGGTGGCATTGTTGCTGAAAATAGCAACGTTTGACGTTCATCAGGCACAGCCTTCAAAATTGACTCAATATCTTCTAAGAATCCCATGTTCAACATTTCATCAGCTTCGTCCAAAACCAATGTCTTAACATGTGATAAATTGATTGTGCCACGACGAATGTGGTCAATCAAACGGCCAGGTGTTCCAACAACAATATGAGCACCGTGGTTTAATCCGTTAATTTGACGACGAATATCTGCACCACCAAAAACGGCTTGTACACGAACATGCTTATCACGTCCTAATTTAAATAATTCGTCTTGTGTTTGAATGGCTAATTCACGGGTTGGTGAAACAACCAATGCTTGCACATCCTTATTTTCATTGTCAATCATTTCTAAGATTGGCAATCCAAACGCTGCTGTTTTTCCAGTTCCTGTTTGTGCTTGACCAATAACGTCTTTACCAGCCATAGTCAAAGGAATTGTCTTTTCCTGGATTGGCGTTGCTTCTACATAGCCATGCTTTTCGATGGCCGTTAACAGGTCTTGCGTAAGACCTAACTCTGAAAACTTCAAAATTTTTCCTCCGGTAACGATTGCTGCAACAATCGTTCTTCAATATCGCGAACTTATCAACATAATAACAAACTAGACACAATCCGGCGTCCATACTGCGTTTATCATTAGTAATCGTCCTTTATTTTCGTAACTTATCTAGTTTATCCTGATAATAAGTAATTAGCAACCATTAAGGCTGGCTTTTTTCAAGTATTTGCAAAAAAAATGCAAAAAATAAAATGTGTGCGCTTTCATCAGACTACCGTCCAAATTTTGCACAACATCTTATTTTTCACATTCTAAATTTGTCTATTCTTCTTCAATCTGAATGTCAGCATTTAGCATCGTTAATTTATGAACAATATGGTCATAACCACGTAAAACATGTTCAGCATTAATAACTTCAGTTATACCATCCGCCATCAATCCAGTTGCAACCAATGAGGCCCCTGCGCGTATCTCAGCAGCAGACACTCGTGCCCCGTGGAAATTGCTTGATTGTGTCACGTTAATTTGTCCATAGACATCATTCGATATGTCAACACCAAGCTTCTGAAGCTCTGGTATATGACGCGTCCGTTCAGGATAAATCGTCTCTTGGATGACACTCGTACCACTAGCCAAAGTCAAAAGCGGCGTAACTGGTTGCTGCAAATCAGTTGCAAAGCCAGGGAATGGCGCCGTCTTAATATGAATTGGCTGCAAATTAACTGACTTTGGTACATAAATACTATCTTCACGTACCTCTAAATCAACACCCATTTCTAATAATTTGGCTGTAAATGATTCTAAATGTTCTGGAATCACATTTTTAACCAGCACACCATCTCCCTGTGCAGCTGCCAAGGCAAGATATGTACCAGCTTCAATACGATCTGGAATAATCGTATGCGTATTTTTAGATTCTAACTTTTTTACACCAGTAATACGAATAACATCAGTTCCAGCACCACGAATTTGGGCACCCATATTATTCAAAAAGGTTGCTAAATCAATAATTTCTGGCTCACGAGCGGCATTCTCCAGAACTGTTGTTCCTTCAGCATGAACAGCTGCCATAATAATATTCATTGTGGCTCCCACCGAAACAACATCCAAGAAAATACGAGCTGCTTTTAACCCATTTTCTGCATTAATATATACGGTGTAATTTTCTTCATGAACAGTGGCTCCCAAAGCCTCAAAACCTTTGATATGTTGGTCAATTGGGCGCGGTCCAATATTATCACCACCTGGGAATGTCACGGTTGCTCGTCCAAAGCGACCTAATAAAGATCCCATAAAATAATAAGAGGCTCTTAATGACTTAATTGCTGTTGATGGTAGCTCAGATTCAACGATGTTGGTTGGGTCAATCATCAATTCGCCACCTCTAAATGTGGAGGTGACATTCATCGAATTCAAAATCGCCTGCAAATTATAAACATCTAAGATATCGGGTACACTATCAAATTTCACGGGTGTTTCAGCTAAAATTGCTGCAGGAATTAGCGCAACAGTAGAATTTTTTGCGCCACCAATGGTTACTTCACCACTGAGCCGTCGTCCACCATGGATTACCAACTTCTTCATTTTATCAATCCTTTTAGAGTTACTACTCTATCATCCTTCATTAAGGTCCATTCATTCAAAATTTTTCATTGTTATTAATCATTCGACTATCGCCAAACAATAATGGTCAGATACCATTGCTAACAATATACTTAAATAAGTTTACAGTAGTTACAATTAAATTACAAGAAGATGTCGTTTATTTATCTTTTTACAAAAAGTAAACACAAAAAAGTAATAAAATATTCAAAAATAACTACATAAACTATTATAACAACTGAATACTATAATAACCTAAAAAAATGACTGATAATTAAATTTATCAATCATTTTTTACGTGTCCAAAAAGATTGAATCCTTATTTAACGCCTGAATTCAAAATTTATTTTACCCAACACTTTTTTAAATTATTTTTCTTTATGTGCCAAAGCAGCTTTAACAAATCCAGCATACAATGGTTCTGGACGATTTGGTCGTGACGTTAACTCTGGATGATATTGCGCTGCCACAAAGAAATCGTTAGTAGGTATTTCAACAATTTCCATCAAACTTTGATCTGGTGAAGTACCCGCAAAGACCATACCAGCATCTTCAAATTCTTGACGGTATGTCGTATTAAATTCGTAACGGTGACGGTGACGACCTTGAATTTCTGATTGACCACCATACAACTTTTGCGTCAAGCTGCCTGCCTTCAATGAAGCTGGATACAATCCCAAACGCATGGTACCACCACGGTTTGTAATTTCCTTCTGATCATTCATTAAGGCAATAACTGGTGTATCTGTATTTTCGTCCAACTCAATAGAGTTAGCATTAGCATGTCCTAAGACGTGACGTGCGAATTCTACTGTCGCTAATTGCATACCCAAGCAAACTCCAAGGAATGGTAAGTTGTTTTCTCGGGCATACTGAATGGCAGCAATTTTTCCTTCGGTTCCTCGTGAACCAAATCCACCAGGAACAATGACACCGTCAGCATCAGCAAGAATTTCTGCAACATTTTCTGCCGTTACTTTTTCAGAATTTACTGCATTGATATCAACGTCAGTATCTACTGCATAGCCACCTGCACGCAAGGCTTCATTCACTGAAATATAAGCATCTTGTAGGTCAGCATACTTACCAATAAGCGTAATCTTGATTTTCTTCTTAAGATTACGAATCTTATCAATCATGGCACGCCATTCCGTTAGATCCGCAGCTGGTGCAGAAAGTCCCAAACGCTTCAAGATCACATCATCCATCCCCTGCTTTTGCATGTTCAAGACAACTTCATACAAAATATCAACGTCTAATGATTCGATAACCGCTTCAGGGGCCACATCAGTAAATAATGCTAGCTTATCACGCATACTTTGCGTAATATGTTGCTCGGTACGAACAACTAACATGTCAGGTTGAATTCCTAATGAACGTAATTCAGCAACTGAATGTTGCGTAGGCTTTGTCTTCATCTCACCTGCAGCACGCAAATATGGAATCAATGACGTATGAATGTAAGCCACATTTTCAGGACCTACTTCCCGCTTCATTTGACGTAAGGCTTCAATGAAAGGCAATGACTCAATGTCACCAACCGTTCCACCAACTTCGGTAATAACAATGTCTGCATTCTTCGTTTCAGCTGCACGCATCATTTTTTCTTTCAGTGCATTCGTAATATGTGGAATAACTTGAACTGTTGCCCCATCATAATCACCACGACGTTCCTTTGCAAGAACTTCTGAATACACACGTCCAGATGTAACGTTTGAATATTTATTTAGGTCAATATCAATGAATCGTTCATAATGTCCCAAATCTAAATCTGTTTCCAAACCATCCTCAGTAACAAACGTTTCACCGTGTTGGTATGGTGACATTGTCCCTGGATCAATGTTGATGTAGGGATCAAATTTTTGTACCGCAATTTTGAAACCACGATTCTTTAATAACCGTCCTAGTGAAGCTGCAACGATACCTTTTCCTAATGATGAAACCACACCACCAGTAACAAAGATGTATTTAGCCGTCATATAAATATATCCTCCGAGTTCTGTGCCAATGCCAATAAAAAATAAAAAACTCCCAATGCTTATAGTAGCGTTGGGAGCATTAATCAACTTTGATTACGCCTTGTAATTTAATACAAGAGCCCGGAATTTAATAATACATGAAATTCCCATATTTGTCAATTAATTAATTGATGCTTAATGTTCGATATCACCAGAACCGTAGTCATCATCTACGTCAGTCTTGATGCCACTAATCTCGTCACCAAGACCACCAGAAACCTCATCATGATCAAAATCATCATCAGCACTCGTATCGTCGTCGTCATCATCGTCATCGATATCATCAGCACTGTCATCATCATCGGTATCTTCAACATCAAAGTCATCATCTTCAGGATCATCATCGTTGTAGTCAATGACATCATCATCGTCATCAACATCAGCCAAGAATGCGTTGATC
The DNA here is from genome assembly GCF_000160575.1 of Weissella paramesenteroides ATCC 33313. Classification (GTDB taxonomy): domain Bacteria; phylum Bacillota; class Bacilli; order Lactobacillales; family Lactobacillaceae; genus Weissella; species Weissella paramesenteroides. The sequence continues at coordinate 112,526 of NZ_GG697132.1, forward strand.
TTCTTACGCTTCTTCTTCTTAGGCTTACCTTCAACTTCTTCTTCCAGATCCATATGAACAGCTTCATCAATTGAGTCAATTGGGTACCACGAACGCAGTCCCCACATTGTATCACCCAATGAAATGAATGAACCGTCAATATTCAAATCAGTATAAAATTGTGATAAGCGCGTACGAATTTCTTCATCCGACTTACCGGTGAATGCTTGCACTTCATTCAACAAGTCATTAAATCCCATGGTTTCATGACGGTCAGACAAAATTGCACGAGCAACTTCAATCATTGAAAGCTCATCCTTATTTTGGCCGTCAAATTGTGTTAATGCCAAATCACTGCACGTCCTTTCGCGGTCTTACTCAATGTCTAATATTACAATATTTCTGTCATTTCGGCAAATACTTTTCATTTTAATTTTCTAATTCTGGCACAGATTGATTCAAAACCCATTTTTCAACGGCTAATCCAACCCCATCTTCATTTTGTGAAGTTGTCATCACATCCGCCGTTGCCTTTACCTCAGGTACAGCATTAGCCATTGCTACGCCAATCCCTGACGCTGCAATCATTGTTAAATCATTATGTTGATCACCTAACGCCATCGTCTCACTCATGTCAATGCCTAATTTATCAGCCAATAGCTGCAAACCATTTCCCTTAGTAGATTGCTTATGCATCACTTCTAAGAAATTAGGCGTTGACTTTACGATATAATACTCATCTTTCAGCTCTTGTGGCATATGCTCAGCAAGTTCATCAATTTTTTCAGCTTCGTCAATGAACATAAATTTAACGTAATGTTCATCTGTCGTCATATCTGATACCGGTTGAAATTTCAACGGCATCCTCACCATATTATTTTCACCATTAGCAAATCGATTTACCATTGTGTTTGCTGTAATAGCATATGATAGTGACTCCACCTGAATGTAAGAATTATATTTTTCAGCAATTGCTTTAAACTTTTTATAGTCTGCTAAAGACAGTTCATGACCACCCAACTGTTCACCTGCCGTTGTTTGTACAACACTACCGTTATACGTGATCGCAAATTGGTCGGACTGATTTGCTAAATGTAGCTGCGTTAAATAGTCTTGCACACCTGATAGTGGGCGGCCTGTCGCTAAGACAACTTTAACGCCCTGGTTTGTAGCTGTCTGCAGCGCTTGTTTAACACGCGGTGTAATCTGCTTCTCAGAGTTAACGAGCGTATCATCAATATCAATTGTAATTAATTTAATTCCCATTATTTAAAACTACTCCTATTTCGATCCGGCATCTACCGGATCAACTAACGTTTCATTATGCACATAACGTTGAAAATCACTATATATTGGCGCCATAATATCATCGACCGCATGCTGTACTAACATTTCTCGTGGGAAGAAGAACCGTGCGTTACCAAAAATTCGCCCGGTCATTGCTTCAACCAAAGGACTTTGGGTTGATAGTTCTTTTAGCGAACCATCTAATTGCATCAGTTCGATTTGCGTTCGGGGTTTCTTATCTCTAGGATTATAGGCATCATATGGTAGGTCAAAGCTATCATTCTCAGCTGTATAATACCTGGTATCGAATCCTGCCGAATCAATCAACTGCTTTATCGTTGGCAATAATTTTTTCGTCTCATCCGTAATAACAATTGATTTTAATGGCTTACGATCAATAAACCGCGTTGCTAAATCAGACAAAATAGCATCCTCAGCATAGCGCCAAGCGCTGATATTCGCTAACATCAATGAATCATCTAACATCACGTACTGCTGTAAAGTTAAATTACCCGCAAATAATGGCTGTAAGGTCGGCGAAATAAATGCTGTACTGACACGTGAATCTTTTTGACCTTCATCATAAACAACTTTTGCCCGTTCTAACAAATGTTGTAATAGCACTTCAAACGACCTTGATACAGGATGAAAATAAACTTGTACATACATTTGATAACGCGAAACAACATAGTCTTCAATTGCGTAAGATCCTTTTTCATCAAAGGCAATGCCACCAGCATATGGTCGCATGACATGAATAATCCTTGAAAGATCGAATTGTCCATACGTTGCACCCGAATAATAAGCATCACGTAATAAATAATCCATCCGATCTGCATCAATTTGACTAGAAATCAATTGAACAACCTGTGGATTAGGGTAGGTTTTTGCAATCACGCTGGCAACCTTTTCAGGAAAATCTGGAGCTACTTTTACCAGCACCTGATGTATTTCAGTACTAGGCGATAAAATAATTGCTTGTGTATAGGCCTCATGATCCGTATTAAAAATGTGTTCAAATGTATGCGAATATGGTCCATGACCAACATCATGCAATAACGCTGCACAGAGTAATACAAGCCGTTCGCTAACATCCCATAAGCCATCCCCTGGCTCACGCGAAGGATAAAATCGTTCTAAATGCTCAGCGCATTGACGAGCTATTTCATAAACGCCAAGCGAGTGTGAAAAGCGTGAATGCTCCGCCCCATGAAAGACTGCACTCGCCACACCTAGTTGTTTTATTCGGCGCAGACGTTGAAATTCAGACGTCCCAATTAATTCAAGAATTACCTGATCTTTTACCCGAATCGTATTCAGGACAGGATCCCTAAAAACTTTTTCTGAACCTGTTTTAATAAATTGCGTCATGATTTCCTTTCTAATTCTGACGAATAATACATATTTTTACTACATTATACCCTATTGAACCCTGTATAATGGACTGAAACAATCATATTCTAAGGAGTTTTATATGCAACCTATAAGAAAAACATGGTCAACAACCATCTCCCTATCAACACAAATTAAACAAGATGACCAAACTGAAGCATTCGACTTTAAAGAGTTAGGTACATTGACACTAACACCCAATGCAGTGTACCTACGCTACACGGAACATCAATATGAGGTTGCCACGCCAGTTACTTTTAAAATATCACAAATTGACGATATATTACTACATCGTCACAACGATTTCACCGATGTTCAGTTACATTTTTCACCAGATCAAGAATTCCAGTCACATTACATCACCTCACAGGGAAACATTCCTATCACTGTAAGAACTAATCAACTAACCAATGAAATCACCAATGACCATCCTTATGGTAAATTAGCTGTTGCGTACACACTATTAAATAATCATGAACCAATCGGTAATTATCAACTCACACTAACTATTCCACAATAAAAAGCAAAAGTCGTTTACAAAAGAATTGACAGTAAGTCAAATCATCTTTTGTAAACGACTTTTTAGATAAAAAAAAGACCATCGTGCAAGAGGGGGAACGCAGCGATGGTCCGCCGCCGGCTACTATCGCAACCAGCGAAGGGGGGATACATAGTTTGGGGAACTATGTAATTTTTCATATACTTTGGGGAGTAATGAATTCCACTAACAAAAGCGGATATATATAATATAAGCGATGATAATTTCAAAAAGGTTACTAAAATATTTCTTTTTGTTTACAAAAAATAAGAGGTTAGAACATTTTCTTTTGTTCCAACCTCTACCGACCTGAAGTCGTATTAATTATAAACTCATTATCTTTATAGCATAAACGCGCTTCAGGATTTCGTCTCGTTCTCGTAAACTTATTGCGCACTACTTAACGAACTGGTCGACTTATTTAACTTGACTGTTACAGTTTTTTCTTTGCCTTTGTGATAGTAAGTTAACTGTACAGAATCGCCAATTTTATGTTTATATAGTGCATCACGTAGATCACCTGAGTTTGATACCCTCTTACCATCAATTTTGGTAATCACGTCATACTGAGTCAATCCAGCATTAGCTGCTGGCGAGTTATCCTCAGTATCAACAACTACGACACCTCCTGATACACTAGATGGTAAGTGCAAAACATTACTTTGGTCACTTGTAGAAACATTACTCAAATCGACCATTGAAACACCTAATGCAGGACGCTCGATCTTTCCGTTCTTCTCAAGTTCGTTAATAATACTTACAACTGTATTTGAAGGGATAGCAAAACCCATACCTTCAACAGAGGTACCATCTTCAGAAGATGCTAATTTCATTGAGTTGATTCCCACTACCTGTCCAGCTAAATTAACCAATGGGCCACCCGAATTACCAGGATTTATCGCTGCATCAGTCTGTAGAACAGTGGCCTTTCCCAAAGAGTTGCCGCTTTCATCGGTCGCATCAACTTGTCGCTTTGTAGCAGAAATGATTCCCTCCGTTACTGACGTTGCATAGTCAGATCCTAAAGGTGATCCAATCGCTAATACTGATTGGCCAGCTTCTGTCTTAGAAGAGTCCGCAAAATCAGCAACTTCATTAATTTTACTTGATGACACTTTCAAGACAGCCAAATCAGTTTGTTCATCAGTTCCTACTAGTTTCGCTGTTAATTTTGTTCCGTCGCTCAACAAAACTTGAATGGCATTTGAATCCGCAACAACATGATTATTAGTCACAATATAGGCCGTATCATTGTCTTTTTTATAAATGACACCCGAACCTTCTGATGCCGTTTGAAGATCTGATGAATCACTACTTGAAGAGCTGTCTGTTGTGCTACCATAAATCCCCGACTGTAAAGATTGTTGTTTTTGCAAATTAATAACCGAAACAACCGCCCCTGAAACCTTCTTAAAGGCTTTTGTTGCACTGGAAGTTCCCTTAACATTATTATTTTTTACTTTAACCGCTGTTGTTTTACTAGTAGTCACAGATGACTGATCATCCTGTGAAAAATATGTCACACCACCAGCAGCAACACCCCCACCGATTAGTCCAGCGACAACACCAATTACCACAATTTTTGATTCAGATGATAATTTCATATTTATGCCCCGTATCTTATGTTTTCGTGTTCTAATTTTTTATTTGTCTATGTAAAAACAATTCTAAAATAGTCCCCTTTAAACCGCCTTAACCGCGAATCATTGTCTTTAAATTTGAATCAGTTGCGTAGCGACCGCAGGATCCGTATCTAATAGTCCAAAATCATGATCAACGCCAAAATCATGTTCTTCCAACACGGATTGGACAGTTAAATGAGCAAGCGGTTTTTGATTATTCTCTTGGCTCAAATGTCCTAGATAGACATGTTTTGTACGATTACCAAGAATTTGTGTCAAAGCTAGTGCGCCATCTTCATTAGATAAATGACCTTGATCGCCTAAAATACGTTGCTTCAATGGCCAAGAATAACTACCCATTCGCAACATTTCATAATCATGATTAGCTTCCATCAAAATGGCATCTGAATTTTTCAGCATGCCAATAATACGATCATTGACATAACCAGTATCTGTTAACATAGCAAATGTTTTATTATCATGGTGGAAGGCGTAGAATTGCGGATCAGCTGCATCATGAGACACACTAAAACTCTCAATATCCAAATCCCCCATCAGTTTCGTTTGCCCTGGTTCAAACAATTGCACCTGTTCCGGATTGATTTTTCCAATTTTATTTTGCATTGCAGTCCATGTTTTTTGATTAGCATAAATATCCATCCCATATTTACGAGCCAAAACACCAACTCCTGCAATGTGATCACTATGTTCATGGGTCACAAACAAAGCATCCACATCTGTTAGTGACCGTCCTATCTGTGCCATTAAACCAGCTATTTTTTTACCAGATAAGCCTGCGTCCACTAGTACATTATGTTGTGGCGTTTCAATAAACGTCACATTACCTTTACTACCAGATGCTAACATTGATACTTTAAAATCGTTCGCCATTCCTAACTCCTCACCAACTAAAACTTGTGTTGTGATCCAGATTTACTGTCAAATATATTCAGAAACCCACAATCTCAAAATGCTACGAGATTGTGGGCAACCGCGAAAAGGAAGAGACACATCAAGCATTATTTATTTCAATGCCTTCAATGTTTCATACACTGTTCATTATGATGCCACCACAAGTAATATTCTACCACGTGATGACATATTTATTTCATTATCGAACCATTTATCGCATTAACAGTAATCAAAGTTGTGTCTTTATTAGTAGATACTAAGAACTGCCATACGGGGATAAAGATGATATCTTTTTTAACCGTTGTTAGTGGCGCATAACCTATTTTTGATAGTTTAACTGTACTATTATTAGGCAATTCATTATATTGATAAAGATTAATCAACGCTTGTTTTTCAGAAATCAATTGCATATCATCACGCAAGAATTGCGTTTGATTGACGTATTGTTGTTCATACTTTTGTAGCCGATGATTACTATCAACTTCAAATACTATTTGTGCACGGTCAGAAACAAATGCATGATTATCTGCCGGAATTTTTTCCACGAAAACATAGAGTTTCGATGTCGTATGTTTGTTATCTTTAGCTCGTGCGATTTGGGTCATTTTTTTACTATATTGATATTCATTTCCCATGATCACTTGATTATCTTTTGCAACAAATTTGTCCAAATCCATCACATCACTTGCTGAATCCACACCTAATTGCACAGGCTTTTGGGGAACAACAACGAATTGGCCATCCGAGAACGACGTTTGCCAGCCGGGCTTAAGTTCATTTTGTTTATCAATCAGAACTTGTTTGCCATCTTTACCAGCTAAATATGAGCCTGATTGACGATTTTGGACTAAAGAACCATACGAAATGCCATCATCACTCATTTCATCTAATATTTGTTGATCTGTTGTGCGGTTATCACTAAATGGATATTCTCTCACCCATTGGACACCCAAAAAGATATCCAGCGCGATGAACACCGCTAAGAAGGCCGCCAAGACTTTTCTAAAATCCATTTAATGACCTCCTTGCTCACTTTTAACCTGATCCGTTACCGATCGCCAGACATGATTCTGTTCAAAATACCATCCCGGATCCAAGGTAACAATTTGATTATCCGGATCCAATTGCCAACGATAGCCGATTGCCATTTGTTCGATATCATTCCGCGATACACCGACACTTTCTAAATCTGCCATCGCACTAGCCATTGGTTCAATATTAATTTGATTCTTTTGATCTGTCGGTAATGGTACCCGTAGTGAATATTGTGACATACCAATTCTTGCATGTTTATTAGGTAATTGCTTTATTTGTACCGAACCATATGATGTTTGTCCAAAAATAGGCAATCCATTAACAAACAAACGATACGTCAGTGTTTGACCCTGGTCACGTTCTTCAAAGTAGTATAAATTATCCGAATTTTGGTGTAAATTAACAAGCCAACGATAACCCTCGTGTTGCCGCTGATTAAGTGTATTTGCGTTGTGATTAACATTATATGCATCATAATTAATTGAACCTGTCGTGACATTATGAGCCATCCGACGATTATCACCGTTAGAGTATGTTAAAATTTCCTGGCCATTGTGCACCTCACGTTTACCACTATCTGAAAAGAGTTTTGTCAGTCGTGATACCGTGCTATCAACATCTAGCAAATAACTATAGCTTTGTAATTTAACTGATGTTGTTGTTGCTGCCATGACATGTTTGCCAACCCACTGGTAGTTCACGGTTGCCGTTTTTTTGCTAGGCTTCAGATGTTGGACTGTTTGCGGTGCATTCGATACCTGGTAAGCATACCTCTTATGATGACGATCATCGTAAAAGAAAAGTTTATTACTATCATCTTGCGATATTTGCACATGATTAATTGTCGCATTACCAGCTATCTTAATCCGTTTACCGAAGATGGATTGTATGACATTACCAGAAACAGCATCAGGAAAGCTCATCACAAGCGTATTTTTTTGAGAAAGTGAATTTAGGTAAGTTGTCTTTTTTAAAACATCACTTGTTTTATAAGCAATATCCCATTCTTTCACACGATCAACAATTTTTGAATATAACGTGCGATAATCAATGACGCTAAGTTCTTTATCTGATTGGTTAAATATTAATTGGGAAATACTATAAACACTTGTTAAATTCTCCCCACTAACATTTTCTTGGGTTGTGTCATTAGTTATTTTTTGTTGTTTCATCGATTGACCAGGACTGCGCCATAATTGTACTGATAAAAAAATACTAATTAATATCGCAATAATGAGCGCAATAATCACACCATAACGTTGTCTGAAATATCTTATATTAACGCGCCATTGCTTATTCTTCTTCATCCCATGCACCATCATCCCAATCATCGTCTAACTCATTATATGGCTCATACGGTAATGCAATCGAGAATGTTGATCCTTCACCTTCAGTCGATTCTACCCATACACGACCATTAAAACGCTCAATAATTTCTTTCGAGATAGCCAATCCAAGACCTGTACCACCTTGCGCTCTAGAACGAGCCTTATCGACACGGAAGAAACGATCAAAAATTTGCTTCATATTTGACTTTGGAATACCTAATCCTTGATCAGTAATACTCAAAACCACTTCACTATCACGATCTTCTAATCGTGCTGTAATAACGCCACCATCAGGCGAATACTTAATGGCATTGTTCATGATATTATCAATTACCTGCGTAAACTTCGATGTATCAATTTCGACCCAGATTTGTAATTGCGGAATCATGCGCTTAATTGTGTAATATTTTTCTGGTTTATCGTCATTGGCAATAATCATATCAAAACGATCTAAAATATAATTGAACAATGCCGCAATGTTAATATACTCTTTCTCCAGCTTCATGGTACCTGAATCCATACGTGACAATTCTAACAAATCATTAATCATATGAATCATACGTGTGGTCTCATCTTGAGCAACTTGCAAGAAATTATGCGCAACTTCTGGATCTTCTACTGCACCATCTTGCAAAGCATCCACATATGATTTAACAGAAGTTAACGGTGTACGTAACTCATGTGACACATTAGAAACGAATTGTCGACGTTCACGTTCAGTTCGCTGCTGTTCAGTAACGTCATGCAAAACAATAACCAGTCCTGAAATAAATCCTGATGCACGTTCAATTAGACTAAAATACGCCCGAATCATTAATGGATGTTCATCTGTACTAAAATCTAATAACAACTCGTGCCGATTATCTAAAAGATCACGTAAACTATATTGATCTGCAATACGTAATATATCCAAAATTGAGCGACCGTTAGCCTTTTGATTTTCAGATAACCCAGTCATCCGTAAAGCTGCAATATTTATAATGTTAATATTACCGCGTCGATCCGTTGCAATAACACCATCAGTCATGTGCTCCAAAACAGAGTCTAGCCGACGACGTTCAAAATCCATTGAATTAGTCGTTTCTTCAATACGTTCTGCTAACACGTTAACATCTTGCGCGAGCTTACCAATTTCATCATTTGTCCGAACAACAATACCACCAGAATAATCACCTTGTGCAATCTTAGCCGTTCTTGCACTAATTTCAGCAATTGGTCGTGTAATACTACGTGAGATAAAAATCGCCATAATAATACCAAGAACAACCGCAAAAACTAATGATGCAAAATAGATGTATGATATCTTTGTTAAATTATTATAGACTGACTCTAAACTAGCTCGAACGACGACCACACCCACAACATTGCTTTCTCCATCTACCGTATTAACCAGTGGTTTAACCACTAATTGATAACGCGTACTGTTAACCGTAACGATTGGATTTTTTCTATATTTATTACCATTAATAGCTGCCTTGATATTTGAATCTGTTGTCTTTTGCCCAATTTTATCTTGGTTATTAACATCATTCGTTCCACGCAGAACTCCTGCCGTATCAAAAACTTGAATTTCTGAAATAGCAGCATTGTTCGTTGACGTTAAAATTGTATGAACATCTTGATTCACCTTTGAATGACTACTACTAGCCAATTGTTGCGTCAAGGAATCGTCAACGTATGCCGGCAAAGCAATCTGATCACGAAAAGATGATAAACTTTGTTGCTCTAATTGACGCACAAAAAAAGCACCAACTAATTCCAAAGTAACAATTAATGTTAGCGTAAATACTAATGCAATTTTAAAATGAATAGATGAAAAAAAGCGGCGCCCTTTGCGACTACTTTGCATGAATACTGCCTCTCTTAATTACGAAAAAGACTAGCACCATGCCATTTGGCAAGGCACTAGCCTTTCAATTTAATGATTTATTCTTCTGAAGCTTTCAGATAATATCCGACACCGCGACGGGTCATCAAAATTTGCGGATGACTTGGTGTCTCTTCAATTTTTTCACGGATACGTCGTACAGTGACATCAACTGTGCGTACATCCCCGAAATAATCATAACCCCATACCGTTTGTAATAAATCATCACGTGTCATGACTTGTCCAATATGCTTTGACAAGTGGTGTAATAACTCAAACTCACGATGAGTCAATTCGATATCTTGTCCATTTTTAGAAACCATGTAGGCATCAGGATGGATAGTCAGTGCGCCAATTTTAATGTCACCACTATCATCAACCTGACCTGACTGTCCAGAAACTGGTGATTGACGGCGCAAGTTAGCCTTTATCCGCGCCAATAGTTCACGGTTTGAAAATGGTTTCGTGACGTAATCATCCGCACCCATTTCTAAACCAAGTACTTTGTCAATTTCCGAATCTTTTGCAGTAACCATGATAACTGGTGTTTGAGATTTTGTCCGAATTTGACGCAATACTTCAGTTCCCTCAACCTCAGGTAACATTTGATCTAGAAGAACCAAGTCTGGTTCCTCACTCTCAAACAAATCCAAAGCTTCACGACCATCCATCGCCACAGCGACATCATAACCTTCTTTAGTTAAATTAAATTTTATAATATCTGAAATAGGCTTTTCGTCATCTACGACCAATATTTTACTCATCACTATGTTCCTCCCAAGGGTGGGTCTCTGATTGATATTATATCATGCAAGCAGCTTTTACCAAAATAAAACTTTATCAAAAATTTAAAAAACAAGATTACTCGACTATATATAGGTATATTTCACTTTAAAAAAAGTGATTTATACACGGTCTATTAATTCATTCGATATGATATTTTTAATTTAATGCTTGCAATCTTTTTTTACTGGTGGTATATTATTATTCGTTGTTGCGAAACAATTTCATCAATTTGGACAAGTAGCTCAGTTGGTAGAGCAACGGACTCTTAATCCGTGGGTCCAGGGTTCGAGCCCCTGCTTGTCCACTATATTAAAAAGGCGTCAGAATTAAAAAATTCTGACGCCTTTTTTCATTAATGATATCTACGTTTGTTATCAATTAAATATGATGATAATTTGGGGCATCCTTAATCAATTCAATATCATGTGGATGACTTTCAGTTAATCCCGCTGAAGTAATTTGAACAAATTGTGCTTGCTGACGTAGTGTTTCTACATCACCTGAACCGGTGTACCCCATACCCGATCGTAAACCACCATTGATTTGATAAATGTTATCTGCAATAACATCAGTAATCATTTTTTCATCAATCATTGTTGCAACCGCACCGGCAGCCAATGCTTTAACCACATCCCCACTGTATTGAATGCCTGAGCCGAGAATGACATTTTTGTTAAATTCAGCTGCTTGTTCAGCAAAAGCCATAACAGTTGTCACGATAGCATTTATTGGAGCACCATTAACAGTACCAACGATAATTGTATCGGCACCTGCAACAAGTGCTTGTTTGGCAATTTCCAAATCATCTACTGGTCCGAACCAGACTGGTATTGAATTAAAGGTTGATTTAATTTCACTAATGTTTTTTACCAAAAAATCTTGCTTATCAGTCGGTAGGACTTGTACAACATCAGCACCTGCTTGTACTAATTCTTCTACAGTATCAGTAGCCTCTACTGATACCCCAACTAGATAGTGATTATCTAATTGCTTAATTTTAGCCACATTTTCAGGTGTTGATAATTGAACTGGCAGAATGGCCAACGTGCCTTCTTTTGCAAAATCAATTGCATTTGCCACCGTTGCAAATCTCGTTGCGCCAATTACCGGAATTGATAGTGTAATATTTTCAGCAACCTGTGTACTAATATCAATTTCATTCGGTAATACATTGGAAGCACTTGGTACCAACAATACCTCATCAAGTCCTAGTCCATTTTGGCTAAACATTATACTAATTCCTCCTTGTTTTGCATGATGCGTACACTTTGTGGTACTTTTGCATAATCTTGTGTAGCTGTTGCTACTACCAAGTGTCCATTCTCAGCAGCTTGTAGAATTGAAGTAAAGCCACCTTTATTTAAGTTTTCAGCGACGTCATTTAATGCAGGTCGTAAAACATCAAGTAACGTTCCCTTATATGGTGTTTTACCTTCGATACCTTCTGGCACCATTTTATTTGCCTCATTGACTTCGCCCTGGAAATAGCGATCCTTTGAGCCATTTTGCATTGCTGCAATTGAACCCATACCTCTATAGGCCTTAAATTGTAACCCAGTAGCTTCATCAGTCAATACATCACCAGGTGTTTCATATGTGCCAGCAAGAACTGATCCCAACATAATTGCATGACCACCAGCTAGAATAGCTTTTGACATATCTGCTGAAGTTTTAATACCACCGTCAGCGATAATTGCCTTATTGTATTCCTTTGCTGCTTCTGCTGCTGCAGCAATTGCTGAAATTTGGGGAACACCAACACCAGCAACCACACGAGTTGTACAAATTGATCCGGGACCAATGCCAACCTTAGCAACATCTGCTCCCGCATCATACAGGGCACTAGCACCTTCCTTTGTCGCAATATTGCCAGCAATAATATTGATTTTAGGAAAGGCATCGCGAACTTCACGAATCTTACGTAAAACGCCTTCGGAATGTCCATGAGCCGAATCAAGGACAATTGCATCCGCACCAGCTGCGACTAATGCTCGCACACGTTCAAGCGTATTTGATGTAACGCCTACTGCACCAGCAACAATTAAACGTCCATGATCGTCAACTGCTGCATTTGGGTCAAGCGTCAGATCTACCTTCGCAGATTTAACGAAACGGATTTCTGCTGCCTGGTCTGCAATCAACATGTTTTTATGAATCACACCAAGACCACCAAATTTTGCCAAAGCAATTGCCATCGGAGACTCTGTGACCGTGTCCATTGCAGCAGATAGAATCGGTTGATTCAATTTCAACGTTGGCGTAAGAATAGTTTGCATAGATATTTTATCTTGTTGGTTACCCACATTATTTTCCGGTAACGCGACATCTTCAAAAGTTAACCCCATCGGTACAAATTTATTTGCAATACTATAATTAGCCATATTTCCTCCATTTTTTTGTATAAAAAAAGCATTTGCAAGATTGTATAGAATCCAACAAATGCTAGTTAACCAGACAGTTTCACTAATCAATTGTGGATTGTCGCCTATTATCGGGTAGGCGGTAGAGACTTGTTAGCCCATTTATCTAACGATTAAATCTACAAGGTAGTTCATATTTATTTATCAATTGATTTTACTCGACTTCTAAAAAATTGCAAGTACTTATTTTTAATTTTTTTAAACCAAAAAAGCTTGCAATCATCCCTTTTATATGATATATTTATATTCGTCGTTGTGAGACAACTTAATAATTTGGACAAGTAGCTCAGTTGGTAGAGCAACGGACTCTTAATCCGTGGGTCCAGGGTTCGAGCCCCTGCTTGTCCACTACTTTGAAAGCTGATTTTGAATCAGCTTTTTTATTTTCAAAAAAGCTTGCACACATACTTATTGTATGATATATTATTATTTGTTGTTGCGAGACAATTTAATAATTTGGACAAGTAGCTCAGTTGGTAGAGCAACGGACTCTTAATCCGTGGGTCCAGGGTTCGAGCCCCTGCTTGTCCACTATTTTGAAAGAGAATGACTTCGGTCATTCTCTTTTTTTATTCTTAGTGGCAAAAATCAAAACGCATCTAGCTTATATACCAAAAGGATCATCAATCCATCGACTTGAAGTCGGTAAATTGATGACCTTGAGCGTTTTCCAAAAGTTTGAATGAAAGAAAATGTTCAAACCTCTGCTTACTAAAATTGTATTAATTAGTCGATATCGCGGAATCCAATATCCGTTCGATAATAAAAATCATTCAAATTCAAATTCTTTAGGGCTGTGTTGACACTATTTTGTGCCTCTTTCAAACTCGGCGCACGTGCAATCAGCGTAAAAATACGTCCACCCGAACTGTATAATCGGTGTTCCTCGGCGCTAACCCCAGCATAAAAAACATTCTGTGGTAATATCGGTAAGACAATATGTTGTTTAGGCGCATCCGGATATCCCGGAGCAGCAACAACCGTCCCTAAGTAATAATCTTGTGTCTGCCAAACCATCTGCGGATTTTTACCAGCAATCAAATCTGTTATCGCTGTATAAAAGTCACTCTCTAATTGTGGTAACAAAACTTGTGTTTCTGGATCACCCAATCGGACATTAAATTCTATTACTTTGATGCCCTCACTAGTCAACATACAACCAATATACAATGTTCCCGCATACATCAAATTTTCACGTAATAAACCATTTATCGTTGGTTTGACGACGGTTTGTTCTACGCGTGCAATAATATCATCTGTAATATGTGGTACTGGCGAATAGGCGCCCATGCCACCTGTATTTGGTCCAGTTTCTCCTGCATATATTTTTTTATGGTCTTGTGAAATTGGCAAAATGACAGGCTTTGGTCCACCAACAAACAACATTAATGAGAATTCTTCGCCTTCTAGATATTCTTCTACTAGAATTTGATCAGATTTTTGTAAACTTTCACGCAAGGCTAACGCTAGCTCATCAGCTTCTTTAACTATGCGAACTCCCTTGCCACCTGCCAGGCCGTTCTCTTTGATCACTACTGGCAGTGATAATTTTTGAGCATAGTTAAACGCCTGCTCAAAATCTTTAAACGAAGCAAAAGCTGCTGTTGGCACGTGATTGCGACTCATAAACTCTTTAGCAAACTGTTTATCGCTTTCCAATCTGGCTGCTGCCTGATGAGGTCCAAAAACACGAATCCCCTTAGCCGTTAAGAAGTCTACAATACCACTAGCTAGTGGTGCCTCTGGACCAACAAACACCAAGTCTATCGGTTGTTGCTCAGCAAAAAGAGCTACTTTTTCAAAATCATTTTCGGCAATAGCAACTGTTTGAATACCACTTGCTTGCATGCCAGGATTTCCTGGTGCACAAAAAACCTGCGCAACTTGCTCACTCTTCAGAAAGGTTGTGGCAATTGCATGTTCACGTGCGCCAGAACCAATGATCAAAACATTGACCATCACACTGCCCCTTTCTAATGTCTAAAGTGACGTACACCGGTAGTCACCATTGCAATCCCATACTTATCGGCCATCGCAATAGAATCTTTGTCACGAATACTACCACCAGGTTGCACGATTGCTTTAATATTATGCTGTGCGGCATACTCAACGCAGTCATCCATTGGGAAGAAGGCATCTGAGGCTAAAATGGCATGCTCATATCCTTCCTTAGGCATCGCTTTTTGTATTGCAATCTTCGTTGAATCAATGCGATTAGGTTGGCCCATACCAACGCCCAACGTTTTGGTAGCTGTTGTCACAACAACAGCGTTACTCTTTACAAACTTCACAACATGCTGACCAAATTGTAAAGCTTTTAATTGTTCTGCTGTTGGTTGTGTCTTAGTCACCACTTTAAAATCTGATACGGCTTCAACTTGACGGTCACTTTCTTGAACAAGGAGACCACCACTAACCGTAACCGTCTCAAAACGTTCTGCCTCATCACGGTGACTTAAATCAGCCTGCAACAGCCGGATGTTCTTTTTCTTACCAAGAATCTCCAAAGCCTCGGCACTAAATGATGGTGCAATGACAATTTCCAAGAAAATTTCATGCATTTTTTGAGCAGTTGCTGCATCAATCTCACGGTTAACTGCGACAATACCACCAAAAATCGACATCGGATCTGATTCGTACGCCTCATCCCAAGCTTGTTCAATATTATCAGCAATACCAACACCACATGGATTCATATGTTTCATTGCAACCACACATGATTCTTCAAATTCACTAACCATGTTTAAGGCTGCATTGGCATCCTTCAGGTTATTGAAAGATAGCTCCTTACCATGTAATTGTTTCGTGATAATTGATAACTTTGCTGGAATAGGGTTACGGTAAAACGCTGCTGCTTGATGACTATTTTCACCATAACGTAGGCTTTGTTGCTTCTCATACGTTAACGTTAATTTCTCAGGAAATTCTTCAGTCGTCAGGTAATTGGCAATCAATGCATCATACGCCGCTGTATGTTGAAATACTTTTGTTGCCAATTCTTTTCTAAAAGTAAAATCTTCTTGACCAGCTTCTAAAAATGATATCACCCGTTCATAATCAGCAGTATCGACCACCGACAAAACATCCGCAAAGTTTTTTGCAGCCGCACGCAACATTGATGGCCCACCAATATCAATTTGCTCGATTGCGTCTGCCTCAGTAGTTTCAGGCTTTTCAATCGTTTCCTTGAAGGGATACAAATTAACAACAACTAAATCAATGGGTGAAATACCTGCTTCTTCGAGTTGTGCCATGTGTGCCGAATTATGACGTTTTGCCAGTAATCCACCATGAATTTTCGGATGCAAAGTTTTGACGCGACCATCTAACATTTCAGGGAAACCAGTAATATCTTCAACGCCAATAACGTTTAGCCCACCATCTTCAAGGGCTTTTTTCGTTCCCCCAGTTGAAATAATTTCAAAATCTAGGGCAATTAACTGGCGTGCGAATTCCAATAAACCTGTTTTATCTGAAACGCTCAACAATGCTCTCTTAGTCATTTTTAGAATTCTCCTTTTTCTAATAGCTCTTTAACAACTGCTGGATAAAATTTATGTTCAACCTGATGAATCCTTTGTTCAAGATCAGTAAGCTGATCTGTGTTATAAATCGGTACCTGACGCTGGGCAATAATCTGACCTGAATCGACACCTGCATCAACCCAATGAATGGTTACGCCAGTTGTTGACACGCCTGCTTCATAAGCATCCTCAATGCCATGACGACCAGGAAAGTTCGGCAGTAACGCTGGGTGAATATTGACCATTTTACCGGCATACCCTGCTAATAATGTTGGCCCGATAATTCGCATATATCCAGCTAACAAAATAAAATCAATTTGTTCAGCGGCTAATCTTGCTGCAATAACAGCCTCTGCGGATGCTTTATCTGGATAGTCACGAAAATTGACCACCATGGTAGGGACACCCTCATTTTCAGCACGTTGCAATACTGGCACATTTTGGTGATCACACACTAGTAATGCAACTTCAACCGGCATTTTTTCACGTGTAAATGCCTGACATAAGGCTGTAAAGTTAGACCCCTCGCCCGAAGCAAAAATCGCTATTTTTTTGATTATTGACATCACTGCAATTCGCCTTTCAATTTGACTTCCTGTTGTCCTGAAACAACTCGACCAATTTGATAAACCCTTTCACCTGACTCTTGTAATAACGTCATCACTTTTTCTACATTGGCCGGATCAACCGCTAGAACCATGCCAATTCCTAAATTAAAAGTCTGCGTCATATCCGTAAATGTCAGTTGACCTAATTCTTGTAATGAATGCATAATTTTTGGCATTGGCCAAGTTGCCACATTTATTTCAGCACGCTGATCTTTAGCCAAAATACGACCAACATTCTCAATCAGTCCACCACCAGTAATGTGGGCGATGGTGTGTACCAACTCTTGTTGTATCAAAGGATAAACTGCATCAACGTAGATTCGTGTAGGCTTTAACAATTCGGTTTGCAAATCATGATCGTAACCTGGCAACGTCTCATGCAATGAGAAGTTATTTTGTTTAAATAAAATATCACGCACCAAGCTAAAACCATTTGAATGCAGACCATTTGACGCTAAGCCAATGAGTACATCGCCATTTTTGGTATTTTCAGCCGTTAACAACTGCTGTTTGTCAGCAATACCAACTGCAAATCCTGCTAAATCATAATGCTGAGTAGTATACATATCTGGCATTTCAGCCGTTTCACCACCCAATAGCATTGCGCCAGCTTGTTTCACCCCTTCGATTACACCGGTTATAATATCTTTCGCTTGTCCTTGATCTAAATGACCAGTTCCCAGATAGTCGAGAAAAAACAGTGGCTTGGCTCCTTGAGATAGCACATCATTAACACACATAGCCACCAAATCGATGCCCACTTGCGTATTCTTATTCGCTTGAATCGCAATCAGTAATTTAGTGCCCACACCATCTGTTCCCGCAACTAAAACCGGTTCTTGATATGATCCAATTTCTAACGGAAATAGTCCGCCAAACGAACCCAACGAGTCATTATGTGCTAAATTTTTTATTTGATCGACCAATTGATATCCTGCATTGATATCAACGCCCGCCTTTTTATAGGCATCCATTCTGTGATCCTTTCCTGTTAACTAATATGATGATGTCGTTACATGTTTAGGTTCATCTCGTCGACGTAATTTTTCTTGCTCTTGGTCGTATTGTTCTTGATAGTCATAAAGTGGTGTTGGATATTTACCATCAAAATAAGCAACACATAGGCTACCATTTGGTGCACCAGTATTTAATCCCACGGCTTTTATCAAACTTGGTACACTTAAAAATCCTAACGAATCCGCGCCAAATGTTTGCCGCATTTCTGCCAAGGTTTGATTCGCCGCAATCAATTCACTGGCGTGTTGAATATCAATCCCATAGAAACATGGGTATTTTAGTGCTGGCGAAGCTATCCGCAAGTGGACTTCCGCTGCCCCCGCATCTTTTAATAACTTCACAATGCGTCGACTAGTCGTGCCACGTACAATGGAATCATCAACCAAAACCACTCGTTTTCCAGCCACAACCCCCTTAACAGCTGAGAGCTTCATATTCACACCTTGTTCACGTAATTTTTGAGTTGGCTGAATAAATGTGCGGGCAGAATACTGATTTTTAATCAAGCCCATCTCATAAGGTAACCCTGACTCCTGGGCATAACCCATGGCTGCCGATAAAGAAGAGTTGGGCACACCGGTTACCAAGTCGGCTTCAACGGGCTGTTCCTTGGCTAATAATGCCCCCATACGCTTACGAGCAGAATGAACATTTACACCATAAATATCTGAATCTGGGCGGGCAAAATAAATAAATTCCATTGAACAAATTGCTAATTGCGTGTCTGTTGTGTAAGCAGAAATTGATAATCCCGACTCATCAATTCGCAATAATTGACCAGGCTGCACATCACAGAAAAAAGTTGCGCCAACAGCATCTAATGCGCAGGTTTCACTACAAACTACAAAGCCACCATTCGGCAATTTACCCACGACCAGTGGTCGAAAACCATTTGGATCAAGAGCGGCATACAGACGATCCTTCGTCAATAATAAATAAGCAAAACCACCTTTAATCGTCCGCAAAGCATCCTTAACCTGTTCATCTAACGTTGTTGCTTTACTCAATCGGATAAGATGCATTAAATTCTCTGAATCTGAACTTGAATGATATATCGCACCTCGATCTTCTAAGTTTTTCCGAATGGTCTCTGCATTTGTCAAATTACCATTGTGAGCAAGGGCAAACTGTGTGTCACTAAAATTGAAAGGTAATGGTTGAATATTTTCTAGTAAATTACTACCGGCCGTTGAATAACGAACATGTCCTATCGCTGCTTGTCCTTGCAGTTGTTCAAGATCTGCCGCATTGAATACATCGTTAAGCAAACCTAAACCACGTTTCGTTCTAAGTTGCCCGTCATCATTAATCGTGATGCCTGCGCCTTCTTGGCCACGATGTTGCAATGCAAATAAACCAGTATAGGTTAAAAATGCTGCGTCTGGCGTGCCCCAGACGCCAAAGACACCACATTCCTCATTCAAATGACTTAATTCAGACTGCATGGCAAAGCCCCTTTCCAAATATCCAATGCTTCAGTAACTGATAAATCAAAGGCACCATCTTGTGCTTTGACTTGCAAATGAGCATCATCAGTCACGCGACCCAAATACGTTGCATGTGCACCAACCAATTGCTTGAATGCCACTTGATTTTCAGGACTCACAGAAACAACAAAACGTGATTGTGTTTCAGCGAAAAACTGACTAACTGACAATTTACTAGTCAAGTCAACACCTAACCGATTACCAAATGTTGCTTCTGCAATCGCAACAATTAAGCCACCTTCTGAAACATCATGTGCACTTTGCAAAAGCTTATTTTGAATTGCTTGCGTCACAAAATTTTGTATTTTAACTTCATAATCCAAGTCAAAATCAAATAATTGACCTGAAATTTCACCGGTCTGCAATTTCTGAATCTCAGAACCATTAAAATCCTGATGTGTTTGACCAATGACATAAACGAAATCACCAGCTTGTTTGAAATCCTGAGTGGTAATGTGTTCGAGTCCTTGAATCAAACCAACCATCCCCACCATTGGGGTTGGGTAAATTGGCACATCATCAAACTCATTGTTCAAAGAAACATTCCCAGAGATAACTGGTGTGGCAAACTTTTCACACGCCTCACTCATCCCTTGTACTGCTTGGTCTAATTCATAAAATTGTTCTGGCTTCTCTGGATTACCAAAATTCAAACAATCCGTGATACCCAGTGGTATCGCTCCAGAAGCCACAATATTTCTTGCCGCCTCTGCCACAGCCATCTGACCACCAATTCGTGGATTTAGATATAGATAGCGGCCGTTAACATCTGTTGTCATAGCTAGTGCTTTATCATGATGACGAATTCTAACAACCGCTGCATCAGAACCAGGCTTTACTAGCGTGTTCGTTTGAACTTGTGAATCATAAGTTTCATAAACACTTTCCTTTGAAGCAATTGTTAACTGGGCTAACATTTGCTTTAAAACTTCAGTAGCTGAAGAAATTTCTGGCACGAACTGTTGCTTACTAGCTTGCTCGATTCTTGCTGGCACCTTACTTTCACGATGATAGACCGGTGCTTGTGATGCAAGTGCATCAACTGGCACATCAGCAACAACTTGGCCATGATGCACTAGTTGGTAACTATCATTATCAGTTACATGACCAATCACAACTGCTTCCACACCATATTCGTCAAATACCGCTAATACTTCATCTTCACGACCACTCTTGACGCATAACAGCATCCGTTCTTGTGATTCTGATAGCATCATTTCAAAAGGTGTCATATTAGTCTCACGTTGGGGCACTAAATCCAAATCTAAAACCATACCATTGCCACCAGCTTTTGAACCCATTTCTGCCGAAGAAGATACCAAACCGGCAGCACCCATGTCTTGCATACCAACCAAAGCATCTGCATGATGCTCACTGATTTCTAAACATGCTTCCATGACTAATTTTTCAGTAAAAGGATCACCAACTTGAACAGCAGACCGTTGACTCTCATGTTCAGAATCAAATTGCGCCGATGCAAACGATGCACCATTGATGCCATCACGACCGGTTTTAGCACCAACATAAATAATACTGTTACCAACACCTGCTGCTGCACCAACTTGAATGTTTTCCAAATCCATGAGGCCAACAGACATCACATTGACCAGCGGATTATGGTCATAAGCATCATCAAACGCCATATCGCCACCTACCGTTGGAACACCAATACAATTACCATATGCACTGATACCAGCGACAACTTGTGAAATTAAATAGCGATCTGCTGCAGTACGGGGCGTCCCAAAGCGCAAACTATCTAAACTCGCAATTGGACGAGCACCCATTGAAAAAATATCACGTAAAATACCACCAACTCCAGTCGTTGCTCCTTGAAACGGTTCAACCGCTGATGGATGATTATGGCTTTCAGCTTTAAAAACTACCCCTTGACCATCACCGATATCAATAATACCGGCACCTTCACCTGGCCCCTTTACAACACGAGGACCAGTGGTAAAGAATTTTTTTAAAACTGGTTTTGAATTTTTGTATGAACAGTGTTCACTCCACATACCTGAAAATAATCCGACTTCAGTATAATTTGGCAAACGCCCTAGAATGTCATTTTTAATTAATTGATATTCATCATCCGATAGTCCCAATGACCGATAAAGCTTTTGTTCTTCAATATCTGCGGGTGAAATTTCTGCTGTTTGAACACCAACACTACTCATAGCTAACTACCTCATGTTTCTTAACAAAGTTAATTATCGATGCAAATAATTGGACACCATCATCTGATCCCAATATTTTTTCAACTGCTCGTTCTGGATGTGGCATCATGCCCAACACATTGCCCTCACTATTAGTAACACCAGCAATGTCACCCAAACTACCATTGGGGTTATTTTGATACCTAAAAACGATTTGATGATTTGCTTCTAACGTTTTAAGCGTCTCAGTATCACAATAATAATTACCTTCACCGTGCGCAATTGGTAACGTGATCACTGCGCCAGTTTCGTATAGGGATGAAAAAGGTGTTTGATTATTTGCAACAACTAACTGTTGGTCTCGGCACACAAATTTGGCAACTGTATTTTTTTGCAAGGTACCTGGTAAAAGACCTGCTTCTGTAAGAATTTGAAAACCATTGCAGATACCAATAACTGGTTTCCCACTTTTCGCAAATTGTTGTAACGCTGGAATAATTGGTGCAAAGCGTGCAATCGCACCACTACGTAAATAGTCGCCATAAGAAAAGCCACCCGGCACAATCACTGCATCAAAATCAATTAACGAATCTGCTTCATAAGAAACCAGTTCCGCTTCTTCATGAAGCACATCCGAAACCGCATAATAGGCATCTAACTCGCAATTAGATCCAGGAAATGCTAAAACCGCAAATCTCATTGTATTGCCTCCGAATCGCTAATTTCATAGCGATAGTTCTCCATGTTAAAATTTGCTAACATCCGATCACAAATTTCATTGACTTCATGTTCAATCTTGTCATGACTCAGTTGATCAGCAAATGTTAATTCAAAGGTCTTACCCACTTTTAAATCAATAATATCGTCATAACCAAGGCGACCTAATGCTTGTTTAATCGCCTCAGCCTCTGGATTTAAAATTGATTCTTTATAATTTACAAAAACTTTAACGACTGTCATTTTAGATTTCCTCCGCGTGCTGTAAGCGTTGCAAAATTTCTTCATAGACTGGCACCATTTCGCCTAATCCTTTACGGAATATGTCCTTATCTAGTGACTCTTTTGTTTTCATATCAACTAAACGACAATTATCAGGTGACAACTCATCTGCTAAAATAACATCCCCGGCTTTTGTTAGCCCAAATTCAAGTTTAAAATCCACCAATTGTACATTCATTTTGGCAAAAATTTGAATCAAGTGTTGGTTAACTTGTCGTGCGAGTTTACGAATCTCTGCAATTTGATCGTTTGTTGCAATACCCAATGCTAAAGCATCATCATCATTCAAAAAAGGATCATCTAATGCATCGCTTTTATAGAAAAATTCAATGACTGGTTGTTCAAATTTTTGCAAATAATCGACCTGATAACGTTTTACAAAACTACCAGATGCATAATTACGAACAACGGTTTCCAAAGGGATAATCTGAACACGCTGTACTAATTGATCAGTAGGACCTAATTGCTTTATGAAGTGATTTTCTATACCTTGCTGGCGTAAATCAGTAAATAATTGTGATGAAATGGCACAATTTGTTTTACCCTTATCTTTCATCTGTACTTTACGCTTGCCATTTAAAGCAGTTACTTGGTCCATGTAATGTACCCACAAAATTTCCGGATCATTCGTCGTGTACATTTCTTTTGCTTTTCCTTGATATAACAAGTCTTGTTTCTCTATATCTGCCAGTTCAGTCATTGTTAATTTTCTCCCTTTAACATAGCGGTCATTTCGAGCAGTTCGTCAATATCATCACCTACGACGGTAATATGGCCAAGTTTTCTTTGTGGTCTAATTTCAGCCTTACCATAATCATGGAAATGCCACTCCGGATGATCGTTTAGTAATTCCCGCGCCAACGTTAAGTCAGTTCCTAATAAATTACGCATCACCGCTGGATGTTCTTGACTAATTACAGGTATTGGCAAACCACAAATACTTCGAATATGTGCCTCAAATTGTGAGATGTTACATGCTTCAATCGTATAGTGACCTGAATTATGTGGTCGCGGAGCCAATTCATTAACAACCAATTCATGATCATTAATAACAAAAAATTCAATACCTAAAACACCATAGAGATCCAGCTTTTCAGCAATTTTTTCAGCATAATTTTTTGCTTTCTGGCGTAATACTTCAGAAAATTGATTGGCTGCAATCGTTGTATGTAAAATGTGATTTTTGTGTTGATTCGTTACTAACGGAAAAGTATAAGTTTTTTGATGTAAATCTCGCGTCACCATAATCGAGGCTTCTGCTTGAAAATTCTGACGGGCTTCTAGGATACATGGCGCTTGATCATACAATTGCTTAGCAATAATCAAGTCTGCAGAACTATTAATATCAAGCTGACCATGGCCATCATAACCACCACTAACTGTTTTTAAAAGCGCTGGATAACCAATTTTCGCAATAGCTGTTTGTAACGATGCTTCATCAGTAACCGCTGCAAATTCTGTTACTGGCACCTGGGCATCTCTTAAAAAAGTTTTTTCTCGCAAACGTTGCCCGGTAATATGCAGTAAATTAACTCCTTGAGGTAAGGCCGCATATGCCGCAGCTTTTTTTAAAGTTTCTTCGGCAACATTTTCAAATTCATAAGTTAAAACAGCACTACGATGTGCTAATTCCAATAACGCGGCTTCATCATCATAAGCTGCTTGTATTTGAAAATCAGCAACCTGGGCAGCCGGTGCATCTGGTGTAGGATCTAAGATACCAACTTTATAACCCATACTTTTAGCACTTAACGTCATCATTTGACCTAATTGTCCACCACCGACAATACCAATTGTAGCTGGCGGTAAAATCGTTTTAATCAAAACGCGCCTCGCTTTCGATAGATTCTTGACGTTGCATCTGTTTGAATGCAACTAATTTTTCTTGCATATCTAATTGTGTGACCGCCAAAATCTGCGCCGCTAGAATAGCCGCATTTTTAGCCCCCGCTTCACCGATACTAACTGTTGCTACTGGTGCTCCTGCTGGCATTTGAACAATTGAAAGTAATGAATCGACACCATTCAATGTTCGTGTTTTAATCGGAACCCCAATCACCGGTAAGGTTGTATTCGCTGCAATCATCCCTGGCAAATGTGCTGCACCGCCAGCACCTGCGATAATTACTTTGTATCCTTGCATGCGAGCATTTTGACCAAATTCCTGTAATTCATTAGGCATACGATGAGCTGATATAACATGTTTTTCGTATGATATACCTAGGTTTTCAAGTTGTTCACATGTTAATTTCATCGTTGACCAATCTGAAATCGATCCCATCAAGACTGCAACTTCATTTGTCACCATTATTCCTCACTTTTTCAATCCATCGTTAATACGCCTATTTTTCACTTTCATAATACTTAACTTTATCATTTAAGTCAATGACTATAATTCGTGTTTATTTTGAAAAAAAAGCTATAAACAGTTTGATTTTTTAATAAAGTTCGTGTTTTTTGTTATTAGTCACTTTTAGCATTAGATTGGGAATTAGCTACAAAAAAATCGGCAAAATGCTGGTTTAATACCAGCATTTTACCGATGCCTTGATGATAAATTTTTTTATTTAAATTCATCATTTATTATCTGAAATTTTTTGGTGTATATTTAATGTCGCCACTGCTGTATCTACTAAATGCTCAATCTGATCTTCATTGGCATCACCTGGATACTTTGTTTGCAGTTCATCCTCATAAGTATCCAAGTATGAATCTTCAAATGCATCTACAGCATCTTCAACAGATGCCGTCTTAATCAAGCCGTCCTTTTGTTCTGCAATAAACTTATCAAGGTCATTACTAACACGCTTTGTGACTTCTGCTTGCGCTGGCAAAGATACAGCCTGACTACTTTCTGTATCATTGCTCTGGCTGCTGACAGAACTTTGACTCTGTTTTAGTGAACTGGCTCTTGAATCACGATAACTTGACTCATATTTATCTTCAGCTCTATCTGTCTGATAATCTGAAACAAAATGAACCCCTAATCCCCCTAAAACAATACCTAATACAAATACAATGATATACATGATTACTTTTTTCATATATCCCTCCCTTGTACTTGTATTGTAACGGATATCATTGATCAAAGCGACTAATAAAAACAGACCGCCACATCATGTGACAGTCTGTTTTGTACGTTATTAGTCTTCTGCAACGAATGGCAAAAGACCCATGATACGAGCACGCTTAATAGCAGTCGTAACTTTACGTTGGTTCTTTGCTGAAGTTCCAGTCACACGACGAGGCAAAATCTTACCACGTTCTGAGATGAAACGTTCCAATAATTCAGTATCTTTGTAATCCACATATTCAATGTGGTTGGCTGCGATAAAGTCAACCTTACGACGGCGACGAGGTCCGCCACCACGACGTTGTTGTGCCATGATTAAATTCCTCCTGATAGAATAATGTCGTTAGACAATGTTGTTTTGTTAATAATTTAGAATGGTAGGTCATCATCAGAGATATCAATCTCTTGACCACCACCGAAAGGATCATTTGATGATTGTGAATTAGCTGAACCACCATTAAACACATTACCACTAGATGCTGGTGCACCAAATGGGTTTTGTGATGATGAGGAATTAAAGTTTCCTTGGCTACGTTGCTGTCCACCACCAAAATTATTCGTATTATTTGAACCACTCTGAGAACGGCGTGCTTCACTTTCAGCACGACTTTCTAACAATGAGAAGTTATCAACGACGACTTCCGTGACATAAACACGTTGCCCTTGTTGATTTTCATAATTACGAGTTTGAATACGGCCTTCAATACCAACTAACGAACCTTTTGATGTAAAATTAGCAAAATTTTCTGCTGACTTACGCCAAATGACAGCATTAATAAAATCAGTATCACGCTCACCGTTAGCATTTGTAAATTGTCGATTAACGGCAATTGTAAATGAACCAACAGCAGCACCAGAAGTCGTATAACGTAATTCAACATCACGTGTCAAACGACCAACCAGAACAACACGATTTATCATATGGAAAGCCTCCTTTCAAGGTCCTCAGACCTAGCCACTAAATTTATTAAATTAAAGTAACTTATAAAAATTACTCAGCTGATGCTAATTCGCGCTTTACAACCATGTGACGCAAGATGTCTTCTGAAATCTTAGCCAAACGATCAAATTCGTTAATAGCTGCGTCATCTTCTGCAGTAAAGTTAACGATGTGGTAAAGACCCTCACGGTAACCTGCAATTTCATAAGTAAAACGACGTGATGACCAGTCCTTTGACTCAACCACCGTAGCACCATTATCTGACAACACTTTGTCAAAACGCTCAACCAATGCTTTCTTAGCGTCAGCATTCATGTCAGGGCGAATAATGTATGTTAATTCGTATGCCATTATATATTCCTCCTTTTGGTCTATGGCCGACTACCTGCCGGCAAGGAGAGCTATCAATTACTGATAACTCACAAACACTTATATTACACGATAATAAGGCATTTGGCAAGCCTTAACTATTGATTGTTATGATAATATCTGCAATGTATAGTTCATAAATCGCTCTAAATAAAATGGTTCATCCACTTCAACGGCGACATAGTTATTTTTATGTGGATCACGCAAACGACTCGGATCACCAATCGTGCGACCATCATTGACATCAACCATCATATTCAATGGTAATAATGTCACCAAATTTGGATCGACTGCCACACCAACAGCCAATGGATCATGTAATGCAGCACCAGCATGATTAATATCTAAATTATCATAGGCATCGATATAATAATCGAAAATATCAGCAAACACACGCCCTTGGCGCGTACCTAAGTCACGCCATTGTTGCGTTTCTTTCTTCGTTAGTAACGTTTGTAACGTCACATCCAAACCAACCATTACGAGATGTTTTGCATGTTTGAAAACATAGTCAGCCGCTGCAGGATCTTGATTAATATTTGCTTCAGTGTATGGTGTTACATTGCCTGGAACCGTTAATGCACCACCCATTAAAGTGATGTTTCCAATCAAATCAGCTATTTGGGCATCCTTTTGAAAGGCTGCTGCCAAGTTAGTTAGTGGACCAGTCGGTACCACAATTAAATCTTCAGCGTACTGGTGGGCAGATGCAATTAAAAAATCAACTGCTGTCGTTGTTTCTGGCGTTGCCTTAGGATCAGGTAAGATAACATCCCCAATAGCATTTTTACCATGGATATCCATTGATACCTGCATGGTTTCAAAGCTATCAGTTGTTGATGAATGAGCTGCCCCAACAAAAACGGGTACATGCTGCTCGTCTAAGAGCTCTAATAATTTCAATGTGTTTTGCGCAGCAGTCTCAACTTGAGTATTTCCAAATGAAGACACCACACCAATCAAATCAGCATCGGGAGTTGCCAGTGCATACGCTAATGCTAATGCATCATCAACACCAGTATCCAAGTCTAAAATCATCTTTTTTTTGGCCATTTTTTTATCCTCTTATAAAAAAACGCTGCTCTAAGCTTTGCTAGAACAACGACTTATTTTTCTTGCTTAATCAGCTGTACGGTGAAAACGGGTTTTGAACAATGGTGAAACCGCTTTGTTCTCATTGATCCGCTTAATTGCTTCAGCAATCAATTCTGCAGTTGAAACTTGTACCAACTTTGGGAACTTCTTTTCTTCTGGCAAATTAATTGAGTCTGTCACAATAACTTTCTCAAATACAGAATTTTGTAGATTTTCAACAGCTTTACCTGAAAAGACCGCATGTGTTGCAACAACATACACTTCGGAAGCCCCTTCGTCTTTCAACTTTTGTGCTCCTTGCGTGATTGTACCACCAGTATCGATCATATCATCGATCATGATGGCCCGCTTTCCTTTAACATCACCAATAATGTTCATAATTTGTGCAACATTAGCCTTTGGACGGCGCTTGTCAATAATGGCAATTGGCTCATGTGATCCCAATAATTCTGCCAGAGCACGTGCACGAGTAACACCACCATGGTCAGGAGATACAACAACTGTATTATCATCTGCAATACCTGTTGTGATCAAGTAGTCGGCCAATAGTGGTGCCCCCATCATGTGATCAACTGGAATATCAAAGAATCCTTGGATCTGTGATGCATGCAAATCAAGTGCTAATACTCGCGTTGCACCGACCATTTCAAGCATGTTAGCGACCAATTTTGCTGAAATTGGTTCGCGAGAACGTGCCTTACGATCTTGGCGTGCATAGCCATAGTAAGGCATTACAATGTTAATTGAACGTGCACTTGCTCGACGCAATGCATCAATCATAATTAGCAGTTCCATCAGACTGTCATTAACCGGTGCTGATGTTGGTTGGATAACATATACGTTATCCCCACGAACGGATTCTTCAATATTAATTTGAATCTCGCCGTCACTAAACCGAGCGATATTTATTTTCGATAGTTCCACACCAATAGCGGCAGCAATCTTTTCCGCTAATGGGCGATTGCTACTCAATGAAAATATTTTCAAATGTGGATCCGAATAAGTTGCCATGCTTTCCTCCATAGACACATTCACGTGCGTATTCAAGTCTTTAATAATCCCATTGTACAGTTTTTCAATGTATTCTTCAATCTATTATTGACCAAGCGGTGTAACAGACAAACCAATTCGATGACTATTTATTAAATTTTTTAAACAAAGGTGTCCGCTGCCAAAAATCAGGTTTAACTGTTTGACGTGCACGAGCAATTCCCATTGCATGTTCAGGTACATCATCGGTAATGATTGAGCCGGCTGCTACAAAAGACTCATCCGCAATTTCTACTGGACTAATAATTTTAGATCCAGATCCAATAAAGGCCCGATCACCAACATTTGAATGCCACTTATTCATGCCATCATAGTTAACAAATACCGTACCAGCACCAATATTAACATCAGTGCCAATCGTCGCATCCCCTAGGTAAGACAAGTGCCCCATTTTTGAACGAGCCCCTAATGTTGCCTTTTTAACCTCAACAAAGTTACCCGCATGTGCTTCTCGATCCAAGAATGCTGCTGGACGTAGATGGGCGAATGGTCCAACCGTTGCTGCCTCACGTACTTCGGCTTCTTCCAGATGACTAGCATCGATTTGAGCATCATCAGCAACAATAGAATCAACAATCGTCGACCCTGATGTCACCACAACACGACGGCCGATTTTGGTTTGCCCTTTTAGATAAACATTTGGTTCAATCAAGGTATCTGCGCCAATTTGCACATCCACATCAATATAAGTATTGGCTGGATCAATCAGAGTAACACCAGCTCGCATATGGGCTTCGTTAATTCGTTGGCGCATAATTTGATTTGCTTTGGCTAATGCAACGCGATCATTTACCCCCATTGACTCACCAAAATCACTAATTTGAAAGGCACCAACAGTTTGACCAGACTCACGCAAAATTTCTAATGTGTCTGGGAGGTAATATTCCCCTTGGGCATTGTCATTTGTGACATGTTGCAAGCTTTCAAATAGTAGTTGATTATCAAAAACATAGACACCAGTATTAACTTCGTCGACCTTTTTCTCATCATCATTAGCGTCTTTTTGCTCAACAATTCGTAATACATTACCTTGTTCGTCACGAATAATGCGACCATAACCAGTTGGATCTGGTGCTTTTGCCGTCAACACCGTGACAGCGTTGTTAGATTGCTCATGATAATTAAATAAATCTTGATAAGTAGTTGCTGTAAACATTGGGGCATCACCTGAAGCAATCAGCGTCATGCCCTGTTCAGCCGCTAATAAAGGTGCAGCCATTTGAATCGCATGACCTGTCCCCAATTGCTGAGTTTGTACTGCAAATTCAGAAGAATCACCTAAAGCGTCTTTCACCTGTTCAGCACCATTACCGATGATGGTAACAGTTTTAGCAACACCTGCTTGTTTTACCGTATCCACCACCAACTGCACCATTGGCTTACCACCAACTTTATGCAGCACCTTTGGTAAATCAGACTTCATTCGTGTCCCTTTTCCTGCTGCTAAAACAATGACAAATCTTTGCATGACTTCCACCTTAATCTAATACTATTTACTTTCTAATTCTTCTTCAAATTTGGCATAAATTTCATCTGCATAATTTCCAGATGTGACGTTAATAATGCCGTCATCCTTATTGGTATCAACATGAATTAATGATGTATATTCATCAATCACCCGATGCTCAACCCGGCCTTCAGCAACAACGGCAGCGCCAACAACTTGACCCTCGAATTCCTTAACCAAAGAGGCCATCCCACGAATCGTTCCACCGGCTTTCATAAAATCATCAACGATCAAAACTCGTGAGCCCATTGGCAAAGAACGTCGAGACAATTCAAGCTTTTCTAAACGTTGTGATTGACCGGTTACATAATTAACGGACATCGTAGGTCCTTCGGTAACTTTTGTATCATTACGTACAATCACAAATGGCACATTTAATTGCTCAGCAACCGCTTGTGCAACCGGCACTCCCTTTGTTGCCGCTGTCATCACGGCATCAATTGGCTCACGCAAATATTGCGTTGCAATCAAACGACCAATGCGTTGCAAGAACCATGGTTGACCTAAAATATCTGAAAGATAGACGTAACCACCAGGTAAGACCCGGGTTTCATCATCGATAGCATTAACTAAAGAATCCACAAACTCCTTAGCATCAGCTTTTGTCATGTATGGTGTAAACCGGGCACCACCAGCAGCACCAGGAATGGTCTCCAAAAGACCAATACCACGTTCACGGAAAGTCCGCTTTAAAATAGTCAAGTCTTCCGAAATCGATGACTTGGCACTTTCATATTCTTCAGCAAAATGTGTTAATGAGACTAGAGTACGTGGTCGTTCTAATAGATAACGTGTCATATCTACTAAACGATCGCTTCGACGTGTTTTCATATTTTTATAACCTCGAACGTTCGGCAATTTTTAATTTAACACTAGTATTATAACATATTCGTTCATTTTCAGTTTTAAAACACTGATTAAATCCGAAATCAAAGGGCGTTTCCTTTAAAAAAAATAAATTTTTTCGGACGTTCGTGTTTTGTAACTTTATTGCCAGATAATATCTTGGTCCACCTGATCAACCGTTGCATGTAATGCTAACTCATTTATTTCAGGATTATCAAAAACGGGTAACATTTCTGCAAATGTGTTAGGCAACTCAAATTGACCATTCAATAATTGTTCGCGTGTTGTCCAAAATATTTCACCTTCACGCCCAGTTTGAATTTGACCATGATACTGATTTGTTTTATATAAAAAGACAATATAGCGAGCCCCATTTTCTAATGGCCACTCTTTAATACCAACCATCTTCAGTTCTTCAATGATTAGACCAGTTTCTTCATATGCTTCGCGATAGACTGATTGCGTCACCGTTTCCCCAACTTCTACATGTCCACCAGGGAAGGTCACTCCTGGCCATGTTGGATTCCGTCGATTCTCAACCAAGATTTCATTCGTTTCAGGATTTTCAATCATAATCATATTAGTCAATTCAATTGGTGTATATCTGGACATAATCGCTCCTTATTTTCTTTAAAATACCGTGATCACAAACTGAAAAAGCCATCAATCCACCGATTTGAAGTCAGTAGATTGATGACCTTAAACGTGTTCCAAAAGACTGAAACCGTCTTTTGTCTCAATCTCGGAGGATCAACAGCTTATTTAGTTTTACAAAACAAGTTTAACCCTTAAAAATCCACTCGTTACCATCTTTAGCTAGCAATTCATCAGCTGCAACTGGTCCCATTGAGCCTGAAACATAGTTAGGGAATGATTCTTTCTTTGCATCCCAAGCAGCTTGAATAGCATCAACGAAGCGCCAAGCAGTTCCAACACCATTCCAATCAGCGAAGTTTGAACCATCACCGTTCATCGCATCATGAATCATACGCTCATATGGTTCAGGTGTGACGGCCTTGTCTTCATCAGAAACTTGCCAATCCAAATCAATGGTACGTGTTGCGAATGATGATGTAATGTCTTTGGCGTTAATTTTAAACTCAATACCACCCTTAGGATCAATCAAAATTGATAGAACTGGGTTGTCTAGTGAGACCCCTTCGCCAAAGATGTTCAAGCCTTTCTTAAAGACCACATCAACACGGGTTGACTTTGCAGCTAGGCGCTTACCTGAACGAATATAGAATGGTACGCCTTCCCAACGTGGCATATCAAATTGCAACTTACCAGCTACATAAGTATTATTTTGTGAATCTGCTGGTACATCTAATTCATCCAAATATTTCTTTTGTGAACCATCTGCTGATTCACCGTATTGACCACGTACAAAGTTAGCAGCTACTTCTTCTGGTGTATTGTAAATCTTCAAAGAATTAAAAGCTGCATTCTTAGCAGCTCGAATTTCTTTATCCGTAAATGATGCTGGCTTTTCCATGGCTAACCAACCAATAACTTGCATCGTGTGATTTTGAATCATATCACGTAATGCACCTGCTGTATCATAATATCCAGCACGTTCCTCAACACCCAAAACTTCTGACAAAGTAACTTGAATGTTTTCGATATAATCTTTGTTCCAAGCAGCATCAAATAGTGGGTTTCCAAAACGAACAGCTGCAATATTTTGCACCATCTCCTTACCAAGATAGTGATCAATACGATAAATTTGGTTTTCATCAAATGCTTCTGATAGTTCATTTTGAAGCGCTTCGGCTGTATCATATGATGAACCAAATGGTTTTTCAATCATCAAACGGTTAAATTCACCGTTCTCAGTTAGCAAATTCTCTGACTTCAAATACTTTGCTACTGTGCCAAAGAAGCGTGGTGCAACTGACATATAGAAAATACGGTTGCCCTTCAAACTATACTTGGCATCCAATTCATTATTTAATGAAAGCATATTTGCATAGCCCGCTTGATCTGTAATGTCTAACTGAATGTAGTAAAAGTGTGAAATAAATTCTTCAGCATTAGCTTGATCTTCAATAAAGTCAGCAATAGATGTGCGAACTAGTTCACGGAATTCATCTGTTGTTAACTCCTGACGAGCAGTTCCAATAATCGCAAAATGTTCTTGTAAGAAACCTTTCTTAAAAAGGTTATAGGTAGATGGATATAGCTTACGTTTTGCTAAATCTCCAGTCCCACCAAAAAACGTCAACAATGTTGTAATTTCTTTAGGCACGATGAATGCTCCTTTACTAGTTAGTTCTTAAAAACAATTTCTTTAAGTTCATCATTTCATTCACAAGTAATTATAAACTTTTTTTCATATTTTTTCTATAAAAATGTAAATCGCTTACAATTTTAAATTTCACCAAAAAATTGTGTCGCTTTGATCGCATTACGCCAGCCTTGGCGCAAATGTTGTCGTTGTTCCTCAGCCAAGCTTGGCTTAAACTGGCGGCCTGCTTGGACATAACGTTGCAAATCAGATAAGTCTTGCCAATAACCAACTGCTAACCCTGCCAAGAAGGCAGCACCAAGTGGCGTTGCATCCTCATCTAATGATCGTTCAATTTCAACATGCGCAATATCTGCTTGGAACTGCATCAGGTATGGATTACGTGAAACAGAACCATCTGCTTTCATTGTGGCCAATTCATAGCCAGAATCTTTCTTCATTGTTGATAGGATGTCAGCTGTTTGATAGGCAATTGATTGCAAAGTTGCCTTCACAAAATCGGCCTTGTTTGTGCCTCTTGTCATGCCAAAAACAGTCCCCCGTGCATTAGGGTCCCAATAAGGAGCACCTAACCCATTAAAGGCAGGAATAACATAAATTTCATTTTGATTTGTAGACTCTTCCGCTAATGTCCAGGCATCTAACTGTGTTTCAATTAACCCTAGACGGTCATGTAACCATTGGATGGCTGTTCCAGCAGAGAAAATAGATCCTTCTAGTGCGTACACGGGTTTATCATCAACCTGATAAGCAATGGTCGTTACCAAACGATTATTTGACATCACTGGCTTTTCGCCCGTATTCATAATCATGAACGCCCCAGCACCATACGTATTTTTTACCATCCCTTTCTCAAGAGCTAGTTGTCCCACCATCGAAGCGTTTTGATCACCAATCACACTAGCAATCGGCACTTGACCACCAAAGAACGCCATTGGACTAGTTTGTCCGATGACTTCACTACTATTGTGAACTTCAGGTAACATACTTAAGGGAATGTTGAACATAGCTAATAATTCGTCATCCCAGGCTTGCGTGTGAATATTATATAGCATTGTGCGGGCAGCATTCGTCGCATCAGTTGCATGAACAGCACCATCTGTTAGCTGCCACGTTAACCACGTATCAACTGTTCCAAATACCAAATCACCATTTTCTGCAGCGGCTTGTGCCCCAGGTACTTTATCTAAAATCCAACGAATTTTGGTTGCCGAAAAATAAGCACTCACTGGTAATCCTGTTTTTTGGCGAATCAATTCCGTCTTTTTTGCATCATCGGCAATTTTCTGTGCAATATCCTGTGATTGCGTTGATGACCAACTAATTGCATTATAAATTGGTTGTCCTGTTTTACGATGCCAAATAATCGTCGTTTCACGCTGGTTTGCAATCCCCAACGCCTTAATTTCGTCCCCTCGAATACCAGCGTTGATCAATGCATCAGCAACAGCTGTTTGCGTGGCATGCCAAATATCTAACGGACGCTGCTCTAACCAACCAGTGCTGGGTACAACTGGCGTCATTGGAACCGCAACCGATGTCACCCGTCGTGCATTATGATTAAACACAATTGCTCGTGTACCAGTCGTTCCTTGATCAATTGCTAAAATATATTCTGGTTTCTTAATCGCCATTTTTTATTCCCCAATAATTCTGTATAGATTTGAAACTCATCTCCCTTAAGTATACCAATTCCCACAATTTATGCTAAACTTTTCTAAGGATAAAACAGATAAGCATGCGATTTCCACGCATAATACCATATACAAAAGGTACCCCTGAAAGTATATGGTGTCAAAATTTTTATTTGTACTAATTTACACAATCTATGGAGGATTTATGATAACTCAGTCGTCAACAGACGGCGATGTGCTCAAACCGCAGCACATCGAAATTAAAGCAATCGTTTTATACATAACAACATTTTTTCAATCTACTGGCGCCTCACTAATTTGGCCCATCACCACGCTGTATATGCATAACATACTGCATCAAAGCATGACCATATCTGGCATGGTCGTCATGGGCCTCTCAGTTACGATGATGATTGGTAATTGGTTAGGTGGCCGCCTTTTTGACCATTGGAGTCCTTATAAGGCCATGACCCTCTCTGTTGGTGTCGCATTAGCAACTTTGCTCATGCTCACATTTTGGCATAGTTGGCCAGTCTTCGCGATTTTTATGCTAATCCTTGGCTTTGCAGATGGGCTGATTTATACACTATTGAATGCCTACGCCGCAACCATTCAATCTGTCGATACGCGAAAAATTTTTAATTTTCAGTATTTATTCATGAATATCGGTGTCGTTGCTGGTACTGCAATTGTTGGCTTTCTTTTTGATTACGGTGTTAAATATGTATTTGGTGGCGCATCCACCATGTATCTAGTATTTTTTGCCTTAGTTGTTAAATATTTCAATATAAAAGGGTTAACCAAGCAAAGTGCGCGTGCTGCTGCACGTGCTGCCAAAAGCACATTCAAAACGCCAATTGTTATCTATGCCATTTTAGGTCTAGCCTTTGCTTTTTATATGTCATATATTTTATGGGAAACAGTGATTGCAACTCACATGACCGATTTGGGGATGACAACCAAAGATTATTCGTTCTTATGGACATTAAACGGTATTATCATCATTTTCGGCCAAGGTCTATTAAATCGTATCATTGTATACCTGCCATTACGATTGACTGTCTTAGGTGGCTCTACCTTGTTTGCCATATCCTTTTTAGTCTTAATTCAAGCAAAAACATATCCAATGTTTATTGCTAGTTTTATAATTTTAACCATTGGTGAAATTTTTGCTAGTCCTCAAATTCCGGCATGGATTGACAAACTTAGTGATCCAAATGCCAAAGGACATGCCCAAGGATTATTAACAATGATTGTTTCTTTAGGTCGAGCTATCGGCCCACTTTATGGCGGTTTGCTAATTGATAGTGGTTCTTATAAAATTCTCTTTGCATCAGTATTTGGTATCATGATATTTTTTGTCTGCTTAACTTTAATATTAAATACATTTCATTTAAAAAAGTAATTTAAAACGACTTTTGTCTCGTTTTCACATTTAAAAACCATCAGTCTACCAATTTGATTGGTAAGCTGATGGTCTTTTTAAT
The DNA here is from genome assembly GCF_000160575.1 of Weissella paramesenteroides ATCC 33313. GTDB lineage: Bacteria > Bacillota > Bacilli > Lactobacillales > Lactobacillaceae > Weissella > Weissella paramesenteroides. The sequence continues at coordinate 149,732 of NZ_GG697132.1, forward strand.
CTAAAATAACTATTTATGACTTATACAACCGCTCATCTACGATAACCGAATTAACTTTTCGGCATTAATTGCGTAAATGAATCGTTTTGGCATTGGTAACCCCATTGCTACCAATGCTTGCGCATAGATGTTTAATTGTCCAGCATAGCGTTTTGTTAAAATGTTCGTTGCTGCTTGTTGAGATACATGGTCTGTTTTATAATCAAACAACCAAATTTCATCATCTACTTGGAAATAACCGTCAATAATTCCATGCACTAACACTTTATCATCGCCATCAAAGGCACGATATAACCGCTTAGCATCCAATAGCAATGAAAATGGTACTTCTCGTCGTAATGAATCCGCATGTTGAATCATTTGTTTGCCAAGTGGCGAGTCATTAAAGAATCTACCAATTTTAGCAACCGAAATTAATGGTGCAATTTTATCATCAATCAATTTTTCATTCACTAGCTGTTGAATGAGCGTTCTAATGACTACTTCAGTGGGGACACCCTTTGTGAGATCAAGGCGCTGCATAACTAAATGGGTCGCCGTTCCAATTGCAGCCGAAGATAATCGTGTTGCGGATTCTTGCATGAAATCGGGTTCAGGTAATTCTTCATCAGTCATACGTAAACCAGCTAAATCATCCGTCACCAAACGTCGGTCTAACAATTGACGACCTTCAGCCAAATCAGGATCTTCAAATAATCGTTTAATTTCTGATACAGATTGATAGGCCGTTGCTCGGGTGGCCGTTTCATACGGATACGCAAATTGGAGCACAGATTGCCAATCGGTGTTTTCCTCTGCCGATGTTTCTGTAACATCTTTTGTATCAACTATATCATCGCTAAGTGGCTGATAATTTGCTACACGATTGACTAAATCCTGCGTGTTAATAACCTCTAAATCAAATGCAAACGCATTTTTAGGTGTCTTTGTCCGTATCTCATCAAATTGCATAACGTCATTTACATCATAACCACGTAATGGCGCGAATTGTTCTGGTGCTTGGGGATGGCGGATTAAGGTCATCCCCAACAAGTCCATAAATGATTTACCGGCTAGACGAACTGTATCTGGCAGCATCCACTCTGTTACACCAGCACTTTGTTGCCAAGTTTGCCATAATTTATCGACGTTATCATAAGCACCAACAATAAACAATTGTTGCTCCGCACGGGTTAAAGCAACATACAAAACACGCAACTGTTCAGCATATGCATTTTGCCGTTTCACTTGCGCAATATACTCATGTTGCGGTGTAATTAATTTCAAATGATGTTGTAAGTCAACATAATTCATCCCACCACCAGCTTGCGCATCGAGAATTATACTTCCTTGTGTTTCCCTCTGACTGATCATTGTGCGGGTCGCATTTAATAGAAAAACAATCGGAAATTCCAATCCCTTAGAATGATGAATCGTCATTAAGGACACACTGTCTTGCGCCACATTGGCATCTGCTTCACCCAAATCTTTATCGTGACTTTGTAGCTGTGTCACGTAATTAATAAATTGATATAAACCAACAAAACTACTCTTTTGATACGCTGATGCACGATCATATAGCGCATGCAAATTTGCTTGTCGTTGTGCACCTGAAGGCAACCCACCAACATAGTCCAACCAACCCGTTCGATTATAGATAGCCCACAACAATGTGACAATTTGATTTTGCACGGCCAAATCACGAAATACTGCTAAATCTGCTAAGAAACGTTGTACTTGTGTTTGTGTGTTTTTCACTAATGCTGGCGAAATATCGCCAATCGTATCGATTTCGTCGTCGTTTGCTAAATTCTTGACTGCAGTATAAAAATCTTCTTCTGGTGTTTGTGCACGAATAAGCGCCAAGCCGTTTTCCCCAATATCATACAATGGCGAACGTAACACAGCTACCAATGGAATATCTTGATGTGGATTATCAATCACTTGTAAGAAACTCATAATCACTGAAATTTCAGTGGTTTGGAAATAATTCTCAGTCCCATCAATCATGATAGGAATATTCATTTCACGAAAGACATCTAAGACATCTAAATTTTGTCCTTTCGTTGGTACCAATATGGTTATGTCGCCGTAATTGACAGGTCGTTTCTTTTGCGCTTGGCGATCAAAAATTTCAAATTTTGATTGCATCAATTCTTGAATTTTCAACGCTGTCAATCGAATTTGCCCAGTTGCTTTGGTATAAGGTGCATCAGAGGCTAGCGTGTCCGCTTCTGCATCTACTTCTGCATCAGCGGGCGACTCATCTTGATTTGCATCATCTAAATAAAGCAACAATTCTGCCTTTTTAGGTAACTCCTCAGGATAATAATCTGCACCAGCAACTAATTCGGCTTCACCAGTATATTCAATATCTCCTAATGAACGACTCATAGCTTGCGCAAAAATATAGTTAATAAAATTCGTCACGTTGGGTTGTGAGCGGAAATTTTCTTGAAGTGTAATCACCTCACTAATTGTATCCGATGGATATGTGGCAAGTTTACCCGCAAATAATGTTGGATCAGCTTGCCGAAATTTATAAATGGATTGCTTAATATCACCAACCTGGAACAAATTGTCACCCGAAGTAATCTCATGCAAAATCGCTTCCTGTAATTGATTCGTATCCTGGTATTCGTCAACCATAATTTCAGTGTAACGTTCTTGCAATTCAGCCTTTACTTTTTCCTGACTAACGATCTGCAAGGCAAAGTGCTCTAAATCATTAAAATCTAATACTTTTCGTCGTAATTTTTCAGTTAAGAAGTCTGTGCTAAAGTCTTTCGTTAACTTCACCAAACGGTCAATCACCCTGCCAGCACCTTGAATCGCTAACACCAAACCTGCTTGGTCTAATACAAAATATTTTTCCAGTACTATTGTAAATCTTTTCTTTAGCGCTTCACGTTCATCTTTAACTCTATCCCAAGCAATTTTTAGTTCAGGGTCATGCTTCTTTGTGAAATTTTTGCGCTTTCCCTGCGTATCAACTCCCCAACTCATCAAATCAATGTGTTTGATAGTTTGTTGCACCGTATTCCAATCATTGGCTTCATTTTGTACCAATGTCAATGCCTGTTGATAGGCAGTTTCGTCAGCCTGTAAATTTAATAACCGATTAACTGCTGGCGCCTCATCCATCGTATCTGGGGCTTGTGCAACCAACACTGCAGACCTATCAACAATGCCCTGTAATTCTTTTAAAATTTGTGGTTTTAACTGTGCTTGATAAAATTGGCTGCTTGTAAAATCTTCCTGATCAACTTGATATAAATCTGATAAATGGTCCAGCCAGTTAACTGCATCTGGTCGAGCAGTCGCAAAATCATACAGAGAGAAAGTTGCTTCTTGTAATGCCCTATCATCTGTTGTACTCGTCGTAAATTGCGCTGCGAACGTTGCGAAAGCATGTTGTTCATTATCATTAGCATACTGTTCTTCTAATAAAGTGTTGTATACCTCTAACATAACCAAAGTACGTTCTGCATCATCCATCAACCGAAACTGTGGATCTAAGTCAATTGTATAGTGATATTGTTCAATTAACCGTAGCGCAAAAGCATGCAAGGTTGAAATATTAGCAATATTTAATAGCCGTAGCTGTTTTAAAAGATGTTGTCGCTGTTCACCAACGCTCGCAATAAGTTCTGAACGAATGGCACCTTCTAAACGTTCTTTCATCTCACTGGCGGCTGCTTCTGTAAATGTAACAATCAAAAATTCATTAACATTTTCACCAGCCAATAATCGTTGCATCACACGTTCAACCAAAACACGGGTTTTCCCAGAACCTGCAGAAGCTGATACCAACACATTACGTCCCTTTGTTTTAATGGCGGCTGATTGAGAATCAGTAAATTTCATTATTTTTGACCCTCCTCTGGTTCCTGATGATGTTTTTGAATAAATCGTGACATCGCCTCTAATGCTGCACTCACCGATAATTTTTCAAGATTGTTATAACGATTACCCATCATGGCATCAAACATCATAATTGGTTTATAAGGTGAATACATTAATCCTGTACTTGCTGCACCATCTCGGAATGGGTATAGCGGAAAAGTTCCCTCTAAAATTCGTTCAGCAATATCTTTGATTTTGTATTCATTGAATTGTAGCAAGGTCGCTAACGTATCATCCGAAACAACATCCGCTGTCTTCTTGAACGAGTTATCTTTTTTCCGATCAATAGCGTATGGTGCAACAATATCAGGTGTACTTTCTAAGCGGGAAATATAGTCGTCATTTGTACGCAAAACACCCCGATAACGGCCTTGTTCAATTGCTTGTTTATCAGCTGCTGATTGCAACTGTTGTAATGTATCACCTGTCAAATCATTCATGCTGATCCATGGATTCTGAAGCGTCCAGAATAGCGCACCACCCATTTCACCAGCTGGTAAAACATCTTTATTCATTAACATTGCTGTCCAATAGGTCATTAATTGCAACTCTAGACCGGCATACGCTTTACTATAATCAAACACACGTTTACTTGACTTGTAATCGACAATCGTTAAAAAGTTGCCCGCATTCGTTTCAACTAAATCGTAACGATCAACTTTTCCCCGGACTTTAACACGACCAAATGGCATGTCATATTCGACTGGTTTCAATTGACTTTGTGGTAGCCCAAACCCGGCTTCCACACCAATTGTATGAACCCCACCATCAAGCAGTTGACCACGTTTCATACTGATCATCGTTTCATGAACCTGGATAGCAAGTTGTTGTGTCAAGAAACGCATCCGTGATGAACTATTAAAAATATCATACGTTGGATCATCACTTGTCAGAAGTCCCTGTAAAATATCCTGTTCTAGGTGACGTAATTGGTCGTCCGTTAATGCTCCTAATACTTGTTGTTTTGTTACCAATGTTTGGAAAAGTTGCTCCAACATGGCATGCATCAAGGTACCTTTTTCAGCAGGCGTTAATTGTAATACTTGTCGTTCCTGTAGTCGCAATCCATATTGTAAGAAAAATTCATAAGGGTTACGTGAATAACTTTCTAAACGTGAAATTGATGCCTTCAGGTCATGTCCAAAAAGCGTATTTACTAGTACTGGTTGTAACTTTTCTGGTTCATTTTGATAATGTAAACTACCCAACAAATGTTGCAATTGATATGGCGCTATTTTTTGTACTTGTTGTATCAAATTACGCCAAGCAGCGCTCAACTGTCCGTCAACCGTCCCACGTTGTTTTGCTTGCCGATTAGCGATAATAATTTGTGCAATCGTACTTGTTGGTGTTCCAACATAATCATCAACATGATGACTCATTGGATCTGGTAAAGCATCAAATTGCACTAGCGGTAGTTGGAACTGCTTTTGGATACGAGTCACATAGGTTGATGGTTGCTGTGAGCCATCCCCATCACTTGTTGCATACGTCCATATTAATCTTTGGTCCGCTACCATCATTGCTCGATACATCAACAAAGACTCTTGAGCCATTTGTTGTTCTGAAGTTTCTTTCAAAAAAACATTATCTGGCAAAGCTGGTTGTAGTATTGCTCGGTCGCCATCATGCAAGATTGCTTTAATACGAGTTACAGCTGGTAAATTGTGATTCGTCGCTCCGAATACAATAACAGTTTCGTACCCCGTCCGTTGCACAATACCACTTTCAGAAATGTGTACTTGATCCATCGTTGCTGGAATGCCAGCATACTTGGCACTATCAAAAGCAGCCGTAAAAACATCTTGAAGCACTTCAAGTGTCATGACTTCTGAATCAAATACCTGGACAAAATCATCCAAAATGCTAATAAAAACACGCCAAACTTGTTCCGGTTGTTGTGCAGACCACAAATCACCCTGTTCAATAGCATTATCTCGCCAGTTAATTAGACGTTTTTGAATGCCGATTTGCGTTATAAAATTATATAATTCACGCGCCATTTCACGCGCAGTTGGTGCCTGTTGCAAATGATGTAAAAATGGTGCAACAGTCTGACTAATTTGATCATGAATCATGGCTAACTGCGCATCTTTACTAGCAACCCGTTCACGAGTCACCTCATCATCACTCGTTAGCGCTTGGCGGTCATATTGCCAAGGCGTTTTATCAGTCCATTGCCACCCCGCAATATTTTTTGCCAACACATAATTTTCAGTTTCTGCAAGAGCTTCACGGTAATCCGCCAATAAAACACCATCTGGTATTAACAATTCAGTTTTTAAGAGACCCATGACATCCGTCATTGTATATGCTGGGGCTAAATGTAGTAATTTATCCAAAAAAGCAACCAAAGGATGCGCTGACATCGGTCGGTCTAAATCCATAAATATTGGAATTTCATAACGTGCAAAAACTGCTGGCATGATATTTTCATACTGACCCAAATCACGTGTCATGAGTAAATAATCACGATATCGATGTTTACCGGCAGCGACTTCTTGACGAATCAAACGCGCCATCTGTTCTACTTCCTGATAACGAGTATGTGTTTGCCAAATTTCAATTGCATCATCCGCATCATATGAATCACGGATAATTCCTTGTTGCGCATATTTAATCCAGAAATCTTCAACAGCTAACATGCCTGAACTCATTTTACGCTGCGCCTCAATCGTATTTGCAATCACAGGTATCTTGTGCGTCACCGCGGCATCACGTAATTGTCGTCCAAGATTCTTAGGCCGATAAAATAAATCATTTTCAGAAATTGCTGATTCCGTTAAACTAGCTGACCCATCATCTGCTGGTAAGGCAATAGTGACCCCGCCTGCGTATGTAATCAACGCTTCAACCAACCCGCGCTCAGGTGATGTCATTTGTGAATAATCATTGATAAAGAAATAATGGTGTGAAATGTCTGTTTTTTCTGTCGCCAGATACACTTTTAACGCCAATAATAAATCGCTACTTAAATACTGACCACGCTGCGCTAATTCATCTTCCAATGACTGACCGATAGTTGCTAAATCATATAACTTCATCTGTAAGGTTTCTTGATTTGTTAATTTATCAGCAATATCTGTCACATCATCCCATGATAAACCCGATTGTTTTAACTCTAATAATTGCGTCGTAAATTGTCCAATAAACCCCTGTTTAGTTAATAAATTACCATACAACTTCAATTCTGCCTTATGTTGTTGCAATAATGTTTGCACCAACATTGTTAATCCGTTTTGTGATAGATTAGCTTGTTGATAAATTGGATCATTTTGCATGTAGTACCATGCTAAACGACTTAATGAAAAAACCGACACATTAGGTACAGCAATCGCCGCCCCATGTCGTCCTGATAATGTTGCTAATCTTGTCAAAACATTTATTTCTGTTTCAAATTTGATATGATTTGGGACAATATAAAATACCTGCGCTTGTTCATCTGTCGCTAAAACCTGCTGAACTCGCTGCAATAATGCCAATTCATGATCGGCACTTGATCGACCGAATAATAATTCTAACGCCATTTGTTGCCTCCAATATCACTAGTTCTTGCTACTATTTTACCAGTTATCACCAAATATTTTTGCGTTGACTTTTGGAACACGTTTAAGAGGGAGTGTGACAAAAGTTGTTTTGGAATCGGTGTGTAACTTAATATAAAAAAGTTGGCACAAAAAATGCACCAACCTTTTAACTAAAAATATATTAATATTATCGACAAAGACGCCAGATTGACTCAGCAAATATTGCCATAGCACAAGTTAAATTAGCCACTGGCGTAAATTCATTGGCTTGATGACTGGTAACTTTAACATCGGGGAATTGACCACCAAATGCGACGCCTCGCTTTAATAACCTAGCGTAAGATCCTCCATTTGAAGTTCGAGGTGGCAAATATTGTCCCGTTTGTTCAGCATAGACAGCAGAAAGTGTCGTTACTAACTCATCATCAGCAGCAACCAAATGAGGTGGCATACCAGCTTGAACGACCGTGACATCAGCCGTTAGGTCCCCCAAATGTCGTTGTACTTGTGTGACAATCGCTTGGATATTAACACCTTTGGGATATCGGAAGTTTAACAGTATCGTTCCCTGACCACGATGACTGTACCGCATTACCCCAACATTTAACGTTAAATCACCCATTTCTTTATCGTGGTACGCGAGTCCCAAATTTTTTGCATAAATATCCCGATGAACTGTTGTCCCTAAAAAATTCAAAAAAGCATGGGCATCCCCACCAAATGGGTATTGTTGTAAAAATTGGGCTAAATAAGTACCTGCATTTTTACCATCAGCTGGATATGCACCATGGGCCTGCACACCAAATAGTGTTAACCGCACCGTTTCACCAGCTTGCTGCACGTTGCCCTCTAAGAATGGGTATTGTTTTAAGAAATTTGCAAAATCTTCGGCAATCAACATCCCTTGTGGTACATTGATTCTGGCTTTCGCTTCTCCCGGTACAACATTTGCTCGACTACCAGACATAAAACGCTCGAGAATATATGGTCCTTCAGAAACACTGGGGAACCGTAGTTGCACCGTCTGAAACGCCTTCTCGCCATTAACGACCGGAAAAGCACCATCTGGTGAAAAGCCAAATGTTGGTTCACCTTCTTGCGCAAGATAACATGGGATATCACGCCACCCATTTTCTTCATCAGTTCCAATAATTAATCGCACTTTTCGTTGCAACACTCGCCCTTGATCAGCAAGCATCTTTAAGGCGTAATAGGCAGACATCAAATCCGCCTTCATATCTGCCGCCCCACGGCCAAAATATAAACCATCTAAAATTTCCGGATTAAACGGCTGACGTAACCAACCATCACCAGCTGGCACAACATCGATGTGTGTTAGTATCCCTAATGTTTCTGGTGCATCAGCCGGTCCAAATTCAATCCACGTCACCATATTATCGACCCGCCCATAGCGGAACCCATCTCGATTAGCAAATTCTTCCATTTTAGATAGTGCCCGAACCATATCAATACCGAAAGGCGTCTGTGGTGTTTGTGTTTTCGAATCCAAAACTGAAGGGATTCGGATAATTTGATTTAAATCATTAATTAAATCCGTCTCATACTGCTTTGCTTGTATTGTCCACGACATATCACTCGACCTCTAATCAAAATCTAATAGAGCCAGTGTACCGCGTTTTATGAGAAGTGACAATATAGCGTACTACTGTTGCTGTCGCTTATGTTGATAATAATAGAACACAGGTAATCCAATAAGAACTAAAATAATTGAAATGACTGCCCCTGAGAAATCGTTGATAACCGTTGAACCAATCACAAATAATGCACCAATAATGGCCACTAATGGCGTGATTGGGAATAGCGGTGTTTTGAATAGTGTTGCTGGGTCAACATTTTTATCAAGTGTCTGATGACGTAAAATAAAGACACCAAAGAACGCTGCTGTATAAAAAATCCAAATTGTAAAAATAGCAATATCTGATAAACGATCAACACCATTCGTGTAAACAATTGCTAGAGCAATCGTCATTAATGCAACCGTTAAAATTGCGTTTGTTGGTTCTTGTGTTTTACGAGTCAGTTTTGATAAATATTTTGGAAACAACCCATCAAGTGACATAGCATACGCCATTCGTGGGAAGGAAATCATCTTACCATTCAGTGTACCTAACATCGAGATGATAATGGCAATACTTAATGCACGACCACCAAAATCACCAAAGGCTGCTCGAACAACCGCAAATGTCGCATTATTCTGTAATGCCACGATTCGATCAGATGGTAAAGCATGATAAACACCAAATGAAACACCAACATAAGCAACCACAATCAAACTGACACCACCAACGATCGATCGTGGCAAATCACGACGTGGATTCTTTAATTCACCAGCAATATTTGCCAAAAGAATCCAACCATCATAAGCAAACAAAGTGGCAAGAATCGCCATACCAAAACCACCACCATGCGAAACAGTGTCCGAAACAGTCTGACCTAGCGCATTAACCTTGCCAAAGAATAAACCGTAAATAATTAAAATAGCAATCGGAATTAATTTAATTGATGTTGTAATGACTTGGAAACTGGCAGCGACACGATTCTCAAAGAGGTTAATCCCCGCAATAAAAGCAACATAAATAACGGCAATCCAAGTTGCCGAACTTGTTGGTAAGCCGATAAAGTTAGCGGTCAAGAACGCTGCATAACCCGCGATTGAAGCAATAACGGCGGGGGCGTAAATAACCACTTGCATCCAACCAGTTAAAAATCCAGCAACCGGTCCATATAGTGACTCAATATAGCTATATAAGCCACCTGTCTTCGGTAAACGGGCACCAATTTCAGCAATTGTTAGTCCGGCAGCCAATGTAATCACACCACCAGTCAACCAGGCTAACAACCCCAATGTTGATGAGCCAGCCGTTTGCAGGACACCAGCTTGTTTAAAGAAGATTCCTGATCCAATGACTGTTCCAATCACCAACGACAACCCAGACCAAATTCCCATCGAGCGTTTTAATTCAACTTTCTGCGGCATAAATATTCTCCTAATTCAAAATTTCAACAAAAAAAGCAGTCATCCAATTTAGTAATTGGTTGACTGCTTCGTATGTTCTCACAGTTTAAGCGTTGTAAAAACGCCCAATCACTAATTGTGTTGAGTTCAAACGATTATTATTATTATTGTTAATAAAATCAAACATTTGATAGGCTCTCCTCAATTAATGTACGCTTTTTACTTTCGCTAGATAAATACTAGCATACTTTAAACTGCAAAACAATATGGTTTCTTATTGTTTATTAATTTATGCTTCGTCATACCATGAATAATGGTACATTTCACCTGCTGGCTTATCAACTCGCTCATAAGTATGTGCCCCAAAGTAGTCACGCTGTGCCTGAATAAGGTTAGCTGGCAAAACTGGCGAACGATATGAATCATAGTACGCTACTGCAGCTGATAATGACGGTACTGGTACCCCAGCTGCTGTCGCCAAAGCAATCACACGACGAGCAGATGCTTGATATGATTCGGCAATTTTCTTAAAGTAAGGTGCTAATAACAAGTTGTGTAAGTCTGGCTTTTCATCATAAGCATCAGTGATACGTTGCAAGAACTGTGCACGAATGATTGCTCCTGCACGCCATAATTGTGCTAACTCGCCAAATGGCAGTGACCAATCGTAATGATCTGATGCCATGCGTAATTGGTCAAATCCCTGTGCATATGACATGACCTTACCAAAATAAAGTGCCTGACGAATATCCTCAACGGTAGCTGCAACATCACCATCAAAGTCATAGTCTGGACCAACTAGGACATCAGCTGCTGCTAAACGATCTGTCTTTAATGCTGAAATATAACGGGCGTAGACAGATTCTGTAATCAAGGATTGTGGTGCACCAACTTCCAAAGCTGATTGTGATGACCACTTACCAGTTCCTTTATTTCCTGCACGATCTAAAATCATATCAACCATTGGCTTACCTGAACCGAGATCATCATCACGCGTCAGAATATCCGCAGTAATTTCAATAAGATATGAGTCTAACTCACCCTCATTCCAGTCTGCAAATGTCTTAGCCAACCCATCTTTGTCTAACTTTAATACACGCTTTAAGAGGTCATATGATTCTGCAATTAATTGCATGTCACCATACTCAATACCATTGTGGACCATTTTGACATAGTGACCGGCACCATTTGGTCCGATGTAGGTTACGGTTGGCTTGCCATCTTCTGGTGCCTTGGCGGCAATTTCTTTCAAAATTGGTTCGACCAAATCATAAGCCTCACGTTGACCACCAGGCATCATTGATGGTCCCTGCAAAGCGCCTAGCTCACCACCGGAAACACCCATACCAATAAAATTGATGCCTGACTTTTCCAATTTATTAGAACGACGAATGGTATCCTCAAAGAAAGTATTACCGCCATCGATTAAAATATCACCCTTATCTAGATAAGGTAACAATTCTTCAATGACTGCATCGGTTCCGGCACCAGCCTTTACCATCAATAAAATCCGTCGTGGCTTTTGGATAGAGGCCACAAATTCCTCGATTGAATAACTTGGCACAAATCCTGAATCGGGATGCTTCTCAACCAAATCATCTGTACGTCCGGACGTTCGATTGTACAAAGCCACCTTATAACCTCGTGAAGCCACATTTAAAGCTAAATTACGGCCCATAACGGCTAAGCCAACGACACCAAACTCTGCAGTTGTCATATTAATATTCCCCCTATAAATTGACAAAAAAACATTCTGTAGCTATCAGTGTAACCCGAAAATCTTAAAAAAGCATTACCTTAATTCACTGACTTTTTCTCATGCTGATAGCTTGTTAACACTTGCATTTTTACTTGATCAGGAACTAATGTTGTTAAAAAGCGTGCCATTGGTGTTATGTCATGCCGATTTTTAAAAGCCAATGGTTCAATTGCAACCAACATCACAATTAAATTATTTTCGGTAAGAAACAATTGTCCCGGAGCTCCCAACTTGCCCTTGGTATGTTTACCAACCCGCCAACTATGAAATGCATTGGCATCAAGTTGACTTTCTTTGGGTTCATATTGACCACTATTATTTTGAACCATGACGACCCCAATTAATTCTGCTGTTGGGTACTTACTTGCCATATCACACGCCACCTCATTTACTAATCAATTATTTTCATTATAACAACCCCTGGGAAATTCTACATAAAAAAAGACTAACGTATATCTACGCTAGTCTTCTTAAACACGTTCCAAAAGTCAGAAACCGTAATGTAACGGCTTCAAAACAACTTTTGTCTCGCTTTCATTTCGTAACTAAATAATGCCAAATTACTTTGATTCTAATTCAGCTTTACCTTTTGCCCATTGTTGAATGTTAACAACTTCAGCACTACGAACTTTCTTTGAGTAGTCGTGTGAAACTGGACGACGACGGGCCCATGAATTATATGGTGATCTAACTGCCATAATTATTTCCTCCATTTTTGTTATCGATAACTTTTCAAGTATACCGATATTTATACTATTCGTCAACCATCTTTATTTGTAGGCTAAGAAATTTGATTTTAAAGAACATCACTCTTATAATTAGTAAGTAATAATCGAAAAGAGGACTTACCATGGCTAAATTAACAGAAGAAATGAAACAAATGCTTAGTGAACAGTTACCTTTCTTAGCTACCGCCGATGAAAACGGGATGCCAAAAGTTGGTCCAAAGGGATCTCTCCACGTTTTGGATGATTCTCATTTAGCCTATTTTGAACATACATTTCGTCATGCATTCCATAACTTAACGGTTAATGGTCATGCAGCCGTTGCTGTTGCTGATCGTCCGGCACAAAAGGGCTTCCGCTTTGAAGGTCAAGTTCATATTCATCAAGATGATGACTTGGCAAAGGAGAATATTCCCGCTAGTCTTTACGAACGTTTCCCTCGTGCTGCATATGTTATCATCGATATTGAAAGTATCTTTAAATTAGATAACACATTAGAGGCTGGCACACAGATTTCTTAAAATTTAATATTGACGAATAAAGGATTGGCACAAAAGAAAATGTGCCAATCCTTTTTTAGTCTAAAAATATATTAATTATTTCGTTATACTTATTATAATTAACTATACATATATTCTAGTGAGAAAGTAGATTCTATGATAAAAGAGCAAAAATTATTTTCTAAATTCAAAATGTACCAAGTTAGTGAAATGACACCTGAAGATCGCGTCGTGCTAGTTGATAATCATGGCATCCCTAACGAATTGATTGACTATGCTATTGACCCTTATGAAAGTGCCCGAATGGAATATGATGATATCAATCGATATAATTTAATGATATTTGACATTGTGACACCTACGTCAAACCGAGCAACCACTGAACCAATTAGTTTTTTATATACAATTGATCAATCCGTCCTTTATCTATTCACACGTAAAGAGACCAACTATGCCATTAATCATTTAATGAAATTAGCTGAAACACAGCTCGCACAACCAATTGATCTCATTTTAGGTCTCACGGAGTCATTGTCTAGTGAATTCATGAAGTCAATTTTGACCATCAATCGTAAACGTTTGTCTATTCAAAGTACAATTAAATCAACTAAACCAACCCAACCAGCAATCAATCAACTCATGTCACTTCAGACTGATTTAATTTATTTAATTAATTCATTACAAACAGATCATGCTCTATTAAACACACTACAAATGCATGATCGTCAACATTTAAACACAAAACAGCTTGAGCGTATTGATGATGTTGCGGTTGAATTGCAGCAAGCTTTAGATACCGGCAAATTGTCTCAAGAGGTAACAAGTAGTGTCGCGAACGCATTTGACAACGTTGCAAATGCAAACTTAAATTGGACCATGAAATTATTAACGGTTTCCTCAATCGTTCTAACGATGCCCACCATTGTTTCCGGCTTCTTTGGTCAAAACGTTGCTTTACCTTTCACGCATGCTGCTGGTGGTTGGCTTTATACCGTTATTATTACAATCATTTTGATGGTAATCATTACAATGATTCTTTGGCATTTTGGCTTTTTTAAAAAATAAATACACAATCCCTTCAGTATTTTAGAGTATGTTTAAAGAGGTTGAGACATTTTCTTTTGTCTCAACCTCTTTGTGCTAAACATGTATTAATTAGCCGCGTGCTAAAATCTTTTTCAAGAAATGATAGATAGCATACTTAGGACCATTAATTGGGCGAACGAATGAACCAACCTTTTCTTCAGCATGACCCGAAAATCCTTGCTTGAAACCTAAGACACCATCAGAACCATCGAACACACCTGAAATACCATAGAAGTTATAGTGCGGAATTTGGCGTTTTAGTGCTTGTTCAAAGGCATACTCTTGGACTGCGTATGGTCCATAAAAATTCTTGTACTCATCATAAGTACCTGAGTACAAATAAATCATTTCATTAGCAGTTGCTAAGAACAAGGCACCCGCAATAGTTACCACATCTTTACCAGCCTGTTCATGTGCCATTTTTGCTTGCGTGATACGCTTTTCATGTTGCTTATGCTGATCTGCATATTCCGCACGTTGACGCTTTAGCTTTTTATAGTTAGGCTTTTCAGCGATTCGTGCATCAAGATTAGCCACAACTTCAGCTAAGTGATCACGTGCCTGTTGTTGTCCCTTAATATACGCAGGAAAATTCATTTCTGCAAATACAAAATAGGCATCATCACCATATTCATCAAAAACAGTTTGATAAAAATCTAAATCTTTATCATGATAATTTAGCCGATTAGCTGTATCTTGTGTCAATGCTTTAAAGTCAGGTAAATCAGCTTTTTCTAGGCGACGAACTTTGATGCCAAATTGATCAGTTTTCTTTAAGTAGTACTTGCCATCTTTACCAAAAGATGCCCGTAAAGCTTTTGTCGTATCTTGAGCATCTAGTATTGGTTGTAATGGCTTAACATATTGCCATGATGGTGAAGAATTTGTTGTCCACCCTTTGGTAGCAGGCGTATGCTCAAAGCCAATTCTTGTTAAGGCATCAATCACTGTGCTTTCTGTATTGCCAATTTGCTGACCTTCATCGTCAAAACGTCGATAAATCGCATTGGGCATTATCCGCAAAAATAAACCACGGTGCTCTTTCGCAAATGCCATCACGCCATCCACAAACGCCGCCACTAAATCTTGATCACTAAAATCAATAAGCATGCCACCATCAATTTGGAACATGTTTCCCATTCGAACAGGTATCCATGCCAACACAGCAGCTGCAACCACTTGATTTTCTTCAACTAAACCGACCAAACTTGTTTGCCAGCCACGACGAGCCAATAAACGCGATTGTGCTGCTGTTTGTAGATAACTACCAGCAGGGTGTGTTTGTGCAAATGACTCAAATTGTTCTGTTGTTAATTCTTTAAATGAACGTGTCATAGTTAACCCATTTCCTTATCTTCTTATCTATTACTTTGAATTATACGCTATCCAACTTAAATTTTGAAAAAGTACTGAATAATATAGTTTTCCACATTTAAAAATATCAAAATGACTTATAAAACAATCTCCATCATGCGATTTTTCCGTCTTTTGTAAAAAAATGCTGTTTATTTTATGTTAAATTAGACCGTACCAGTGGAAAAAGTCACAGTATTTCCACCTTTTTCCACCATTTATCCACAGAAAATCAGGGTTTTGCACAGACTTATCCACATTCTTAATTTAAAAAAAGTTGAGCTCAATCATTGAGTTCAACTTTATCCTAATCATCATATTACTTTAAATGTAATTTATGCGCTAGCCAAGTCGCACGTGGACCTAATACGGCTTCTCCAACATGTGTTTTAAGTACTGCAACGCCATAAATCGCCGCACCAACACCACCAGAGATCGCTAAATTCAGTAACTGCCATAACTTAGTGTCTGGCGTAAACAATCCGATTGTATATGAAATTGGTGCAACCACAGCATACATTAACAAACTCCAGAATAAAATAATTACAAAGGTGTCATTAAATGATGCCCAGTCAATATGATACAAACTTGCTAAGTGACGAATAGCAATGATCATACCCAATAAGAAAGCAATCGTCGTTGATACCAATGGTCCCATACCCTGTAACCAAATTGTTAATGGTACTTGCAAAACAATCTTAACTGCAAATATAAAGATCAGCAATCTCACTGTATAACGCAAACGACCTAATCCTTGATAAATGGCTAATACGACCATATACAAACTTAGGAAAATTGCTGAATAACTAGCAAATTGCAAAATCAAGGTACCATTCGTCAAATCTGATGTACGATAGAACAACACATACAGTGGGCGTGCAATTGCAACCATTCCCAAAACTGCAGGTACCATAACAAACGCTAACAACTTTAATGCGAATTGGATTTGCTGACCAATATTTTCTCGGTCACCAATTTCTCTTGCCCGAGCCAACATTGGCAAAGCTGTTTCTGCCATACCAACCGCTAATGAAACAACCAACATCACTAACTTATTAGAATTAAAGGCGAATTGTGCATACATTGCTTGCATTGCGCCATTCGAAATATCCGTAAAGGCACGTATAATTCTAAAGAATGTGTACTGATCAAACACTTGTACTAGTGAAATGGCAGATCCTGCAAAAATAACTGGTACAGACTGACGAGCCATTTTCATCAAGACAGCTCGTGCGTCAAAATGACGTGTTCTAACAGCATGTTTACGTTGTTCTGCAAAGAAACGACGCCGCATGACAATGCCTAACAATAGTACTAGGATACCGGCTAATGCACCCCAAAAGGCTGCAAATGTTGACTGAACAGTTGCATCTACCCAACTTCCATGGTGTCCAATCATAATCCAATAGGTCATTGCTAACATATAGATGACACGTACTAATTGTTCAACAAACTGCGACCAAGCTGATAGACCCATAAATTCAAATCCCTGTACGTAACCTCGTAACATAGATAGAATTGGAATAATTACCACGGCCGCAGACAACGCATGAATCACGCGTACGACATTTGGATCTCCTTGAGACAAGAGACCTGCTAATAAATAGAGAATAGCACCGACAGCAATTCCTAGAATCGCTCCCAAATTAATGGCTTGTCGAAAGACATGTCGGACAGCATCATATTGCTTGGAGGCACTGTACTCTGCCACTAGACGCGCTAAAACATTTGGTAGTCCAGCTGTTGATATCAACAAAGCAACACTGTATATTTGATAGCCTTGTGAGAACAACGAATTGGCAAGATTATAATACACATTACCAATCATCGCAATCCACGGAATAATGTACAATGCACCCAACAACCTCGATGCAAGATTACCAATAGTCATCCAAGCTGAACCGCGAAGCATACGAGACTTAGCAGCCATCTCCGTTTCTTCAGTTTCAACATCTGCTGTTGGCTCTTCGCTCTCAACCGGTTCTTGCGCAGGAATAGCAGTTGGTGTTTGTACTGTATTAGTCGCATCCACAACTGTAGGTGCTACCATATTCGTTTTTTCTATGACCGTGTCTGGTACTTCATGTACCTTAAATGTCGAAACACCATTTGGCCGAACCTTCACCTCTGTCATTTTCTGATCAGAGAGAATGTTATCTTCCGTGATACTATCCTCAGAGGATGTTTTATCATGGCGTTCTTCAAAAATTTCATCAATTTTTTTACCATTCAGTAATTGATTTAATTCTTCGAAACTAATATCACGCCGAAATGGCGACGTTGACGAGCCATTTTGTGATTGGTGTGATTTATCGTCAGCCATGTTACTTCCCCTTCCTAATAATTCGATGACGCTACACAGACTCGAACTGTGATCTAAGACTTAGGAGGTCCTTGTTCTATCCTGTTGAACTATAGCGCCAATGACAACCTAATACATTATTATACACAAGAAAACCCATTGTTTGTAGATGTTTTTCACACACCATCTACAAATAATGGGTTAACTGTTAATTTATTAGCGCTGCCCACTGTTTTAAGATTGGCGCTATCGCAAAACTTTGTGCTCTTTCTAACGATTTTGTCGCTAAGGTTTCGCGCATTTCGATACTTTGAATGACTGGTTCTAAACGATACCACAATGAATCAACATCTTGTTTTGCTAATTCACCGTAGATACCACCATCTAAAATTTCCACAGCTCCCGTATTGTCCGTTGAAACAATTGGTAGTCCGAAAGACATTGCTTCTACCAAAACTAATGGCAAACCTTCCCATCGTGATGTGGCTAAGAAAATAGATGCCTCACGATAATGATCCGACAATGCTTCATCACGTAAACCACCACGATAAATAATTTTATCTGCAACATCGTTAACTTTAATCAACCGTTTAAACGCTGCCATATCCTTAGGCAATCCTTCGCCAGCGATGGCGATATGCCAATCATCAGGTAACCGTTTCGCTAAATGTAGCAAAATATCGATTCCCTTGTGTTGAATCGCAATGCGTCCAGTAAAAGCAATCACTTTTTTGGTTAGATCTGCGCGTCCTTGAATTGGCATCGTTACCGGATTCCAAATTTTTTGTGCTTTATCGGTCACCGTTTGAAAACCTTGTAAATCAGACTCAGTCAAAGCAACAACGGCATCTGCAGCCTTAATACCCGCAACAAATTCTGGCCGCATCTCTCGGTAATACTGATTAAAATAAGTTTGAATGTTATTATGCATCCACGCAATCATTTTGACTCTTGGCGCACGTTCCTTTAAATAAGGAATAAAACTTGCTAAAATACCTGCATTTAAAATTAGCACATCAATATCATGTTGTAAGATAACATCCGCCAAGTCTGACATTTGTTGCGCATATTTTTCCAAAGGCTTAGCACCATTTTCTGGCATAACTGGATGCACAGCGGGAATTAACTCCCCTTTGAGATCATAGTAACTTGGTACATCAGCCAATTGATAAAATGCAACATCAGCAAAATCTGAAATTGCATTACCAACAACTGTTGCTGCACGTTTCAAGCCACCCATACTCAAATTTTCGACAGTCATTAACACTTTTTTTGTCATGATAATCCCCCTTCAGTTTCTTAGAACATAAATAAGACCGCCAATCTACCAAATTAAAATGATTAGATCAGCGGTCTTATTCTCGTATACAATAGTCACTTATGTTTCAACTGACTACCCTATGCTCAGACTAAAACCTACCTATAGTATCGCTTATTCTAATTTAACGGATTAATTTTCTTTGCTTGCTTTTATACCACAAAGTTAACTAACTTACCAGGTACAACAATCACCTTTTTAGGCTCTGCACCGTCTAGTTGCTTTTGCACATTTTCATTTTGCTTTGCTGCGGCAGTGATTGCATCACGGTCAGCATCAGCAGCAACTGTCACATGACCACGTAACTTACCGTTCACTTGAAGAATAAGCTCAATTTCATCAGCAACTAATGTAGATTCATCATAAGTTGGCCACTCTGCATAGGCAACTGATTCATCCGCATGCAAGAAGCTCCACAATTCTTCTGTCATATGAGGTGCAATTGGGTTAAGTAATTTAATAAATCCTTCAACATATTGCACTGACAAACTATCTTGCTTATAGGCTTCATTCACGAAAATCATCATTTGAGATATTGCTGTATTAAAGCGCAAGTTCTCATAATCTTCAGTGACCTTCTTAACAGTTTCATTATAGATTTTATCTAGCTTATGATCATTAATGGTTGTAATGTGATCACGAAGTTTGTCATCATCGTCAATAAACAAACGCCAAACACGTTCTAACCAACGACGTGATCCAGCTAAGCCTTCTTCAGACCACGCAATTGATTGATCCAAAGGCCCCATAAACATTTCATACAAACGCAATGTATCGGCACCGTACTCTTCAACCACATCATCTGGATTAACAACGTTACCCTTAGACTTTGACATCTTTTCGTGGTTTTCACCAAGAATCATTCCTTGATTAGCCAATCTTTGGAAAGGTTCTTTCGTGTGTACAACACCAAGGTCATACAATACTTTGTGCCAGAAACGTGCATACAACAAATGTAGCACCGCATGTTCTGCACCACCAATGTACAAATCAACATTTTGCCAATATGCTTCAGCTTCTGGCGAAACAATTTCTTGATCATTATGTGGATCCATGTAACGTAGGTAATACCATGATGAACCAGCCCACTGTGGCATCGTGTTAGTCTCACGCTTACCTTTACGACCATTTTCATCAACAACGTTGACCCAATCATCCACATTGACCAAAGGTGACTCACCCGTACCAGAAGGCATGATGTTATCAACTTCTGGTAAACGTAATGGTAATTCTGATTCAGGAACTAGCGTTTGCTCACCATCTTCCCAATGAATTACTGGAATAGGTTCACCCCAATAACGTTGACGTGAGAAAATCCAATCCCGCAAACGATAGTTCACCTTCTTATGACCAGCATGGTGTTCTTCAAGCCAATCGATCATCTTCGTAATAGCTTCTTCTTTACCCAAGCCATCTAGGAAACCAGAATTGATATGCTTACCATCGCCAGTATAAGCTTCTTTAGTAACATCTCCACCTTCAATAACTGGACGAATTGGTAGATCATACTTTTTAGCAAAATCATAGTCACGAGTATCATGTGCAGCAACCGCCATAATGGCACCTGTTCCATATGAAGCCAAGACATAATCACCAATCCAGATAGGCAATGCCTCACCATTAACAGGGTTGATTGCATAAGCACCAGTGAATACACCAGCCTTGTCTTTATTCAAATCTGTACGTTCCAAATCTGACTTAGAAGCAATTTCCTTCTTAAAGGCATCAACTGCAGCTTTTTGATCTGCACTGACAATCTTATCAACTAATTTGTGCTCAGGAGCCAACACAAGATACGTTGCACCAAACAAAGTGTCCGCACGTGTTGTGAAAACTTCTATCTCATCGTCAAAATCTTGGACCTTAAACTTGGCTGATGCACCAATTGAACGTCCAATCCAATGACGTTGTTGTTCCTTAATCGCCTCAGGCCAGTCCAAATCATCCAAATCATCAATTAAACGATCTGCGTAGGCTGTAATCTTCAATGCCCATTGGCGCATTGGCACACGATATACTGGATAACCACCACGTTCAGTCTTACCATCAATGATTTCCTCATTAGCAACAACGGTACCACCATTGTAGTCTGGTGCCCAGTTAACCATGATTTCATCTTCGTAAGCTAAACCTTTTTTGTACAATTGTTCAAAAATCCACTGCGTCCATTTATAATATTTTGGATCAGTTGTATTAACTTCACGTGACCAATCATATGACAAGCCAAGTGACTTCATTTGATGGCGGAATGTCTTAACATTCTTGGCCGTCACTGTCTTTGGATCTTCACCAGTTTTAATGGCATATTCCTCAGTTGGCAAACCAAAAGCATCAAATCCCATCGGATGTAAGACATTATAGCCCTGCATACGCTTCATACGTGACACAATGTCTGTTGCAGTGTAACCTTCTGGATGGCCAACGTGTAGCCCTTGACCGGAAGGAAACGGAAACATGTCCATTGCAAAAAACTTTTCTTTATCAGAAACATTTGATGTTTTAAATGTCTGATGTTCATCCCAAAAATGTTGCCATTTTTTCTCTACTAATTTGTGTTGATATGCCATGATTGATAACCTCACTTTAATAGTCTTACTTTATCAAAAAAAGACCGAGCTTTCAATATTCAGCAAGGATTAAGGGCATCAATTATTATTCATATTTTCGGAACATTTTGTGCTAAACTAATTAAATGAGAAAGAATTAAGAAGGAGGAATTCAAATGAGACATCTAAGAAAATTTGATTATCTACAATTAGCTGTAGCTTTCACTGGGTTAATCATTTTTATTGTCCTAGCTATCGGCTATGTTAACGACTTTGGTTATATTCATTGGCTAGACCAATTTGGATTCCGTTACCTTCGTGAACCATTAACACCAGAAAGATCTTGGTTTTTTCGGAATATCACCCGTGCTGGCAATACAAAATGGACAGCTTTGGTCATGGTGGTAACGACAATTATTGCTTTATTAATTCGTAAAGTAGACGTCGCTGTGTTTATGATGGTTAATGTCGGCGTCTTCGGTTTAGGTGTGATGTCGCTATTTAAACATATTTTCCATCGACCACGTCCAGCAATCTACCACGTGATTGAACAATCCGGTTACTCATTTCCCTCGGGTCATGCACTAAACGCCATTCTTCTATATGGTTCTTTAATCGTTTTAGTTCACTACTATCTAAAATCCGAAGACAACCTACGCTATGCCTTTATGACATTATTATCTGGACTAGTTATCGCCATCCCCGTTAGTCGCGTCTATTTGGGTGTCCACTATTTTTCAGATGTTCTGGCTGGCTTTGGTTTAGGAACTTTCTTATTAATCATGTCAAAAGAAGTAATTTTTAAATATCGTACACGAGAGGTTTTCGAAAATGCGCTCAATCCAAAATCTAGTTCAAATATCACTCAATGAATATCTCACTCCTGGTGATTTAGCCATTGATGCAACAATCCGTCATGGTGACATTACGCGATTCTTAGCTAGTCGCGTTGGAGATACTGGAAAAGTGCTAGCTTTTTCAGATACAAAATCTGAAATTGACGATGTGGCAACTTCTTTATTTTTAAGTGGTTTAAACGAACGTGTGGACTTAATCAGCAAAAACTTTGCCAATATTCCCGCCTACATGGATCCAACACGTCCTGTTGGTGCAGCTATTTTTCAATTAGATGAAAAAACGCCGACTGTTGATGTTGAAGCAGTTGTTAAATCACTACTAATGGTCCTAAAAACAGATGGCTTATTATGTCTACTTAGTGAAGACGATTCGTTATTATCTCCAATCAAAAATTACTTAGCAAAATTACCAGAAAATTCTTATAGCGTTGCCTATTACCAAGATGTTTTAGCACAGAATAGCGCCTTGGTCGTACAACGTCATTAAAAAATCATCGCCTACGAAAAATTACCGTAGACGATGATTTTTTAATTAGTATACTAACAACGATTTTGCTAAGTAAAAGCAACCTAAAACGCCAGCATTATCACCATGATCAACATGGACAATGTATTTATCTAATTGACCAACTGGTAGATAATCAGCCAATTGTTGTGCAAATGACTCACGTACCATTGGCAATAAAATCTCACGATGAGGCACACCACCACCAAAGACGATTCTATCAGGTCGTAAAATTGTCGTATAGGTTACGAGTGCCTGTGCAAGGTATTCTGCTTCAATTTCCCAAGCTAAATGATCGTCAGGCAATGACTTAGCTGACTCATGCCAACGTTCTTCAATAGCTGGTCCTGAAGCTAATCCTTCTAAGCATCGGTCACCATGAAATGGGCAATGACCAGCGTATTGATCTTTAGGATGTTTGCGCATCATAATATGTCCGGCTTCAGGATGTGAATTACCGCTTAACAATTGACCATGTTGAATAATCCCTGCACCAATTCCTGTACCAACCGTTAAGTAGACAACATTTTCAACATCTTTGGCTGCTCCGGATACATATTCTGACCACCCAGCACCGTTCACATCAGTTGTCCAATAGTAAGGTATATCACGCCACGCTTTCATTGCACCTAAGAAATCATAGCCTGACCAGCCTCTTTTTGGTGTATCCAAAACATAACCATACGTGTGACTTTGTGGGTTAATATCAATTGGTCCAAAAGCAGCTATCCCAATAGCGGCAATATCTGGAAATTGATCAAAAAAGTTAATAACTTGATTAATAGTTGCTGGCCCATCCAATGTCGGAAAACTCTTCCGAGCAATCACCGTATCTGGGTCATTCACATCAGCTACTGCAACAACAAACTTTGTTCCACCTGCTTCAATTGCTCCTAAAAGTGGCATTTCTCTTCTCCTATTTTATCATTTCATTTTTTATATTTAACCGTGTTTTTCTCTAATTCATACGTTGTTGCTTGTACATCCGCAAAGTTGATTTTATCCAGCACAACATTTGGATGAATCTCACTATAATAACGTTCTGTAAACACTGTTTCACCATCATTAATAAAGAACTCTACTGAACTACGATCTATCAATAACTGCAATGTCATGACTGCTGCTGACTTCACATAGCCAACACGTTGATCTGGACGATCTGATCTTGCAATGGTTAGTTTGTTTGCCTGATGATCATAGTGTAACGTAAGAACAGCATCATTTTCTGCCATAAATTTCAAAGTATAGTCTTCATCTGTCTTTAATTGTAGTTGCACTTCATGACTATCAGCTTCTGACAGGACTAATTGTTCTGTAGCGTTCGGTGTAAATGGCACTGCTTTTTTTGAACCATTAATCCTTAACTGATCAAGCTCCGCAACTGGGTTCATGTAAATGTGATTATCTTTAATCGTTAATTCTCTAGGAAAAGTTAAGGCACCTGCCCAACCATCAGCCTGTTCTGGCATAATACTCTCCCACATTGCCATCCAGCCAAACATCAATCGACGACCATCCGGTGCCAACATTGTCTGACTTGCATAGAAATCATGACCATGATCTATTTCGACAAATGCATTTCTTTCAAATTGCGCTGTATCAACATCCAATTTACCAATCATATAACCTGTCTGGTGTAAGTTTAAATATTTTTCATGATTTGGCTGAATACCCTGCGGAGACATCAACAAAACGTCTTGCCCTTCAAGCGAGAAAATATCCGGGCATTCCCACATATAACCCTCTTGGTCTGCTGTATCAGCTTGCGCAATAGCACCTTCATATGTCCAATTAAGTAAGTCTTTTGAAGCATATAGCAACACACGCCCAACTTTTTCTGCTTTCGTTTGACCACCTAAAATGACGTAATACATATCTCCTTGTTGCCAAACTTTAGGATCACGGAAATTCGCAGTATTATCGCTTGGTGGCATCGAAATCACTGGATTATTTTCATACTTTTTAAAATGAATGCCATCTTCACTAATTGCAATGTTTTGATCTTCATAAAAATCATCATCATGACCACTTTCACCAAAATGATGTCCCGTATACATTAGGTATAGTTTGTCATCTTTAACAATTGCACTACCAGAAAAAATACCATTTTTTGCAATTGGCTTTTCAGGAGTCAACGCAATTGGTAATGATTCCCAATGAACAAGATCTAAGCTGCGTGCATGTCCCCAATGCATTGGCCCCCATTCTGCACTGTAAGGGTGGTATTGGTAAAAGATATGATAATAACCTTTAAAATAAACAAAACCATTAGGATCATTTATCCAACCTGCTGACGCTGTCACATGAAAATGTGGACGATAACGTGGATTAGTTACTTGCATAAATGTATCATTCATCATTAAAAATTCCTTTCTTACTTAAGCAGCTTTACTAACTAATGGCTCGCCATTAACATCTTGATTATCTTTTTTAATAACAAAGAATGCATAGATTCCCGCAGCGATAACGATAATTGTAATAATATGGAATGTCACTGCATAACCTGAGTTATCTCGTAACATACCCAACGGTGTTGAAAGGAAAACCTGACCTAACTGTGCGGCAACTTGGAAGCCTATCATATACAATGTTGCCGATAATTTTGTATCAAAATGAAGTGTAAAATATCTAAAAATCGACAGAATAAATAATGGTGTTTCAAACGAGTGCAACATCTTCACAAACGAAATAGCAACTGGGTTATCAATAAAGCCACATAATCCGATTCGAATTGCCATAATTGCAATTCCTAACAATAATGTGTTACGAACACCAATTTTATTCATAATGACTGGTACAATACCCATCATAATTGCTTCAACAAAGACCTGGATCGAATTCAAATTACCGTACATCTGTTGACCTTGTGCAACAGATGAAAATAATCCTGCATAGAAGCTCGGAAACATTTGTTGATCAAATACAGTATAGAAAGTCCATGTAAAGAAAATCAAGACAATAACTACCCAAAGATCACGCATTTTCAACAAAGACAACATTTCTCTTACGCTTGGTACTGTTTTTTCAGTTTCTTGAGCACTACGTACTCGTTCAAGACGTTCAGCTTTTGGCACCCAAAAACAAACATTTAGCAATAATAGCACACCAAATATTGATCCAACCCAGAAATTTAAATCAGGGTTAATGACAAATAAATGGCCAGCCAATAGTGCAACCACTGCATAGCCAAATGATCCCCATGCGCGTGCCTGACCATATTCAAATTTGAAAACGCGACTGAAGCGCTCAACTAGTGCCTCATAAATACCTGTCGTTGCTAAAAATCCTGCCGAAAGAAAAATTGAACCAACCACCAAGCCCATGGTGAAGTTAGTATGTAACATTGGTTCATAAGCATAAATAAAGAATGGACCTACTAATGCCGCACAAACACCGCTGAATATTAGTAAATGCCTTTTAATTCCCAATTTATCTTGTAAAGTGCCATAAAAAAACATTAATACTAAGGTCACTAATGAATTAGCAGAATAAATTGTTCCAACGGCACTACCATCCAAATTCAAACCGCTTTTGGCAGTTAACCATAATTGAAAGAAAGACCACCAAATACCCCAAGATGCGAAGTACAATAACATTGTCACTGAACTTTGAAGATAAGACTCATTTTTAAAAGCCTTCATATATTTAGACATACG
Source organism: Weissella paramesenteroides ATCC 33313 (assembly GCF_000160575.1). GTDB lineage: Bacteria > Bacillota > Bacilli > Lactobacillales > Lactobacillaceae > Weissella > Weissella paramesenteroides. Next base: position 176,728 of record NZ_GG697132.1, read on the forward strand.
ACGTCCCCCCATAGTAGAAAGATAACTGTATAATGCAGTCACTGGAATGTAATCGCTTTCACGAATTGTATTATATACTGTTTTGAAAACGTATGTCAACCGGTTGATATATACTTAAATAAAAAAAACCAGATAACTGGTCTTTTCCCCTTTATTTAATTCCGGTCCGACCGTCCCATAAAGTTACTGGTAATATGTATTCCGGTTCTGTTTGAACGCCAGAAATACGCTTTATTAGAACATCCACCGCTGTTTTGGCCATCTCTTCAATGGGCTGTATAACTGTCGTTAATTCTGGCACAATATTGCGCATTAATTCTGTACCATCATAACCGACTACTAGTAAATTATCTGGTATCTTTTTACCACGTTCCTCAGCAATTGTCATAATGATTTTTGCATCCACATCATTTGATGCAAATATTGCTTCTACATTAGGATATAAATCAAATAATTTATTATACTGCTCTTTTTTTTCGTTATAGGATAGTCTGAAATCTACCGTAAATGTGTTGTGTGGTAGCCCATGATCCTGCATAACTTTTTCATATGCTAATCTGCGTCGATTTGCAGGTGTTTCTAAATCAACTGGTCCATTTGTGTGAATGATTTGTTTAACACCTGACTTAATTAATCTCTCTGTTGCCAGTACACCACCATTGTAATTATCTGACTCTACTATCGGAATATCACTATTCATTACACGATCAATTGCTACCACTGGTAAATGGCTATATTTATATTCTGCAATACCTTGATTATGTGTACCAACAATCAATCCATCAACCTGGCCAGCTAATAGTTGATTTAAATAATCCGTCTCTTTGGATATATCCTGCAAGGAATTACCAATAATAACCTTAAATTGTCTCTGATACAATTCGTATTCTAAATAATCAACTAATTCGCCGAAAAAAGGATTTGATACTGTCGGAAAAATAAGTCCGATTAAACCCGTTTTTTGCTTAAACAATTGTCGAGCCGCTGCATTGGGCTGATAATTGAGTTGCTCCATAGCATCGTGTACTTTTTTTAACGTTTTTTCACTTAAATAACCTCTATTATTAAGCACTCGTGAAGCAGTTGTTTTTGACACACCAGCTAATTTTGCGACGTCTTCTAATTTTGGTTTCATATCTAATAACCATACTGCCTTTCAAAATTTATCTTAATAATATTATTGTATCAAAGCCCTTAACAATTCGCTTTTTTTAAACAGAAAGGGTTGGAACCAAGAAAATGTTCCAACCCTTTCTGTTTAAAATAACTTTCGTCTCGCTCTCTCTTTTAATTATTCGGTTCAAAAACGGTCACAACTTCAACATGGGCAGTTTGTGGGAATTGATCCAGTGGTTGAACATCCCCTTTAATATGAAAGCCTTGTTCGATTAAGTATTTCGCATCTCTTGCCATTGTTGCTGGGTTGCATGACACATAAACAAACCGATCTGGTCGCATCTCAGTTACTGCATCAAGTAATTCATTGGTCAACCCCCGACGAGGTGGATCAACAAAAATAACATTAGCATGTAACCCTTCCTGCTGCCATCGATGCATCTGTGCTGGCGCATCCGCAGTAATAAACGTCGCATTTTTCACTTGATTATTCATCACATTTTTTTGCGCATCAATAACCGCACGTTCAATTACCTCAACCCCTAACACCTGCTTTACCTGGCTGGCAACTGTTAATCCAATCGTTCCTATACCTGAATAAGCATCAATGACTGTATCCGTTGGCTTTAGTTCTGCCTTTCTAGCAGCCAAGGCATACAGCACTTCTGTTGTTTGTGGATTTACTTGATAAAACGAGTTTGGTCCAATTTCAAATTCTATGCCAAGCAAGGTATCGTGAATAGCATCTGCCCCCCATAATGTCCGATTATCACCAGACATTAACAAATGTAAGGCTCTTGGATTATGATTTAAAACAACGCTACGAATTCCTGGCACAATTGCCGCAATTTCGTTTGCAATAGCCATTTCATCTTTAATAGTTGCCGTTTGCGCAACTAAAACAACCATTAATTCATGACTATAATAACCGCGGCGCACCATGATGTAGCGCATTTCACCCTGCTGTGTCTCATCACTGAATACCGAAATATGGTGTGCATTTAAAATATCGCGAACTGTGCCAATTGTTTGATCAATAACAGGATCATTAACATAGTAATCACTTAAAGGGAGAATTTCTCCTGGTGTTCGTCGTTTAATAAATCCTGTCACTAGCTTATCGCCATCACGTTTGATGGGTACCACAGTTTTATTGCGGTAATGTGTTGGATTCTCCATACCTATTGTTGGTGCAATATTTGCATCAATACCTGCTGCTGCATAAAATTTTTCCACCTGAAATTGTTTTAACTTTAGTTGTGCTTCATAACGTAAGTTAATGTACGGCGCAATTCCGACATCAAGTAGATAATCTTTACCAGCTTCCAAGCGATCTGGTGATGGGTCTACGACATCAATCACCTCTGCACGGGCAAACTTTCGATTAACTTGTGTTATTTCAAAAGTGACTGTCTCATCAGGAAAAGCATTTGCCATGTGAATCGAATAATCATTCAACATCACAACACCAAAACCATTATAGAGAACATCAATTACCTGACCCGTCAATTTTTGTCCCAAACGAACAGGCATGATTGTATGACTCATATTATCTCTCTCATTATCTTTAGCATTCTGCTTCCTATTATACTAGTTTATTAATTGTAGGCAATCAATCAATTGGGCATCCGATAAGACGGCACAACTGTTGAACCATCCAGATTATACTTGGCAGCGCCACACTAACCCCAATTAACCATTTAAAAAATCGCATATCTGCCACGATTGTTTTCAAACCTACTTTAACTTCTGCCATATCTAATTTTAATTCTTGAACATCTTGTTTCAAGTCACTGACATCGCGTTTTAAATAACGAACGTCCACCTGTAATTCAGTTACGCTACCTTTTAAAAGTTGTACATCACTTTTCAAACCAGAAATTTCATCATTATAATGCATACTTTCATGTTTTAAAGAAGCAACATCTTGTTGTAAATGCTTAAAATCTTGTTGTAAATGCTTAAAATCATTATTTTTAAACGACATGAAATCATCTACTGTCATTAAGTTGTGTACTTCTAAATTCGTTGCCACCATATTTATCCCCATTTCATTACTGGTAGAGCTTATTATATCAATTACTTTCCGAAGACTCAGACGAGGTTTTATTCGTTTTTAAAAAAAGAAGTTGGAACGAAAAAAAGTCCCAACTTTGTTTACTAAAATTATATGAATTATAATTCTGTAGCTCATATAGCATAAACGCGCTCCAAAAGTCTGAAGCCTCAATGTAACGCCATTTGCGCCATTCCTGTCCTTCGCTCTGCTTCGGCCAAAAACGGCGCAAATAACGTTACACACCGGCTTCAAAACGACTTTTGTCGCGCTCTCCTAAACAACTATTCAAAAATAGTCTGATCTCGTTCGACAAACCACATAAGACCAATAAAAATCAATATTGCGATAGCCATAACTGTTGTCTGTAGGAACCAGCTATCAAGTTGTGCAAACAGTACACCGTAAGCCCAAGGAGCTCCAGCAGCAATTAAATAACCACCCGTTTGTGCCATACCTGATAACGCTGAACTTTCCAATGGATTGCGCGTTCTGATTGCGTATGATGTTACCATGTAGACAAAGACAGCCGTGCCGCCTAACCCGATAAAGCTAGTCACAATTAGCCACCAAACTAGACCTGCTTGCGTGTTATACATCATAATGATTGCAATTAACCACAACACTGTTGCACCAGTCATAAAACGCACACGTTGCTTATAGTTCGCCCGTTCTAAGAAACTTGGTACCCACATTGATGCCGGAATACCAATCAGTGACATGACCCCAATAACCCAGCCTGATTGCGTTGCTGTTAATCCGGTATGTTGTGCAACCGTTGGCACCCAGGCGATACTCGTATAAAAAACTGCTGATTGAATACCAGCCATGACTAACATCGCCCATGCATATTTATTACGCCATGGATGAACCTGATCCGGCATATTATCAACTGAATGGACTCGTTGATTAACAGATGTGTCAACATTTATAGCCATATGCAACACCCACGTTACCACAACTAAGAAAACAATGACTGACAAGAATAATACCAACATTTGCCAACTAAAGGCCTTGGTAATTGGTACTGCAATGATTTGAAAAATTGCGGTCATCAATGTCATGGTTGTGCTATATAATGACGTGTACGCACCAATTTTATTAGGGGTAAATTTAACCAATGTCGCTGGCAACAAAACGTTGATAAAGGCAATTCCTGAACCAACTAAAATTGTGCCGATAAATAACATTGATGCACTGGCAACACGTAGAAGTGACCCAAATAGTACGAGTAACAAAGCAACTAACAAGGTCTTTTCCATACCAAAACGACGTGTGAAATAACTTGTCGTTGGTGAAAAAATTGCAAAAGTTAATAATGGCAAGGTTGTCAGTATGCCAAGTTGACTAACAGGTAGCCCAAATGAATGCGCAACATTATCAATAACTACTGGTATTGTGGTAAATGTTGATCGCATGACGACACCTAATAAGACAATACTCAGTGTAAATAACCACTTTTTCTTCATTTTCTGCTCCTTCAAATAAGTTCTACTCACAACCATATAATAAAATGGACAAAATAAAAAGCCAGCTATTTTAAATATAACTGACTTAAATATTTATATTTGAAAATTTAGTCGTTTACTTTGTTGCAAACTCAGCGAATTGACCAGCAACACCGGCCAAGAATTCCTTGGTACCTTCGTTAGTGATCTTACCGTTTTCATCAGCAAGTTCCATGGTGTTACCAATGAACAACTCAGGTTGGTGCATGATCTTCATATCCAAGAAGTCCAATGAGTTACGCAATACGTGGTGTGCAGCCACACCAGCAATACCAGAAATTGATTGAGAAGCTGGCAATACTGGCTTACCTGCCCAAACACTTTGTCCCCATGGACGTGAAGCAACATCCAAAGCATTCTTCAATGCAGCTGGCACACTACGGTTGTGTTCTGGCGTTACAATAATAAATGCATCTTGAGCCTTAACAGCTTCACGGAATTCTGTGTATTCAGCAGGTGAAGCTTCATCATAATCTTGGTTATACAAAGGCAACTTTGAGATATCCAAGTATGTTACTTCAGCATCTGCAGGCAAACCAGCAACCAATGCTTCTGCAACACCCAATGAGTATGAGTTCTTACGAAGTGATCCAACAATTACACCATATTTTGTCATGTTAATTCTCCTTAAATTTCTTTCGTATGTACAACAATTAATTCGTTAATACTAGTTTAGCTTACTTTTTGGAAGTTTTAAACACTTATTTTTAATAAGTAAATCAGTTAGCAAAAAAGTACGTATCAATTCGATACGTACTTACTTTTATCTAAAATTCAGTCTGATTAATCTTCCTTAGTTAGGTCAATCAAGATCTTAGCTTGTGACTTGTCTGTTGATAGGCGATCAAATCCCTTTTCAACGACATCATCCAAACCAATAATATCCGTAATAACTGGCTCAACATTGATTTGACCTGAGCTAACAAGATCAACTGTTTGTTGGAAGGTCTCACGTGAGTATGCAATCGTTGATGTCAACTTAACACCAGCATTCATTAATTGCATTGGGTCAAATGAGATTGGGTGAGCAAAGATTGAAACGATCACTGCCGTTCCACGAGCTTTCGTTACATCGATTGCTTGCTCAAAAGTAGGTTGTACACCGGCAACTTCAAATGATACATCTGCACCACCACCCAAAATTTCGCGGACAGCAGCAACTGCATCATCAACTTCACCAGGGTTCACAACATCAGTTGCTCCCATAGTCAATGCCTTTTCCAACCGAACGGCTGATAGATCAATAGCAACAATCTTAGTAGCACCAGCAGCCTTTGCAGCTGCGGCAACTAGCACACCGATTGGTCCGGCACCGAAGATGGCAACCTTTTGACCAAACTTCAAGCCACCTTCTTTAACCGCTTGTACAGCGACGGCTGTTGGCTCAATCGTTGCAGCCAACTTTAGTGGGAATTCTTCTGGCAATGCATATAGATTACCTTCTGGTACATTAACATGGGCAGCAAAACCACCATCGCAACTTAGACCAATGAAACTGTAGCCATCATAAACATCCACATCATCTGGTGATTCACCATGTGTCACAGTTGGGTTAACAGATACATGATCTCCAACTTTGTAGTTCTTAACATCCTTACCAACTGATTCAATGACACCTGAGAATTCATGTCCCATTGTTAGTGGTGCTTCGCCACCAGTCAATTCGTCAACTTTATCAACTGGAATAAAAACTGGTCCTTCTAAGTATTCATGCAAGTCACTGCCACAGATTCCTGCATATGCCACACGAATAACGACTTCATTGTCCTTTGCTGGCTTCAAGTCTACATCTTCAACACGAATATCCTTTACGCCATGCCATACTGCTGCCTTCATGTTAATACCCCCAAAAACATATATTATTTAAAATAAATACTAAAATCATCATTTCACAAAATGTATATCTCATGAATAACTACATTCTATTCCCTAATTTCAAACTGTGCAATAGTAAGCATACCTAAAAACGAAACAATAAAAGTCCTTTTTTTAGGAAACACGATTGCAACAGGGATAAATGTGAATTAATTAACATAAAAACGCTTACATATTTTAAATTATATTCTATAAAAAAGGGGATGTGTATGTTTTAAAAATCACAATATATCACTTAAACTTGCACGCCTAATGCGGTAACAATTTCCTTTTCCATTTTTTCAGGGGTAGTAATTGGTGCATAACGATGAATTAGTTGGCCATCACGTCCAATTAAAAACTTTGTGTAATTCCACTTGATCGAACCATTACCTGACATATCTTTTAAATACGCAAACAATTCATCTTCATCTTTACCATTAACCATGACCCGCTTTGTCATTGGGAACGTAACGCCATAATGCACTTGGCAGTAATCACTAGTCTCTTCATCCGTGTCCAACTCTTGTTTAAACTGGTTTGAAGGTAATCCTAGTACGACCAACCCATCATCTTGATATTTCTTATATAATTCTTCTAATCCTTCAAGTTGAGGTGCTAAACCACACTTACTTGCGGTATTAACAATGATGACAACCTTATCAGCATAATCTTTTAAATTGATTTCTTTCCCGTTCATTTCAGTTTCCGTAAAATCATAAATTGATGTCATAATATCCTTCTTCCTACAAATAAAAGTATTTAAGCGACAACTTGCACAATACTGAATAGAACATGATCGTCATTACGCTTAAAAATTTGTTTCCAAATTGGGTAATCGTTCTACGCTCAAAGCCTATCATAACTTTCATTATAAAGTCTAATGATTAAACCTAATTAAAAGTAAGCAACTAACGACGCTTTTCACAACTCATGAGCCATGTTTTGTTTTTGAATCATGTCATAATAGGCGCCGTGTTGTTTCATGAGTTCATCATTCGTGCCACGTTCAACAATCTCTCCTTGATGTAAAACCAATATCGTATCAGCATGTTGAATTGTTGATAAACGGTGTGCAATAGCGATTGTTGTTCGTCCGGTTTGCATTTTCGCCAAACTTTGTTGAATTAACTGTTCAGTTTCTGTATCAATATTGGCAGTTGCCTCATCCAAGATCAAAATTTTCGGATTTGTTGCAATCGTTCGAGCAAACGCAATCAATTGTTTTTCACCAGTTGAATAGCTTGCTCCTCGTTCAATCACTTTCTCATCATATTTAGCTGGCAATTTATCGATGAATGTATCTGCACTAACAAATTTAGCCGCTTCTTTTATTTGTTCATCGGTTATTTGCTCATTAAATAACCGAATATTTGATTTAATTGTGCCATAAAACATAAATGGTTCCTGCAATACCAGTCCCATTTTTGAACGTAATTCCGCCATTGGATAATCTCTGATATCGCGGTCATCCAATAAAATTTCACCAGAGCCAAATTCATAGAAGCGCATTAATATATTAATAATTGACGTCTTCCCGCTTCCTGTCTGACCAACTAAAGCAATCGTTTGGCCTGGCTCAGCAATAAATGACACATCCTTTAAAATAGGATGCTTACCATCATAAGAAAAAGTGACGTGCCGAAACTCAATTTTCCCCAATGTTAAAGTGGCATTAGCTTGTTCATGTTGTTGTGGTGCAAAAGTTTGTTCATCAACGATTCTTAACACTCTGGCTCCGGCCACGATACCATCTTGAAAGTCACTAAAACTCTCCATGACTTGTCCCATTGGATTATAAAAATTCTCTAGATATGTGACAAATGCGTAGACCACACCAGCGGCAACATAAGAATGTAATCCGTGAATACCAAAAATCCCCAATACGACGACTGTTCCTAAAGCATAAAACAAGTTGATGATTGGTCCTAACAATAGGGAATTGACTCGTATCATTGCCTTGCGAGTCGCCAAATATTCACTGTTAACCTCTTGAAATTCATTATCAACTCGTGTCTCTTGTCGAAATTCTTGAATAACACTAATACCATTAATTGATTCAGCCAACTTATTATTAAGCGCACTCAATTTTTCACGCATGCGACGATAGACTCTTGAACTGTACTTTTGGTAATACCAAATAATAAGTCCTAAAAATGGCCAAAAAATAGTCAACCATAGGGCAATTTCTTTGTCCGTGGTAAACATTGCAAAGAATGCTGTAACCATCGAAAATATGGCAATAATCAAGCTACTAAATAATTGCCAAAAATTCTGAAATGCCATGGTATCGTTTGTTAATCGAGATAAAATTGATCCGCTCGGTACTTGATCAAAATAACGCATCCCCAATTGGTGTAATTTTTTGAATAAAATTCGTCGCGTATCTTCCAACATATATTCAGCACCCATACTATACAAGTACGTTTCGCCAAACTCAGTGATCGCTCGAATAATCATCCCAAATAAGTATAATCCGGCAAAGAACCAAATGATTCCCATCGTTGCTTGATGTTTGGCCAAATAGTCGTCAAAGTATATTTGGATAATTTTAGGCAACAAAATATTAATAACACTAACAACCGCTGAAAAAATAATTGACCAGTAAAAGTACCATTTAAATGGCTTGGCAAACAAAAATAAGCGCTTGATAATGTTTACTTGTTGTTTGAGAGGAATGCTATGCGCCCAGACAGATTCACTTTTTTTCGCCATATCATACCTCCCCTTCAACTGCTAAAGCTTGCAAAGCAAATGTTTTTGCATACCAACCATTTTGTGAGATCAACGAATCATGCGTTCCTCTTTCAATAATTTGACCATCTTGCATAACCAATATCTCATCAGCATCCATCACCGAACTTAAACGATGTGAAGCAATAATGGTCGTCTTATTTTGTCGCTCCTGGCGTAACGTCTGTAAAATTGCTGTTTCCGTTTCAGCATCCACCGCTGATAGTGCATCATCCAAAATCAGTAGCTCAGGATCAATCAATAATGCACGGGCAATGGCTAGTCGTTGTCGTTGACCACCTGATAATGAAATCCCTTCTTCACCAACTGGTGTATCATAACCTTCCGGCATATTATCTACCTGTTCTGCTAAATCGCTTTTATAAGCAGCTTCCTCAACTTCAGCTTGCGTTGCATTTGGACGTGCAAAACGAATATTTTCACGAACGGTGTCAGAAAACAGATACGTTTCCTGTGGAACGTATCCAATCGCTGGCATATATGCATCCAGTTGATACTGGCAAATATCTAATGTATTAAACGTTATTGCACCTTGATAATTATCAAATTCTCGTAATAACAACCGAATAATCGTACTTTTCCCAGATCCAACTGATCCAACCAAACCTAACGTTTTACCAGCTGCAATATTGAAATTAATATTTGTTAACGCTGGAGCTGTTGCCCCCGGAAAGGTGAATGATGCAACTTGATAATCGACATTTCCTACTGGTGTTTTATTCACAGCATCTTCAGGTTCAATAATGCTACTTTTTTCTGCCATAATTGCTTCAATTCGATCATAACTTGCATTACCACGTTCTAAAGTATTGAATAACATACCTAAAGCAAACATCGGCCAAACAAGCATTGATAAATAAGAGACAAACGAAACTAATGCACCTAAAGTAATTACCGAAGTATTTACTAAATGACCACCATAGATAATCGTAACAACATATGAAATGGCCATAATCATCGTTGTAATCGGATCAAATAAGGCATCTAGTTTATTCACATGTTGATTAATCGTAATCGTGTCATCAATCTGTTGATTAAAATCTTGTATATCTGCCGCTTCTTGACCAAAACTTTTGATAACTTTGACACCACTAATGCTTTCTTGCGCTTTGTTATTCAATCGTGAAAATGCTGCTTGTGATTTTTTAAAGGCAATATGCATCTTATTACCGAGTGTACGTGCCATCACTGCCAATAATGGCAATGGTAAGATAGCAATCAAGGTCAGCCGCCAGTCAACAACTAACATCATGGCAATCAAAGTTGTGCCACCCGTTATCAATGAGTCTGCAAATTGCAGAATACCACCACCAGCAACTCGTTGAATAGCTGATAAATCATTTGTCGCATGCGCCATCAAATCACCCGTACGATACCGCTGAAAAAAAGCTGTATCCATTTGCATATAATGCCAAAAAATACGGTGACGCAATAATGATTCTAATTTTGCCGCTTCACCCCAAATTGCATTACGCCACATATAACGTGCGATGTACTGGATAATAGCAACTGCTACTAACCCACCTAATAGCAGAAACAGATAATCAGCAGTTAGTTTTTCGTCACGAATTAAATCGACAAGGTGCCCGATAATCCAAGGTGGAAAAATACCAAAGATAGCCGTTAGCACTAATCCCAGCACCCCAATGGCATAAATTCGCCATTCCTGTTTAAAATACCAACTTAATTTTATGAAAATGCTCACATTCTCACCTCCTTGAATATTAAATTAAAAATGCATGATAATATATTTTATACCATTTTAATACGCAAATAACTAGTTTCTGATGTTACTGCCAAATTTTCCAATTAAAAACCCCACACTCATCACTGTAGACGCGAGAAGTGTGGGTAATCCCCTACTATTCATGATTGATTGTTAATGTCGAACCCATTGGATCAACAATGACGATTTGAGCATGAGAATTTTCAATTAAACCTGGCATTTGTTCTGCACGTTGTGTTAACAGTGCAAAGTACTTTTCGTCGACAATCACCTGCCAACCAACTAGACCAGCTTCATCAAGATGGCGACGGTCACTATGGCGACTTTGCCATAGATTAACCGCATGATGGTGGTGATAATGATTATTCGAATAAAAACTAGCACCCGGCCGCATATCAGTTACTAAATCCATCTGTAAAAAGTCTAAAAAGAAGTGATCAGCCACGTCTAAGTCATTCCCCATAAAATGTAAATGGCCAATTTTCATTCCCACCGGAAATCCTGACCATTCATGTGTTTTTTTAGCTAGTAGCGCATCAGCATCAACTTCATCAGTGCCCATCTTTACCTGTCCATCTGTCCACTGCCAACCTGCTGCATCACGATCATGATAAAGTTCAAGACCATTTCCTTCAAAGTCATTAATATACAGTGCTTCACTGACCGTATGATCACCTGCACCAACCGGAATCTGTAGTGTTAGCAAACGATGTAACAACGAAGCTAATTCTGCTGCGTTTGGAAATAATAACGCAACATGATACAGTCCTGTTTGAGCAACAGTTTGTGCTTTACCATTTAATAACATTGTTAGAAACGGTGCTTCACCTTCTCGAAACGCATAATCAATATGGTTTTCATCTGATGAGACATCGACTAAGCCCAAAACTTTTTCATAAAAAACACGTGTCCGTTCTTCATCTACAACACGCATTGTTAAACGTTGAATATCATATCTTGCCGTTTTCATTTTACACATCTCTTTCCTTATTTTACCTACTAAAAGTAAGTGTATCACAGATTACTTATAACGAGCAAAAAGAAAAGAACCAAAGTTGGGACATAGCCTTTTTGGCCCAACTTTGATTCTTAGCCTTATTCTAAATAATGTATTTTTGCCTGCTTTCATCTTAATCACTTATGATTCAGACACGGTCGTTCCGTCATTGAAAGTGATGTTTGCTTGTGATTCTGAAGTTGCCGATGAACTTTCAGCTTGTTCGTTAACAATGCTAGCAAAGTTATTCTGTAAATCAGCATTTTGCGTTGGCGATAAGGTTAGATCCTCACCACTTGCCGTTTCTGTCGCGTAGACAGTACCTTGACCATCATGAATCACGAAGAAATAAGTCGTTGGTGCATCCGAACCTTGTCGTGAACCAGTCGCAACTGCAACAACTTGATAGTCAGCCTTTTTGTCTGCCTTAGGTGACCAGGTAAATGATACATCTTTATTATCAAGTTTTAGATGACCATCTAGCTTACCCTTTTGCAATGCTTCGGGGAACTTATAGGTTAAGTGTTGTGGTGTCCCACCATCATAAGTACCAACATAGGTTTGACCGACTGCCTGTTGCCAGACTCCCATGTAATCAGCTAACTCTTTCATTTGGCTATCTGACCACTGGGCAGCTACCTTTTCAGGTGTTTTTTTCTTCTCACTACTTGACTTCTTTTTTTCACTACTATTTTTCTTGCTATCTGTTTTTGTTTTCTTTGATGTTTTTGCCGAGCTTGCTTTTGACTTACTTGTATCTTTTTGGGTGGTTTCCGTACCAATTTGGGCATTTTGTTGATTGTGTCTTACCACCACAACCCCACCACCAATTAATACGATTAGCACAACGACCGCTGCAATAATCAGATCATAATTATATTTTGGCTTCTTGTTCTTTGTTGGTTGTAACTCTTCAGCTGTCTCCAACGATTGCCCTTCAGTCAAATCACCTGAATCCAAGGGTTCCTGATCTGCAACACTATCATTTTCAACAGAAGCAGCTTGTTCATCTTCAACATTCTCAGGCTGATTTACCTCAGCCGACTCTTCAATAGAAGGTTCATCCGCCACATCATCCCCGGATTGTACTTCATCCGCTGTTGAATCAGTTTTATCCTCGCTAATCGGATTCTCTGCTACAGAAGGTGCTGCTGTTTCAGACTCAGTTGCTGATTCTTCGTCAGGTAACTGCTCATCTGCTTGAATTCTCTCACGCAAATGTTTCGTCATATCATTAAATTCATCTTCTGTAATAGCACCAGCTTCCAATAAATCTTGGTACTGGCGCAATCTTTCTTTATCGGTCATCGTTTAAATCCTCCAATAACCTAATGAGATTTATTTCTTCTTTCCATTATCCCATACAATAGGTGGGTCACGCGAATATTTCTTTTGCTCTGGCTAAAAATGATGAATGATTAAATAATGAAAATAATTTTTATTTTTTCTAGTCATCAAAATAATTTTATATACCAATATAGTCATTCACATGCTTGTTTTTGACGAAAATCCTTATCACATTGAAATGCACAAACGTTTTAAAGATTGATAATATGCGATTATATACTTTTTCTATCACATCAAGTGTTAAAAGTTTCTTTAAATAAATAATTGAAAATAATTTTCATCGCATTTGTGAATATATACCATTGCAAAAAATCACCTTGTATTACTCATATTTTAGCTGTATACTCATTTTGCGTCATGTCATTACATATCACGCAGAAAAGAGGGGCTTCTATCAAAAAATTATTTATCGATATGGACAATACACTAGTTGATACTTTGCCTGTATTAAATGCTGAAAGTCAAAATGTCCAAAAATATAACGTTAAAAAACCAGACCAAATTCCTGGCATCTTCCGCCACCTAAAACCATTACCTGGTGCAATAGAAGGTGTCAAAGAATTAGCCAAACACTTTGATTTATACATTCTTTCCACTGCGCCTTGGGAAAATCCTAGTTCTTGGCAAGATAAAATCAACTGGCTAACCGAGTACTTCGGTAATGATGCAGACAGTCCCTTTTACAAAAAGGTTGTCTTAACTCATCAAAAGAATTTAGTAAAAATGCCAGATAGCCTGTTATTAGACGATCGCCCTTATCATGGTGCTAGTGATTGGGACGATGCCAAAATAGATAGTTTTTGGCTACAATACGGCTATGATAGTCGACTTGTATGGACCGCAGAACTGGTGCCTTTTTTGATTAGCATCGCCAATTCAAACGAGGGCTCTCTGCGTGACGATATCGCCTATGCGAATAAACAAAACCAATACGCGTTGCGTCATGCAACCACAGAATTTAAAAAAGAAAGTTGGGAATAAAAAATGACTATTGTTTCAGGAAAAGATGTTGTTTCAAAAGCTCGTTTATCAGGATATGCTGTCGGTGCATTTAACACCAACAATCTTGAGTGGACAGAAGCCATTTTACGTGTTGCACAAGCCCAACAAGCACCTACAATCGTCGCTGCTTCAATGGGTGCCATTAAGTATATGGGTGGTTTCAAAACAGTTGCTGACTTAATTCGTAACTTGGATCACGAGTTAAACATCACCGTACCAATTGCAATTCATCTTGATCATGGTGATTATGAAGCTGCAAAATCTGCCATCGCTGCTGGATTTACATCCGTCATGTTTGATGGTTCACATCTACCATTAGAGGAAAACCTAGCCAAAACGCGTGAAATCGTTGCCTTGGCACATGCTAAAGGTATCTCGGTAGAAGCCGAAGTTGGTACAATTGGTGGCGAAGAAGATGGTATTATCGGCGATGGTGAAATTGCACCTGTTGAAGAAACAATTGCTATGGTAGAAACTGGTATTGATTTCTTAGCAGCTGGTATCGGTAACATTCATGGTCCTTATCCAGATAATTGGCAAGGTCTCCACCTCGACCATTTGCAAAAGATTACAACAGCCATTGATGAAGCTGCTGGTTATAAAGTACCTGTGGTCTTACATGGTGGTTCAGGTGTTCCTGATGATCAAATTCGAACAGCAATTTCGATGGGTGTTTCAAAGGTTAACGTTAATACTGAAGCCCAATTAGCCTTCCACCAAGCGTTGCGTGATTTCATTTTGGCTGATCATGACTTGGAAGGTAAGAACTACGACCCACGTAAGTTACTTGCACCTGGTGTAAAAGCCATTGAGAATGCTCTAGTAGATCGTATTGCTGTGTTCGGCAGCGCTAACCACGCTTAGTCAATAAAATACTAGCAAAAAACAAGCTATCACTGACTAAAAGTTTGCCAGTAAGATAGCTTGTTTTTTTGCGGATCAACATAATTAAATCTACTACTTTACGACTAGCTAAGGTAGTATATTGTTTAGTCAGTTTCAGGCATCACACCAAATTAAAAGGACAACCAATCTCTATGAATAACATTTTTAATTATCAACGATTCCTTTGGGTTATAACGACCTGCCTACTGTTGATAATCATACTATTCGGTACACTACCTTTATTTATTCTCACTGCCATTTTTATTTTCGTATTCCTAGTGATTAAACTATTTACGATGGTGCCCTATTCACTCGGTTTGAAAATCATCCTATTTATTAGTTACACCATTACACTAATTCTGCAGCTTGTTTTTTATATTAGTGTTGTTTTCTCAAATCAAGGAACGCATCAACTGCTACTGCACTTTATTGCAGCAGCAACATTACCATTGCCATTTTTACTGGAAGATGTTGTTATTTACACAAAAAATACATCTTTTTATTTACCTTCTGTTGAAGAAGTAAGCACAATTACTTTTTCACAGATGAAGCATCATCAAAAACGTATTTACCAAGCAGTAAATACATTTGGTAAATTCCGTCATACACTATCAATGCATAATCTCCAAGAAATTTTTAGTGATTTAAATCGGCATAGTGCCATCCGCTATGTAAATAATGGCTCTTTAGATAATGATTATTTTCAAAAGGCTGAACAATCTCTAACTGACCCTGGTCTCTACATCGTCATTTCAAACACCGGTAGTGCTGCCAGTGAACTAATTGGTTTATTCACGCAAAAACAATTTAATCACGCTTCACTTAGCTTTGATGCCGATTTAACAACTATCATTAGCTACAATGGTGGTGAACGTGTCTATCCGCCTGGCTTAAATCCTGAAATGATTCATGCTTTCCATAAAAAAGCTGATGCATCAGTGTTAATTTATCGTCTCCCAGTGTCAGTTACTCAAAAACGAAAAGTCATTGATACCATTAAACAAATCAATCAGACGGGTAGCGCCTATAACATACTGGGCCTAGTCACAAAACATTCGATGCGTCGTAACATCATGTTTTGCTCACAATTTGTTTATACCATGTTGCAAATTGCCGATGCGACCTACTTTGATAAAGAACCTGGTCATGTGCAACCAACCGATTTCATTGAGTTAGATTATCATAGGAAGCTAACGTATGTTTCAGAGATAAAGTTTTAAAACATGAGCATTCTAAAAAAACTTGTGCAGCTATTTTTCACAACTGCACAAGTTTTTTCATTCCCCTATAAACACCCAAATATGCCGTAATTCCTTTTGAATCACTTCCTTTGAAAAGGAGGTTAATGCGTGATTCTTGTTTTCATTATCATTAGGGTCCAGTAACCGAATATATTCGTCATCTGCGTGCGTTAGAACCATGATGTGACCAACTGTTGTAAATCGACCAGGTTTCACAGAAATGAGCACTGGCACGTTGTTTTTTAGGTATGGTAATGCATCCGCAACGTTTGTCCCAAGATCCTTATACTTATAACCATACTTTTCTGCAAAAGCAGGAAAAATAGACCATAAGGTGCCGGAATCTGTAAAATAGTCATTCCCCGCCCAATTAAGCACTTGATTAATCGTTAATGGTGTATGTTGCCAATAAGCATTAATCATTGCTAATGAAGCAATGGCGCATGCGTTGTTACCAACCGTTGCATCGGTTCCCCAGCCATAAATTTCATTAGCCCACCGTTCATCAGTCTGCAAAATTAAGTCATCATTTAATCCTTGTGCTTTTAACTGTTCCCTGACAGCCATGCCATAGCTTTTCATTAGATTTTCCAAATTTTCTACCCAGCTATCCATTCAGCCACTTCATTGGCTAAATTTATTTTTATATCAATAAATTTATTATACTCCGCTCATAATTTTATTAACTATAAAAAGACTAATGAATTCTACGCCAGAAAAAAAGTACCATCAGCATAGCGCTAATGGTACTTTTTGCATTCATTTAATTAGAAGCTAAACTTGTTACCGTTGTCTTCTTTGATGTACTTTGAAGTTAGACCTTCAGCTTCAAGGAACTCGCGGAATGGTACAAGCTCTTCAGCTTCGTACTTTTCCTTGTAAGACTTAACAACATCTTCGCTGTACAAGTTAGTATCAAGCTTCAATGTCTCAACAGGAATTGGACGATCCTTAGTGATCTTAGCATCGATAACAACAACACGACCTTGGTTGTAGTAATCAACAGCTTCCTTCATAACGCGATCGATATCTTCGATACGGCTAACCGTCAAACCAACAGCACCTTGTGCCTCACCGATCTTAGCGTAATCAACGTCAGTAAAGTCAACACCGAAGTTGTAAGTATTAGTATCCTCATACTTGTTCTTGATGAAACCATACTCAGTGTTTGTGAACACAACGTTGATAACTGGCATGTTGTAGCGAACGTTTGTCACAACATCTGGGTAAGTCATTGAGAAGGCACCATCACCCATCAAGTTCCAAACTTGACGATCTGGGTAAGTGTTCTTGGCACCGATACCACCTGGCAAACCAATACCCATTGTGGCAAACAATGGTGAAGTACGCCACATGTTCTTTGGTGTCATGTGCAAGTGACGGATTGACATTTGAGTAACGTTACCAACATCAGTTGAGAAGATTGCATCTTCTGCAGCGTACTTGTTAATAGCATTGTAAACTTGGTAAGCTTGAAGATCACCTTCAGTCTTTTGCTCAAGTTTGTTCATGTAATCACGCCAGTTTTGAACGTTCTTAATGTTAGCATTCCACCAAGCTGATTCTTCAACAGGTGCAACCTTTGCAAGGATGGCATCAATTGCTTCACCAGCATCACCAAGGATAGCAACGTCAGTTTGGTGACGCTTACCTAGCATAGCTGGGTTGTTATCAATTTGGATGAACTTTTCAACGTTACGGAATGTACCTTCAACTTCTGAGAACGGGAAGTTTGTTCCAACGAACAAGACAGTATCTGCTTCAAGAACAGATTCGTTAGCTGGCTTCCAACCAACACGGAATGTTGATCCAGTCAAAGCTTCGAAGTCCCAATCGAAAGTCTCAAAGTTCTTTCCTGTTGTAATAACAGGTGCCTTGATCTTACGAGCCAATTCTTGAACGGCTGGACCATGTCCCATAGTACCAACACCAGCATAAATAACTGGACGCTTTGCTTGGTTCAATAGTTCTACAGCTTCGTCAATATCTGCTGCATCAACTGGTGCTGACTTGTAGTTCTTGAACTTTAGTCCTGAAGAATACAAAGGTGTTGAATAGATTGAATCTGCATCTAATTCTGCAAATCCAAAGTCAGCAGGAACTTCAAGAACTGCTACACCATGCTTAGCGATTGCAGTACGGATTGCATCATCAACCAAGTGAGGTAGTTGCTCTGCAGTAGCAACACGACGGTTATAAACCGCAATGTTTTCATACATTGGGTTTTGGTTCAATTCTTGGAATGAGTCCATGTTCAATTCACGAACTGGCTTTGAACCCAAGATTGCCAATACAGGAACGTTATCCATTGCTGCATCGTACAAACCGTTGATCAAGTGAGTTGCACCAGGTCCACCTGATCCAACAGTAACACCGATTTTACCGCCAAACTTCCATTGCATAACTGCGGCCATGGCACCAACTTCTTCGTGCTTAACTTGCAAGAACTTGATGTTGTTTTCAGGATTTCCCATCGCATCCATGAATCCACTCAATGTTCCGGATGGCACACCGTATACAGTGTGAACACCCCAACCTTCCATAACCTTCAAAGCTGCTAAACCAGCAGTTGTTTTGTTCTCTGACATTTCAACATATCTCCCTACATGTTTGCGTTTTGGAAACGCTTTCTTACTTTTACCAAATAAAATTATATTTTAAGTAGTAGTATAATGTCAAGCTAGTTTTTATAAAATAAATCAATATAATATAAAAGCATATACAGATATTCTTTCAAATTAAACATTATTGTAAACTATTTATAACTATATACAATATATTATAATTAGTTTGTATTATATTACTATGTTAGAAAAAATGTTTAATTTATAAAAAAATTCCTTTTTATCTTCAAATTTATTTCATAAATTTATGGCTAATAATTAATGAACATTTTCACAAAACATTCAAATATTTTTAAAATAATGTTCATGAAACTCGCCGTTAAATTTTTCACAATCTCTGAAGTTATGTAAAATTGTCCAAAGTATATAATCACTAATTAGTGAAATTTACCCCAAAACAAAAGACCTGTTCCAGTTACATATTGAAAACAGGTCTTGAGTTATAAAGATTTATTTAAATGCCTAACTTTTTTTAGCACTTCAACTGTTAGCCTGGTGCTTTTTACTAGCATTTATTATCTACATCGCCACTTGAATTTAGTCACTAATTGCGGGTGCCTGACGTACAAATTCTGTACTATTTAATTATTCTAACATGTACCAAGCTAGGTTGGCTCGCGATAGTTTAAACTGTAATTTATCCTTACCCAAATACCCAACATGCACGCTTTTTATTTAAAGGTTTATCAGTTAATAGCGATGCAATTCTAAGTAGCGTCCAATCACAGTCAGATTGACGAACTAACTCCGTATATTTAACAATTGATTCATTACCTTTACGAATCATTGTCCGTCTTAATTTAAATTTTGTGCTATCAATATCAAGCGCATCCTGTGCACTAGTTGTTGATAACGCCACAAAGCGTTTGATACCAAATTCTTTTAGCGCCGTCAAAATATTTGCGATTCCCAAACTGATTTGTTGATCACTCTCCGGCTTGCCTGTGGGACCCAAGGCACTTACAACGGCTTGACTGCCTGAAATTGCCTGTTTAACCATGTTTAAATCATCTAACTGTCCTTCAACAACTTTTAAATTTTAGTCAGTCAAAGTCAATTTTGCTGCTTCTCTGACATAAGCAACCACCTGATAGCCACGATTCAAAGCCTGCTGAATAACTTGACTACCAGTTTTACTACTTGCGCCAAAAACTGTAATTTGCATTAAATTCACTTACCCTTTTTGCTAATATGTTGTATACTTTTTAAATTATTTTAACATTAAAACTAATACTGATCATTTTACAAGTGCTTGGAAGGGATTAGTTATTCTGAACAGAAAAAGACATCAAACCACCTATTTGAACTCGGTAGATTGACGCCTTCATACTTTAAAAACTGAAGCAAGTTTCAAACTATGTTTGATTTTTTAATGATAACCGCCATTGTAATTGTTCAGAGATACCATTATTAAGAATTTCTGTTATTAAATTTACAATTGCCGTTGCCTTTGGTCGATCCGTTCTCTTCATATAAAAAATAAGTGTCGTTAAAATTGTATTAGCTGTAATTTCTACTAGTAAATCAATATCAAAATCCTCCTTATCTAAAGGATAATTCAAATGCCTTTTGATAATTTCACTACAGAAATCGATGAGTTTTGGCCGAAAAGTTGTATTATGTTTATTTTCCAATAATACTTCATAATAATTTTTATACTGACTATAGAGCCAGCGACATTGTTCAATAGATACCTGAATATTATCACTTATTATCATCTTCTGTACGCTAGGTTGTGAAGATTTTGGTAGTAGGTGATTTTCAAACTGATTCAACAAATCATATATATCAGTAAAATGTGCATAAAAAGTACTACGATTACATGGTACTTGCTCAATGATCTCACGTACGCTAATTTGTTGTAGGTTTTTTTGTTGATATAGCGTCCAAAAAGCCTGCATAATTTTGTAATTCATCATTTGTTTTTTCACTATATTAACCATCACACGACTCTTTCTGATTTCACGTCTCCCAACAAAACAGTGCACATTGTTGGTTGTTTCTAATTAATATCTTTTTATAATTTTAAGTACAATATAAATTATATAAGGATAGGAAATTAAAATATGTCATTTTTATATTTAGTTATCGCTGGTGTAATCATGGGAGGATTCACTGTTATCACAGGAGGTGGCGCTGGGGCACTCTATGTTAGTATCCTAACTTTAGGTTTTAATGTCTCTCCCGTTGTTGCAACAGCTACTTCATTAGCAACTATGTTCCCAGTAGCAGCCATTAGTAGTGGTTTACATGCTAAATCAGGTAACATAAATTTTAAAATTGGCTGGATCATGATTGGTTGGGGCACTATCGGTGCATTAATTGGATCATACTTTTCTAATGATATCCCCACAAATCACTACAACCGCTTAATCGGTAGTATCATCATCTTGCTAACCGTCTTGATGATAATTAAAAAAAGGCAACCTGTCAAACTTGTTAAATCAGTCTACCACAGTAACAAATACACCTTTTGTCAAACCAGCTTTTTTGGTATTATCAGCGGCTTATTATCCGGATTAGTTGGCACGAGTGGTACAACAACAATTATTGCTGGTTTAACACTTCTTGGTTGCACAACATTTCAAACTGTTGGCACATCAGTATTTGTTTTATCTGGTATTTCGTTGGTCGGTTTTATTGCAAGAGCAACAAGTGGCTCTGTTGATTGGCTACTCGCTAGTATACTTGCTGGTAGCGCTATCGTAGGCGCCATTTTAGGTGCAAATTTGCTCAAAATTAGTATCGCTAAACAATCAAAATCACAAAACAATCAGATTGTCGATGCTTTGCTTATTTTAGGAAATTTGATAATGGGACTCGCATTACTATTTAAATAATGATACCTGCCATGAATGACTTACTCTAAAAAAAGGAGCTGTGAAATCAATTTTCACAGCTCTTTTTTATCATCATTTATTTATTGAAATATGCCTTCAATTCATCAACCTTGTCCAAACGTTCCCATGGCAAGTCCAATTCTGGACGACCAAAGTGACCATAGGCAGCAGTTGCTTCATAACGTGGCTTACGTAAATCTAAGTCTTCGATAATTCCAGCTGGACGCAATTCAAACAAATCGCGAATAGCGGCAACCAAATCATCATCAGATACCTTACCAGTACCGAATGTATTGACGTTAACTGAAACTGGCGCTGCCACACCGATGGCATAGGCAACTTGAATTTCAACCTTTTCAGCCAAACCAGCAGCCACAATGTTCTTGGCAATGTGACGCGTTGCATACGCAGCTGAACGGTCAACCTTTGTAGCATCCTTTCCAGAGAAAGCACCACCACCATGACGTGCATAACCACCGTATGTATCAACGATTACCTTACGACCCGTCATACCAGCATCACCCTTAGGTCCACCAATAACAAAACGACCGGTTGGGTTAATCAAATAACGTGTCTCATCATCAACCATATCTGCAGGTAGGATTGGCTTGATAATTAACTCACGTACATCACGACGTAATTGCTCCAATGATACTGATGCACGGTGTTGTGTTGACAAAACAACCGTATCAATACGAATTGGCTTATCATTTTCATCAAGTTCGACAGTTACTTGTGCCTTTGCATCAGGCAATAGGTAATCCAAAATACCTGCACGACGAACGTCTGCTTGCTTCTTTACTAACTTATGTGACAAAACAACTGATAGTGGTAGATATTCATCAGTTTCGTTGGTTGCAAAACCAAACATCAAACCTTGATCACCGGCACCAATTTGGTCAAGCGGATCAACGCCACCATCCTCACGTTGTTCAATAGCTGAATCAACACCTTGGGCAATATCTGGTGATTGCTCATCAATTGTAATACCCACATGAATATCATCAGCCAAGAAACCAGCATCGGGATCATCATACCCAATACGCTTCAAGGTCTTACGTACAATATCATTAATATTCACATATGCGGTCGTTGATACCTCACCAAATACATTAACATATCCAGTTGTGACAGATGTTTCAACGGCTGTTCGTGCTTGTGGATCTTCTTTTAGAACGGCATCCAAAATGGCATCTGAAATTTGATCAGACACCTTATCTGGGTGACCTTCTGAAACGGATTCTGACGTAAATAAACGCTTTTCTGACATGATTTATTAAATATCTCCTTTGCTAACGAAAATCAAAATAAATAACCCCGGCGACCACACATAGGCGGCACGTCGGGGTTTAGTCGATATGCGCCTATCTGCTAGAAATTACCACATCACCGTTACGGTAGTTGGTGTCAGCTCACGGGGTCTAGTCCCTCCCTGACTCTTGATAGGATGTCGAGTTATTTACTTTTTAATACTTAACCTATAATACTGATTTTTTTATTATTCCGCAAGTTATTTTTAGTAAGTGTCCTTAACTAGCATTCATCAGCTAACCCCAGTGCACCACTTACATAATCAAACATTGCGCTTGCCCCGGGGTTATTTGCAACCTTGATTTGTCTACCTGAACGTCGCAGCCGATGCGCTGCAGTAACCGTTTCATGATGCGCACCACGCATAACAATTAGTACAAAATCATATTGCGCTTTTTGCATTTCATGCATAATTTTATCATTACTAACATCTGATGGATCCAACCAGACGACATCGATACCTAAATGATTTAACTTTTTCGTGGCATTTTTAACTGTCTCACCCCACCAAGAGATAATCAATACCTGTTTCTTCAAGGACAGTATTGGACTAGTAGTTTCAGTTTCCTCCTGTGTCGGTTGCTGATCAATGACGCGCTTGTTTAGCTGACGAATCATCATCACATATCCCGTATCAGAACGTTGTCGAGCAGAGTAATAATAGTCTGTTGTCAGTGAATCTTGTGTAATACCATTTAAAGATATATCAGACAATGCATACACTTGCCCATTTTGATCAATAAATCGCCAGCATTCATCAATTTTTTCAAAGTGACCCTGTATTTGCTGCCATAAGGTCAAATCTTCCGCAACTAAATCATTATATTTGTGCACCAGACGAAGCAATGGGTGATAATCTTCAACACATGCAAAATTTAATTCACTGGTTAACTGTCGAATTCTCTCTGAACGGCTAATTGGTGCATCAGGATGGCTTCGCTTCTTGTACAAACGTAATTCTGCTTGCACCTCTGAGAATTTCTGTTTTAAGGATGCAATTTCTTCTTTGAAGGATTTATCATCTAATTTTGGACAAACATGTTTGATATTTGAAATCTGCTTGACTACTTTTTGACGATTTTGTTTTGTCTGTTTAATCCGGATTTGTTCACGAAGTGTACTCATTTCTGTTTTTTGTTTTTCAAATTCAAATCGGCAATCCAGAATTGTCTGTTCAAGTTGTTTAATCTTTGTTTGTAATTTCTCATTCTGCTTTTCTCTAATAATCAATTGTTTTGCCTGCTGTGCCAACTTTACCTGGGTACAGTCATATTGCTCCATTAATTGAATTTTTGCATCAGTTAATTGTCGAATACGTTGCTTCAACGACTGGTTAGCTCGCTTTATTTTGTCAGCTGTTTCTATCTGTACGTTGGACACAACAGTTAATTTAATATTTTGATAGAAATCGCTTTCCAAAATTTTACCTAATAATAATAAATTCAATTGCTTTAAAAATTTTTAAATATTGGTTACTTCACCAGTTGGCAAAACGACCTGTAATTGTCGCACCCGCAAATCATTTTTATAACGAATTAAACTTAAATTAAATGATTGTGTGGGTAATTTATCATCCAATTGTGACTGCAAAGGTCTTAGCATGATTTGACTAGTTTGGTTCAATTTATGCAATTGCTGACGTGATAATAAACTATCACTGGTATAAATCTTTTTTACAAAACTCTCAAAGTTCTTTATATCAGTGACTACTTGCTCTTTCTTTTCTGTTATGTGTTGTTTATTAAGCTTCATAAAGTAACCTTTCATCAGATAATTATAGTCAAATGTTACTTTGTTTCGTTTCAGAAAACAATATTTTTCATGACACAAAATTATACAAAAATTAAAAAATTAGCTTTGCTTTATTTACAAAAAAGTAGCACCATGTCCTCCCAATCAAATCGGAGTCCATGGTGCTACTTTTATATAAAGCGATTAATGATTTATTGAATTAATAAACTGCCATTTCACTTTCAGGGTCAAAGAAATGAGCACGGTTCAAATCAAAGCCAAGCTTCAATTCTGATCCTGTTTCTTTAAAATCGCGTCCATCTACCTTGGCAACAACTTCTGTATTACCAATTTTGCTATATAGTTGTGACTCTGCCCCAAGCAATTCTGAAACGACAATTTTAGCCGAGACAACTGCATTAGGGAACGTTTCCAAAAAGGCATTTTCTGTGTGCAAATCTTCCGGACGAATACCAAAGATTAGTTTTTTACCTTGGTAACCCTTGTCATTAAGAACCTTGGCACAACCTTGTGGCACTTCGAGTTCAAAATTACCACCTTCATCAGTGATTTTATCGCCCTTCAAAGTAATGTTAAAGAAGTTCATCGCTGGTGATCCAATAAATCCACCCACAAATACATTTGCTGGATTGTCATAAACTTCTTTTGGTGTACCAACTTGTTGGATTTTACCGTCTTTCATAATCACAATGCGATCAGCCATCGTCATCGCTTCAGTTTGATCATGAGTCACATAAATGGTTGTGGTATTCAATCGTTGATGTAACTTTGCAATTTCAGCACGCATTGATACACGCAACTTAGCATCCAAATTAGATAGTGGCTCATCCATTAAGAAGATTGGTGCGTCACGCACAATTGAACGTCCCAAAGCAACACGTTGTCGTTGACCACCAGACAAAGCAGCTGGCTTACGCTTTAGATAATCACTTAGTCCAAGAATTTCAGCCGCATCCTTCACGCGCTTATCGATCTCAGCTTTATCATATTTACGAATCTTAAGACCGAATGCCATATTATCGTATACCGTCATGTGTGGATACAAGGCATAATTTTGGAATACCATCGCAATATCACGATCCTTTGGTGACTCATTATTAACAACTTTGTCATCAATTTTCAACTCACCTTCTGAAATATCTTCCAAACCGGCAATCATTCGTAGTGTCGTTGATTTGCCACATCCTGACGGACCAACGAAAACAATAAATTCGCGATCCTTAATCTGCAAATTAAAATCAGTCACCGAATAATCTGAAGCATTTTCGTATTTTTTATAAATGTGATCCAGTGCTATTTGAGCCATGTGAACGTCACCCTATCCTTCTTTATATTTTCTTATTAAACCCTTTGTCTTAGTCCAAATTGTCTTCTAGAATATCAACGATTTCTTGATCCTTTTGTGGCGTTTCAACAAATGAACGAATGAAAAAGTCATTTGCTTTTTTGATGATTGCTGGATTGACTTTCGGTTCGTGATCAACCGTTAATAGCCCGTTAACTTCTTGTTCTGTATCAGCCAGTTGCGTATAGACAATGCCATACAAGCAATGCGATTGGCTGACAGCATGCATAATTCTTTGATACTCACTCACGAACTCTTCATCAGACTTTGCCCCGGTGTAACCCCAGCCTTCTGAAGGTGCTTGCTTGTTGTAACCAATCCCACCAAATTCAGTGAGTAGGATTGGTTGTCCTTTGTAAGTGAAACCATCAGCGAAAATATCCCATACTGGTGGGTTACGAATGATTTTCTCCCATGAACTTAATGTTTCAGTGTAATAATCATACGTTTCCAAATCATCTTTCGTACCATGCGCATAATTGTGAACGGCACAAATATCAGTTTCTGTTTGTGCCCAACCATCATTAGATTGTACAAGTCGAGTAGAATCTAATGAATGAATCATATGATACAAAGCTTGTGTGAAGTGTTGTTGTTGTCGATCAATGTGTACCTGTGGCACACCCCAGCTTTCATTAACTGGTACCCAAGTCAAAATTGATGGATGGTTATAATCTCTTTCGATAATCTCTAACCATTCTTGATACAAGGTCGTCTCAGCCTTAGGCGTGAAGACCGGCGCTGCCGCACATTCACCCCAAGTAATAAATCCTAGTTGATCTGCCCAATATAGGAAACGAGGGTCTTCAACTTTTTGATGTAATCTTGCCCCATTAAAGCCCATTTCCTTCGCTAACGTAATATCCTTTTTGAATGCTTCATCATTTGGTGCAGTTAGCAAACCATCTGGCCAATAACCTTGGTCCAAAACTAATTTTTGGTAATAAGGGCGGTTGTTTAAGTAAACCATCCCCTTTGACGTATGAATCTTACGCATACCAAAGTATGATGACACGTGGTCTGTTTGTGCATCTGGTGCTGTCGTTTCAAAATCAACAGTAAACAAATTAGGATGTTCTGGTGACCATAACCAGCCTTCATTGTGATATCCTTGCCGGAAAATATGTTTGCCCAACACATTAACACTTAACTCAAATGAACTTTCTTCCGGATAAATAGCAACTTTAGCTAATTGTTGGTCTTTAAATTTAATATCAGCAACAACTTGTGTACCAGGGATAAAGTTAGCAATCTCACCAGTCATTTTGACATTGCCTTTATCGATATCCGTCACATATTTAACTGTTGTCAAATTAGTTAATGGCTTCATTTCTAGCCAAACAGTCTGCCAAATACCGGTAGTATTGGTATACCAAATACCAGCACTTTCGCCTGTCCAATTTTGCTTGCCGCGCGTAAGCTCTTCATCACGAACCGGATCTTTAGCACGAACCGTTAAGACATGATCTTCACCAGCCTTAACATGGTCAGTGATATCAAAAGAGAAACTAGTATGTCCACCCACATGCGTACCAATGTGTTGCTCATCAACCCAAACATCTGTTTCAAAATCAACGGCTCCAAAATGCAAGATCGTTGCCTCATCAGCTGAAGCATCTACGGTAAAGTGACGTTGGTACCAAACAACACTATGTTCACTTTGATCGTCGATACCACTCAACTTCGTTTGATAAGCAAATGGCACTTCAATTGTCTGGTTAAAATCATGTTGTTGGTACCAATCTTCTTTAACACCTAAATCTTGGTCATCAAAGGCAAACTGCCAAGTACCATTTAAATTTAACCAATGCTCTCTTTGAAATTGCGGTTCAGGATATTCTGTACGGTACATACTTTTTCTCGCTTTCTTTTACTGCGTATTTGCTAAACTTTGTCTTTTTTTCTTTAAACTAATGATAATTGTGGCTGGCACCAAGGTACCGACTGCAATAATATCCATACAGAAGTATGAAATAATAATTTCAGTCACTAGAATTGGCATGATCCACTTGTTAATTTCTTTTTGTGGCAAGAAATAATAGGCAATTAATAAATTCGTTAATCCAGCTAAGATGAACATCGTGCCAATCAGGCCATTAAATGAACTAATTGGTACCAATTTATCGATGTCATTCATTTTTGTCATATTCAAAAAGCCTAAAACAATCGTGATTGCGCCATCGATAAATTGCCAAGCTGCACAAATAATCAATAATCTTTTATCCCATTTCTTATCTAACATATTTAACTACTATCCTTTCACACCTACTGACAAGGACATTGATTGCAAGAAGTACTTCTGTGCAACCAAATATAGGATGAACGTTGGAATGATCGCAATAATAGCACCTGCCATCAAGGTTGGAATATCCGCAACGTACATACCTTGCAATAACTTTAGTCCTGGCGTAATTGGCATCTTGTTAATGTCTGAGAACACAATTGATGGCCATAGGAAGTCATTCCATGTTCCCGTAAAGGTAAATAGCGCAACCACGAACAAAACTGGTTTAATCAATGGCAGAATAACAATTCTAAAGATTTGCCAATCACTGGCACCATCAATTCGTGCGGCTTCATCATACGCAATGGGGATGTTATCCATAAATTGTCGAATTAGGAAGATATTAAATACCCCTGTCGCTGCTGGAAAAATCATCGCCCATGGGGTGTTTGCCCAACCCAATGTTGTCATAATTTTGTATAGTGGAATAATGTTCATGACTGCTGGGAACATCATTGTTGATAGTAGGAACATGAACAAGGCGTTGCGCCCACGGAAGCGTAAGCGTGAAAACGCAAATGCCGAAAGTGATGTGACGACTAATACCAAAATCGTTGACCCACCAGAAATAACAATTGAGTTTAAGAACCAGCGAAAGACTGGTGTATTAGCTGTGTTTTCTAGTAAACGTGTGTAGTTAGTAAATATCCAGTGAATGGGCAAAAACTTAAACCCAACTGATTGCATTTCAAGGTTACTCTTGAATGATGACATGACACCATACAATAATGGTGTCACCCAAACAATTCCTAATACAATTAGGAAAATGAGCGATAACCACTGAACTGACCCTTGTTTCTTATTTTTCATGATTTTCTCACCTTCCCGCATTAATCTTTATTTCTTAGAAGAAATAGTTGAACCATTGAAACGATTGTTATACAGATACCTAGGATGACCGCCATAGCTGATGAGATACCAGCTAACGATTGTCCAGATCCAAAGGCGTTTTGTTGCACATTCATCATCAATACAGTCGTTGATCCGTTTGGTCCACCGTTGGTCATCATTAGTGGTTGTCCATAAATGTTAAACTGTGAAATGGTTGTTGTCACAATCGTAAATAACAATTGTCCACGAATACTTGGTAACGTGATGTGAATAAATTTCTTCCAACGTGAGGCACCATCAATATCTGCTGCTTCATAGTAATCTTGTGGAATACCATTTAAGGCTGCTTGGTAAATAATCATATTGCCACCGATTGTCCACCAGACAGTCAAAATAACAATCGTCATCCATGCCCAGGGTTGTGTTCCTGTCCAAACTTGGTTCAAATGGAATAGTGTATTCAATGGACCATAGTTAGGGTTGAAGATTAGTGACCAAACAATAACAACCGCTGAGATTGAAAATAGACTTGGTAAGTAGAACAACCCTTGGAAGAATTTTGCGAATGCTGGTTTTGTATTTAGCACAACCGCCAATAGCAGTGGTACTAAAATACAGAATGGTACCGAAATCAACACGAACAAAATCGTGTGCCATAAACCACTCGTTAATTGGTCATGAAATATTGAATTTGAGAACAATATCGTTTTGAAATTATCAAAACCAACGAATACAGGTGTGCGAACTAAATCCCATTTCGTAAACGCAACATAGATTCCAAAAATCAATGGGACAAAAAAGAATACTGTGAAAATAACTAAATGCGGTAGCAAATACAATATCGGAAGGCTTTTCCCATGAGAGCGCCGCGACTTTTTGCGATCCGTACTAGTACTTCCCGACTTAAAAGGAATATCTGCCATTTGTGTTTCACTCCTATCAATATATTTTGACTAATCTGCCATTTGTGCATCAACTTCGTCTTGTACAGTATTTTGTAGCTTATTCAAATAACTTGAAATACTTGTCTTGCCAAAGACGGCATCATAAGCATATCGATCTAAGTAATCAGCTAAGTAACCGTTATAACGATAATTAAATATCCGTAATGATTTTTGCTCAGTCTTATCAGTCAACAAGAATGATTGTTGCATCTTTTGATATTCTTTATCCTTAGTAATAGCCAATGTTGCTGGATTTTGACCAGCCTTTGCCCACTCTAATGAATGTGTACGTACCCAGCTAATAAACTGTAATGTCGCTTCAGTCTTTGCTTTATCACGCTTAGGTTGCTTTAATAACACAAATTGGTGACTTGATGACCAGTTAACCATTTTGTCAGGATCATCTGATAATTGTGGTGCGTTCGTTACCCCATATTTGACATCAGATTCTTTAATTTGATTATTCATCCAAATACCTTCTGGGAAGAAGATTTCTTTGTTCGTTAAGAACAATTGCATTGGATCTTGACCATCTTGAGATGTCACCTTCTGATCATGTAATCCCTTGTATAATTGGATAACCTGTCGCGATTTTTTATTATCTAAATTCGGATTCTTACCATCCTTTGTTAGTTCACCACCTAGTTGCCCATACAGTGATAAGAAACTTGGCTTCCACCATGTTAACCCTAGACCAGTGATGCCATCTTTTTGTGACTTCTCACCAGCCGCTTTAATTTCATCAAAAGTCACAATATTGTCATCAAGTGCATGTGGTGCATACTTTTTGACTAAACTTTTGTTGTAATACATGAAGGTTGTATGTATGTCTAGCGGCACACCATATCTTTTGCCCTGGTAGGCACCGTTTTCCCATGCTTCAGGTACATAGTTTGATTTATTAATATCAGAAAAATCACCTAAGTAAGGATTGTAATCATCGAGTAACCCATTATGCACATAATCCTTAATACGCTCTACGTGAACAATTTGTAGATCGGGAACCCCCTTCTTAGAATTAACAATCGTCGGAATCTTTGAATACATATCTGATTCAGTCAGTGAAACATTCTTCACCTTGTACTCAGGATTCGTCTTATTATATTGATTCACTAACTTTTGCATACTTGTACCATCCGGCCCAGTGAATGGATTCCAAAAAACAATTTCTTTATTGGAATCTGCATGAATTACTGGATTAAACACTTCTGTTAGCCCAAATGATAGGCAAAATGATGCAATTGTTGCCCCAAAAATTTGTGCCTTTTTCATAAATAACCCCTCTTAATAAATCTACATTGTTAAATGATTAACATTATTATTAACCATCCCAATGACTGAATTATCACGCTTTATGAAAGCGCTGTCAATACTATTGAAACAGTATTGAAAGCGGTTAATTATATTGACAACTATCGACTTTAGACGGATAATCAGCTTTATAATAATTAACGCAAAAGTTAACTGATTTTATAACGGAGGCAATAACATGGACATCGATATCAGTCCAAATTCTTTGCGCGTGTATCAAGCCTTAGATTCTGAGGTTAGACTAGAAATCCTTGAAATCATTTCGAGCGAAACAATTACCGCAACAGAATTAGCCCAAAGAATGAATATCAGTAAAGCGGCTATCTCTAAAAATTTACACATTTTAGAAAAAGCCAACATTATTAGTTTTAAGAAGGATGCTGATAATCGAAAAAGCTACCCCACTATGAATATTGATCAGATTAATATCCATTTTCCACAAAAAATATTCCCAGAGTATTATAAAAAAACTTATGACATTCCTATTGGTAACTACTTTGCCATTAATCAAGTCATGCCATCTTGTGGTTTAGCCTCTGAAAACGCACTAATTTCAAGCATGGATGACGTCAATGCGTTTTTCTCTGTCGAACGCTTTCGATCACAAATCTTGTGGTTCACACAAGGAACAATTGAATATATTATTCCAAACGAGCTACCTGAGGACGGTAAAATTGAGATGATTGAATTTGAGTTAGAAATGGCGAGTGAATTCCCACTATCTAATAATAATTGGCATTCTAAAATCGGCTTTTGGATCAACGATACCTTTGTTGGTGAAACTGAATTGCCAGGTAATTATTCTGATGTGCAAGGAAATTACACACCTGACTGGTGGCCCGAAAAATTTAGTCAATATGGTCTACTTAAACATCTTCGAATTGGCGAACTGGATACTTCTGTTGATAGTAAGAGCATTTCAGATGTTAAAATCAGTGATTTACATTTATCAGACAGCAAACGATTAGCTTTAAAAATGTCCGTTTTGCCAATCGAAAAAGATACTTATGGTGGTCTAACACTTTTCGGTGAACACTTTGGTAATCATCGTCAAAATATCAAAGCGAACGTCTACTATTCTGAATAAAACGAACCATCGTTTATTTCTAAATACAATTAAATTATTTTTAGGGGGAAAAATAATGTCTTT
This sequence comes from Weissella paramesenteroides ATCC 33313, assembly GCF_000160575.1. Classification (GTDB taxonomy): domain Bacteria; phylum Bacillota; class Bacilli; order Lactobacillales; family Lactobacillaceae; genus Weissella; species Weissella paramesenteroides. The sequence goes on from NZ_GG697132.1 coordinate 209,606, forward strand.
AATTCACATCACACGTTTTTCAACAACTTTACAGGAACACTTAAAAGCTAGTGTTATCTTGCCAGATGTCATACCAAACAAACCCTTACCTACCATTTGGTTACTGCATGGACTAGGAGAAAACGGTACCTGTTGGGAACGTTTTACAAGTATTGAAAATCTTGCCATGCAATATCAAGTTGCAGTGATTATGCCAAATGTTAATCGCAGTTTTTACATGGATGAAGCCAATGGTTTACCATATTGGACTTATTTAACTGAAGAATTTATGCCAGAAATACGCCATATGTTCCCGCTAAGCACTTCACGTGAACAAAACTTTGTGGTGGGAAATTCTATGGGTGGTTTTGGCGCATTAAAGTTGGCTTTCAGTCATCCCGAGTGGTTTAGTGCAGTTGCCGCATTATCTCCTGCTGTTGATTTGCGCGATATCATTCCGATTATGTCTGATATTTCACGTGTGTTTGGTCCAAAATTACCTGAAAGCTATCTAGAAGATTTGGCACTGACTGCACCAAAGGAACAATTACAATCAATGCAGTGGTATCGATCAATTGGTGATCAAGATTTTATGCGTGTTGCCAATGATAATTTCACAAGTTTCATGAATTCATTAGACATCAATGAAACATACTCAGTCACACCTGGCGATCATGATTGGTTTTTCTGGGATGATGAAATTAAAAAAGTTTTTGCTTGGTTACCATTACAAGCGAATAATTAACTAATAAAGATTATGCAGACAAAAAATCCCCTAGTATTGATACTACGGGGAACCATGTATTTTTTATTATGATAAAATCATGATTAACTAACATTATAGAAGAATCATTTGAGTTGTTAGAAAAATATTTTTATTTAGCGGGGAAATCGTAATGGATATATGGGAACAAATGTATACAGCAGCAAAGAAAGAATACCATCCAGAGGATGTCACACCATTTATTTACGCACACAATGTTGTTAGTGCCATTGAAGCCGAAAATGGTGAAATTTTTACCGGCTTTTGTATCGAAAGTTGTAGTGGTGTTTGTAACTTATGCGCAGAGCGAGTAGCAGCACTTAATATGTACACTAACAGTGGTCAAACTCATATCAAACGACTAATCGCTTTTAGAGACAAGGCACCTGTTGCAGACGAAAATAATAGTCTACCTTGCGGTGCTTGTCGCGAATTTCTAATGCAACTGGATTCAAAAAACAAAGACACCGAAATATTAGTCGATTACGAAAATAAAGAGACCACTACTTTAGAAAAATTAATACCAAATTGGTGGGGGTTATCTCGTCAAGCTTAGTAATTACAAAGTAGTTTTATAATAGGCGGTCTGTGCATTAATTAGTATTTGCCCTTTTCAATTCTTGATAAAAATTCCCCCATTAACCATCCGGAAGTTAATGGGGGAATTTATTTGTAATAAATTTTATTAATTGCTGTTCCAGTAAACTTCTAAACCTCATCAGTGTCCCACGTGAACACATTATTTGCATAATTAGCTATTTTTTATGATACTTAGGGTCAAAGTAATTAGGTTAAAACATGGAAAGAGGGTGAACATGCATGAAAAAATTTGATAATTTATTGAAAAATAATCCCTTGTATTTTTTACTCTTTTTAACATTTTTAATGGCTCTATTTAAAATACTGCTAAATGTCATTCAACGTCGTCCAATATTTAATGACATTGATTCAGTATTTTTCATTGCTGGATTCTACTTGGTTTCTTGGATAATAACCAAGTTATTTCATTCTAAGTATGTCAGAGTTTTTGCTGCCTTTCTAGTAACATTTACCTATCTTTCAGTTGAAATGTTCTTTGATGGTAGTTACGTTAATTATACGTCTTTCATTGTTACCGGTGCCGTAGCTATCTTCATAGCCGCAATGATGAGCTTGATCATGAATTTAATTGACTCAAAAAACAATAGATAAAATTATTCTGAAAACAAATTAGCTGTGTTTTTATGGAGGATGCAGTGAGTTTCAATGACTAAAAGCATAACTATTAGGCCATGTCGAAAAAGCGAAAACTTTTCTGAAATTTCCAAGCTATATTTAAAAACTTGGAAAAGTGCTTATAAAAATTTATTGCCACAAAATTTACTTACGCAATTAAACGAACATACTTGGTCACCACAAAAAAGATGGCAAAATACCCTTATTGCAGAAAACGATTTAAAGATAATTGGTGTTTGTAGCTTTGGACCATCGAGATCCGATATGTTCTCGAACTACGGTGAGGTATATTCAATATATATCGATCCTGAAAACCAACATATAGGAGCTGGTTCACAACTTCTAAAACAGGCATTAAATGACTTAAGGCAACATGGTTACCATTCTGTTTTTCTATGGGTGCTTTATAATAATATGCCCGCTATATGCTTCTATAAAAAATGAGATTCAAAACAATTGGAAATCCTAGAATAGATAAGTCAAAGCTAGGAGAAATCAAGGAACAAGCAATGAGTATCTATTTAAAATAGACCTATTCTGCACCAGATTGTAGATCACCTTGCCGATCAGTTAAAAAGTTAGTTATATCCGAAATAGATTTCGAACCCAGTACACCCAATCCAAGAGGCAACTTTTTAACCTTAATTGAGAGGAATAGTATTAAATTGATTAAAAAATTAACCAAGATAAATAAGCAACAATTGGATCAAATACTAGATATTTGGTTGAATAGTAATATTGAAGCTCACAATTTTATTTCCAGAAATTACTGGTTGAATAACTATGATTTCGTTAAAAATACCTTACCTAAAGCCGATATTTATGTTTTCTATCAAAATAGTGAAATAATTGGTTTTTTAGGCCTAGATAAAAGTTATATTGCAGGTATTTTTGTAAAGAAAAAAGCACGTAATAATGGCGTCGGTAGAGAGTTATTAGATAAAGTCAAAAAAGAAAAGAATGAATTGATCTTGTCGGTTTACGAAAAAAACCAAAAGGCAGTGAGATTTTATAAGCAGAATGGCTTTGTATTCAAATCAAAGTATACTGAAAATGAAACCCAGCAAGTAGCATATGAACTATTATGGAAAGGTACAAATGATTAGTACTAACAATTTGTTTTAGATCATGCTTTGAACGTATATATCATTTTATATTTTAGATCTTAGGGATTTTGAACTTTTTATGTGGTCACATTTTTAATAATCCAATCCTTAAAAGGCACTTTTATGTCAGAAAAAGAAAAGCATCTAAAGAAGACGATTTCATGGCGCTCATTTTTCATTCTTTTGATTACTTTACTGCCTACGCTCTTTATATGTACACCTCAACATCATGTACATTATTAATGATAATGTTTCCCATTATATATTATATAATTAGTATATTTTAATGAATTTTAAATTATAGATTCTAATCACGCACTAATTAAAAAGCCTGTTTCCGAGTACAAATCAGAAACAGGCCTTTAATTAACAAAATATATTTAAATATCTACTTTTCTAATACTTCAAAACACAACCCACTAATCATTCATAATAAAACGATCGATCAATGCCCCAACAATTGATCCAACAAATGGTGCTGTGAGGTAGACCCACAAATCTTGCATTGGCAACCCACCAGCAAATAATGCTGGGTATAATGAACGCACTGGATTCATTGATGCACCAGTTAAGTTACCCGCAGCAAAGACCAAAATAGCAATTGTTAGTCCCACTGCAATTGGTGCTTGCAAGTTATATGATTTCGTCTTTTCATTGTTTAATACCAAGATAACAACTAACAATACTGTGGTCAAAACTACCTCGACCAGAAAAGCCATACCGGCAGATATATTAGGAAATACCGTACCATTCAGATTATTCTTAGCTACTTCTGTTGACCAGCTTAAGCCTGCCCCTTTGAGGTAAGCCTTGTAAGTTAAAGTCAAAAACAATCCACCAATAAGACCACCGACTAATTGTGCAATAACATAGACAACTGCTTCAGCCGCCTTCATTTGCTTTGTTAAAAACATCATCAATGTCACAGCTGGATTAAAGTGTGCCCCAGACAATGGTCCAAAAGCATAAACCAAGACGGCTAGTGAAACACCCCAACCAATTGAAGGTCCTAATAAGTCATTATATCCACCCATAACGACTAAAGCAGGTCCAAAAAACACCAACAATGCTGTTCCAAAAACTTCCCCAAAAATCTTCTTTTTCACTTTTTTTACCCCTCAATTGCATCATTAACCATTTGCAAGAATGCAGCTGGTTCTAGTGATGCGCGACCAATTAACAACCCATCAATATCTGCTAAGCCAAGAATTTCTTTCGAATTTTCTGGCGTGACTGACCCACCATATTGGATGCGAATTTTATCAGCGACTTCTTGTGTAAACAAGATAGCTAATGACTGACGAATAACCCTAGCAGAGTGTTCGATTACTTCTAGTGATGGCGTCTCACTTGCGCCAATTGCCCAAGCTGGCTCGTAAGCAACCACAATATTTTCCGCCCTTTGTTTATCAACACCTGCTAAGCCCACTGCAATCTCTGTCAACGGTGCCATATCCTCGTCATCCGGGTTATAGCGTGTCGTATCTTCAGCAATTGCAACAATTGGTATCAACTCGTTACGTAGTGCTGCGGTAACCTTTAGTCCCACTGATCCATTGGTTTCCTTAAACATTTTACGTCGCTCATAGTGACCGACAATCGATCCTGACACACCAATATCAGCCAAGGCAGCTGGTGATGTTTCACCAGTATATGAACCTTCATCAGCCCAGTGCAAATTTTCAGAAATCACAGCGACTGGTATGTCCAGCTCTTGACTCTGTTTAACCATTTCATGTAAATAAATATCTTGCGCTGCAATACCTACCCTTACTCTTTTAGGATCTGGCAGTTTTCCTTGGATTTCTTGTAAGAAATCATAAACTTCGGCAACTTTTTTGTTGGTCTTCCAGTTTGCAACAATTAAAGGAATTCTCCCCGTCATTAATTTAACTCCTCTTTTAGCACTTTCAATTGCGCTTCATCACGTAAATGTACATATTCTGCTGTCATAGCTTGCTTTGTCTCATCAGACCAATCCAATACCTTAGCCATTTCATCAATCACAGGTTCTTCAATGCGTGCTAAATCTTCTGATTTAAATAATAGATAGTTCGTACGACGTAAGAAATAATCAATTGGCCGTAGAACAAATTCTTTATCTATGGCGTAATGCAACATACTTGTTTCAGCGACAGATAGTTTAGGTGCTGAAACTCCTGATTCAATGTATGCAATGATTTCAGGCGTATTAGAGCCATACAAATTTGCAATCTCCATCGCTTTAACTTCATTCACATCATGTTTTTCTAATTCTTCCGCATACTTCGCAAGTTCACCATCAACATCATTTGGATTAAAATGGCCACCTGATACTGGATATTTAGTTGAATCAATCGGTGTCACTGCTTTATCAAAGTTGTCAGTAAGGAGTTTTGTTAATGCAGTCATCGTTTCTGATGCCATCAAACGATAATCCGTTAACTTACCACCTGATACATTAACAATGCCATTCTCTACATTAATTTGGAAACCACGTGAAACACTTGACGTACTCTTTTTAAAGCCAGTCAGATGATCTAATTGTTCGTCTACTACCTGACGTTCAATTTCATGGTTAAAATACTGATCAAGCTTTTCATCTAAGGTATGCAAGCTTTCATCCGATGCCACCTTCTTAGCAGTATTGCCGTTATAATCACCGACACCACTGATCAATGGACGCAAACCAGCCCAACTTGCTTGCACATCATCAATGGTAATATGCGCATTAGGGAACCGACGATTAATTGCCGTTAATAGATAATCAACATCCGCCTTTTCTACCTTTGGATGCATATAATCCCCGGTATAATCAGTATCAGTTGTCCCAAAGTAGGTCTTATTGGCACGTGGAATAACGAATAACATGCGACCATCATGGAAACCAGAATCAAAGTACACCGTATTTGGCACTGGTAAACGATCCTGATTAATAACTAAATGCACACCCTTTGTCGGACGAATCGCATCGCTGGTGGTTTCATCCGCAAATTTTGTAATCGTGTCATGCCAAGGACCGGCCGCATTTACCACAACTTTTCCTTTAATATCAAATAATTCCTTGGTAAAAGTATCTACCACACTAATTCGTTTTTCTGACCCATCAGCCACAACTGCGGTAGCTTTTAAATGACTAACAGCGACAGCATCATCACTCACGGCTTGTTTAATATTTTCAATGGTTAAGCGTGCATCATTATTCTGATAATCAAGGTAAATTGCTAATCCAACCAAGCCTTCATTATCTAACATTGGTAGATAATCATGGGCTTCTTCGGCTGACAACAACCGATGAACATACGGACTATCATCAGGTACATTGGCCAACTTATCATAAATTTCCATGGCAATTTCAGCACCCATCGGCGTGAATGTTGCTTCAGGTTCATCATAAAGTGGCATTAACATATGCGATGGACGCGGAATATGTGGTGCAACCTGTTGCACGCGGGCACGTTCTGAAACGGTGTCAGCAACCACATCAACATCAAATGTCTTTAGGTAACGAATACCACCATGTACCAGTTTAGTTGAACGACTACTTGTTCCTTCAGCAAAATCCTGCATATCAATAATTGCTGTGCGTAATCCTGACGCAGCTGCTTGAAGCGCAATACCAGCACCTGTAATACCAGCACCAATAATGACGACATCAAAATCTTCATCTTTTAATTTTTGAATAGCTGCGATACGTTGTTTACTCTTAAATCGCATTACTTCGTGCCTCGCTTCTTAGGTTTGAAGACCCGAGTAGCTTTAACAGCCAATTGCCATCCTTCATACAATTCTTCCGCATCTTCTACGGACATCTCTGGTTTAAACGCCGTTGCTTGTTGGGTCATCGTCTTTAATTCATCAATGTCTTTCCAGAAACCAACAGCTAAACCGGCTAAGAATGCTGATCCCATAGCAGTTGTTTCAACATTGGCAGGCCGTGATACTTCTGTTTGTAACAAATCTGATTGGAATTGCATGAGGTAATTATTCATCGATGCACCACCGTCAACGTGCAACTTAGCAATATCCAGACCAGTATCCTTGCGCATAACATCAACAACATCACGACTTTGGTAAGCCAATGATTGCAAGGTTGCCTTCACAAAATCCTCACGAGTTGTGCCACGGGTCAAACCAAAGACTGACCCACGCGCCTCTGAATCCCAATAAGGTGCACCAAATCCTGTAAAGGCTGGTACAACATAAACTTCATCTTCATCTGCCGAAGCATTGGCCATATCTTCACTTTCTGGACTTTGCTTAATCACGCGCATGCCGTCACGTAACCACTGCAATGCTGAACCAGCAACAAAGACTGAACCTTCAAGCGCATAAGTTACCTTACCGTCAATACCGTAGGCAATGGTTGTTAACAGCCCATTCTTTGAAATCTTTGCTTCGTCACCCGTATTCATGACAACGAAGGCACCAGTACCGTATGTATTCTTAACATCCCCCTTATCAAGAGCCAGTTGACCAAACAATGATGCCTGTTGATCACCTGCAATTCCCGCAATTGGTACCTCAGCACCAAAGAAGTGGACCGGAATAGCTGTCCCATAAACTTCTGAAGACTGGCGAACCTCTGGTAACATCTTTGCCGGAATGTTCAACAAGTCTAATAATTCTTGATCCCATTTTAAGTTCTTAATATCAAACATCATGGTACGAGAAGCATTGGTGTAGTCAGTAATGTGCACCTTACCACCCGTTAATTTCCATACCAACCAAGTATCGATGGTACCAAACAGTAATTCGCCATGTTCTGCTCGACTTTGAGCACCGCTGACTTGATCCAAAATAAAACGAATTTTAGTTGCCGAGAAATAAGCATCTGGAATCAATCCAGTTTTCTCTTGAATCATTTCTTGATAACCATCAGCAATCAACTTTTCAGCAATTGGTGCTGTTTGACGTGATTGCCAGACCACCGCATTGTAAATTGGTAAGCCAGTTTCCTTATCCCAAACAATGGTTGTCTCTCGTTGGTTAGTAATCCCAACACCCGCAATATCATTAGGATGAATACCTGATTGAATTAGGGCTGTAGCAATCACTGCTTGAACAGCAATCCAGATTTCATTAGCATCTTGCTCAACCCATCCTGGTTCCGGATAGAACATTGTGATTTCACGTTGTGCTGATGCAATAATCTTGCCTTGCTTGTCATAAATCACGGCACGAGTACTTGTTGTCCCCTCGTCAATTGATAGTACATACTTTTGCATATTAATACCCCCATTGGATAACTCAACCACACAGACGACTTTTCAGATTGTTGGTGGTGTAAGCGTTTTCTAACAACTCATCCAGCGTACAACGAAACAATAAATTTCACAATGTTCATTTTTAATTCAATTTAAATCATTAAAAAGTTCACAAAACAGTAATTTATTAACTGATTTGTGAATCCATTTCATAACTACACAGGTAAAATATTGTCCTAATGCATGCCATTGAACTTTCATTATACCGACGTGTGAAATTGTTTTACATTTTTACTGTTTATGTAATTTGTATAATGAAAGTCATTAACAAATAAAATTTAAAAAAACTTTCTTTCACAAACTGGTTCTTAATAAATTGTTTGAAATTACGAGCAATTTTGACCCAATTATTTTATTTTCATTTATAACAACCAACAAAAAAGTTCTGAAAAAAATCGTTTTCACGATTCCTTCCAGAACAAAATTTAAATTACTTTATTCAAAATTGATTATCTAACCATTAATCAGCCTTTTTATAATCGGCCGGTGCTGGTCTACCCTTAACTTCCTTTTGTGGACTAAATGGGGTTGATTCCTCTTCTTGAGAATCTTTTTCTACTTCTTCTGGTTTGTTATCTTTTTCAGTCATTAAATAAAACCCTCCTTGGTGAATAAAACTAATCAATCCTTGTAGGCTATGATGTCATTCTAACAGAACGAATTCGTAATAAAAAGTAAAACGTCTTAATCGCCGTTAACCCAGTGCCGCAACAACCGCATCGTTAAACACTGGCAAATCCTTAGGTTCACGGCTTGTAATCAAATTACCATCGATTACCACCGGCTTATCTTCAATGCGTGCCCCAGCATAATACAAATCAGGCTGGACCGTCAAATAAGATGTCATCGTGCGTCCATGAACCAAGCCCGTTTGAATCATCAGCTGTGGGCCATGGCAAATACTTGCTGTTAACTTGTTCTTTGCCAAGAAATATTTGACGAAATCAACAAATCGCTGATCAGCACGTAGTTGATCAGGTGAGAAGCCGCCAGGAATGAATAATGCATCAAAGTCCTCTGGCTTTACTTCAGAAATCGCCTGGTCAATGGTAATCTTTGTCCCATGCTTTCCTGTGACGGTTCCTTTTTCAAAACCAATTGTGGTCACATCATGACCAGCATCTTCAATTGCTTTAACCGGATCAGTATACTCAACATCTTCTACAAAATCAGTAACAAGAACTGCAACTTTCTTTTTCATTATTAATAACCTCCCGTGGTTAGTAGATCTATCATCTACCATATCCACACCATAACATATTTACTTTGTTGTTGTTAAGTTATAAGTGTTGAAAAAATTAGTTGGAGGTGTACAGAACTTCATTATTTTACAGTCTTTGTACCACCAGCATCACCGTTAACCCCCTCTTCTACACCTGGATTGTACCAATCAACGTGAGCATTCGTTTTTTGTTTCGTTAAATCAAAATAGTTAATAATAGGATCAGGTGCTTTGGCCCACGTATAGCTTTTCTTCAACTGCCCAATTGTTGTAATACGGTATGCTGTACTTGGAAATAAACAAGTAATAATTGTTACCTGTGCCTTTTGACTGGGATCAAGCACACTCACGTCATCAGCCTTAACCAGCCGTTGTTGTTTAATACGATATTCAAAAATGCCGTCACTATTAGCTAGGTAAATGGCTTGATTATTCAACCAATTACTTTTTTGTCTCTGCCCATTCACAAGATAAGGTGAATCATTTTGATAATTTTGCTGCAAACCACTAAACCCCGTTAACCCATCATCAAAATTATGACTAGCTAGCCCATAGTTACCTTCCCCCATTACGGGTACTTGCCTACCAGTTGGATCTACCCGGCTACGATTTGCATAATTTGCACCTGCTTGTAAACCTTTTTCTGAATAATCATCATTAAAAATGGGTTCAAGAATACCAACAACAGGTATACAAACAAATCCTTGCTTTTTTAGATCAGTTTGCGTTTCACGCATTAGGCGTTGTCGAATTCTATTACGATCAACCAAACTCATCTTCTTATTATCTTCAATTACGACCTTATGTGCACGTATTTCTTGCACGATTTTATTATGAACATCAAACCAATTTTGTTGGTAGCAAATGTAACTAATGCTGCATAAAATGATAATCAATAATATATATTGAAAAATTTTATCAATTTTTCTCATTTTAACTAGATTCCTATCTTAATTTGCTGTGCTATATGCATCTGTTTAAAAAAGTCTGTGAATCAGTATGTAACATTAGTGAAGTGCCCCATAATTGTTAGACATAAAATCTAACGATTATGGGGTATTTTTCATGACTAAATATACAACTGATTTTAAAATTAATGCCGTGCAACGTTATTTTAAAGGAAACATTTCATTAAATGAGCTCGCAACAGAATTAAAATTGTCGGATGAGGCTTCACTTAAAGGATGGGTAAATCTTGCTAAGGAACAAGGCCTTGAAGCATTAGCAGTTAAACATCATAGAAGACGTTATGATCTAGACTTCAAGCTGAAAGTGGTAGAATACTATCAAACTCATGCTGTGGGAGTTAGTAAAGTTGCCGCTATTTTTAACATCTCAGCTTCACAAGTTTATAGCTGGGATAGAGCTTTTAAGCTAGGTGGGTTAGCTGCATTAATTCCTCGTCAAAAAGTAAGGCCTAGCTTAATGAAAAAGAAACCAGTAAGGTCTACACATCAGTCAGCACTTTCACTAAGTGAAAAACAAGCCTATGAAGAAGAAATATTACGTTTAAAAGAACAATTATTTCGAACAGAAATGGAACGAGATATATTAAAAAAGTTGCCACCCCGGTCGGATCTCTCTCAAACAAAGCCAAAACACTAGCAGTTGATTCTGTCCGGGGAGACCGTAAAAATAGATGCACAGTTAATGACCTACTAACATTTTTTGATTTGAAACATGCGACTTATTATGATGAGAAAAAACGATTATTAAAGACTAGTAAGTATCAACAGATTCAAAATATGATTCAAAACATTTTTCTGGCTAGTCACAAAACCTACGGTTATCGCCGCATTCATCGTCAACTTTTAAATCAAGGTGTTAAAATTTCTGCTAATACTGTCCTTAAATTGATGCATATATTAGGAATTAAAAATCATATATACCGTAGGCATACCAGTTCATATAGTTCGTACAAGGGCAACATTGGTACTAAAGCACCTAATTTTCTGAAGCAAACTTTTAATGCAACTCAACCATGTACAGTTATTCATACGGATGTAACCCAAGTACGTTTATCTAATCAACATTGGGCCTATATTTCAGCGATGACTGATGAAGCTACTAAGGAAGTTTTGGCATTACAGATTAGTGCCCATCCAGATAAGCAATTAATTATGAAAACGATTGACCAATTGTGTGCTAACTTACCAACTGATACGAAGTCAATCATTCATTCAGATCAAGGCTGGCATTATCAGCAGAAGGATTATCAAGCAAAGTTAAAAGCTTTGAATTTCATTCCCAGTATGTCGCGAAAGGGGAATTGTTTGGACAACGCCCCCATTGAAAGCTTTTTTAATCTGTTAAAACGGGAAAGTCTTAACGAACAACATATTAAAAATATTGCAGAATTAAGTGATATTGTTGATAAATACGTCCATTGGTTCAACCATGAGCGTATTTCGTTGAAAACAAAAGGCCTGCCTCCGATTGCATATCGGAAACAGGTCTTAGGTAATTAAAATTTATTTAAATGTCTAACTTTTTTGTGGCACTTCCGTTTTTTGCGAGATTTTTTTATTTGTACTTTTTAAAATAAGGTTTTTTAATCTTGTTCTAGTCATACCCATTAAAGCATCAGGATGAGGAAAGAGTTTTATAAAAGTTAATGCCAAAGTGGAAGTAATAGGATTAAATAATGTGTTCATTTCAGGAAATGACAATTCTAATCCACGTCGGATTTGATTTGATACAACTTTAATATCCTCAATAACTTGTAAATAATTGTTAGATAAAGTTTTAAGTTGTTCATAAATATTCTCCACCTTAACATGCACAGCAAAAGCCGGATCATCTGCGATACTTGCTAAAGCACGCGCATCAGAAACATCTGTCTTATTTTGCCTTAAGGTCTGCAACTTTAAATGTAAAGCTAATGGATTAACCACTTTATAAGGTATATTGTAATCCGTAAAGAAGCGTTCAAGCGATTTCGAATAAACACCAGTCGCTTCAAAAATAACATTTGGCTTTTCATTCAAAGAACAAAGAGTATTATAGAACTGTTTAAAATTAATTTTATTATGATGAATAACCCCTTCGTCTATAATTTCATCATTCTGAACAATAGCATAATGACTCAGTCCTTTACTGACATCAAGAGCCACGTTAATCATTTTTGGGTCCTCCTTATTTAGATTTATACAAACCTATCAGTAAGAATATTGTACATATCATTTATTTTCCTGACACAAGCTCTACGGCCTAACATATTAAACTAACTATATGTACACTTACCTGGCCAGTTTGACTTATTCGAGTTAACTACCCACTAGCGTGAACGACCTTATAGATTTGTATACTTTAATTATAAAATTAAAGAAGCAGAAACAGATATCGTTATATCTGTTTCTGCTTCTAATGTTAAGGTTCTACAATTTTTGGTACGGATAGCTAATCCTTCAGATTAGTCATCGGTACTTTTTTTGTTTGTTTCTGTATAATTCATGGTAAACAAAAAAACAGACCAGCGGCAACTAGTCTGTCTAACAAAAAATCCCTCTAGAAAGAACCTCTAACTATGGATAAGCATATCAAAATTTTACTTGGAATTAAAGGCGGGATTCGACAACAAGTTTGGCACTTGAAATTATCTTACGATAATTATTGTCCACAATGTGCATGCCTTATGAATAAGAACGGCACAAAGTTAGTACAACATATCGCTTCTCGTGCAGCCAACATCTTTAATCAACTAGCGATTCGTAAGCAAAAATACATTTGCCCACAATGTCATCAAACAGCACTAGCTGAATTTACTGACATAAAAGCTGGTGATCATATTATTGCAAACGTTAAACAAGCAGCCGCTATGGAGTTGAGTGATAATGTCAGTCAAAAACATATTGCGCAAGCTTATAATATTTCACCTCATACCGTCATGCGCCAAGCACAAGGACTTTTCAACTACAACAAAACAACCTTTCATTATTTACCACAACATATTGCATTTGATGATTTTAAATCTGGTAACTTCGCAAAGAGTAGCGGTATGAGCATGATTCTGATGGACAGCGCAACGCACCGAGTCCTTGATATCATGCTTGAACGTGGTGATAATAACTTGCGTCATTACTTTGAACAGTACTCTTACTCGGCTCGAGCTGGTATTAAAACCGTGACTGCAGATCTATTCAGTCCCTATCGCCAAATGATTCATGATTTATTCCCACCTGCCAGATTATCGCTGATCGGTTTCACGTTGTGACACAAGTCTATCGGGCATTAAACGCTATTCGTATTCAAACAATGAAAAGTTATGGTTTGAACACACGAGCTTATCGACAATTAAAACGATATTGGAAACTTCTTTTAAAAGACGAAACGACTCTCAACTATATCGACTTTCGGAAGCGTCGTAACTATCATCATGCTTACCTAACAGATCAAGAAGTCGTTGATCGTTTATTAGCTTTATCGCCTGAACTACAAGCAGCTTACAACTTTTTTCAAGACATCCTTTACGCTGTTCGACATAAAGATTTTGAGCAATTACAAACTACTATTACAGTCAATCTGCAGTTACCTCGTTTTCAGCAATTACCTGAACCTATGAAAAAGGCTCGGCTGACCCTAAAGCATCACCTATCAGAAATTGAAAACAGTTTTACCTATAAGTTCTCTAATGGTCCCGTTGAGGAGCTAATAATAAAATTAAAGCTATTAAGCGTACTGCATACGGTTTTCGTAATTTCAAACTATTCCGTTTGCGTATATTAATTGCTTTTAAAGACAGTTTCTACTCACAAAACTACACACAAAAAGCAGCCAAATTCATGAAGAATTCAGCTGCGTAGTGTGCAAGCTATTCAATTAAATAATTCTGTTATCAGTACCATTTGACGAATAACCAATGTTAATATGTTTGACATAGAGCCGAAATTACTCCAACTTACGGGGTTCAGTTCATTTCACACTTTTTGACATTATTTATTTTCGTAAATGTCTGTTAAAAAATATCACTTAATAATGTTCCTTATCAACCCCAAAGCATTCCATAATATTATTTTAATTCTGTGATCAAAAAAAATCTGAATAGTAATACAAATAGACACCAAACTAAACACAATAATATCATTATTAACATAATAGTTAATTATCGAAGATAGTATTAATAAAACATGTAACATAGTAAATTTCATCACATTCATTTTAATTTTATGAAATTTCTGTATATGCATATACCTATATAAAAACACACAAAAAAATGAAATTGCATTAGCTATTGCCGCTCCATATATTCCAATACATCTAATCAAGATAACCGTCAATACAATATTGATCAATGCACCCAATACTGTGCTATAAAAAACTCCCATTGTGTTTTTACTTGCTGTATACAAAATTCCTAGAAATCCAGCGATAACTGTATAGATAGACACCAAGAGCATAATCGGTAATAACTTCCACCCACTAAAATAACTTATATCCAGCACAACTCTAGTCATAGGCCTAAGAACCGCCATCATTACCAATGATAACAGAAAAATTAAACTGACAATATATTCAAAAACATTAGAAATAAATTCCTTACTATCTTTACTATCATATTCTTCTACTGCCGTCATCTGCCATGATTGGAAAAAAATATTTATCAATGTTGTTACCATAGCAGGGAACCTATTCACCATGGCATATATTCCATTAGCTTTTGCACCTAACATTAACAGGATAAAAAAACGATCTGACGCAGAATTAAGCCACCACGCAAAAGAATTGGGAATTAAAGGAACACTATACAAACACATCGTCCAAAATAATTTTTTATCAAAATATTTCAGCTTTATTTTTTTTAAATTAGAAACCGAGAAAAATAGATAGATAAGTGCCACTACTTGTCCCAAAGTCATAGATCCTAAATAGAAAGAAACCCCTCCATGTAATACTACCAAAAATATAATATTTGCTATTCCCATAACAAATGTATTAATTATCCCTGCGATTGCAAAAGATTTTATCTTTCCTATTGCCCTAACATAATTTGAAATTAACCCAAAAAAAGTAGTTGCAACTAACAGACATGCGGCACCAAAAATAGGATATTCAGGAACAAATGGGCTTATGATTAATCCAATTATAAGCGAAAAAGTAGATACAATAGTTGCAAATATCATTCCTATTGAAAAAACTTTTTTCGGATCTTCTAATTTATCTAAAGTAAATCGAAAAACTCCATCTGTTATATCTAAATATATTAATGGTGAAATCAAACTAATAATGGTAGTAATAAAGTCAGCTCTACCAAATTGTGAGGTGGTCAACGTATATGAATATATAGGAATGAGAATAAATTGCATCAATTTACTTCCTAAGTTCCCTATAGCAAATACTATGGAATTGCCTATTAACTTCTTATACCTATTCATATATATTTATCACCTTCTCAAATCCACTAAACTGTTTTCCAGCTTCCTTTCTTAAAAAGTTTAATGTTTCATCGTCCATAAGGGTATAATTAATAGTCTCATTTAATTTTATTTTAGACATATCCACATATTTCTGTTGAGGATAAAAAGAATCAATTACATTATTAGTTTTTTCACTATAACTAACAACAAACGTTGGCTTCTTAAACACCCATCCTAAAATCATAGAATGGTATCTCGTAGCAAAAACTTTTTTTGCATTACTAATAATTTTCAAAGATTTAAGAATGTTTGTATGTTCAATAATTTGAATATCGTCAGTATAGCTAATTAAATTATTTTTTATTTCTATTGCCTTTTTTGTATCGCCTTCTTTTTTACAAAACGACATTATTATAATTTGATTTCCATTCCGTATCTCTTTTTTAATTTGTTCACAAACAAACTGAGTATACAATTCATCAATATTCGAGCCAAATCTAGCTGTATTTATAACTGAAAATAAAACATAATTAATTGCATCTTCATTTTTTTTATCTTCAACAGAAAGGTTAAACACAACATCTGGCGAATAACTCACATTTCCATAATTTTTAAAAAGCCTATATGAATATTCGTCTCTAAATGAGGATGAAGTTACTGATTTAAAAAACTTTTTATACTCTGTCAACTGTTTTTGGGTAGCATATGGACCAAAATTACTGCCGATAACTAAATAATTATTTACATAATTTACAAGTATCATTCTAATCATATACTCAATATTTAAAGAACCATTCGTAGGTAATATGAAAATTGAGCCTCCTAGTTCCATATATATTGAATATTTTTTTGCAAGTTTAACTCTTTGTTCATATGATGATGTTTTTAGTGGGCGATTAATTCTATAACTAATCTTATCAATTATACGTTTAGTTATAGAATTATTTTTTTTGATTAAATGTATATTATCAACATCCTTAAAAACAGAAAAATCATCTACTGTAGCATATATATCAAATTGAACTTTTGGATATCTCCGGGCTGTTATGTAGATAAATAAATCATCTCCTAAATTTGATTGCCAATAACCATTTACAAATACTCGCATCTTATCCCCTTTTTTATCCATCATATAAAATTCAAAGAACTTAAAAAATGTGTGATTGCTCAACTTTTCTGAATCATAACTCTACTATTGCGCTTCTAAAATTATTTTTATGATACTTTAACCATTTAAAAAATTTGGTAATTGGAATAATGGTTACAATGGGACACTTTCCTATCATTTTAATAAATATTATTTGATCATTTGAAAAGTTATGAGAAAGGAACTCCATTAAACTCGGGTTTGTTATCCCACGTTGAACTAATCTAATATCTTTCAAAAAAACATCCTTATTATTCACTTTAATACTGTACTGTCTTAATATATTGGTCATTGATAACCTAATTTTCCAGTATTCACTAACTAATTTTTTTTGATTATAATCAAAATCATTAATAAAGTTTAGAAATTTAAGTATAGCATCTGCGAATAACACATTGTTTTCTTGCATCTTTGGGGAATAAGAATGCATAAGTGAATTATTATTTTGAAAATATTTATAAACTTTGCCTTGTAAAAGTTGAACATTTTTACAATGCAATAAAGCATAACAGTTAAAAATTAAATCTTCCCCATTAAAAACATTTGTAGGAAATAATATCTTATTATCAAATAATAATCTCCTTTTAAAGAATTTTGCACAAGGACCCGAGGGGTATTCATCAGCTTTAAACATTTCTGTATTTATCTGAAGATTACTTAAAATGATATTTTCTATTTCATATTGTTTATTATATATTTTCATATTATGTTCTTCAGAAACGTTAATTGATGTTGATACAATATCCAATTCAGGATGTAGAAGCACTTGCTGTATCATTTTAGAATATGCATCCGGATAGATTTCATCATCATCATCTATAAATGTTATATAATCTCCTTTTGAAATACCTATTCCTGTATTCCGAGCTATACTCACTCCAGTATGATTATTAAAAATCACTTTAACTTGCCTATTTTTATTCTCAATGCTCTTGAGAATTTCTTTTGATGTATTTGATGACCCATCATCTACAATGATAATTTCTTTCTCACACGTTAATATATAATTAAGGCTTTCAATTATGTAACTTAATTTTTCTGTACAATTGAAACTGGGAATTATTACACTAAGTAACAAAAAACCATCCTCCTTTCAATAAATTGGGATATTTATCAGTAAATGATATAAATTTGATAAACATAATTCCAAAACTGAAAGTGTAAATCCCATTCTCTTAACATTAGCATAACAAACAATACAACCAACTAAAATTGCTAAACTGTTACTTGCAAAAATTAGATTTTTGATATTGATACTAGTCACTGACACATATCTGGCTATATAAATTAATGCTAATGGAACTATTACCATAATATATCTACTAAATATCATTGAATATCCAATTAATGTTAATTGCATCACAGTAAAAAACAACATCATTCTTCCCAATCCAGAACGTCTTTCTTTTTTGTCAACACCATAATATATTATTAATCCCATAATCATCGACAAGATTGCTAATGTTCTTAAAAGGTAAACAAATAACTGACCATTTGCAGACCGTTCCATAAAATCAGTCGAGTAGGTGTTAGTCATATTTAAAATCTGTGAAAATAAATTATTGCTTAAATTAGTCCCAATTTTATTCGAAATTTTGAAATAAAAAATTAGAAACAAGACGGGAACTATTATTTTAAAAGCTGAAATTTTTTTAATAAGTGCCACATACACAGCATTTGCAACGCCCAAAATAATTCCAGTATGAAAAATAATTGGTATAAAAAATAGCCAAATATATCTTCGCTTTTTGACCCTTTCAAAAAAAATATATATAATCAGGAAAAATAGCGAACATGCTAAAGCCCACCTCATAGTACTTGCTGTATTCAAAAAATTATATAATAGTGGTAATGGTAAACTTAAAAATATTGCGGTAAATCCACTTATTTTCCCTCTTTCTTTAAGATCAACGAATGGGAATAATAACGAAAATAAACAGATTACAGTATTAATATACGGAAGTAAATTGAAATACGCTGTTCTTGATACAAACATTTCTAATGCTGTAAATCCTATACTGGAAGACTGATATTCAATTAATTGATTGGTTTCTGATAGTGCTGATAAATCTTGCCATCCTGAAATAGACTGTAATTGACTTAATACTTGAAAGTATCTATATGCATCATCTTCCACAGAAGGGATATATAGTAATATTAATAAGCTAAAAGTTAATACTGACCATAAAAGCAGCCAATAAGTCTTCTTTCCTCGTAAAAAAAAAGATAATGCATAAATTACTAGGCTAGCGGGAATTGGTATAAATATATATATAAACATCATTATCAATACCATAAAATTATCACCTATGAACTTTCATTTAAAAACATTAAATATAAATCTTGATATTTTTTCGACATTACCTTATCACTAAATACTGGTTGTGCGTTATCATGTATCATTTTTTCTTTATCAACCAAGTCAATTATCTTTTGAAAAGAATGTACAAAGCTATCTATATTATTATTTTTAAATAATTTCCCGAATCGTCCCTGATTCATAATTTCCTTATGGCTTTCAATATCTGAAAGTAAAACTGGTTTGCCAAACGATAACGATTCAATCACTGCCATAGGTAGTCCTTCTGAGAGCGATGAAGAAGCAAAAACATCGGCATTTTGAAAGAACACAGTAGTATCCTTTTTAAATCCAACAAAAATTATTTTCGGTTCGTCTTTATACCTTTCTTTCAATATTTTATATTTTGGGCCGCCACCTACAATAGTTAAATTCACATTATTATTAACAACTGATAGCACTGCTTTAATTAAAAAATCCACATTTTTTAATTCTGATAAAGATCCTACATAAACGACGTTAATCTCTCTACCACATATCCTACTGTTAGTAACAAGTTTATGGTCAAAAGGCACACCATTTCGTATAGATACATAACTCAAACGTGTGTGTTCTTTTAGACTTTTTCCTACCGATTCAGAACAAGAAACAATTTTTAGCTTTCTCAATAAAAAATAATGTATTTCTGCTAAAAGTCTGCCTTTTATCTTTCCAAACGTTAATATATAATCCTCAATAGGCTTGTTATGAATAGTTGAAATATTCACTACATTTTTTCTATTAAAAAGGGTATTTACAAAATCTGGTAATATACCATGAGAATGTACAATAATTTTACTAGATTTATATGTCAAAATTGATTTAATTTTTTTAATGCCTTGTCTCATATTCTTTTCACTATAAATTTCAACACCAAGTGCCTTAAAATCATCAATTCTAGAATCACTACCTTCCGCTTTAAAAGTAATTACTACTGGACTAAATATATTTCTATCCAAATTTTTTATAATATAAAATAAAACGTTAACTGGACCACAACGTTTAAGAGAACGTACCAAGTACAATACTCTTATCCCATCATTATTCATTAATACTTTCCCTCAATCCTTTATCAGTGATTAAAAACAAATTATCATCTGTTATCTAAAATAAGCTGTTATTAACAATAAATAGCATCATCCATCTTTTTCAGTCTCAAATTATCAATCCAAATGGAACCCCCGTGATAAATAATACTCATTAGCTGATTGCCAGCCGAAGCGCTTACGTGATCGGTTATTTATTTGAGTTACCATTAATTCAATGTAATCATCTGAATAATTCTCCATTGCGACTCCTTTCGGAATATATTCCCTAACTAAGCCATTAGTATTTTCATTTGTTCCACGTTACCATGGCGCATGCAGATCAGGAAAATAAAATTCAAAATTAAAATCGTTTGTAATTCGTTGGTTTACACTGAATTCTTTTCCACGATCAGGGGCAACCGTTTTAATTTCATTACTTGAAGTCTACAAAAAATATATTCGATGACATCCATGACACCTTGCGTTCGTTTTGATACAGCTTTATGTGCTTTTAAAAAGATAGTTTTACGATCCGTCAAAGTAACTAGCACTTGCCCCGCCAGTCTTTTCCAACGACTGTATCTAGTTCCCAATTGCCGATACACAGCCGTTCATCTGCCTCAGCTGGGCGTTCAAGAAATCCACTACGTTTCCTGTTTTTTCCATGATGCCGTAATTGACGTGCTGCTCCACGAGCACCGTGATTTTTCTTGAATATTACTAATTATTTCTAGACGTAGCAATTTGTCATCTAGTTTTCGCTTACGGTGTGAATTTTTCCGATTACGAATATATACTGTATGAGCCTTCTCAGCTTGATAATTGAGAACAGTGTATCGATGAATTTCTCTAGATATCGTTGAGACAGAACGGTGTAATTTCAAAGCAATCTATTGACAGACATTCTTGTAGCATTTCTTCTATACGTCTGCGATCAAATACAATGAGCTATTTGTATTGATTCATTGTGAAACCTCGTATTGTGTACGTTCTTGACAAACTACATTCTACGCCGGTTCGCAATGCATCAGTTTTTATTTATCTTTGTGTTCCACTTCAAGTGTAAATTCACCCTCTTATTTATTAGGTACTCTTAAAAATTTAAGATAAAAATAACTTCTTAATTTATTAGGTACCAAAGTAACAATGCTATTTATAATTATTCCAAAAATATATTCAAATATATTAACTATCCCTTTACTCAGCATCCATGTCTTTAAGTAAATAACGTTCTTTAAATATTTATAACTGCCTCGCCTACTATACAAATCATTCCCACTACGCATATGCACTAATATTCTTTCAGTATTAGCAACACCGTCCAAATCCACTCTTTCTACATTTAAAATGACTCTTAACCATAAATAATAATCTTCTAGCTGACCTAGTTGCCTGTATCCCCCTACATTATCAATTGTTTTTTTTACAAACATAACTGTTGGGTGATTAAATGGATTCCTAAACTTAGAGAACTTCTTTATTTCCTTTCCCTTTATAGGCATTTTTCTAACAACATTACTTATTTTGTCATCGTTTTCATCAATAAATTCATCAACAGCCCCTCCCACAAGTTGTAAATTATCCCGAGTATTTAACATTTTTAATTGAATTTCAAAACGATTATATACAGATATATCATCTGCGTCCATTCTAGCTACTAGTTTTGTAGATATATACTTCATACCTTCATTTAAAGCTATTGCTAATCCTGAATTATGTGCTAATCTTATGATTTGAATAATATTCAAGTGTTTTTCTATCAAACATTTTAAACCATGTTCAACATCGTCGGTTATATATCCATCTACTACAAGAACCACATGTCGTATTTTTACAGATTGCTTACCTAATACACTATCAATAGCCAATTCCAATTCATTAAATTTTGTTCCTTGATAAATTGACATTAAAATAGTAATGTCATCCGCCGTATACATAATGAACCACCTTTAAGCATTTTTATAATATATAACAAATTTCTAATGTGCGCCGTGTCCAGTCATTACAACAATTAAAGTTTGTAAAAAAATTTTTAAATCCTCAATAAGACCAAAATTATTTATGTATTCTAAGTCATCAATTAATTTTTCTGCAGGAGTCGCATCATACCCTCCCCTGATCTGGGCCAGTCCACTTAACCCTGGTTTTACCATTAATCGTTTTTCAAAACCTGGCACTTCTATTACGAATTGTTCTACAAATTTTGGTCTTTCTGGTCGTGGCCCAATCAAACTTAAGTCTCCTCTTATGACAGATATAATTTGAGGTAATTCATCGATTCTGGTAAGTCTAATAAAATGTCCTATTTTAGTTATACGATTGTCATTTCTTGATGCCCATATAGCACCGGTCTTTTTTTCAGCATCATTATACATTGAGCGTAATTTCTTTATATAAATTTTACGCCCCATAAATCCAACACGTTCTTGAGTATAGAACATTGGTCCTGGTGTTTCTAGTTTAACAAGAATACCAAAAACCAATATCAATACACCAGCTGGTATTAACAATAAAAAAGCTAATATAATATCTAAGCCTCTTTTAACATAGATATATAATGATCTGACAGGATTAATAGCTTCTATTTTTTCTAGATAGTTCATTGCCCTAATTTCTCCTAAAGGCTATCCCAATATGCTTTTGCGCCTTCTGAAAAGGTATATTTAGGTCTAAAGCCAAAAGACTTTAATTTACTAATGTCTGCTTTAGAATCTCTAATATCTCCTATACGAGGTTCAAATTTTTTAATCTGCAATTTTTTCCCTGATACCATCTCTAGATCAGCTATTGCATCTAAAAGTGTATGAGAACTTCCAGTTGCTACGTTAAAAACATCCCCAATCATCTTATCTGTCGTTTCAGCTAATTTCAGTGCTGAAATTACATCTTTTATATATATAAAATCACGTGTCTGTAATCCATCCCCAAATAGACTAAACTTCACATTTTGTTTCAAACAATGGCTAACAATGCTCAAAACACCGGAATAAGGAGACTTAGGGTTTTGCCTAGGACCATATACATTAAAAAACCTTACAGCAACAGTAGGAATGTTATATAAATGTGCATACGTTAATATATATCGCTCTGTTGCATATTTATCAATGGCATATGGGGTTGCTGGTAGTACCGCACCATCCTCTTTTTTAGGTAGCTTTGGTAATGCCCCATATGTAGCAGCTGATGATGAAAATAGTACACGTTCAGGGAATAACTTATTTATGCGCAGCGTTTCCATAATAAATAAATTTGCTTCTTGATTTACCTGATGTGACTCGTAAGGCCTTTTAATTGTATCCGCAACAGACGCAATTGCGGCTAACAAATAAATAACATTAAAGTTATATTTTTTTAATAAATACGACATAAACTCATAATCCGTAATACTTTTTTGATAAAAGATTACGTGATCACTATTTACAATATTTTCTCTACTTCCCATAGATAGGTCATCTACAATAATGACATTATTTCCCTCCTTAACATGTCTTTCAACAACATGCGATCCTATAAATCCAGCTCCACCTGTAACTAAAATATTTTTGCCCATTTTGACCACTCCTTAATAAGGTTACTAAAGTTTAATAAATTAAAACATGCATATAATTATTGGTATCCGTAACCATATGTATATCCTGAATTTTCTAACTTAAGATTACTTTGTTCCACAACACCCAATATTTTCACATCTCCTAATTTCAAATTTTCAACAGCTCTTTTCATCGAAAATTTTAACGTTTTACCCATCATTGCAACTAATACAACCCCATCAATTAAGGGTAATATTACTTGCGCGTCAGACACAACCATAATTGGTGGTACATCTAAGACCACAATATCATAATTATTACGCATCCATTCAATCAATGATGTCATACGTTTTGAATTTAGTAGTTCCGCAGGATTAGGTGGCGTAGGCCCGGCCGTTAACACCTCTAAGTTCTCGACAAAAGTCTTTTGCACAATATCCTTAGGTTGCTCAGCCGATGCCAGCACCGTACTTAATCCATGCCCATTAGCAAGCCTAAAAGTTGATTGTGCCGTTGAACGTCGCATATCAGCATCTACGTACAGAACGCTTTTTCCTGCCTGTGCCCAAGTAACAGCAGTATTAGTTGAAACTGTCGTTTTTCCGTCAGAAATCTCTGCCGATGTAAACATAATCACTTGTAAAGTCTCTAACGATGCGCCCGCAAACTCAATATTAGTTCTTAACGTTCTGAACTGTTCTGAAATAACATTTTTAGGTTCAATAACTGTAACTAGCTGTGCACCTTTATCTTGTGTCCTGGTATCTTTGTTACCATCTTTTTTCCTAAATAATCCCATATCAACCTCTTTATTATCTAAATTCGCCGACTACTACGTGAACGATTTGCCTCTTCACTTTTCGGAACGATATTAACAACTTCATCAAGACTCTTAATTTTCCCAATAAAGTTAACCTGTCCAAGATTCGTTAATTTTAGTTCATCAGTTAAGTAACTAACATCCTTCACCGTACGATCAGTTAGTTCTTTAATTAACCCCCAAACAAAGCCAATAAGCA
This sequence comes from Weissella paramesenteroides ATCC 33313, assembly GCF_000160575.1. Taxonomy (GTDB): domain Bacteria; phylum Bacillota; class Bacilli; order Lactobacillales; family Lactobacillaceae; genus Weissella; species Weissella paramesenteroides. Next base: position 234,552 of record NZ_GG697132.1, read on the forward strand.
ATCCTGCAACTAACCCAGCCAAAGTAATTAATTCAACATTAGGTGACACTGGATTCGTATTATTGACTGCTTTTGAAACAACTGAAACATTAGACACACTCATGATTGACGAAACTTTTTGTTTAAAGACTTTTGCAATTTCATTGGCTGCATCACGTGCTAATTTACTGTTCTTCAAAGTAACGTTCACTGTAAAGATTTGCGAATTTTGCTGATTGGAAATTGAAATGTTTTGAGATAAATCACTTGTATTAATTTCTGATTTATCATATTTAGCATCAACTACCTTATATTCAGCTGGCTGAGCCTGCTTATCAATAACCTCTGACCCGTCAGCTAATGTTTTGTACGTTGCAGGTTGGGCTTTTGTTACCAACTGTTTATTGGTTGTCGTTAAATTTTTAACAACCGTTCCCAGAATAACCGGACGAGTAATAATATCTTTGTACGTATTAATCATCTGCACATCGGCTTGTTGATTTTGTAATTGTGTCGTCGTATTTTCATCTTGTTTTCGATTAACCAATAACGCTACAGATGAACTATATTCTGGTTGAATGACAAACCTTGAGATTCCAAAGGCTGTCCCAGCGAAAACGATTCCCCAAACAATCATCAAAAGCATATTTTTTCGTAAAATTAACCATAGTCGCTTAATGTCGATTATGTTATCCATAAAATATCCACCTATCCATTATTCTTATTTCTATTATCTTAGTTTAGTATAAGTTCAAAACTAAGTATACTATTTTTTAAACCAAGCTTAAATAAATTTAGTTATGATAAATCTTTTAATTTTTACATTTCAAGCCCCGCAAATACGCTATACTAATCTTAATAATAAAAAAGAAGGAACTATTATTATGATTGATATTCATTGTCATCTATTACCAGGAATTGATGACGGATCTGAAGATTTAGATATTTCATTACAAATGGCACGTGATGCAGTGGCAGATGGCATTACACATGCTTTATTAACACCACACCATATGAATGGTCACTATATTAACCATGCCTCCGATGTCGTAGACTTAACGAATTGGTTTCAAGCTGAATTAGATAAAAATCATATTCCGCTCACTGTATTCCCTTCACAAGAAGTCCGCATTAACGGGAATTTACTATCGTTAATTGATAATCATGATATCTTAACTACAGATGAACAGGGACAATATATTCTCATTGAATTCCCTTCACATGATGTGCCTGCCTTTACCAAAAAAATGTTATTCAATTTACAGGAACGTGGCTTAACACCCGTTATCGTTCATCCCGAACGTAACACGGAATTAATGGCTCATCCTGAATTACTTTATGACATGGTTAGTAATGGTGCTTATTCACAGATAACTGCAAGCTCATACGTGGGTACCTTTGGTAAAGCGGTCCAAAAATTTTCAGAAGATATCTTAGACAATGGCTTAGCTCAAGTCATTGCTTCTGATGCCCATCATTTGCCTGATAGAACTTACGAAATGAGCGATGCATTTGCTAAGTTAAAAAAGGAATATGGTTCACGTCGTAGTCATGCATTTGATGATAATGCTAAGGCATTAATCAATGGTGATCCATTAATTAGATTTGACGAGACCCCTATTAAAAAGAAAAAATTTTTTTCTGCCTATTAAATAGTGCTAACAAAAAGCCAGATGCTCATCACAGCATCTGGCTTTTCCGACATTCAGTTTTCTACTATATTAATAGTCCGCTTTTATGGTAAATCATTACCTGCCGCAAAATAGATGTCATACCATTCTTGATGTGACAACTGCACATCACGCCCATCAATCATCTCAGTCAAACGACTCGGCGTCATTGAACCAAGAATAACCTGCATATTTGCTGGATGTGTCAAAATGAAGGCGACGGCAATCCCATTCTTTGTTGAATGGTGCTTGTCAGCAATTTCTTGTAACTTTTTGTTCAACTCTGGGAACTTATCATTATCAATAAAGTGACCTTCAAACATCCCATACTGGAATGGTGACCATGCTTGAATTGTCATATTCTTTAATTGTGAATATGGTAAGATACCACCATCATGATCGACCGAGCGACTATCTGCCATGTTAACGTGCAAACCTGCATCAACCATCCCCGTATGCATCACACCAAATTGCAGTTGATTAGCAACCAATTTTTGATCCAAAACTGATTGTAACAACTCAATTTGCCAAGGATTCATGTTTGAAACACCAAAATGCTTTACTTTACCTGCCGCTGATAATGTATCAAATGCAGCCGCAATTTCTTCAGGTTGCATTAACACATCTGGCCGATGTAATAAGAAAACATCCAAATAATCTGTCTTTAAGCGTGATAGTTCTGCATCGACTGAGGCAATCAGATGCTCCTTAGAAAATTCGTAACGCGGTCCCAAAATACCATCTTCAGCCACTGGTCCCTTGTCCGATAAAATACCACCCTTTGATTGTAAAATGATATCTTCACGCTGAACGCCAGCCGCTTTTAGTGCACCTGCCAACTTTGAAGTTGACTGACCATTACCATAAATATCAGCTGTATCAAAAAAATTAACACCCTTTGATAGCACGGTTTCTACGACTTCTTGTGCTTGCGCATCTGTTTTATCCCCCATGCGCATGGCCCCCAACGCAACTGTTGGTACCATCAAACCAGAACCACCTAAATTAATTTGTGACATATTTTGTATTCCTCCCTTTTCAGGGTACATTTTACACTCTTTTCTACTGAGAAACAGTGTTGACATTATGAATAGATTTTGTTTGATTTATTGTCTATTTTTCGCATAATTCGCTTCAATTTTCGCTTTGTCTTTTTCCCACCATGCTTGATTTTGCTGATACCAGTCAATGGTTTGCTTTAACCCCGCATCAAAATCCAAATACTTTGGTTGCCAATTTAACGTTTCCTGCGTTCTCGTTGCATCAATTGCATATCGCAAATCGTGACCGGCACGATCCTTAACAAATTCAAAATCATCTACAGGTTTTCCCATTGCCTGTAAAATTTTCTTTAAAACAGTGAGATTATCCTGTTCACCGTTTGCACCAAGCAGATAAGTCTCACCGATAGTCCCGTGCATTAGAATTTCCCAAATACCAGCGACATGATCAGTAACATGAATCCAATCTCGAATATTTCGCCCATTACCATATATTTTTGGTTTAATGCCACTCATAATATTAGTAATTTGGCGTGGTATAAATTTTTCAATATGTTGATAGGGACCATAATTATTCGATGTATTAGAAATGGTTGCTTTTAATCCAAAAGAACGCACCCACGCTCGAACCAGTAAATCTGAGCCTGCTTTCGTTGCTGAGTATGGTGAAGATGGATTATACCTAGACAATGGTGTAAACTTTTCATTTCGACTAGTTTCATCTAATGGTAAATCACCGTAAACCTCATCCGTTGAAACGTGGTGGAAGCGGACGTCATAGCGACGAGCTGCCTCAATAAGTGTAAAGGTACCCATTAAATTCGTCTGCATAAATGGTGATGGGTCAGTTAGTGAATTATCATTGTGACTTTCTGCTGCAAAATGAACGACAGCATCAGTCTCTCGCATTAATTTATCCACCAACTGTGCATCATTGATATCTCCGACAATCAATGTCACACGATCATCTGGTAAATCAGCCAAATTTTCAGCATTGCCTGCATATGTTAATTTATCTAACACTGTTAGTTTTACATCTGGATGTTCAGTGATTACATAGCGAACAAAATTAGTGCCAATAAAGCCAGCACCACCTGTCACCAAGATATTTTGATATTTCGTCATTCACTTTCTCCAAAATTTTTTCATAGTATTTTAAAAAAAGAGGTTGAGACAAAAGATGATGTCCCAACCTCTTTTTGCTAAAAACGTCTTAATCTTTATTTCAAGAAATCCGGATCCAGAAATGCTGGATTTGGATACTTATAGAACCCTTCACCTGAAGCAGCTCCTGTCTTTCCTGCATCAATCATTGCCTTTAACGCCTTGGCAATTTCTCCAGCTTCTGCATCAGTTTCGGCTTGCGCCAACGATAAATTGTAAGGTGTATTTAGACCAACCACATCTAAAATTGCGAACGGACCTTGTGGTGCACCAGTCGCAATCATCCATGACTTATCAATTGTTTCGGGATCCGCAACCCCATTGACCCAGAGCTTTTGCGCAGCATCTAGTAATGGCACTAGCAATGAATTTAGAATATAACCATGTTGTTCCTTATACAATCGGAATGGGACCATCCGAATGTCCTTAGCAAATTGAACAACTTCATCCAAGTACTTCCCCTCAGTTCCTGGATGCCCCATAATCTCAGCGTTGTTATTCTTCCAAATTTGATTAGCAAAATGAATGGCTAAGAATTTTTCAGGTCGGTCAACATATTCAGCAAACTGTGATGGCACGAATGTTGATGAATTCGTTGCAAAAATTGTCTTTTCAGGTGCTACTGATGACAATTCTTGATAGTAGCTCACCTTAATTTTGACACTCTCTGGGATGGCTTCAATAACTAAGTCCGCATCAGCAACCGCTTCTGCCAAGCTTGTACTGAATGACATATGATCGATTACTGATGCAGCTTTATCACCGTCATCATAAAATGCTTCGTATTCAGGTACATAGCTTGCAAGTAATTGCTTTGCATGGTCTATGGCCTCATCATTGATGTCATAAAGTGTGACATTAAACCCAGTAAATGCTGTTTGAAATGCAATTTGACTTCCTAAGACACCACCACCAGCGATAGTAACGTTCTTAATTGACATATAAAATCCCCCAATTTCATACTTACGAATAGATATATCCGACAACATTCAACATATACTAATTATATCACTCTTATCATTTTTACCCCGGTTTTGGTGTCCACTCCATTGCATATTTAATCTGCCAAATAGTGAAAACCACGGGCCAAGTCCGCTAATAAGTCCACTTGGTCTTCAACACCAACTGACAAACGAATCAATTCATCTTTAATACCATTTTGCAAACGAATATCACGAGGAATTGCGCCATGTGTCATAATCGCTGGTACCTCAATTAAACTTTCAAGAGCTCCTAGGCTTTCAGCCAATGTAATGACGCGTAGTTGTTCAACAAATGCTTTCGGATCTAATCCCGGTTGTAATTCGAAAGAAATCATGGCACCAAAGCCATGCATTTGTTTCTTAGCAACTTCATAGTCCGGATTTTCCGGATCGCCTGGATAATAAATTTTGCTTACCATTGGCTGGTTATTTAAGTACTCAAAAATAGCCTGTGCATTCTTTAAATGTGCCCGCATGCGTAACGATAATGTTTTCATTCCTCGTTGTAGCAACCAACTTTCTTGTGGTGCTAAAATACCACCAATTGCATTTTGCAAATAGCCGATTTTTTGTCCCAAATCAGGATCTTTAGTGACTACCAAACCAGCAATGACATCGCTATGACCACCTAAATATTTCGAAGCACTGTGCAATACAATATCAACACCCAGTTCAAGTGGGCGCTGGACGTATGGGGATGCAAACGTATTGTCAATAATACTTAACACATGATACTGTTTTGCGATATCAGCAACTGCTGCAATGTCTGTCACACGTAGTAACGGATTGGTTGGCGTTTCTAGGTAAATTGCCTTGGTTTGCGGCGTTATTGCGTGTTTAACAGCTTCTAAATCACGTGTATCAACAATGGTAAATGTCATACCAAAACGCTTTAATACCGCATCGATCAAACGAAATGTTCCCCCGTAAACATCGTTACCAACAATAAAGTGATCACCTGCTGAAAAAAGTGAAAACACTGTATTAATTGCAGCAGACCCTGAAGCAAATGCAAAACCGGCTGTACCACCCTCCAAATCAGCAATTAGTCTTTCAACTGCTTCACGGGTAGGATTCCCTGAACGTGAATATTCATATTTACTCTCACCAATTTTCTTTTGATGAAAAGTAGATGCCATATAAATCGGTATCGATGTTGCGCCAGTGAACTCATCTTCACTAATACCACCATGAATTAACTTTGTATCAAATTCCATTATTTTTACCCCTGTTTATCAATATCTCATTTTATCTAATAAAAAAGAGCGCGAAATTCTGATTTTCATCAGAGACTTCGCGCCCATAGTTCAACCCCCAGCCAAGTGGGTATCGAACTTTTTAAGGTGATTATTCCTCAAAAATTGCCCAATACTAATCGGCCGAACATCGCATTAAGCGCGTTGTTCGACAAAAACAAACTGTTAAATTAAGCATTGTTTGATTCATAATGACCCTCCACTAGATTTATTGACAATAGTGTACCTGTATCATGACACTACTGTCAAGCACTTAAAATAATGGTGCTAACGTATCAATAATTAATTTGATATTCAAAATAGTCAATACAATTGCGATTGTATAACCTGTCCACTTAGCCCAAGCATTGTTCTTAAACTCACCCATAAACTTTGCTGAAGATGTAAAGTAGATCAGTGGGAACATTGAAAATGGTAAAGCCACTGATAAGAAGATCTGTGAATAAACCAGCAGTTGATCCAATGCGCCTTCGGTTGCCCCAAAGATGATTGTGAAGATGATAATAGGCACCAAAGCTAACCCACGGGTCACTAGACGTTGTAACCACATTGGCATCCGCAAAGTTGTATAACCTTCCATGATAATTTGTGCAGTCAAAGTTCCAGTGATTGTTGAATTTTGACCTGACGCTAGCAAAGCAATGGCGAACAACATGCTCAAGAATGGGCTAGCAATCGCACCAACAATCTCACGATTGTTAAGAGCATTGAACAAATCACCAAAGGCTTCTAAGTCAGAACCATGACCGAAGAAGAGCGCTGCACCGACAATCAACAACAAGGCGTTAACGATAAAAGCACCAGTCAATTGAATGTTTGAATCCCAAGCAGTAAATTTCAATGCTTCCTTAATGCTCTTCTTATCACGTTTTACTTGACGTGTTTGTGAAATTGATGAATGTAGGTAAAGGTTGTGTGGCATAACTGTGGCACCAACAATTCCTAGTGCTAACATCAATTGACTATGATGCAACACTTCCTTGTGTGGCACTAAATTGATTGCTGCGGCACCCATATCGGGCTTTGCCAAAATCGCCATGTACAAAAAGATTCCTAAAATAACCAGAATCAATGTCGCAACAATCGCCTCAATTTTACGGAAACCTAACTTCATTAATAATAGTAATAGCAACACATCTGCTGCGGTAATTAAAACACCCCACAACAATGGTAAACCAAATAATAAATGAATGGCGATAGCTGCACCAATTACTTCAGCCATATCAGTTGCCATAATGGCCAACTCAGTCATGATCCAAAGTAACCAGCCCACCGCTTTATTCGTACTATCTCTAGTCATTTGCGCCAAATCTTTTTGCGCCACAATCCCTAACTTGGCGGCCATGTATTGTAGCAACATCGCAATTAAACTTGAAATCAAAACAACTGATAACAATAAGTAGTGGTATTGTGCACCACCGACAATTGACGTAATCCAATTTCCTGGATCCATGTAACCAACCGCAACAAGTGCTCCTGGTCCACTCCAAGCCATTAATTTACGTAAAAATCCACCTGTTGTTGGCACCTCAACAGAACCATTGATCTCAGCAAGGCTTTGATTATCTGATTCTGGTGTCGTTGTTTTCTCTACCATCAGTCCTTTTCTCCCATAATGTCTTGTTGGTAATGTCCTCTATCCTAGTATCTAATAAAGTTAACAAAATTCAAACCATTACCTATCATTTCGTTCAAGGTAAACGCTTTCAAAATGTTTTCTTAAGTTAATTGCAAGATGTTCTTTTTTCAGTCTTAAATGTTAGTAATGAAAAAAGTTCCATAAACCTAGTTTTCACTAAGTTTATGGAACTTAAAATATGCCGTCGATGGGGGTCGAACCCATACTCCCTTGCGGGAACTGGATTTTGAGTCCAGCGCGTCTGCCAATTCCGCCACAACGGCATGTAATAATTAAATAAGTGAATTAATAATAAACGGTTACACCGAATGCCGTCGATGGGGGTCGAACCCATACTCCCTTGCGAGAACTGGATTTTGAGTCCAGCGCGTCTGCCAATTCCGCCACAACGGCATATTTAATTATTATTATATAAAATTATGTAAAGAGTGAATTCTTCTCACTCTAAGGGCGGTAGATGGGGATCGAACCCACGCGTGCCGGAACCACAAACCGGTGTGTTAACCACTTCACCACTACCGCCATCATCAGATAAACAGGGGTAGAGGGAGTCGAACCCCCACCGACGGTTTTGGAGACCGTTGTTCTACCATTAAACTATACCCCTATTTTGAGATGGTTATTATTGATAATACGATGTATTATCAAATGGCGCGGGGCGGAATCGAACCGTCGACACTACGAGCTTCAATCGTATGCTCTACCAACTGAGCTACCGCGCCATTATAAACGGTCACAACGGGATTCGAACCCGTGATCTTTCGCGTGACAGGCGAACGTCATAACCAACTAGACCATGCGACCAATGGACGTTACAGGGATCGAACCTGTGACCCCCTGCTTGTAAGGCAGGTGCTCTCCCAGCTGAGCTAAACGTCCATTCTCTGTTGTCATAAACTCAACAACAGAAATTATTATACCGATATTTTTCAACCTTTGCAACCCTAAACCGCATATGATTTTAATTAAATATACTATCTGGCATATTTTTAGATAAAAAGCTTATATATTTAAGAGATTGTGACACCTACTTATGTCTCATGCCCAACGAAATTTCTATAACTTAACACACAAATCAATTAGGTAATTGCAACTTTGCGTCATTTCCCCTATAATATGTAATCGTGGTGGTAATTATATTAATACATAACATACAAGATGGTAGTGTAGCCAAGTGGTAAGGCAACGGTCTGCAAAACCGTCATCACGGGTTCGATTCCCGCCACTACCTTATAAAAAAGGACAAATTGACAGTGTCGCGTCAATTTGTCCTTTTTGTTTTATCTTTTATTAATTGAGTACTTGTTGCCAAATAGTTGCCATCTTATTATCCGAAAATGTTTGGGCTTTATCATATGCTGCAACAGACATTTGTGTCCATGCATCATCATCAAGCAATAGCTCCGTAACTTTTTGAGCCATCGCCAGGTTTGAACCATCAGGGACAATGTAACCATTAACGCCATCTTCAATCAATGCGTGCGCACCATATGGCACATCAAAACTAACACTTGGTACACCATAGCTCATCGCCTCAACCAAGTTCATCCCCAAGCCTTCACCAACCGATGTTTGTAAAATAACTTGGGCTTGTTGGTAAGCTTTCTGCAAGACCGCTTCTGATACATAACCACCAAAAGTAACCCGATCAGCAACATTTAACTTAGTTGCTAACTCTTGCAACTCATGCATAATTTCTTGTGTTGCTGCATATCCATAGTATGTCAATGTTGCATCTGGCACAGTTTTAACAACCCGTGCTAAAACTCGTAATGCCTGTTCTGGACGTTTTTCAGGGGATAAGCGGCCAACATAGAGTAATTGATGTGACTGACGCTCAGACAACGTGACACGTGGTTGTGCTAGTGTTTTTTCGTCAACAACAACGTCCGGAGCAACTTCAATATTTAGTTGTGGATAACGAGTCTGCAAATCTCTCTGTTGCGCAATCGTGGGCACCAAAATAGCTGTAAATGCTTGGCCATATCGTTCTAATACATTAAGATACGCCGGATATAATTTACCTCGAACTGGATGCTTTGTATCGCTGGTATGAATATCATGTAAATAGGCAAATTTGTGATTTGTTCCCTGAACACCAGCAATAATATGATCTAGGCCACGTCGGTCTGAAATTAACGTTGTCTCAGGCTGTTGACGAGTAATTTCATTTAAAAAGAATAAGAATAGTTGCTCTTCTGTATTAAACCGATAATCATGGCCTAAATAATTAATCAATTTATACATGCTTGGTAATAATTGACCATTTATATTCATGTGGGTGACCTCAAGAACTGATTCACCAGCTAAATTCAAAAATTTTTGCACTGCTAATTGACCATCTGGATGAAAGTAATCAACTGATGATTTAAAGCCACGCCAATCAAAGTTTTCCCGCACAGTTAAGTTATCAGCTCGATCATAGTACAAAATGTCATTAACTAATCCGACTGTCGCTAGCATCACATTTATTTTTGCCACGACACGACCAGCATCTTCAAGGGTTGAATAGTTTGGCCCATGACCAACAATATGGTACTTATCAAGTGGAATTTGTGCTAACAAACGTAATGGTTGCTCTTGTCGTTGTACATCTGTTGTCCCTTGAAAATAATCATACATGTTTAATACTTCAGTCGCATGCAATCCGACAGCACCTGCATCACGACTTAAAAAGCGATTATAATCTCGCGTAACATAAGCTGCCTTACCCAACATACCTTGTTGCGCTATCCGATTAAAAAACTTCACACGCTGTGCTTGTGCATGTTCAGTTCCTGAATTATAGGCAAATATATTTTCACTAACAAAGTAATACATTATTGTTGTCCTCCCTGATAACCCGGCATTGCTGCAAGCTTCACTGGCCAACTTTCTTTAGCATCTGCCAATAATGATTGCCATGCTGCCCAAACAGATGCTTCTGAATATCGTTCTGCTGAGTCATAGGCACTTGTCATATACTTATCAGCTAACTTAGGATCACGAAGTACCTTTAAAATTGCTTGAGCCAATGCCTGATAATCACCATATGGCACAACTGAACCGTTAACACCATCTTCGACAATTTCATTTGGTCCATAATTAACATCATATGAAAACGCAATTAAGCCATGCGAAATCGCCTCCATAATTGCCAAATTAAATCCTTCCATGCGCGAAGTTAGGCCATACATCATGGCATTATTCTGAACCTCATCAATATCTGTTGTGTATCCCTTTAAGGAGACAACATCTGACAAATGATATTCTTCAATTACTTGTTCCACTTCACGACGCGCCTTGTAATTATCGCTCGGATCAGGATAACCATATAAGTCTAAAGTAACTTGTGGGAATTCCTGATGTACAATGCCAATTGCACGCACTAAATCGTCCAAATGCTTTTCCCAGGCAATCCGTGCAAAGACAACCATTTTGCCAAATTGTCGTTCTGCGATTGGGACTCGTGGAGCGTCCAACAGGCGTTCGGGCACAATCCCAACTGGAATGGTAAACAACTTTGTCTTCGGCTGAAAACGCGCTCGAACATCAGCTGTTTGCTTATATGTAGCTGACACAACCGCATCATACCCATCAATATTATGCAATGAAAACTCGTAATTATTATTCAATAATGGTGCTGCTGGATTTTGGGCATCTGCGGTATGCGCATTATGCAAATGAAATACTGTATACGCTGGCTTTTTAAGGTGCAATAGCCCCCAGTCTCCTAAGTGTGCACGGTCTGCAATGAAAACATTCGGTTGATCAAGTGACCAATAATCATCATTCAGGCAGTCAAAGAAATACTTCGTTAATTCTGCTAAAGTATCAAATTGGTAAACTTGGTCATTACGATCAATCAATCGCCATCCTGTTTTAATGGTTTCACCACGCATGGTCTTTTTATGAAATGCTTCTATTACTGTACGACCGGATGGCGTTTGCCAAGTTTCAGTACCTATTTTGTTGTCGGGTGTATACCATTGTTGTAGCGATATAAATCCTCGTGAATCATAATGATCGACACGATAAAGGTTATTAAAACCATCAAACCACTCAACGGATTTCACTTGACGGTCAGCGTCAACATTGTAGTTCACACGTGCAACTAATTGTTCATTTGATTGCACTAAATAACGTGACTTTTCTGCATCATCAGTCATTTTGATATTTAAAACACCAAACTCGATATCCTGTACTTGTACTTTTTTCGCTGCAATTTGCGTTGCCTCTTGAAAGTAATCAAACATATTAATCAACTGATCGTCAGCAATGCCGGCATTATTAGCATTAATATGCGCATTCGGATCCCAATCACGTAAGACCACCATGACTGGTTCTTCATTTTTATTAAATAAATCCAATCGTTTCAATTCAGCATGCTCAATACCTGACTTTTGTTTCGGCATGGTTGCATTAATAAAAAAATTCATTTGTTTCGCCTTTCAGAAGTTGGGACAAAAGAAAATGTTCCAACTTTTTTGCTAAAAATATCTTAATTCTTACGCAAACTGTGACCACAATCTCACTATGGCTTGTGTACCTGCATCGGCTAACTTATTTTCATCTGCCAGCTTTGCATAAAGTTGCTCAGCTAATGCTGTCATCGGTAAATCAAGCTGCATTTTTTGTGCCTCATCTAATGCAATGCGCAAATCCTTAATAAAATGCTTCACATAAAATCCCGGGGCATAATCTCCAGCCAAAATACGTGGTCCGTAGTTATCTAACGACCAATTTTGCGCAGCACCACCACCTAATGTTTGCAAAACTTGTTCAACATCAAGGTCTGCCGCCTTAGCATAACTCATGGTTTCCGCCATTCCTAACATCGTCCCTGCCACCATAATTTGGTTAGCCATTTTTGCATGCTGGCCACGACCAGCACTACCAAATAAAGTATTAGCTTTTGAAATAACTTGGAAAATTGGCTGTAACTCATCAAAGGCTGATTTTTCACCACCAACCATGATCGTTAAGGTACCATTCTTTGCACCAGTATCCCCACCTGAAACAGGTGCATCCAAGACCGTTACCTGTTGCTTAGCACCCGCTTTAGCAAGTTCTGTTGCCAAAGTGGGTGTTGAAGTTGTCATGTCGACAACGATTTGACCAGCATGGGCACCTGCAAAAATACCGTTCTCACCATAAAATTGACTTTCAACATCTTTTGGATAGCCAACCATTATCATCACAACGTCTGCAACTTGAGCAATTTGCCGTGGTGAATCTTGCCAAATTGCACCATGATCAATTACTGTTTGTGCATGCGCCTTCGTACGGTTATAAACATAGACCTCATAGTTTGCTTGCAATAAATTATTGATAATGCCACTTCCCATGACACCTGTACCGATAAAGCCAATTTTCATCTCAAACGCCCCCTGTTTGTTATATTGCTTCTATTTTACCTTGACTGACTTAAAAAATAAAAAGGCTATTACTAAAAATATTTATATGCTATAAAAAAAGAGATTGGCACAAAAGAAAATGTTCCAACCCCTTTAATCCAAATTATTTTAATTATAAGCATGTAAATTTTACAGCATAAACGCGTTCCAAAAGTCTGAAGCCTCAATGTAACGCAATTTACGCAATCCCTGTCCTTCGCTTTGCTACGGCCAAAAATGACGCAAATCACGTTACACACCGGCTTCAAAACAACTTTTGTCTCGCTCTCAAAAAATTAGTCAGCAAATACAACTTGACCATTTTCAAAAGCTGCAATGCGTGCTAATGACTCAACATGAACACCTTGATCATCTAACATTGCGCGACCCTTTTGGAATGTCTTTTCAACGACAATACCGACACCAATCACTTCTGCTTGGGCAGCTTCAGCAATTTCCATCAAACCAGTCACTGCCTGTCCGTTTGCCAAGAAATCATCTATTAGAAGAACGCGCTCACCTTCGTGTAAGAAACGCTTATCGATCATCACGTGATTTGTTTCTTGCTTTGTAAATGAGTAAACATCAGCAACATATGATTCGGCTGATAACGTAATTGACTTCTTCTTACGTGCAAAAACCATTGGTACATGTAGTGCTAATGCTGCAAAAACAGCTGGTGCAATACCTGATGATTCAACAGTTAATACCTTATCTACCTTTTCATCAGCAAATAGGCGGGCAAATTCTTCACCCAAAGCTTGCATTAACTCAGGATCAACTTGATGGTTCAAGAAATTATCAACCTTTAATACGTCTTCACCTAAAACACGGCCGTCTTGCTTGATGCGATCTTCTAAAATTTTCATGTCTGCTAATTAACCTCTTTCTCACGTCCTGGTAGCAAAACGTTTAACAACACTGCTAACACTGACGTTATAACAACTGAATTTTGAATAACTAATTTTACTAACTCTGGTAAGTGTTGGAAAATTTGTGGATAAACCGTAACACCAATGGCTGCACCAATGGAAATTCCAGCAATCATTAAGTTTCGTTCAGCATTGAAGTCAACTTGTTTCAGAATAGTAATCCCCTGTACACCGATTGTACCAAATAGAATAATCATTGCACCACCCAAAACAGATGATGGAATGATTGTTGCTAAGGCACCAAATTTTGGTAACAAACCAATCAATAGCAAAATTAATACTGCATAATAGATTGGTTGGCGTGTCTTGACACCTGACAAACGTACAACACCAACATTTTGTGAGAATGTTGAATATGGGAAAGTATTAAACAAACCTGACAAAATAACGGCTAATCCTTCAGCACGATATCCTTTGGCCATATCTTCATTCGTTAGCTTACGACCAGTTAAATCAGCTAGTGCGAAGTACACACCAGTTGATTCCATCATTGATGTCAAGGCAACAATCATCATCGTAATCATTGCTGACCAGTGAAAGGTTGGTGTTGCTAGGAAAAACGGTGTTGGCATATGGAACCAAGATGCCTCAGCAACTGGTTGCAATGATACTTGTCCTAATAATCCAGCAAAAACTGTTCCAAGAATAATACCTAGTAAAATAGCAATTGACTTTATGAAGCCCTTAGCAAAAATAGTAAATAATAGAATAATAATAATGGTTACTAATCCAATTGACAGGTTAGTTAAGCTTCCAAAACTTTTCGCAGCAGTATCCCCACCACCCCAATTTTGGAAACCTACTGGAATTAGCGTAAATCCAATAACTGTAATTAATGAACCTGTTACAACAGGTGGAAAAAATTCGCGCAAACGGGCAAATAACCCACTGATTAGAAAGACAAAAATACCTGCAGCAATTGTGGCACCATACATAGCACCAATGCCCAATGTACTACCGATATTGATTAATGGTGAAACTGTCTGTACAGCTGATCCAATCACAACCGGCATCGCAATTCCTGTATACCGTGTGCCTTTGATTTGGAATAACGTACCAATCGCTGTCATAAAAATATCAGCTGAAATTAAATACGCCATTTGTTGCGCATTAAAATGTAATGCTGCTCCAATTAACAATGGCACTAAAATACCACCAGAATACATTGCCAAAACATGTTGTAATCCTAAAATAAGATTACGTAATTTACCAAAACGTCCTGTCGATGTTCGTGTGCTCGACTCCATAACTAAACTCTCCTCCAATATAGAAACACACGTAACCACTATCCCTATAGATATTTGGCAATAAA
This sequence comes from Weissella paramesenteroides ATCC 33313, assembly GCF_000160575.1. GTDB lineage: Bacteria > Bacillota > Bacilli > Lactobacillales > Lactobacillaceae > Weissella > Weissella paramesenteroides. The sequence goes on from NZ_GG697132.1 coordinate 249,863, forward strand.
AAAACACCCTAACACGCAAAAAGCATGCAGAATGGGTGCATCAAAATATCAAAACACTATCGGTAGTCCATCTCTTGGGAGAAGGGTAGGAACTCGTTGGCCATTCTCCAACAATTATACCGACAGTGATTACGTTTTAATTATTATGTACTTAAATATAACAGACATTCTACCATTTGAAAACAATAATATTCGTCATTAGCTGATTTTTGCGAATATCAAAACCTCACGAAATCGACCCTTTGTTTAAAATTCTTATCTTTTATCAGTAAAAACCATTGACAAGGTGGGGTAATGTTTTATATTTTAGCGTGAGTGGAATTATATTGTGGGTTTCATTGTTTTCTAACAATTAAGGAGGATGCGTGTGAAAGAATTTAAAATTCAAAGTTTTGTACTGATTTTAATCTCTCTTATCTTAGGTTTTAGTGAATTTATTATTATTGGTATCCTTGATGATTTATCAAAGGAGTTTTCGGTGAGTGTCGCCACAACGGGCTATCTAGTGACGATTTTCGCCTTAGTTTATGCTATAAGTACACCGATTATTACGTCTACTTTACGGAGTAACTTGTATCATGCCATGCTTGTTTTGGCGCTAGTCTTTACATTTGGGAATGCTCTAACAATCATAGCTCCCAATTATACGGTACTCGTCATCTCACGGATTATCGTCGCCATCGTTTCTGGGGCACTCGTATCATTATCAATGACCTTTGCGACCGTTATTGCACCTATGGCAAAACGAGCCTGGTTAGTCAGTTGGATTTTTTCTGGGTTTAGCGTTGCTTCTGTTTTTGGTGTCCCCTTAGGAACATGGATCAGTACCACGTTCGGCTGGCGTTTTACTTTTATTACCATTACCCTGTTAAGTATTATTACCGTATTATTGATTATCAAAACACTACCGCATAATTTGATGCAGAAGAAACAAGGACATATTCTGCAACAATTTGTTATTTTTAAGGACGCAAGAATTTATCTAAGTGTCTTCATTCAAACATGCAGTTTAGCAGGTGTGTATGTCTTTTATACTTACCTACGCCCAATTTTTTCAAAGACATTGTCATTTGATGCTGGTTTGATAACTATCTTACTTACTATTTTTGGTGTTATGTCCCTAATCAGTAACCAGGCTAGTGGTCGTATTGCTGATAATAAAGGACTACGTTTGATGCCGGTACTTTACCTGATTGAATTTATCGTCCTCATCACCATGCCAATGCTTCTTGGTAATGTCTGGTCAGGTACCATCGATATTATGTTGGTTGGTGTTTTGATGTACCTTGTTAATTCACCCCTACAACTGCATATTATGGGTGTGGCTGAAAGTGATTATCCGCACTCATTGGTGTTGGCTTCTTCAATCAATTCAATTTTCTCAAATTTGGGTATCTCATTAGGATCTGCAGCTGGTGGTCTGGTTGTTTCAAACTTTGGACTCAATAATGTTGGTATTGGTGGCGCAATTTTCACCGCATTTGCATTAATTTCAACGATTATGTTAAATAAAGTCAACGCGGCAAAGCAAACTGTTTATTAAGCATATTTTGGATTTACTAAGAATCACAAAAAAGACGACTACTCAATTGATTTGGGTAATCGTCTTTATTTTTTGTTAAAAGAAATAAGTTAGATCCGAAGCGACCGATGGATAAGCATACAATTGCTTGGATACCGTCTCCTTCGTTAAACCTTGATTAATTGCTGAAGTTAAGTAGTTAATTAATTCATCAGCATGACTACTCAATACAGATGCACCAACAAGTTGCCCATCCTGATTCAAAACAGTTTTCACGCGTGCTGCAGGTTCACCTGTTCGATATGATGTGTACCAACTAGAAATGTCCAAATCATGCACGGTATAACCATCCTGGCTGGCTGTTTCAGTTGTCACACCTGTTTGCGCCAATTTTGGTGTACCGTATACAACAACTGGCACTGCCGGATAAGTAATAGGCTGTGACTGACCTAAAATTTCATTGGCCGCATGCTTTGATTCAAATGACGCAAGTGGTGTAATTTTAGGAACGGGTGAGTTAGCAACATCCCCTACTGCGTAGATATGCGCATTGCTTGTACGTAAGTGCTGATCAACTAAAACACCCTTCTCTGAAAATTGTACATGTGCCTTATCTAAATCTAACGTATCATGATTACCAACACGACCAGCTGCTCGAACAATTAGTCCAGCCGACAATGTATTACCAAAACTTAACGTTGCTTCTAATCCATTATCAGTCGATGCAATTTCAGTAACTTCCGTCCCAAAATACATTTGCACACCACGATCATCTAGTTGATCCATTAAAGAATCAACCATGGTTTCATCGAATGATTTAAGCAGTCGATCACCACGAACAACTAAACTGACCTTTGCACCAGCGGCAGCAGCGATCGAAGCAAACTCAATCGCAACAAAACCACCACCAATGATGACAACTTCATCTGGTAATTCTGGTAAGCTTAAAAATTCTTCAGAGTCGACTGTTAATTCAGAACCTGGAAATGATAGGTTTGCTGGGCGTTGTCCTACTGCAATAATCCAATCTGTTGCTGAGACTGTCACAGTCTCCTTGCCACCCTGGTTAATTATTGCTGTTTGTTCATCGATAAATGTCGCTTCTCCAGCTACATGATCAATGTCACTTGCCGTTAATGATTGCTCAGTTCCTGTCGAAATTCCCTTTGTATACTGATTCTTATGAGCCATTAAATCTGGCCAGTTAATATTAACTTGACCATCAATTCCTGAACCAGACAAAAATTCAGTTGATTCCTTCGCTTCAACCGCCCCCAATAAAATTTTCTTGGGATCACAACCATAGTTCGGACATGTCCCACCCCAAAGATATTTTTCAATGACGACAACTTGTTTACCCGCATCGTGTAACTGATGAGCAGCTGCTAATCCCGCGGGACCCGCACCAATAATTGCAACATCATATTGTTTTGTTTCACTCACTGGTTTCATACCATCCCTTCATAAAACATTATTCGATACTATTATCGCAAATTTTTATTAGATGTAGGGTAATAATGTTTGGGCAAAGTGTTCCAAGTCAGCTTTATCTTGGTCAGTAAATCGATTAAACGTTATCGAATCAATATCAATCACGCCAATTTTTTCACCATTTTCTCGTGTTAATGGTACAACAATTTCCGCATTTGATGCTGAATCACAAGCAATATGCCCTGCATGTTGATGTACATCATCAACGGTGATTGTTTCTTGACTTTCATACGCTTGTCCAACAACGCCTGAACCTGGCTTAATGCGAACAACTGCTGGTTTTCCTAGGAATGGTCCTAAAATAAGTTCATCCTGTTCATGGTCATATAAGTAAAATCCCGCCCAATTTACAGTAGCTAAGTTTTCATATAAAATCGCTGCAGCATTCGCCAAATTTGCTAGCGGAAATCCTTCAGATTCCTCACCTGTAATCCACGATGTCAATAACTGCGAAAGTAATGGTGTTGCTGTTGTTTGTTCTGTCATATCTTTATCCTCCAAATTAAAAAAGTCCCTAATAAGAACTTTTGTTCTTATTAGGGACGATGTCTCGTGTTACCACCCAATTTCATCTATCTGATACCAAATAGATCTCTGCGTTTGATTAAAACTGGGAAGATAACGGTTCCTACCGTGATAACAGCTTTCACTGATCATCATTCTCAGAGTTCATCTTCATGTCACTTGCCAAACACTTTTCCATCAACCAAGTGCTTTCTATATTGGCCAAATAACGTTACTCTTCTCATCATAGAATTTTAAAAATTCAATTGACCATATCATATAAATTACCTGACTACTTGTCAATCATTTTATGAGAATTCTTTAATTTTATACAGACTGTGCTAGCCAATCCATTACCTGTTGTGGATTCAAACGCTCACCATTACCAATATGGTCAACTTGTTTGCCATCCTCAAAAAGAACAAAAGCAGGAATACCCATCAATCCTTGTTCTTGCGCAATGGCTAAGTTTGCATCACGGTCAGCATCAAACCAGTTAATACCTGCAGAAGTGACACTTTTTTTAATATCTTTAACGAAAGGCTTGATAGCTTTGCAGTCACCACACCAATCAGCTTGCAAGAACATCACTTGCTTACCAGGCTTTGCGATTTCTTGGCGAATTGTTTCATCATCATTTAACTCTGGTTGATAAAATTCCATGTTCATGCCCTCTTTCACTTATTTATAGTAAAAATATCAACTATCTATTCATTAGTCAATGATAGCCTCTTTGAGTATGAACGATTAACCACCAAATCGCAACCAATTTAAATAACTAAACCTCACGCAATCGTAGATCTTGTACTCGTGTTTGCCCAATAACACGTAGGAAACGATAATAGAACCAAGCAAGCACCGCTGGGATCGCAACCCCGAAGACAATCAACAAAATCAAGCCTTGCATATTATGTGCTGCCAACCAAAGTGGTGCAATCAATGAGTTCAATCCCAATCCAGCCAAAGCATATGGTACTTTAAATCCAAAGCCAACCACTGCGATCACTGCCGTCACCATCGCAATCGCTGCTGGCCCAACTGCTAAAATTGGACGCTTTAGCAAATTAGCAAATTGTACCTTAGGTGTTACCAAGCCTTGCGCAATATTACCACCAATGGTGTTTTGGTCATATGACATTGCTGTGAATGAAACAAAGGCAACGGTCGTACCAATCAGTGCCGCACCAGATGACATAGGATCCAACTGAACGGCGATTGCCAAAGCAGCTGATGAAGCCGGAGTCATCAAGAACACAAACCAAGCAAATGAAACAACCAATGAACCAAGAACTGGATTAACTTGCATGGTATGTCCTAGCGCACCACTCACCCAATTTAGCGCTGGTGTTGTCACAGATGCCAATGCTAAACCAGCGATTGAACCAACCATTGTTACCGCAAATGGTACCAAAACCATATCCAATGGGGTCTTTCCCGTCATCCACTTACCCAGCATGGCTGCAATGACACCTGCCAATACAGCTGAGACCGGCTGTCCTGATGTCATGATTTGTGACCCAGCATCCTGAGCTGCCACCCAACCGGTAGCAGTCATCGTATGCGTTGCCACATCGGATGTAAAGTAAACACTATTCGCACCAACAGTAGAAGCAATCATTGTTGCCCCAATAACCAATGTTGACGTACGCATCATCACCGCAATAGCCATCCCCAAAGCAGGTGCTAATAACTTTTGTGCAATATTCCCAACTTGTACCAATGCATCCCAATGAATGGTTGTACCAACTGTATTAACCAACAGACCAATTCCTAAAAACACCAACACCGTATTTGAAACACCTTGCGAAACTAGGAAAACATAATCCTTGGCTGTCAATTTCTTTTCTTGCTCTTGTCCTTGCACCATAACACCTGCTCCTTTTTCTTTTGGAATTGAAGATACAAAAAACCGCTAGTTGGAAAAATCCTAACTAGCGGTTCACGAATAACAATTCAGTGATAAACTAGTCGGCCCCTTTTTAGGGCCGACACAAATTGCACGACCCTTTTAGCTGATAATAATCAAGTCTAAAATTAAGCCGCGTAATAACGCATTGTTTGTGTTGTTCATCATTGTCTTTGTCATACGATTTATCTCCGTTTTTGTTTGATGTCCTTTATTATGCACCTAAAAATTTGAATGTCAACACTTTATTTTAATCTTATTTTAATAATCTTTCTTTTAGCTCATTTAAATAATGCTGAATATACTGTCATAATCAACTTTCTTAATTTATTTTTTAAGTTTAGCGACTAAAATAACTCACCAATCATTACTTAAAAAATTGAACAAGGAGATCCTGCTTATGAGCGTGTTTGAACAACCAATTTTAGATGCCATTATTGTTTTCCCAATTATCTGCCTAATATTATATCTACCGTTTATGTTTTATCAGTATCGTAGATATGACCGTGTGACACTTTGGCATACCATCATGACATTCAGTTTTATTTTCTATCTAACAAGTGCTTTTTTCATTGTTAATTTACCATTGCCTTCTGAACGGTACATTCAACACTTAATCGCCATTGATTACCCAACCATGAACCTTGATCCACTAAAAATAATTAAGTCATTTATTTCAAGCAATCCACTTTTGCATGGTGGTAGTTTAATTGCCGGTCTACGTGATGCTACTGTCAGTCAAGTTGTTCTCAACATTTTTCTAACCGTGCCATTTGGTATTTACCTACGTTTTTACTACAAAAAATCATTTAGAACCACATTGCTACTCACTATCTTGCTAACCTCTTTCTTTGAAATAACCCAGCTAACTGGACTTTATAATATCTACGCTCGTCCATATCGCTTATTTGATGTCGATGATTTAATTCTAAATACCCTGGGTGGTGTGCTTGGTTGGATTTTTGTACCACTACTTGATAAATTAATCCCTTCTCGTGAGCGAATAGAGCACTTAGTAATCAATAATCGGGATCGTGTGACCTTTATTCATCAGACACTATCCTTTACACTCAATATCACACTGAACATTCTTATTTGCATCTTGCTACACAGCTTCTTCCCAAACCACTTAGCAACCATTAATTTTTTCGCCAATTTATTGATCTGGGGAATGATACCCGCGTTAACATCAAGTACAATTGGACAACAACTTATTCAAACGACAGTAAAAACAGCACAACAAAAAAATTGGCGATTAATCCTACGTAATTTATCATTGATTAGCTGTATTAACTTTGTACTACCAACATGGATGACCATGCTAGGACGAATTATTTAATAGCAATGAATTACGTATAACAGAGAGATATATTAATTTTTTTTAATAAACATAGCGATTTTTAATTAAAAGACTGTTATCATGATATTCAATAGTGTTTTTACTATTTAAATAAAAAGACAACTGAAGCTAACAAAGAAAGTAGGCAGACTAATGAGCAAAGTAAAAGAATATATTAACTCTGTAAAAGACGACATTCAACGTCGGGATCCTAATCAGACTGAATTCCAAGAAGCAGCTTTTGCTGTATTAGATAGCTTAGAACCAGTATTAGAAGCAAATCCCCAGTATGTTTCAAGTAACCTATTGGCACGTTTAGTTGAACCGGAACGTGTCATCCAGTTTCGGGTACCTTGGGAATCAGATGATGGCAAGTTTAATGTCAATCGTGGTTTTCGTGTACAGTTTAACTCTGCCATTGGTCCTTACAAAGGTGGTTTGCGCCTCCATCCAACAGTTAACTTAAGTATCGTAAAGTTCTTAGGATTTGAACAAATTTTGAAAAACAGCTTAACTGGACTACCAATTGGTGGTGCTAAAGGTGGTAGTGACTTCGATCCTAAGGGTAAGTCAGATGCAGAAGTGATGCGTTTTTGTCAGAGTTTCATGACTGAATTGCAACGCCATATTGGTCCAGACTTAGATATTCCAGCTGGTGATATTGGTGTTGGTGGCCGTGAAATTGGTTACTTATTTGGGGCTTATAAGCGCCTTAGAGGATACCAAAATGGTGTTTTAACTGGCAAAGGTTTAACTTTTGGTGGCAGTCTTGCACGAACTGAAGCAACCGGATTTGGATTAATTTACTACACAGATGCCCTAATAAAAGCCCAAGATGATGTACTAGCTGGTAAGACAATTAAAGTTTCTGGCGCTGGTAACGTTGCCATATACGCCATTCAAAAAGCTCATGAATTGGGAGCTAAAGTTGTTACTGTTTCCGACTCAAATGGTTATATTTATGATCCAAAAGGCATTGATTATACGATTGTTCGCCGAATTAAAGAGGTCGAACGTGGTCGTATCAAAGAATATGCGGATCAGGTACCATCTGCAGAATATCATGATGGCTCAGTTTGGGATCTAGATATCAATTATGATGTTGCTTTACCTTGTGCAACACAGAATGAGATCAATGAAGAACAAGCTGAGTTAATAGCTAAAGATGGCGCAAAATATATTTGCGAAGGCGCTAATATGCCAAGTAATGCAGCCGCTATTGTTGTTTACAAAAAGAATGATATCTTATATGGTCCCGGAAAAGCTGCTAATGCTGGCGGGGTTGCCGTATCCGCATTGGAAATGAGCCAAAACAGTGAACGTCTCTCATGGACCTTTGAGAAAGTTGATAACTATCTTAAAGAAATTATGGCAGGTATCTTCGCACAATCAGAAACTGCTGTTAAAAAATATAACTTAGATAAAGATTATCAAGCTGGTGCTAATATTGCCGGTTTTGAAAAAGTTGCCGAAGCTATGCTGGCACAAGGATTAATTTAGAATATGAAAAAAGCAGTTGGGACAAAAGAATTTGTTCCAACTGCTTTTGACTAGCCTAAATATCATTCTCCAAAACCCAATGTTGTGGTTCTCTTTCAACAAAATTACCTTGTACGCCTAGCGGTTGTCCTTGAAACGGTTCATAAGTAATTGGTGAATCAAGCTTGGTTGTTGGAACTGCAGACAACAAAGACTGCGTATATGGATGTAACGGATTTTGATAAACTGCCCTTGTCGGACCACTTTCAACTATTCTTCCTTGAAACATAACTAAAATTCGGTCACTAATATAATTCACAACCGACAAATCATGGGCAATAAACAAGAAAGTCAGGTCACGTTTAACACGTAATGATTTGAGTAAATTAATTATTTGCGCTTGGACTGAAACATCCAATGCTGATACGGGTTCATCCAAACATAGAATACTAGGCTGAACCGCTAAGGCACGGGCAATACCGATTCTCTGCCGTTGACCACCTGAAAATTCATGCGGATAGCGATCAATAGCATTTTTCGGCAAACCAACTGCCTGCAACAAATCAATAACTTGTTTTTCACGATCAGCTTTATTATTAGCAAGTTTAAAATTATCAATTCCTTCAGCAATAATCTCACCAACCCGAAGTCGAGGATTTAAAGAATCAAAAGGGTTTTGAAAAACCATTTGAACTTGTCGTCGAAATTCCTCACGTTGTTTTGCATTAAAACGTGTCACATCCGTTCCCTTATATTTAACTTCTCCACTCGTTGGTGATAACAAACGTGTTAAAACACGAGTCGTTGTTGTCTTGCCACTACCTGATTCACCAACAAGTCCTAAAATCTCACCCTGTTTAAGGGTAAATGAAATATCTTTAACAGCATCCCGTGCGTTTTTCTTTTTACCAAATGTTACCGTCAAATGCTGAACGTCAAATACTGTATCGTCAGTCATAAAACTTTCTCCCCTCAGTCATTTGTTCGAATTGCTGCCAACGTTCTTTAATTTCTACTGGTGGCTCATATGCTGGTGAACGATTATCCAATAACCACGTTTTAGCAAAGTGAGTTGAACTAACTTTAAAAAAAGTAGGTTCTTGATTAAAGTCAATGGCTAGTGCATACGGATTACGTGCAGCAAAAGCATCCCCCTTTGGAGGGAAACGTAAATCTGGTGGATTTCCAGGTAAAGTAAATAATTGATCGTTACCCACTTTATTTTCAGGTACTGCTTCCAACAACCCCCAAGTGTAAGGATGTTGCGGGTTATAAAAGATTTCTCGAGTTTTACCAATCTCTATAATTTTCCCGGCGTACATAACTGCCACCCGATCGGCTAAGTTTGCTGCAACGGCCAGATTATGTGTAATAAAAATAACGGATAGGTTCAACTCTTTTTGTTGTTGTCTTAGGAGTTTTAAAATATTTGCCTGTGTCGTAACATCCAATGCAGTTGTTGGTTCATCAGCAATCAATATATCAGGCCGTGAAATCAATGCCATTGCAATCACTATTCTTTGCAGTTGTCCTCCTGAAAATTCATGTGGATACTTACGATAGGCAATTTTTGGCTCTGCAATACCAACAGCAGATAGCTGCTCATAGACTTTCTTCTTTGCGTCACTTTTATTGATATGTTGATGGGCAATTGCTGCTTCCAAAATTTGTTTTCCCACTCGCATTGTCGGGTTTAAAGCACTTAGAGCATCTTGAGATATCAATCCAATTTGTCTGCCCCTAACTTGCTGCAACTCTTTTTTGGATAAACTCAAAATATCTCGATCAAATATCTGTAAATAATCTGCGCTGACTTGACTCTTCGCAGGTAACAAACCCATTAAGGCGTGCATTGCGATTGATTTACCAGAACCTGATTCACCGACGATAGCTAATGTTTCTCCTTGATACAAGTCAAAATCAATGCCACGAGTTGCGTAAAGCGGTTGCCCCGCAACATCCAGCGTAACTTGCAAATTTTTGACAGTAACTACTTTTTCATTCAAAATTTCACCCCTCCGCTAATAAACGATTTAATATTTCTAGTACCATTAGCAGACAAAGATTCAACCCCACAAGTCTAAGCAGGTTAAATATGAAAGTTGATCCAGTACGATGTAGCAATCGCTTAATTCGCTGACCACTTTTAAAAATTGTTTTTTTGTCACTAGTGTTAGTAAGCAGATATATTGCTAAAATTAGCAATAATAACCCAAACGTTACGGAAAAGATGCTATTCATTGTCCAAATTAAATAAATGTATGAAAGATGATGATAAATTTTTAAGCTCATAAATACTGCAATTAAACTCCCCAAAACAAGAGAGCCTATAAAAATTCCCATCGTCTTCATTTTTTTGTTTTCATCAAGCAACTAAAATCAAGCTCCTTTCTAAACACTATAACGTGGATCAAGAGCATCACGAATGCCATCACCAACAATGTTAAAAGCTAATACAAGCAAAATCAAAATAACAATTGGAATATACAATTGATAAGGATGTTGCAACATCTGCTCTTGTCCGACTGAAATCAAAATACCTAAACTAGTATTTGGGGGCTGTAATCCTAACCCTAAGAAACTTAAACTAGCTTCAGCAAAAATATTATCTGGAATACTTCGTCCAATATCTAAAATTAAAATGCTCATCATATTTGGCACAAAATGCTTTAAAGTAATTTTCCATAAAGGAGTATTTAACATCTTAGCTGCCGTCACATAATCCAAATTTTTCAACTGTTTAACTAACCCACGAGTTTGTCTAGCTGCTCCTGCCCACGAAGTGACAGCAAGGGCAAATAACATAGTGATCACGCCATTCCCTAAAATTGCCATCAAAATCATAGTAATCAAAAGGCTTGGAATTGAATTAAAAATTTCAATAATTCGTAACATGATGGCATCCGTTTTTCCACCAATAAAAGCCATGGTAACGCCATAAATAGTACCAAAAACTATCGACAGTGCAGTACTTACAATTGCCACCATAAATGAAACTCTCACTCCTGCAGCCGCACGAACAAAAATATCTCTCCCTAAACGATCAGTCCCAAATAAATGTGATAAACTTGGCACTTGATTTTGCAATTCTGAATTGATTCTGTTTGGATCATATCCGTAAATCGCTCCGCCAAAAACTGCAATCAAAACTATCAAACACAAAATGATTAGCCAAATTGTACTAATACGTTCGCTAAAAAACTTTTTTGCAAACTGTCTACTAAAACTGACGCTAGTCTCTGCATTATTTTCAGACTCCTCTTGGGAAAGAACTTTTCTTTGTGCAACAGTGACAAATCGAAATTCTGTTTCCGTCGTTGCGTTAATATCTTGACTCATTGATTCATCCCCTCTATTCATCAACTAATTTTATACGTGGATCAACTAACGTATAAAAAACATCCGTTACAAATAAGGACACAATATAAATTGTGGCTAAGAAGACTGTTTCACCTAAAATAATGGGAACATCCCGATTTGTTAATGCCTGGACGAAAAACTGCCCAATACCAGGAATCACAAAAATACCCTCAATAAAAACCGAACCAGTAATACCAAACGCAATCGTTACCGGCAATGATGTAATCAGAGGAATAAATGCATTACGAACCACATGATGCATAATGACCTTCCTACCTGAAATTCCTTTAGCATAAGCGGTCTGAATATAATTACTACTTAAAACATCTAACATAGAGTTCTTTAAAAGACGGGCGTATGCTGCAATATAACTCATCCCCCCTGCGATAGTTGGCAATATTGTATACGACCAGCCACCTAGCCACATTTCGGAATCTTCTGGCCAGCCAATAATCGGAAAAAGCCCCAATTTGCCACCGAAAAAGCTTTGTAGTAACAAACCCAACACCAGGCTAGGAACTGAAATCAATAAAAGACTAACGACCGTTACTGAACGATCAATCCAGGTATTTTTATATACTGCAGCCAAGATTCCTAAAAGTAGTCCCAAAGGAATACCTATAATCATTTGTTGCAACCCCAGGCGAGCAGAGGCAGGTAACTTTTCTTTTAACGCACCCGACAGCGTTTCGCCTGGTGTCACGATTGATTCACCAAATTCACCATGTAACATACTGTTCACAGTTATTGCATAGCGCTCTAATACCGGCTTATCTAAGCCTGAGTTTTTGTATACTTGCGCACGTGCTTCCTCAGGTAAGCGATCCGTTTGCGCTGATAGAGCATCACCCGGTATTGCAGCTAGTAAAAAAAACGTGGCTGTTGCAATCAGAAAAAGAGAAATTAGTAACTCCACTGCGCGCTTTGCAATCATTCTCAACAAGATTTTATTTCTCCTCTCCCGATATAATAATTATTTCTTATAGGCATATACATAGTTGTAAGTTGGACCAAATACTGGCGTCTGCAATCCCTTCACAGATGAAGATGTAAACACCTTTGTTTTAGGCACAGTCGTTGGTGCAACACCAAAGTCTTTAGATACCAAAATCTTTTCCAATTGTTCATAAATTTGAAGGCGTTGCTTAGTATCTTTGGTATTCTGCAATGTCGCAAACAACTTATCGTATTCATCACTCTTATAACCACCAAAGAAGCGCTGGAAGCCATTATTAGATGACCAGAGTGATAAGAAGGTTTCTGGGTCATTATAATCACCATACCAACCATTTGAGAGTAGATCATAATTTCCTTTATCTCGCTTAGAAACAAACGAAGCCGTATCTGATTGTGAACTTGCCTTCACTGTAACGCCCAATTCATCTTTAAATTCCTGCTTTAAGTAAGATATTAAATCAGCATCATCACTACTATCGTTTGTTGTCAAAAATACTAATTTTACCTTACTTAAGTCCGTTGATTTACCGAGCTCTTTTAATCCTTTCTGGAATAACTTCTTCAGTTTAGCGGATGAATTATATTCTTTTTCTGATTGTGCCAAAATATTACCAGCTGACTTACGGTAATTTGTCGTACCGACAGTCACACTTCCAGGAATATATCCTTTTGCTGGTTGCTCTTGACCATCACTTAACACCTTATTATATTTTGTGCGATTAATTGCCAGACTGATTGCTTCACGAATCTTAGCATTTTTCAACAAGCCTTGCGTACCACCTGTTTTTTGATTAAATACTAATAAGTTGGTTCCAGATCCCAGCTGACTTTTGACGTTCACTTTGCTACTCTTTGCTGCTTTTTTATAATTTAGAGCATCGGTACCAGAAGCAACGACTGAATCCAACTGACCAGACTGTAGTAGAGAGGAAACTGTTGATGACTTTTCAGTCGTAATATACTTAACCTTATTAAGCTTAACCTGCTTGTTATTCCAAAACTTTTTATTTTTAGTTAATACAATCTTATCGTCAGTCTTCCACTGCGTAATTTTGAATGCACCATTAGATACTTGATCTTTCCAATCCGTTTTCCATTTTTTATTTCCTTGCTTATTAATCAAGTCTAAACGAACCGGATAAAAGGCCACGTTCGAATACTTTTTCAAAAAATTTTCAGTTGGATGGGCTAGTGTAATCTTAAATGTTTTCTTGTCGGGTGCAGAAACTCCAACTGATGAAGCTGGTGCTTTTCCCGTATTGTATGCCTCGGCATTTTTAATATCATATCCGAGTGTGGCATAGGCAAATCCATTTTTAGGGTTCAATTCTCGTAAAGCCGAATCAACATAGTTTTGAGCTACCACGGCCTTACCATCTGACCACTTAGAATCACGCAAATGGAATGTATAAGTCAAGCCATCCTCCGAAACTTCATATGATTTAGCACCTGCTAATTCAAGTTTATCTTTACCATTCTTTGAATTAATACGAAAAAGGCCTTCTTGTGTCGCGTTTAAGATATCAAATTCATTAGCATTACGAACGTCATTGACGTCGACTGTTGTTGGGTCTGATTTTTCAACTAAATTTAGTGTTTTTTTATCATCAGCACTGGCGCTCTGCACACCACTACCTACAAATTCAACTGCTGGAAATAAAATTGCAGTGACTAATAAAAATTTTTTAACATTGTGATTAATGCTCATATTAATTTCCCCCTTATCATATGTACGATCATGGTATTTATTATTAATAAATACGACAATAAAAAAGTCCTTACTCATCAGATATGAGTAAGGACGAATATTTCGTGGTACCACCTTTATTTATGATCTAAAGACCATCTCAAAAGCTCAGACTAATTATCAATGAAATTAGTCTTAACATTGGAAAATAACGGTTCCTACCGTAAGTGTCGCTTGCACGCACTTATTGCTACGAGTTCATCTTCACTATGCCTCGGGTTAGCTTTTTTCACCAAACAAGCTTCTCTGTATACCTTAATCACCGTTACTCTTCTCGATTTTTGCAATCTTATTTAACTTTTTAACAAAATAGATATCATTTCAATCAGCGCTTATACATCCATTAATTTCTAAAATTATGAATTAATAGCGACATTAAAAACACCTTAATTGGTATTATATAATCTTTATTAGAAAAATCAAATTTATTTTTAATGTTATTTACATTTGTCACAAAAATAAATCCCTCTGAAGTGGTAAAAACACCATTCCAGAGGGATTACAGACAACCTCAACTAATTAAGATTAATTTTTTACACATTAACTTTCTATAAACCAACAAGCGTCAGCAGGCTACTTTACAACAGCAACAGCCCACTTCTTCTTACCACGCTTAACAATCACATATTTACCATCATACTTATCAGTAGGATCGATAATTGCATCTTCGTCTTTGATTTGTACACCGTTAATACGAACTGCACCATCCTTAACCGAGCGACGGGCAGCTGTCTTTGATTTCTCTAAACCAGCTGCAACCACTAAGTCTAACAAGCCGATTTTGTCATTTTCAATTTCAAATGTTGGCACATTTCCTGCCAAGACAGCAACTTCATCTGTTGACAAAGATGCCACATCAGCATTACCAAACAAAACATTTGTCATAACTTCTGCAGTATGCATTGCTTCTTCACCATGTACAAATGTGGTTACTTCCTGAGCCAAACGACGTTGTGCATGACGGGCAGCAGCGTTTTCTGATAATTCGGCTACGAGGTCGTTAATTTCTTCTTGTGACAAGAAGGTAAAGTACTTTAACATCTTTTCAACATCAGCATCGGCTGTATTTAGCCAGAATTGGTAAAACTCAAACGGTGTGGTCTTTTCAGGATCTAACCATACTGCACCACCTTCAGTTTTACCAAACTTGGTACCGTCAGCCTTCAACAATAATGGGACCGTTAAGCCAAACGCAGGTGCCTCGCTATCAACAAGCTTATGGATCAAGTCAACCCCATTGGTAATGTTTCCCCACTGGTCAGAACCACCAATTTGTAGGCGTACATGTTCGCGCTTGTATAACTCGTAAAAATCAATCGCTTGCAAAATTTGGTAAGTAAATTCTGTGAACGAAATACCTGCCTCTAGTCGTGAGGCCACAACATCTTTTGCCAACATTGTATTCACTGAAAATAGTTTACCGTAATCACGAAGCATCCCCAACAATGACATCTTGCCTAACCAATCGTAGTTATTAACGATTGTAAATTCATTTTCACCAAATAGTTTAACCATTTGGGCGCGGATTTTTTCGACGTTAGCTGCCACATCTTCTTGTGACAATAATTTACGTTCTGATTTCTTTCCTGAAGGATCACCAATTGAACCAGTTCCACCACCAACAACAATGACCGGCTTGTGACCAACTAGTTGAAATCTCTTTAAAATCATAAAGGGAATCAAATGTCCAATATGCATTGAATCACCAGTTGGATCAATTCCCACATAAAGACCAATTGACTCCTGACTGATTAAATGACGTAACCCATCTTCGTCAGTAACTTGGTTAATTGCTCCACGCCAAGCTAATTCATTTAAAATATCTGCTGCCATTTGCTATTCCTCCAATTTGTTTATGTATGTATCTTTAAAAATGATGGATTAAATCAAAAAGCGCCCTAACCAAGAATTTAATCCTGCTTAGGGCGCTGTTAAACGCGGTACCACCTAAATTGTCACCTATGTGACCACTTATATCCTCGTAACGTGAGGACCTCGTTCATGCACTGTACTGACTGTAATTCGTTAATTGGTTTGATTAGTTCACAACAGCCACTAATTCTCTGAATGTCCACCAATTTTTCTACTGAATGTCATACACGATAAAACGATTATAGCATATTCTTTCTAGGATTGACCATTTTTAAAAGCAAAAGAAAAGAGGCCTCTCTCACTAAATGAGCGCGGGCCTCTTTGTGCATAAGCGGACCACCACGTACCGCTTATACGTTTTCACCATATCATGTTAACGGGCACCACCCCATTAACAATCCCCTTTTGTTCTAAGAATCCCGTCTTAGAACTCCTTCCGCCTTGTTGAGGCTCCTTCACAACCTCAACAAAACCATTATCGGACAGCAAGGCATTGCACCTTCCATAAAGGCGGCCCTAGGACATCACCCCTTGGCCAACTGCATCCCCGATAACAGTAATTATTATAGCATATTTTATTTAAGGTGAAATGTTGGAAGAACGCTAATTCCTGTTTGTGTCGCAAATTCATCTGAAACGGTAAATGTGTTATCTGAAAAGTCGGTCACTGCAGGCAAATTTTCCGCAGTTAATCCCGATAATGCCAATGCTTGGGTATCCCATTCATCGGTAACCAAATTATATAAACCAGTTCGTGCAGCATATGCTCGCGAAGTAATATTTTTACCAAATAAACGATAAATGATGTAGCTTTGTAAGCTCATATAATGTGCAGCCTGTTCATATACATCTGGTTGTTCGTTCTTCAACCATAAAATTAAGACTAATGGCGTCGTGTCTAATAGGGATAACCCCATTTTACGTTGCAGTTGTCCGGTAACCCCATTCATCGTTAACGCATCGACATATTTTTGTGTATCTTTCCCATAGATCACTGGCATTAATGATGCAAAATCCTTATCAAGTGGCATTAACCCATCGATGGAAATTTCTGAAAGGATAACTTCCTCAATTTTAGATGTCGGACTATCTAACAATACTTCATTAGCTTTTTTTATCGCGCTAATCATCTGATTAAAAATTTTATCTGGTGTGATGGCTGCACGTTCTGTATCTGTCGTTGATACCGGCAATTCAACTTGATGTTGTGCATTATTTTCATCAATAAGTGTCGTTTTAATTGATAACAAAGATACATCAATTGTTAGTGTATATTTCATAATAACTCCTCTAAGTAATACTATTATTATACGCTAGTACAGCAAAAAAAGAGAGCGCGACAAAAGTTGTTTTGAAGCCGGTGTGTAACGTTGATTTACGCTATTTTTGGCCGTAGCAGAGCGGAGGACAGGAATGGCGTAAATTGCGTTACATTGAGGCTTCAGACTTTTGGAACGCGTTTAAGAGCGAGATAAAAGTTGTTTATGCTATAAAATTGACATACTCATAACTAAGGCATTTTTAGCAAAAAAAGAGACTGACACATTTTAATGTCTCAGTCTCCACTTTCACAATCAAAAATATTTTATAGGTCGGACAAAGTAAAAATTACTTTGCAGCGTCCATAGCATGTCCACCGAATCCGTTACGTAATGCTGACACAACCTTACCAGTAAATGTGTCTTCTTGTAATGAACGGTAACGCATCATCAATGACAAAGCAATAACAGGTGCTGGTACTTGCAAGTCCAATGACTCTTCAATCGTCCACTTACCTTCACCAGATGAGTGCATAACACCTGAGATCTTGTCTAGCTTAGGATCCTTTGAGAATTGCTCCTCAGCCAATTCCATCAACCATGAACGGATAACTGAACCGTGGTTCCACAACTTAGCAACGGCCTCGTAGTCGTAATCATATTGTGAAGCTTCCAAAACTTCGAAACCTTCAGCGATAGCTTGCATCATACCATACTCAATACCATTGTGAACCATCTTCAAGTAGTGACCTGAACCTAATTCACCAGTGTATAGGTAACCGTCTTTTTCAGCAATGGCTTCGAACAAAGGCTCGATAATCTTCCATGCTTCAGCGTCATCCCCACCGATCATGAAGTTTCCACCGTTACGAGCACCTGACATACCACCTGAAGTACCCGCATCAAAGAACTTGATACCTGCAGCAGAAGTACGCTTGTTTTGCTCCAAGTTATCCTTGTAGTTTGAGTTTCCACCATCGATAATGATGTCGCCAGCATCTAACTTTTCGATCAATGTATCGATTGTTGAGTTAGTTGGCTTACCAGCTGGAACCATTACCCAAACAACTTTTGGTGATGGCAAAGCTGCCAACATGTCGTCTAAGTCAGTAACACCAGTAACAGCGTCTGAATATGAGTCAGCTTCCTTTACTGAATCTGCACTCAAATCATAAGCAACTACCTCATGACCATTATCAACAGCATTTTTTACCAAGTTCAAGCCCATCTTACCAAGGCCGATCATTGCGAACTTCATGTCTGTACCCCTTTTTTTCTTTTGTTTTTTCTCTACTCCATTATTATAATGCAAAAGTTTTTCATAATGCAAGCTTTTTGTTGTAAAATCTTTTCATAAGCTATTTGAGTTTATGCAATTTTGTGACATAATAAGGTAAAGAAGGAGAAATTATGGCACAATCAGGATTTGCTCGCATACGGTCAATGCGTGACCAATTAACTGGATCAGATAATAAAATCGCTGCATTCATCTTAAAAAACCCCAACGAAATTCGTTCATTAACCATTCAAGAGCTGGCTAATGCCGTTGGCTTATCGACAGCAACCGTTTCCCGATTTGTTAAACGGGTTGGTTTTGGTTCATTTCGTGAATTTTCATTAAGTTTGGCTAGCGTACCCGCTCCCGAAAATAGTTTTTTCGGCGAAATTGACCAAACTGATGACCAAAATGAAATTGTTCAAAAAGTATTTAGCGGGGCAGAAAACGCCCTTGAAGCAACCGTAAACCTTATTAAAGCAGACGATTGGTCACTAGCAACTGACTGGTTGATCAATGCACAACATGTCGGTTTATTTGGTATCGGTGGTTCATCTATTGTAGCTTTAAATGGCTACCATAAATTTTTAAGGACACCTTTGCACATTGAACAGCATCCCGACTATGATGTGCAATTAATGCAAGCTGTTCACATGACTGAACAGGACGTGGCAATCGTTATCTCTCATTCAGGTCGTAATCATGGAACATTAAATCTTGCTAGACAGTTAAAAGCAAACAACGTCAAAATCATTGCGATTACAGGACACCCAAAGTCTGAATTAGCAAAACTCGCCTCATTGACTTTAGCTAGTGCAGCAGAGGAAGTTAACATTCGTAGTGAATCAATGTCATCCCTAATTGCCCAATTAACCATTATGGATAGTTTATTCACGCTGGTTGGTGTGCAATTAGGAGATAAAACGCAAGCTGTTGTAGATAAAATACGCGTAACGATTGAAGACAGTCGTGAGTAATATCTGTTTAGAAAACACTTATATTATATATAAAAAGCCCTAACTTTTGTTGAG
>NZ_GG697132.1:271039-278657 GCF_000160575.1 Weissella paramesenteroides ATCC 33313
GTTAAGGCTTTTTTTGATAATATTTATAATTGTTCTGGTGATAATGCAACTAACGATTGTAGCCACTGCTTTAATTGTGTATCGTCAACGTCAACTGTAAATGGTGTTGTAGAATAAACAACGGCAACATTCTGCCAATCGAGTGCACCATGACTGATGAATGACTTTGATAAGTCTTGAATATTTGCATTGGTAACCGTTGCCAATTGGCTAGTTCCTGCGAAACGACTAAGGTACCAATTTACAGCTAGTTGTTGACTAACAACACTGGTAATATCCACATCCTTGCTTGTCAGACGAACGGCATTTTTAGTCGGCAATGCTGGCACTTCTTTTATAATAAAATGAGAAAACTTTGACCATTGACCCACAATAATTGCATAAAATTGCCAAGGTACTTTACTAGCAATTCGAGCTAGTGTCTGGATCGTTATCTTATCCATGTCCCATAGATTACTATCTACAGTACTAGTAGTTGTTTGTTGACCCCATTCCGCTAAAAAACGTTGCATCGTTTCATCAACTAAAGCAGATGTTGCATGTTGCGTTAATACATAGCGACCTTGCAAAAAATCAGCTACTTCTGAAAGATCGATCTCAGCATTTACTTGACGTTGTGCACGCTGTTTCAACTGACGACTTTTTTTATTAGTGCTTACTCCTGCGTAATGTCCTTGCTTAACCACAATATACCTCTTTTATCACCTATCTGCTCGACTAAGTAGCCAAGAAACTAGGATAACGACAACAACCGCGCCAATAATCGATGGGATAAGCGCCATGCCTGCAACATTTGGCCCCCATGATCCCAATACTAACTCACCAAGCCACGAGCCAACTAGACCAGCAACAATATTGGCAATCCAACCCATGGAACCACCATGTTTTGTCACAGCCCCTGCAATAGCACCAATAACTGCACCAACAATAAGTACCCAAATTAAATGAAACATCGCTATCTCCTTTCTCATCCTAAACTATCATCACAACCTGTGTTACAATAAGCAGAAACAGGGAGGACAATATCATGTACTTAACATTTTCTGACACTGCTCTACAGCGTATTTCACCCTTGGTAACGACAGATACCCGCATCGCACTTGATTTGGACGATGGTGTTGGTCCATTTTCAAATTCTGCCACATGCACCTTTGATGTCGCATTCAACTTGGTTCTTTGCCAAGCAAGTGATTTATCAGATGATTTCAATATGACCATTGATAGCGACTTAGGTCCTGTCTATATCAAAGATTATACAACAGAACAGTTAGACTCTGCACTTAATTTAGACGTTGATCATTATCTTCGTTATAAGCTTTCAGGGCCATCTGGTATTTTAGATCCTAATGTGACGCTACGTAACTTGCAACCAGTTGGTTAACATAAATAAATTAGCATTAAAGAACACATTTAAAAAGTTGGAACAAAAACAAATGTTCCAACTTTTTTTGCTAAAAATGCCTTCAAAACGACTTTTGTCCTGCTCTCCCTTTTTATCTATTTGCCAAATCATACTCTAACTGCTGTATTTTATTTATCAAAGCATCTTCAATAATTTTGTGACGTGCCAGTTCTTGTTTAGCAATCTCCGGCTGCTGCGTTGGTGTTAGTAACGTAGACTGACCTTGTTGCTTTGCTACCTGATGTAATTGCTCGTTTTCCTTACGCAATTGATCAATTTCTTCAGCCATCAACTGCATCGTTTCCTGTGACTCTGTCGCTTGTGCTTCATAAATTTCTGCACCCGTACGCCATTTATCAGCCTCTTGTTGTGCCTCATGTAAAGCATCAACCAATTGTTTAATTTGTTCTTCCATTGTTATTTTCATCTTGGCATCCCCCTCAAAATGATTGTATAAAAAAAGCCATTCACTATGGAATGACCCTGAGACTCCGAATGTCGGGCTCGAACCGACGACAGCACGATTAACAGTCGTGTGCTCTACCAACTGAGCTAATTCGGAATGATGCATCGCGATGTCCTATCCTCGCAGGAGGCGATCCTCCAACTACTTTTGGCGCTACTGAGCTTAACTGCTGTGTTCGGTATGGGAACAGGTGTGACCTCAGTGCCATCATCACGACACGATATGATGTCGTAAGTACACAACTTACAGTTAACAATCATATCTTGAAATACTGACTTTGTCAATACTTTAGTATAAAACAGAGTGTGTCAAAAGCGCTTTATTTATTTACTACACTTTCTCGCAAAATATCATGCAAACGTTCATATAAAATACCAACTCTTAACCCACTAGTTGAAAAAGTAATTTTTTCAGAATCCAAATAATTCATTAAGAGTATAACCGGTATTAAGCCACCAACAATAATATCAGCACGGTCTTTACTAATACCTGGTACGTCTTTTCGACCATCAAAATCAAGACTGATGATATCCTCAAAGGTCTTGTTCACCTGTGTATCCTTAATTTGATAACCATGGACATCCTCCATGTTAAACAAGTGATCCCGACGGCGATTAATCTTTGCAAGTGTTCGATTACTGCCGCCCAGGCCGATAATTGGCAAATTCAAACCATTCTTTAACCACCAAACATTTTGGAAGATTTCATTAATTGAAATGACTGCCTTAAATAATTCTGAAGCAGAAACATGATTTCCAAGATCATATTCGGAAGAAATTGTAACAGACCCAATTGGAATACTAATGAGGTTTGCTACTTTGCCGTTCTGAACTAACACAATTTCAATACTTGCACCACCAGTATCAATTAAAATAGCGTTGGTGATTGGTAATGTCTCTGTGACACCAATGTAGTCATAATAAGCTTCTTGCGTACCTGAAATAACTTCCAAATCAATGCCAATCTCTGACTTCACCTGTTTTAAAAAGGCCTTTTGATTTGATGCCTGTCGTACCGCTGCTGTAGCTACAGCACGGATATTGGCATTATCTAATTTTTTGTAGACATCCTTAAATGAACGTAGCGCCTTCATTGTTCGTTCAATAGCCGCTGGTTTTAGAATTTTTTCTTCACCCATATCTTCAGATAAACGCACAAACTCTTTCATATGAGTTACTGTTTCATGTGTGCCATCTTCATTAATACGAGTAATTGTCATTCTAACTGAATTCGATCCCAAATCAATAACTACAAAATTTTCCATTAAAATCCCCTTCTACTATATCTACCTACTACCGCTACTCACTTAATGGATCGTGCTGATTTTCCGGACTGAACATTGGCTGAAACTGATTTGGATTTTGCTTATGTGAATCAGATTGTTGTTGCTGTGCCCATTGTGTTGCCTGAACTGCAAAATAATCCTGTGCATCTAATGAAGCCCGTCCACGACGATCAACTCGACTATAAATACCATCTGCACCAAGAACCCTTGTTTTCACATTATCATCCCATAGTGTACGATAAATCGATAATACACGGCGAGCTAAATCAGTTTGTTCAATAGGAAACAACTGTTCAACCCGTCGATTTAAGTTTCTCGTCATCAAATCAGCTGATGACAAATATACTTGCTTTTCACCTTCAAAATCAAAAATATAAATCCGACTATGCTCCAAAAAACGCCCAACAATTGAATGTACTCGGATTGTTTCACTAATGCCTTTAATACCTGGTTTCAAACAGCAAATGCCCCGAATAATTAAATCAATTGCCACCCCCTCATGAGAGGCTTCATACATTTTAGCAATCATTTCTTGATCAGACAAAGAATTCATCTTCATCTGAACATGGACAGGCTGTCCAAACTTTGCATAATTAATTGCTTGATCTAATTTATCCAGAATAAACTCTCGGATACCATTTGGTGAAATGTGTAGCTTATGAAAATAAGGTGGCCGTGAATATCCAGATAACATATTGAATATATTCGTGACATCAATCCCAATATTGTTATTTGCGGTCAGTAAGCCAATATCCGTATAGAAATGGGCCGTGATATCATTATAATTCCCTGTACCTAAATGAACGTACCGTTGGATGCCACTTTCTTCACGTCGTACCACTAGAGACAATTTAGAATGCGTTTTTAACCCAACCAATCCATAAATGACGTGACAACCCATGCGCTCCAGTTGACGAGCCCAATGAACATTATTCTCTTCATCAAATCGCGCTTTAACTTCAACCAAAACAGTGACCTGTTTACCATTTTGAGCAGCACGTCCTAAGTATTTGATAATTGGTGAATTACCTGAAACACGATATAAAGTCATTTTAATTGCTAAAACATCCTTATCAATCGATGCTTGACGAATAAATTCCACCACCGAATCAAATTTATCATATGGATGTTGCATCAACCGATCATGTTCTTTTATTGCTTCAAAAATGTTGTGTTCCGCATTAAGTGCAACATCTTGATAAGCCTGAAATGGTGCATATCTCAATTCGTCTTTTCCAGTAACTGCACTGGAAAGTTTTCCTAAGAAATTTAAATCAACAGGTCCATTAACTTCGTACACAGAATCTTCATCCGTGCCTAGTTCACGCACTAACCGTTTACGTAGTTTTTTACTAATATCAGATTCAACTTCTAGCCGAATCACTTTTCCATGTGCACGTAAGGTTAATTGCTGCTGCACTTCTTTCAAGAGATCAGACGTATCTTCTTCAGCAACATCTAAGTCCATGTCACGAATAACACGGAAAGTAGAGACTTCATGAATCTTGTAGTTAACAAATAATTGATCAACAAATCGCTTTATAATATCTTCTAGTAAGATAAAATCATTTTCTGCCGCAGGTAACTTTACAACACGTGGAAAAATACTAGGCACTTGCAAGGTTGCATACAACGATTTATCACTCCCCTTTTTGCTTAATCGTAGTGATAAGTTGATTGTATCATTACTAATAAACGGAAAAGGACGTGATGTGTCATCTGCCATGGGCGTTAACACTGGATATAATTCATCATGAAAGTAGCTCTTAATGAATTCAAATTGGTCATCAACAAGATCATCAGCCTTTAATAAATTAATGCCCACCTGCTTGATTGCGGGTAATAAAATTCGATTCAACGTGGTATACTGCTTAATTAATTGTTCATGTGCTTTATCATTAACAGCCTTTAATTGTTGTTCTGCTGATAGACCTGATGCATCACGTCCATCCCACTTTACCTCAATTAACTTTGCTAAAGATGCCACACGAACCATCACAAATTCATCCATATTACTCTGAGTAATCCCTAAAAACTTTAGTCGTTCTAATAATGGATTATTCTTATTTCGCGCTTCCTCAAGCACACGATCATTAAAATTTAGCCAGCTTAATTCACGGTTTGTATAAAAATGTGGATCTTCATAATCTATTTTTGCCATTACTTAACCCCCCTCTGCTTTAGCACCGCTTTTAAACCATATGTCTCTTGAAAAAATTGACTTTTCGAGTTAAAAATCCAATTCTCATAGGCCAAATTGGCATTACTATATGCTGAAATAACCACGCTTTGACTTTTAATTGATACTGAAATTTTCTGGATTTTTTGCTGTCGATCATCATCCAATGCATCTGCTAGCCTAAGAATCGCTGCTAACTTTGAAATCAAACGCCTATTTTCTGCAGAGATTTGATTAAAATGGCTTAAATCTTCACTTGGTGTTGTCGCACTATGATATTTTGCGATAGCAGCAATAATTTCCAATTCTTCACTAGATAAACCAATAATATCTGAATTTTTAATAATATATTCAGAATGTAAATAATGAGAATGAACCCCAATATAATTTCCTACATCATGTAGAATGGAGGCAATTTCTAACAGAACCCGTTCACGTTTTCCTAAAGTATGTAACGGCTTTAATTGATTAAATAAATGAAGCGCAAATTTTGTAACAAGATCACGATGGACTGGTTCAACATCATAGTGATTTGCAAGGTTAGTTGCCATCGTAATCATTTGCTTTGTAAAATCATGCTTTGAAAAACCTAACGCAACTTCCTCATCATTCACAATGCCATCAACAATTCCCGAATCTGAAAAGCTTATTTGCTTTGCACTAGTTAATTGAATAATTCGCCGAATTAATAATAACTCTGGCAGGATAAGTGGCACTGCATCTTCATTGACCTGTAGCTGATCCGTCAGGTATTGATCTGACGCATCAACAATATCATCAACCAAATCATTAAAAACCGAAATTGAAAAAGCTGGTTCTAGTTCTTCCTTGATATAATGTGTCACCACATTTTTTATAGGTGATGTTCCTAGCAAAATAATTTGGGAATCTTCTTTCGTTACCACATTTACAAGACTCCCTATATCGAAGTCTTTTAACTTGCTATCAATATAATCATTTAAAACACTAATAGAATTGGGGGCAGATTGACGAAGACTTTGTAAATCTTCCGCAATTTTTATTGGACCGAGCGCAAAATTAGTAGATGTCACAAATTTGCCACTATCATAACGTGTAACTGAAGTATTTCCTGAAGTAATACCCACGAGATAAACAATATGATTATCTTTTTCAAGTTCTAATGAAACATTCTGATTACGATAGTACACTTCATCACTCATTGATAACCAGCGAACCTCGATACCGGTATGTAAGAAAAATTGATCTGCCATAAAGTCAGCATTAATAGCCTGTGATAAGGCCTGACTTCCCCATAATTGATAATTTTCCACTCCATAATCATGTAAAATCTGAATAAATCCAGTTAATGCTTCCACAATTTTACTAACTGACTCAAATTTTACTGGATGTTGACGATAAACATCATCACCTAAATTAATTTCTTTTGTTACTTTTTCAAGAGATTTATGTGTTTTTAAATTAACAATCAACAATTCTACACCAGTAACATTGACTGTCATTACTCCAAAATATTTTTGAGTCATGTAAAATCTCCCCAATTCAACATTTTTCTTTCCAAATTATAATTCTTATATGATAGTATACAATAAATTCTAAAATTTAATCTTCCAAAATGGATTAATAACATAAAAAATATAGGCTTAAATATTTAAAGACCCCGAATTAACCAAATATTATTGGTTGATTCGGGGTTCAATCGGTTAAGATAATTTTTCCACACTAAATGGTTTTATTTGGTAATGTTTGTTGATACGGAAAGATAATCAATTAATCATTCTTAATAAGGTAAATTTCCATGAAAGCTTGATTCACGTAAAATTTGAATAGTTGTTGAGATACTCAAAACAATTGCAACTATAAAAAGGGACACAATAATGATACATAGGCTAATAATAAATACATTTAATAACAGACTCAAAAGTATCACCTCTCTTAAAAGAGCTCACAAACTCGACCTAGTAGTACCTATCTTTAACACGTCATCGATTCAACTTAATTATTACCTTAACACCTCCTTACTTACCTTAATTTTAACATTGAAAATTCATAATGAAAGCATTGTGTTTAATTATATATTTATCAATCGATATTCTGTATACAAAAAACTCCTATAAACCTTGTTATCAAGGCTTATAGGAGTTACACGCATGCCGACTGGGGGATTCGAACCCTCGACCTACGGTTTACGATACCGTTGCTCTACCAACTGAGCTAAGTCGGCAATTACTCCGAATGTCGGGCTCGAACCGACGACAGCACGATTAACAGTCGTGTGCTCTACCAACTGAGCTAATTCGGAATGAT
>NZ_GG697131.1:0-1775 GCF_000160575.1 Weissella paramesenteroides ATCC 33313
TTGAAAACTGAATATCGTTTCGATGAAACAAATGTGTAGGGTCATCAAGTAATTTACTTGATACAAAAACATTTGCGAAGTCAATTCGCTAATAAATTCGTTTAACTTCTGTTAAACAAATAACAAAATTGAGTTATACTCAAACTTTTAAAATGAGAGTTTGATCCTGGCTCAGGATGAACGCTGGCGGCGTGCCTAATACATGCAAGTCGAACGCTTTGTCTTTAACTGATATGAAGAGCTTGCTCTGATTTGATTTTATCTGACAAAGAGTGGCGAACGGGTGAGTAACACGTGGGTAACCTACCTCTTAGCAGGGGATAACATTTGGAAACAAGTGCTAATACCGTATAATACCAACAACCGCATGGTTGTTGGTTGAAAGATGGTTCTGCTATCACTAAGAGATGGACCCGCGGTGCATTAGCTAGTTGGTAAGGTAACGGCTTACCAAGGCAATGATGCATAGCCGAGTTGAGAGACTGATCGGCCACAATGGGACTGAGACACGGCCCATACTCCTACGGGAGGCAGCAGTAGGGAATCTTCCACAATGGGCGCAAGCCTGATGGAGCAACGCCGCGTGTGTGATGAAGGGTTTCGGCTCGTAAAACACTGTTATAAGAGAAGAACGGCACTGAGAGTAACTGTTCAGTGTGTGACGGTATCTTACCAGAAAGGAACGGCTAAATACGTGCCAGCAGCCGCGGTAATACGTATGTTCCAAGCGTTATCCGGATTTATTGGGCGTAAAGCGAGCGCAGACGGTTATTTAAGTCTGAAGTGAAAGCCCTCAGCTCAACTGAGGAATGGCTTTGGAAACTGGATGACTTGAGTGCAGTAGAGGAAAGTGGAACTCCATGTGTAGCGGTGAAATGCGTAGATATATGGAAGAACACCAGTGGCGAAGGCGGCTTTCTGGACTGTAACTGACGTTGAGGCTCGAAAGTGTGGGTAGCAAACAGGATTAGATACCCTGGTAGTCCACACCGTAAACGATGAGTGCTAGATGTTCGAGGGTTTCCGCCCTTGAGTGTCGCAGCTAACGCATTAAGCACTCCGCCTGGGGAGTACGACCGCAAGGTTGAAACTCAAAGGAATTGACGGGGACCCGCACAAGCGGTGGAGCATGTGGTTTAATTCGAAGCAACGCGAAGAACCTTACCAGGTCTTGACATCCCTTGCTAATCCTAGAAATAGGACGTTCCCTTCGGGGACAAGGTGACAGGTGGTGCATGGTTGTCGTCAGCTCGTGTCGTGAGATGTTGGGTTAAGTCCCGCAACGAGCGCAACCCTTATTATTAGTTGCCAGCATTCAGTTGGGCACTCTAGTGAGACTGCCGGTGACAAACCGGAGGAAGGTGGGGATGACGTCAAATCATCATGCCCCTTATGACCTGGGCTACACACGTGCTACAATGGCATATACAACGAGTCGCCAACCCGCGAGGGTGCGCTAATCTCTTAAAGTATGTCTCAGTTCGGATTGTAGGCTGCAACTCGCCTACATGAAGTCGGAATCGCTAGTAATCGCGGATCAGCACGCCGCGGTGAATACGTTCCCGGGTCTTGTACACACCGCCCGTCACACCATGAGAGTTTGTAACACCCAAAGCCGGTGGGGTAACCTTTTAGGAGCCAGCCGTCTAAGGTGGGACAGATGATTAGGGTGAAGTCGTAACAAGGTAGCCGTAGGAGAACCTGCGGCTGGATCACCTCCTTTCTAAGGAAAATCGGAAACCTACACATTCAACGAAACGATATTTAGTTTTGAG
>NZ_GG697131.1:2048-5171 GCF_000160575.1 Weissella paramesenteroides ATCC 33313
AATTAGTTCTTTGAAAACTGAATCATAATTGTAAATTTTTAAATTCATTATAATTGATCATATCAATTAAATTGAGCCGAAAAAATACACCGCGTAATTTTTTGAGTTTTTTAAATAAGTTTAAAATCGCTTGTGACCATTGAGTCACAATACTCAAACGAAATCATCAACGAAAGTTGATCGGTTAAGTTATTAAGGGCGCATGGTGAATGCCTTGGCACTAGGAGCCGATGAAGGACGGGACTAACACCGATATGCCTCGGGGAGCTGTAAGTAAGCTGTGATCCGGGGATTTCCGAATGGGGGAACCCAACTTGTCATGCAAGTTATCGTTTAATGAATACATAGTTAAACGAAGGTAGACGTTGTGAACTGAAACATCTCATTAGCAACAGGAGAAGAAAGAAAAATCGATTCCGTCAGTAGCGGCGAGCGAACGCGGAGGAGCCCAAACCAGAGTGCTTGCACTCTGGGGTTGTAGGACTACCGTTGTGGAGTTACAAATTTGTTTATTAGCAGAATCAGCTGGGAAGCTGAGCGAAACAGGGTGATAGCCCCGTATGCGAAAGTAAGCAAACTCCCGTGTAGGATCCTGAGTACGGCCGGACACGTGAAATCCGGTCGGAAACTGCGAGGACCATCTCGTAAGGCTAAATACTCCCTAGTGACCGATAGTGAACCAGTACCGTGAGGGAAAGGTGAAAAGCACCCCGGAAGGGGAGTGAAAAAGTTCCTGAAACCATGTGCCTACAACAAGTTAGAGCCCGTTAATGGGTGATAGCGTGCCTTTTGTAGAATGAACCGGCGAGTTACGATACCATGCAAGGTTAAGGTGGAAAGACCGGAGCCGTAGCGAAAGCGAGTCTGAAATGGGCGTTTTAGTATGTTGTTGTAGACCCGAAACCAGGTGACCTACCCATGTCCAGGGTGAAGGTGCGGTAAAACGCACTGGAGGCCCGAACCCGTACATGTTGAAAAATGTTGGGATGAGGTGTGGGTAGCGGTGAAATTCCAATCGAACTTGGAGATAGCTGGTTCTCTCCGAAATAGCTTTAGGGCTAGCCTCGGAAGATAGCGTGTTGGAGGTAGAGCACTGTTTTGGTGCGGGGCCCATCTCGGGTTACTAAATTAAGATAAACTCCGAATGCCAATCACGTATGTCCGGGAGTCAGACAGTGAGTGATAAGATCCATTGTCGAAAGGGGAACAGCCCAGATCGTCAGTTAAGGTCCCTAAGTGTGTGTTAAGTGGAAAAGGATGTGAAGTTGCATAGACAACTAGGATGTTGGCTCAGAAGCAGCCACCATTTAAAGAGTGCGTAATAGCTCACTAGTCGAGTGATTCTGCGCCGAAAATGTACCGGGGCTAAACACACCACCGAAACTACGGGTGCCACGTAAGTGGCGCGATAGGAGAGCGTTCTAAGGGCAATGAAGTCAGACCGTGAGGACTGGTGGAGCGCTTAGAAGTGAGAATGCCGGTATGAGTAGCGAAAGACAGGTGAGAATCCTGTCCACCGTATGACTAAGGTTTCCTGGGGAAGGCTCGTCCTCCCAGGGTTAGTCGGGACCTAAGGCGAGGCCGAAAGGCGTAGTCGATGGCTAACAGGTTGAGATTCCTGTACCAGGTGAACATGTTTGAACGATGGAGGGACGCAGAAGGCTAACAGAACCCAGCGGCTGGAAATGCTGGGCCAAGCAACAAGTCTTAGTGTGAGTCAAATGCTTGCACTTATACGGACAAGTTGTGATGGGGACCGAAATAAAGTAGGGAAGTCTGTGATGTCACGCTGCCGAGAAAAGCTTCTAGTTAGTGTTTACCTGCCCGTACCGCAAACCGACACAGGTAGTCGAGGAGAGCATCCTAAGGTGAGCGAGTGAACTCTCGTTAAGGAACTCGGCAAAATGACCCCGTAACTTCGGGAGAAGGGGTGCTCAGCGCAAGCTGAGCCGCAGTGAATAGGCCCAGGCGACTGTTTATCAAAAACACAGGTTTCTGCAAAATCGTAAGATGACGTATAGGGGCTGACGCCTGCCCGGTGCTGGAAGGTTAAAAGGAGTGCTTAGCTTCGGCGAAGGTACGAATTGAAGCCCCAGTAAACGGCGGCCGTAACTATAACGGTCCTAAGGTAGCGAAATTCCTTGTCGGGTAAGTTCCGACCCGCACGAAAGGCGTAACGATCTGGGCGCTGTCTCAACGAGAGACTCGGTGAAATTTAAAGACCCGTGAAGATGCGGGTTACCCGCGACAGGACGGAAAGACCCCATGGAGCTTTACTGTAGCTTGATATTGAGTGTTTGTGCAGCTTGTACAGCATAGGTAGGAGCCGTAGAAATCGGGACGCTAGTTTCGATGGAGGCAAACGTGGGATACTACCCTCGTTGTATGAACACTCTAACTCACACCACTCAGCGTGGTGGAAGACAGTGTCTGGCAGGCAGTTTGACTGGGGCGGTCGCCTCCTAAAAGGTAACGGAGGCGCCCAAAGGTTCCCTCAGAATGGTTGGAAATCATTCGCAGAGTGTAAAGGCACAAGGGAGCTTGACTGTGAGACTTACCAGTCGAGCAGGTACGAAAGTAGGGCTTAGTGATCCGGTGGTTCCGCATGGAAGGGCCATCGCTCAACGGACAAAAGCTACCCTGGGGATAACAGGCTTATCTCCCCCAAGAGTCCACATCGACGGGGAGGTTTGGCACCTCGATGTCGGCTCATCGCATCCTGGGGCTGTAGTCGGTCCCAAGGGTTGGGCTGTTCGCCCATTAAAGCGGTACGCGAGCTGGGTTCAGAACGTCGTGAGACAGTTCGGTCCCTATCCGTCGCGGGCGTAGGAAATTTGAGAGGAGCTGCCCTTAGTACGAGAGGACCGGGGTGGACGTACCACTGGTGTATCAGTTGTTCCGCCAGGAGCATCGCTGAGTAGCTATGTACGGATGAGATAAACGCTGAAAGCATCTAAGTGTGAAACTCGCCTCGAGATGAGATTTCCCATTCAGAAATGAAGTAAGACCCCTCAGAGATGATGAGGTAGATAGGCTAGAAGTGGACGTGCGGTGACGCATGGAGCGGACTAGTACTAATGGTTCGAGGACTTAACCAAGTAGCAAGTGGTGTAAGGCAAAAAA
>NZ_GG697130.1:0-106888 GCF_000160575.1 Weissella paramesenteroides ATCC 33313
TAACATCATTAATGATGTTAAGCGGACGACGGGAATCGAACCCGCATTCCCAGCTTGGAAGGCTGGAGCACTAGCCATTGTACTACATCCGCAAAGTGTTTCTCTGTATCAGCAACAATATATATAATACACACTTGTTCTGACAAAGTCAACACTTTTGTTATTTAACTTGCCTTTATATCTATTTCTTAATGATGAATAAACATTGCATCACCAAAACTGAAGAAACGATACTTTTCAGCAACCGCATGCTTATAGGCATTTAGAATATTATCACGACCTGTAAATGCGGCAACTAACATTACTAAAGTTGATTTAGGTAAATGAAAATTAGTAATAAAAGCATCAACTACTCGCCACTCAAATCCTGGTTTAATAAATATATCTGTCCACCCAGAATCCGCGTGTAATTCACCATCAAATTTGGCACCAATCGTTTCCAGAGTACGAATTGAGGTTGTCCCAGTAGCCACAATACGGCCACCGTTAGCGCGAACTTCATTCAATGTTTGCGCGGCTTCTTCACTCAATTGATAAAATTCTGAATGCATCTTATGATCGTCAATATTATCTTCCTCAACTGGCCTAAATGTGCCTAACCCAACATGTAACGTTAGCTCAACCAATTTAATTCCCTTGTCAGCAACTTTTTGCAAAAGCTCTGGTGTCCAATGCAACCCAGCTGTTGGCGCAGCTGCTGATCCATTAACTTTTGAATAGACAGTTTGATATCTTTCCTGATCTGCCAACTTTTCCTTAATATATGGTGGTAATGGCATTTCACCCAGTTCTTCTAATATTTCTAAAAAGATGCCATCATAATGGAATTTAATCATACGTCCACCATGTTCTAATTCTTCAATTACCTCAGCCGTTAATTGTCCGTCACCAAACACTATTTTTTGGCCAACTGGATACTTACGTGCAGGTTTAACAAGCGTTTCCCAGACATCATCCTTTTCTTGACGAAGTAATAATACTTCAACATGACCGCCAGTTTCTGGCCGAACACCATAAAGACGTGCTGGTAACACACGCGAATTATTCATCACTAATGCATCACCTGGATTTAGATAGTCTATAATATCGTAAAAATGGCGATCATGAAGTTCACCAGTATCCGCATTCAACTCTAATAATCGCGAACCATCACGCCTTTCTAGAGGTGTTTGCGCAATCAATTCGTGTGGTAATTCATAATCAAAATCATTTAAACTTGTATAATTTTCAGTCATTTATTTGTACTCCTAATTATTTTTATCGGGTAAAGGCAAATGCAGATGTTCATACGCTGCCAAAGTAACAACACGTCCCCGTGGTGTTCGTTGTAAGAAGCCAATTTGTAATAAATATGGTTCATACACTGATTCAATCGTATCAACTTCTTCACCAATATTAGCGGCGATTGTACCAACACCAACTGGTCCACCTTGATAAAATTTAATCATTGTTTCTAAAATTTTGTGGTCTACTTCATCCAATCCCATGCCGTCTATTTGCAATAAAGCAAGCGAAAAATTGACCATTTCGTCAGTAATTGTTTTTAATCCCTTAACAGTTGTAAAATCACGAACGCGTCGCAACAGGCGATTTGCTATACGAGGTGTTCCTCGCGATCGTCTCGCAAGTTCGTACGCACCTTCATCCGCAACTTCAATATTAAAGATATCAGCCGAACGCTGAATTATCTTTGAAAGTTCACCCGGCGTATAGTATGCCATATGCTCAACGATACCAAAACGATCACGTAATGGTTGCGACAACATACCTGCTCTTGTTGTCGCACCAACCAATGTAAATGGTGGTAATGGAAAATGAATTGGATGCGCAGTTGGACCTTCTCCGGCTATAATATCGACATAAAAATCTTCCATTGCAGAATATAACATTTCTTCAACTTGCTTAGGTAAACGATGAATTTCATCGATAAAAAGAACGTCACCCGGTGCCAGTTCGTTTAACAACGCCAATAGATCCCCTGATTTTTCAATTGCAGGGCCAGACGTTGTTCTCAAGCCAACGCCCATTTCGTGAGCTACAACCATTGCAAGGGTTGTTTTCCCTAACCCTGGTGGTCCATATAACAAAATATGGTCTAACGGTTCTGAACGTTGTTTTGCTGCCTCAATATAGACATGCAATCTTTGTTTCAAATCTTCTTGGCCAATATACTGCTGTAATGTACTGGGTCGCAATGTTTGTTCAATCGACTGTTCACCAGTGTCAGTAGACATATCATGTAAAAAGTCCTCTGCCATTTATTTCTCCCCAAAAATTACTGCAATAATCTTAAACCAGAGCTAACATAGGCTGCAGTAGTTAAGTTTGTCTGTTTTGTTAACTCTTTTTCAACACGCTTAATATCTTTTTTAGCATATCCCAACGCCTCTAGTGCTAGTAAAGCATCAGCTAATTCTGAATCCGTCGCTTCTTCTTGTACCGACACGTTGTTATCGTCAATTGATAGCGTCAAATCCGAGAGTTTATTTTGCAAGTCTAACACAATTTGTTGCGCCGTTTTTTTACCAATGCCTGGGAATTTTGTCAAAAAGCCAATATCATTTTGCGTGATAGCGTTAATTAACCCGGTATGATCACTGTTTGCTAAAATTGCTAATGCAGATTTGGGTCCAATTCCTGAAACATTCAGCAGTTTCTGAAATAGATCTTTATCTTCTTTAGTTAAAAATCCATATAAATTCTGATCATTATCGCGAATTATCTGCTCAACATAAACAGTCATTGTACTGTTCAAAGAAAATGCATATGGATTAGCAACTAACACACGATACCCAACTCCCTGTATATCAATCACAATATAGCTTGGTAATATTGCGGTTATCGTACCTTTTAGATATTCGTACATGTTTTTCTCCACTTCTACAAGTCACTGTTTTCATTATAGCAGAAAAAAATCACTAACCTTCGATTTACTGAATGATGACATTTTTAAAATGTGAAATTTTGTACAATAATATTCACATTTTGTTCACATTTCCTGGTTAGTATGTAATTATCGACTTAAAGATAAGTAATGAGCAAGCCTACACTCATCACTTGGTCGTTTCGTCACCCACATGACGAAGAGTTTTTACTTTCCTAGTAAATCTACTCAATTAACATATCTCTTATTAAACCTACAACAAAAAAGAACTGGTTAATAGCCAGTTCTTTTTTGTTGTTTAATGAAAATATTAATAACGTGCACGAATATCACAAAACGAGTAGAATAAATGGTTATAAAAAACAATTTAATTAGGAGACAATAATCATGTTGAAAGAAAAATTGTCAGAAATGCCTACCTGGCGGCGAAATCTATTCGTACTTTGGTTTGGTGTATTCATGACTGGCATAGGTTTTAGTGAGGTCATGCCTTTTTTGTCTCTCTACGTAGACACTCTAGGTAACTTTACCAAAGACCAATTAACACTTTATAGTGGCATAACTTTTTCCATTACCTTTTTAATGACTGCAATCATATCACCTTTTTGGGGTAAGTTAGCTGATAGTAAGGGACGCAAACTCATGCTATTACGTGCATCATTAGGCATGGCTGTTGTGTTCTTCTTAATGGGTGCTGCTCAAAATATTTGGCAACTTATTTTCTTCCGAGCATTACAAGGGCTATTTGGTGGTTTCATTTCAAATGCGAATGCAATGATTGCTACACAAACACCAAAAGAAAAAGCCGGCTACGCATTAGGAACCTTAGTAACTGGCGTAACTGGCGGTCAATTACTTGGCCCATTTATTGGTGGTATATTAGCTTCAATTGTCAGTTATCGTTTATCTTTCATTATTACAGGTATCATATTTTTACTAGTATTTGTACTTGTACTAACACTAGTAAAAGAAGAATTCACGCCCGTTGCACGTGGTGAATCTCTTTCACGCAAAGAAGTATTTAAACAACTAAAGCACCCGCAATTAACTATCAGTTTATTTCTAACCACTTTTATCATTCAAATTGTTAATCAATCAATCAGTCCTATCGTAGCTCTCTTTGTCCGCGAACTAAATCATGGTGCAGTTGGTACAACGTTCTGGGCTGGTGTTGTGGCCGCCATGCCTGGTATAGCAACAATGCTGGCAGCCCCTAGATTTGGTCAATTAGGTGACCGAATTGGTACACATCGGATTATGTTGATTGGCTTTACACTTGCCTTTTCATTTATGTTACCAACAGGTTTTGTTACTGCAGTCTGGCAACTAGCCATCTTACGTTTTATGATTGGTATCTCTGACGCAACCATGTTACCTGCTGTACAAACATTACTAACGAAAACGACACCGACACAAGTCACCTCACGCATATTTGCTTACAATCAATCATTTCAATCACTAGGTTCTGTAGCTGGACCAGCTATGGGAACTGTCGTTGCAATGTTCTTTGATTATCGAGGTATATTCATTGCCAGTGCAATGCTCATTGTTGTTAATGCTGGTTTATTCTTTTATCGCACGAATTCATTAAAAAATGATGATTCACTAAATCTTTAAATTAAAGACCTTGATATACTTTAGCAAGTTGAGACTACCAACTAATGTTTAAAGTATATCAAGGTCTTTTTTAATCTATATTTATACGACGAACCATATGGTAAAGCACTAACAAGGCAAATTGCAATGCGCCAAATGAAATAACAAACACTAAACTATGCATTGATATGGAAGCCATAAAAAGTTTTATGACTTTTTGTGGATCACTGACTATTTCCCACGAATTAATGCGCAAAAATCTGCCCAAATAAATACCATATGCAGAAACAAATGATAAAACGACATAAAACATAATTGTCCAAACGGTTGATAATTTCTGGCAGTATACCCGACCAACAATATGGGCTGAAGAAATCCCCAATATTAATCCGGTCAATACACCTACTGCTAAAATTGCATAATTGAAAAACTGTGTCTCCGTCATTAATCCGGTACCGATTGATGATAAATGACTAAAATCAGTTACCATATACATGGCATTCGGGAAGAACACTAACCAAACAATTGTTATTAAAATCTGTACTAGGCGGTACTTTTTAAAATAACGAATCAATAAGGCCAAGTCAAATGGGATTAGCGCTAAAATTATATTCCAAATTAAAAAATTGTAATTGGTTGGTACCAACCAAATAATCAAAAGTAAACCTAAAATAACTAAGTGTACTCTTACAATATCTGTTTTCATCTTTTTCTTCCAATACTCTGTTATTAATCTGACACGAATACCCCATATCATACAGTAACCAAAATAAATGCATCATAAAAACTTACTTTAGTGTTGCCGTTTTAGCATTTACTTTATTGATGTACGGTACTTCATACCAATTAATTCCGCCCAACTCAATTTGTACTTGTCCAGCCATCTCATTTGTCAGCGCTTGCTTAAATACCGTCATTTCCGAATCGGCAACAGCAATCGTAACAGTCACATCAGCAGCAAATAATGTATCCAAAATTTGATAATTTTTTTGCTCTAACCAATATTTTAGCGGATCAAATTGCTTATACGCAATTTTTAAATTGACTTCATGTCGTTGAATGCGTTCAATCAACCCACTTGCCTCAATACCACCAACAACAGTTCCAGCATAAGCTCTAACAAGGCCACCCGCTCCAAGTTTAATGCCTCCAAAATAACGTGTCACAACGACAGCAACATCACGAATAGCATTGTTTTTCAAAACCTCTAATATAGGTACGCCAGCAGTTCCAGCCGGTTCACCATTATCAGAGTACCGTTGAATTTCATTACGATTTCCTATCAGATATGCCCAAACATTATGCGTTGCTTTTCGGTGGGTCAAACTAATATCGTCAATGAACTGTTTGGCTTCTTCTTCATTGGCTATTCGAGCAATATTCACAATAAATCGTGACTTTTTAATCACTTGTTCCCAAGTATTTTGTTTGTCCGCAATTGTTATATATTTTCCTAACTGGCTAACATGCTCAGCTTGATTTCCTGCCATGGTTCCTCCTTCCATTTCAATAAATGAATAAAACTCGCTTATTCTCAGCATTACCGAAAACAAACGAGCTATAAACTTGTCAAATTAACAATCAATCTTACTCTTCATATTCAAATTGGAAATCTAAAATTTGTACAACGTCACCATTTTCTGCACCTGCTTCATGAAGGGCTTCATCTACACCCATAAACCTGATTTGTCGTGCAAAACGCATCAATGACTCAGTAAAGTTCGTATTTGTACGTTTGAACAATCGTTCAATTTCATTACCAGATAGAATCCAAGTGCCATCTTCATCTCGTGATAACTCAAATGGTTGTTCTCGTTCTTCAAATTCATAATTTGCTTGCTCATCGTCAGCATCCACCATACCCTTAGGTATAAAGACTGGTGTCTCGTCTAGCAAGTCCGCTGTTCGACGTAACAACGGCTCCAACCCTTCACGCGACAATGATGAAATTGGCATAATTTCAATGTCATCTGGCACATTATCATCGTTTCGTAATTGCTCTTCAAACATCTCAAGAGCCGTTTGTGCATCGGGCATATCCATCTTAGTTGGCACAATAATTTGTGGTCGTTCCAATAGTGCTGGATCATAGGCTGCTAATTCTTGATTGATTTTTAAATAATTGTCATAGGGATCTTGTTCGGGATCAACCCCTGACATATCAATCATATGTAAAATTACTCGCGTACGCTCAACATGGCGGAGGAATTGAATACCTAAGCCAACTCCTTCAGAAGCCCCTTCAATCAATCCAGGTAAGTCCGCCATAACAAAGTCACGACCGTCATCTAAACGAACCATCCCCAAATTAGGTACTAATGTGGTGAAGTGATAAGCTGCCACCTTTGGCTTTGCTGCTGTTACAACTGACAACAAGGTTGATTTCCCAACAGAAGGAAAACCAACTAACCCAACATCCGCCAAAACCTTTAACTCTAAGGAAATGTCTAATTCTTCACCTGGCTCACCATTTTCAGCAATTTCTGGCGCCGGATTTTTCGATGAGGCAAACCGGATGTTACCACGGCCACCACGACCACCTTGCGCAATGACTAACCGTTGACCTTTTTCAGTCAAATCGCCAATCACTGCGCCAGTCTCTGCATTTGTAATAGTCGTTCCTTGTGGTACCTTAATGATCAGGTCTTCTGCCGATTTTCCAGTCATCCCCTTGGTTGCACCATTACCACCCACTTGTGCTTTAAAGTGACGCTTATACCGAAAATCCATCAGCGTACGTAGTCCTTCATCTACGACCATAACGACTGAGCCACCATGACCACCATCGCCACCGAATGGACCTCCCATATTAATATATTTTTCATGACGGAATGAAACTGCACCATCCCCGCCTTTTCCTGCTTTAACAAAAATTTTTACTTGGTCGACAAACGCCATCGTTCATGACCTCACTTTCTTTTTAGCTTTCTTGTAGCCAACTGTAAACTGTCGACTTACATTTTACAGTACTTTTTCAGGTTTGACCACCTTTAGTCATCGTGATTTTGCATTGCTGCCAATGATATTCGAATATTATTGGCAACCCTCTCAGATATACCTAGCTTTTTCAAATCGTCTAATGAAGCAGAGGCCATTTTGTTCAT
This sequence comes from Weissella paramesenteroides ATCC 33313, assembly GCF_000160575.1. Lineage (GTDB taxonomy): Bacteria > Bacillota > Bacilli > Lactobacillales > Lactobacillaceae > Weissella > Weissella paramesenteroides. Next base: position 7,585 of record NZ_GG697130.1, read on the forward strand.
TGAACCGTAGGTCGTTAGTAATTTTTGGCGTGTTTTGGGTCCCACACCAGCAATGCCATCTAGTCTTGATCCTAATGAACTTTTAGAATGTAGCTGTCGATGAAATGTAATCACAAATCGGTGAACCTCATCTTGAATGCGCTGTAGCAAATAAAAGCCTTGCGAATTAGGATCAAGGTGGACATGTGCCGCCCCCTCTTCTTTTAACAAATCAGCTGTTTTGTGCTGATCATTTTTAACCATAGCTGCAACTGGTATTGAAAGACCTAACTCATCTTCAATGACTTCTCGAGCAGCATTTAGTTGAATAACACCCCCATCCATCAAAATGAGATCAGGCATTTCACTATGTTCTTTCAACAATCTTGTATAGCGTCTACGAATAACTTCCATTGTTTCTGCACGTTCATCAGCATTTTCAACGGTTTTATTTTTATACTTACGATATTTATTTTTATTCGGTACACCATCTTCAAAGACAACCATTGCAGAAACCATATCTGAACCCTGTAAATGAGAATGATCAAACGCTTCAATGCGGTGAATTTCAGGAATATTTAATGCATCAGCAATTTCTTGCATCGCGCCACTTGTTTTTGATTCATTCATCTCTAGTAAACGGAACTTCTCATCTAGGACAATCTTGGCATTTTTACCTGCAAGTTCTAGTAAAGCACGTTTTTCACCTCGTTGTGGTGTTCGTACTGGAATATTTAATACTTGGGAAATGGCCTCTTTATCTACCCCCGCTGGCACCAAAATTTCCTTAGGTAACACAGCATTCTGTCGATTATAAAATTGAAGAATGAAACTGGTCAATTCTTCTTGGGCAGAACCAACGATAGCAAACAAACGCTTTTCTCTTTTCATTAAACGTGCTTGCCTAATAAAGAAAACTTGAACAGATAACCAACCTCTATTCATATAGAAATTAAATATATCTCTTGGTGTACCATCACGTGAGATAATTTTTTGCTTTTCAACAGTTGCTTCAATAAACTTCAATTGATCTCTCAAGTCTGCTGCTCGCTCATAGGCTAAGTTTGCTGCAGCTTCTGCCATTTTTTTCTGTAACATTTTCGTGACAACTTTAGTATCACCGTCTAAGAAGCGTTTAATCTTTTTTATTTGCTCGTTATAGACCTCTTCAGGAACTTCTTTATAACATGCTCCCAAACATTGCCCAATGTTAGCATATAAGCAAGGACGCCCTTGGTAACCATTGCAACGACGTAACGGATACACTTTTTGTAAAAAGTGTAACGTTTCCTGAGCAGCATAAACATTAGGATACGGTCCAAAATAATGACCACCATCATCTGCAACTTCGTTTGCTAATAGAATTTGTGGATCCCGCTCATTAGTTATCTTGATATATGGATACCCTGTACCACGTTTTAACCTAATATTGTAATACGGTTGGTATTTCTGAATCAGGGTAATTTCTAAAAGCAATGATTCTTTTTCGGAACTGGTGACAATAAAATCAAAATCTGCGATATTTGCCACCAGTTGCTCTGTTTTTCCTGTATGTTCACTTTTAAAGTAAGAGCGAACTCTATTTTTTAAATTTTTAGCTTTCCCGACATAGATTATCTTCCCATCCTTATCTTTCATCTGATAAGAACCTGGTAATTCAGGTAGTAAAGCTAGTTTTTGCTCAATATGTTCTGATGCCATCTATTTGCCTTCCCTAATTATTAGCTGACAATCTAATATGTTATGTTTATCCCAATTTTTCTCATTTAACCAAATTTTAATTAAACATGCTATAATAATGCTAATTATTAAATAGGAGGTCCTTTACATGCCACTACAAACCAAAAGAAATGATGAATTATCTCGCCAAATTGACGAAGTATTTGATATTCCTGATTTGAAAGACAAGAACAAAGATCGTTTCCTCGGAAATAATAAAGACGAGGAAGAAGAAAAATAGTGATAACCAAACGCCGTATTTTTCGGCGTTTTTCTTTATTGATAAGTATCATATCAATAATAACTGTCAATAATCACTTCTACATCATAACAACCCTATGCTACTTTCTCAATAGCATAGGGTTGTTATGGTTAATCTTCAATTGTTTTTTTACTGAATAATCCTTTTAAGCTTAGTAATGCTGCTTTAGTAATATTACCATCTGTATATGTCAACACATTTTTCTTATAAACACGCAACCCGTATCTGGCAAGGAAAATCAACACAACTACTTCCAATAATAGTGCAATTAATGCATCTGTCATATTGGCATATTGTAGTCCTAATCGTGCTGGCATTAAAGTTTGCGAAATGAATGGTACATATGACAAGACATTGATCAAAAGATTATGTGGTTGCCCTTCCAATACAAATGATAAAATATACCCAATCATTGCTACATAAGTAATTGGCGATACAGCCTGTTGCACTTGACTTAAATCATTAATCATTGCTGAGATAATTGCAGTCAAAATCATATACAAGAATATCCCAACAATCGCTAATAATCCGGTCATTATGGCGAAGTTAATATCAACACCAGCTAGCATATCCCTAACCATATCAATATACTGATTTTTAGGCATAAAGATTGCAAAAATTCCGCCAGCTAAAACATAAACAAGACCATGTGTGATTGCAAGACCAGCCACTCCTAAAAGTTTACCGAAAAATTGTACACCTGGTGAAGTGACCGCTAACAAAATTTCCATAATCCTAGAAGACTTTTCGTTGGCAATTTCTTGAGCTATCATGCCAACATATGCCGTTAGAAAAATAAATATAAAAATGCCTAATCCCCCAGCCAACATACTGTTGGCAGTATTAGAAGTTGCACCACCTGCAGATGATTTACCATTTTTATTATAAACAGTCGAATCAAATGCTGGTGGATCCATCAGCGTCTGTAACTGATCCGCGTTTAAGTGCAATTTTGTCGCTTGATTAAGCATATAATACTGATTAATTGTTGATTGTAATGTATCTTCAGATAATGAATCTGCATCAGTAGACATTGTCAGATGATATTGCTCATTAGCAGAGGTTAAATAGCCATCAATTTTATCTCGTTTCAAAGCTTGCTTCGCTTTAGTAGCTGATGGCATATTTTTATATCTTGCACCCACGGCCTTATTTTGTTTTAGATAGGTGGTTAATGATGCATTATTTACAACCGCAACTGTTGGTTTCTCAGTACTTTTAGTGGCGTCCATAACAAATACGATGCCACCAATGACTAACAAGATCAATATTGGTGCTAAGACAATTGACCAAAATCCAAATGTCTTTAGGCGATTAGTGTATGTTTGTCGGGCAACCAAAAATAATTGATGTTTAGTCATTTGTATCACCTCCAGCCACTTCACGACGGAAAATCTCATCTAAAGTTGGTGGTTGTTGTGCAAATACTGGCACATAACCATCTTTAGAAACCGTCCGAAACACTTCTTTTCCCGCATCATCATTAGATAACTTCAAATGTCGACCACGACCATCTTGTTCAACTGATAACACCCCAGGTATTGCCAATAATTCAGCATCAGGAACTGTTGACTCTAAATAAATTTCACTACGCCCAAATGACTCTCTAATCTCTACTAATCCACCACTTAGAACTGTCTGTCCGTGCTTTAACATTAATAATTCATCGGACAATTTTTCTACCCCACTCATATTATGCGAACTAAAGATAATCATGGCGCCATTTTTCTTTAATCGTGAAATTTCATTCATCATTAATTGTGTGTTAACTGGATCAAGACCGGTAAACGGTTCGTCTAGTATAAGTAATGATGGCTCAGTAATAACTGTAGCAATTAATTGTACCTTTTGTGCATTACCTTTTGACAAACTTTGTACTTTGTCAGTGACTTTACCCACCACATCTAATCGTGTCATCCAATGTTTTAATTTTTGTTTTGCATCGGCCTTAGTCATCCCATGAAGTTCAGCAAAATAAATCACCTGCTGCTCAATGCTTAATTTTTGGTATAAACCACGCTCCTCAGGTAAAAATCCAATATTCTGTTTATCATGGTTGGTTATTGCGTGATTATCCCAAGTAATCGTACCGTGAGTTGGCTTAATGAAGTCTAACATCATGCGAAAAGTTGTTGTTTTCCCCGCACCATTTTGTCCAATTAAGCCGATAACATGCCCTTCTTCTAACCGCATATTCATATTATCAACTGCAATCTTATCACCAAATTTTTTGGTTAAATTTTTTAATTCTATCATTTAGAAAACTCCTAACATAGTAGTTTTTAATTTATTGGCAGTTAACACACTATTAGGATAGCATACTTTACCAAGCCCTTTTGGTTTTAAATTAAATGCAATATGACATAATGACTCCTTATAAATGAATAGAGCTGCTAATCCACCAAATTAATTGGTTTGATTAGCAGCTCTTAAACTCACTTTAAAAAGTGAAGTTGATTCAAAATATTAATTCACATTATCCATATAACACTTATTGTGCGTTCTTTTTAAAACGATCCATCATTTCTGGCGTGAATTTTAATTCACGAGGTTTTGATCCATTTGCCGGACCAATCAACCCCCGATCCTCTAATGAATCAATGATACGACCAGCACGATTATATCCCATACCAAAATGTCGTTGAATAGATGATGTTGATGCACCACCTGCTCTAAGAATGAATTCCAATACTTCATCCCATTTTTCATCTAATTCATCAGTCCCCGAATTGTTGCCATTTTCTAATGCCTGTACCTCAGCATCTGATACTGACATTGACTCATCATACTGTGCACTACCTTGTTGCTTAATAAAATCAGTAATTGCAGCAACATCATCGTCAGATATAAAGGCACCTTGCACACGCTGTGGTCCGTTTGAACCAATCGGAGCAAATAGCATATCACCTCGACCTAACAATTTTTCAGCACCATTACCATCTAAGATAGTACGAGAATCAACACCTGAAGAAACCGCAAAAGCCATTCGTGAAGGCACATTCGCTTTTATCAAACCAGTAATGATATCAACAGAAGGTCGTTGTGTAGCAACAATCATATGAATACCAGCCGCACGACCCAACTGGGCAATGCGCACAATGGCATTTTCAACATCTCCAGAAACTGCAGAAGTCATCATTAAGTCAGCCAACTCATCAATGATAACAACTAAATATGGCATTTTCTGAGAAACAACACCTTTTTCTGTTTCGTCACGTTTTGCCACTAATTTGTTATAACCATCAATATTACGGACGCCTTCTTCAGCAAGTAACTTAAACCGTCGATCCATCTCTGCGACAACCTTCTTTAATCCTAGTGCCGCCTTTTTAGGATCTGAAACGACTGGTGTAATCAAATGTGGAATATCGTTATATACTGACAATTCCACTTTTTTGGGATCAACCAGCATCAATCGGACTTGTGATGGTTTTGCCTGCAATAGAATTGATGCTAAAATGCCATTAATAGCAACTGACTTTCCTGACCCTGTTGAACCAGCAATCAATAAGTGCGGCATTTTAGTTAGATCCACTTTTACAACACCACTCGTAACACCTCTTCCAATAGGAACAATCAATGGTTTATCTGTGTCAACACCAGCCTCTTCAACCATATCTCGAAAACCAACTGTTGCTTGTTGATCATTTGCAACTTCAATACCCACAACATTTTTACCAGGAATTGGTGCTTCAATACGTAACGACTTTGCTGCCAATGCTAATGCCAAATCATCAGCCAAGTTTTGAATTTTTGACACCTTGACACCAACCGCTGGTTTAATTTCATACTGAGTAACTGTTGGCCCCAATACAACCTTTTCGACCGTCGCATTAATTTTGAAACTCTGCAATGTTTGATGAAGAATTCGCGCTTTTTCACTTAATGCATCACGTTCTTGTGACTGATCAGTAGAGCCAATATGTTGCAATAACTGTGTTGTGGGCAAACGGTAATTTTTATCACTAACTATCGTTCCTAATCCACTCGCATCAACATCTGGTGTTGGTTCAGTCATTGCTGATGGTGTCACATGTCGATTGGCATGATGTGTTACCTTGTTAGCAGCTTCTTTTTCTGCACGATCTAGAATATCTACATGTGATAATGGCACATCCTGACCAGGTAATAACTCATCATCCGCCAAGTCTTCACCATAAACAACTGGTTCTACTGGATCAGCTGATTGAATCACCCGTTGAGAATCAAAATTTGTTGTCGCTTGTTGTGATGCACTTGGTGCCACAGAAGCAGAAACATTTTTTGTCCGATCAGCAGTCTTTGGCACACGACTAGCTTCACTGTTCTTCATTAACGTTGAATCAACAGACATTGTGGCTTGTTGTTCATGTTGGGAAGTTGGGGCGACAATTTCGGGTACCACAAACTTCGTTACGCTAGCCTCTGAATCGTCATCAGTTAGCGATTGTTTTTTATTGAAATGAACCTCGCCAGACGAAGAGGCCTCGGGTAGCGGTTTTTCTTTCTTTCCCTTTCGTGGACTAAATGGTTCTTCATTAAAGAATTCATTCATCGCCTCTTGTTGCCGGTCTTTTTGTTTGGTACGGAAAGTATTGATAGACTCTGTCACCTTTTCATGAGCAGTGGTTGCTTGTGTTTGGACTAAATCCCCTGCCCCTTCGGCAAACGTAAAGAAATTATCGAATACACCGCGTAATGGCAATCGAAACATAATAACCGTGCCGACAATCAATAAAATAATTGCAATTAACCACGAACCAAAATTACTCATGGTCAAATAAGTATATTGATAGATAATTGCTCCAATAATTCCGCCACCAACAGGTGTTGTTACTGCATGATTATTTAAATCTTGGTTGATCAATTGTTGAATGGTTGCAACATAATCACTATGCAAATTCATTTTGTTAAACAGTAGGATTGATCCTATCAACATTATACCAACATAAAACAATGTAAACCCTAGATAATGATGCCATTTCAATCGAGGTGGCCATGTTCCATATGCCATGACGACTAAGAGTGGTACCAACAAAACAATCAACAATAGTTGATATGATCCGCCAACCAATAATCGAATTAAATTTGCAACTAACTTCCCGATTAAACCAACTTTTGCAATAGCCAATACGGTTAAGATGACTGCAATTAACCCCGAAATCTGTGGTAATCGCGAAATAAACCAGGCTAATGTATCATTATTGCTCTTTTTCTTCCGACTAGATGTCTTTCTTGGTCGCCGATTTGTCGTGCTTTTTCTAGTTGTCGTTTTTTTATATGCCATATGATCCTCCTTTCATAAAAAGTTTAACCTAAAAATTACTTAAGCTTATCGTAATCATATTCATGCGTCAGATCAAGATTAGGGAAACTCTGCTGACGTAAGACCTCATAAATAATAATTGCTGCTGTATTTGATAGGTTTAATGAGCGAATATGCTCGTCATTCTGCGGAATACGCAATGCTTGATCTGGATGCTCTTTCATAAAAGGTTCTGGCAGACCAGTCGTCTCCTTACCAAATAAGAAATAGTAGTCATGATCAGTATTTGTGTAGTCAGCCTGATGGTATGATTTTTTTGCAAACTTCGAAATCAGGAACAATTCATCAGTATCTTTTAAAGTTGCCATAAAAGCAGGCAAATTTTTATGAACTGTAATATCGACGTTATCCCAATAATCCAAACCAGCACGCTTAACATGCTTATCATCTAATTTAAATCCCAAGGGCTCAATTAAGTCTAATTTCGTATTAGTTCCTGTTGCCGTTCTAGCAATATTTCCCGTATTTGCTGGCATCAATGGTTCAAATAAAACAATATGATTTGTACTCATAATTAACTTCTCCTATTTTCTCTAGGTTATTTTAACCTACACGTGATTAATGCATACAAAAACAAGTATAGCACGTACATTCAGTACCTTGTGCTATACTTGTCAAAATTTATTAATGTCTTAATTCTGATCCGTTTCTTTAAACAAATCCGAACTCGTCTGCCACCAATTATAAAAACGATAAATCAATACCTTTAGAATAGCATACCCAGGTACACCAAAGATAACTCCTAAGATACCAAAAATATTACCCGCAGATAGTAAGACAATCAAAACTGTTACAGGATGAATTTTCATAGAAGATCCTAACAATTTTGGTGAAATAATTCGTCCTTCTAACGTTTGTTCGATCATAAAGACGACTAGCACTGAAATTAGCATTACTGGTGACACAAAAATTCCGACAACAACAGCTGGTACCATCGCTAAAAATGAGCCAAGAAAAGGAATAATATTCAAAATTCCTGCAACAATTGCAATTAACCAACCATATGGTAAGCCAATAATCGTATAACCAATTGCAAACATTATCATGACTGCAAAAGCAACTGAAATCTGTCCTCGAATGTAGTTTGAAATTTGAGTACTAATTTCCTTTAGCATTTCCAAAAATGAGCGACGCGCTTTCACTGGTAAAAACTTCGCAATATATGCCGGCATTTGATGCCCATCTTTAAGCAAATAGAAGAGGACAAACGGAAACGTGATAATTGCAATAACAACGCTAGTTACTGTGCCAACAACTGAAGAAACGCCATGTAATCCCTTTTTAGCATATTCAGCTGAGTAGTCTTTCAACCAAGTTGATATTTCACTATTCGTTGTATTGAACCACTTATTAACCGCATTAAATTGTTTATTAGAGGTGAAATGATTAATCATCGTCACAATTTTATGCCAATATGTTGGCCATTCATTAACCAGGCTAATAATTTGACTACTCATCCAAGGGATAAATACAGCTAATCCCCAAATAATCAGCACTGCCAAGACAATAAATTGTATTGAAATCGTTGCAATTCTTGGAAAGTTAAAGCGTCGTTCAGCCCAGTCAACCATCGGATTTAGTAAGAAATAAAACACACCAGCAATAATTATTGGTGCACCAACTGCACTAAAAAATTCTGCAACCGGATCAAAAATAAAGGCCACCTTATGAATCATGAAGACAATAATTAAGAACAACAAAATCATAAACATGGCGGATACGATTTTATTATCCAGCAACCAGCGGTGAAAAATTGATTGGCCATTTGACTTTTCTTTCATGTGTTTGCTCCTTTACATATAACATTTAAATAAATCAGTCTTTTTATAAAAAAGCCCCCATTTGGATGTTCATACATCTTATGTACATCACCATAAGGGGGTTATCATTCAAGATTGGTAATAAAAACTATTAGACAAACAAAACACGAATTGCTTCTGGCACAGCAAAATCCTTTTGAACCAGACGAAGCTTTCCTGTCTCGCTATCACGTGCATAGACTGAAACATTGTCTGTATTTTGATTAGCCGCAACCAAGAATTTCTCATCTGGACTTAAGGCAAAATCTCTTGGGAAATCTCCTTCAGTCGAAATCCATTGTATATGTTCAACCGTTGCGCCATTTTCTTTAACAGCAAATACTGCAATTGAATTATGGCCGCGATTTGACGTGTAAATAAATCGTCCGTCATTTGAAACATAAATGGCAGCACCACCATTATGTGCATCCCAATCTTCTGGAATCATCAACACAGTTTGTAATAAAGTGAATGAGCCATCTGCATTATACTTTAATACTGATAGTTTTGATGACAATTCTCCTAATAAATAGGCATATTGACCATCAGGACTAAAGCGAATATGACGAGGTCCAAAGCCAGCTTCAGTAGTAAAAGTAGCAACTAATTTTAGTTTTCCTGAATCAGAAACATCAAAAGTCAAGACCTTATCAGCACCCAAATCAACAACGACCACACGATTATCCGGCGTTAAATTGCTAAAATGTACATGTGTGCTTTCTTGCTCAGGACGTGGTCCCTTACCTTCGGATTGATATGAGTCCGTCAATGTCAAATCACCATTTTCGGCGATTGCATATACGTCTAACGTTCCCTTATGATAGTTTCCTGTGTATACTAATTGGCGAGATTCATCGACTGCAACATAGGCAGGTGAAGCCCCTTCACTAAGCACTTCCTGTTGTAATGTTGCATGGTCATCTTTATAATCATAGACAGCAACACCACCTTCACCATTGCCCTTATCAACTGCGTACAATTTATTGGCATTGCTTAAGGCCAAATATGTTGGTGACCCAAGTTCTGCGACAAGGTTGGCATTAGATAGTTGACCTGTTTTTGAATCAAAATCCGCAGCATAAATCCCCTTTGATACACGTTTTGTATAAGTTCCAAATAAAATATGTTCTGTTGCCATTTATTTGCTCACTTTCTTAGTCATATTGTATTTTAAATCGCTTACATTATATCATAATTTGAATATATAATTAACTAACATCGCCGCAGTCTAAAGCCTACGACGTTTTTCTACACGACCAACTATAACTGAAGCAACAATTGCAATAGTTAATAGACTAATAATAATAACTAATGAAAATATATTAGAAATATGCAACGTACTACCCAGTGCTTTCATTCCTTCGTTGAAAATCATTTTTACACCGATGAACGCTAATATACCGGCTAAAGCATACTTAATGTAACGAAACATTGGTAAAATACTTGACAATGCAAAGTACAAAGATCGCAATCCCATAATTGCAAAAACATTTGATGTTACCACAATAAATGTATTTTGCGTTACGGCTAATACTGCTGGAATTGAATCTACAGCAAATAATAGGTCTGTCCCCTCAATGAATAATAGTGCAATTAAAAACTGAGTTGCATAGCGTTTACCATTCTCTTTGACTATAAAATGTGGCTCAATAACATCTTCTTTCATTGGCAAAATTTTCCTTAATAACTTTATCAAACGATTATCATTAAGATCCTGTTGCTCTTCCTTCTCAAAGAGCATTCTAATTCCCGTAATGATTAAGAAAATACCGAACAAATACATTAACCAAACGAAGCGTTCTAACAATGCCGCACCACCAAAAATAAATAGCACACGCATAATCAAAGCACCAAAAACACCCCAAAATAACAATCTATGTTGATATTTTATATCAATATTGAAAAAGCCAAAAACCAATATAAAAATAAATAAATTATCGATGCTTAAGGATTTTTCCAATAAGTAGGCCGTAATAAAGTCTAGAGCATGGCCACTTCCCATTGTCGTCCAAATGATGCCACTAAATATGAATGCTAAAATTATCCAAAAGGCACTCCATAATAATGAAGACCGCATCGTTGGTGCATGATTTCCTCTATGAAAGACTCCCAAATCCAATGCTAGCATGATAATAACAAAGATAAAAAACAAAACCCAATAACCTAAACTTACCTCCATCGATATCTCAACTTTCTTTTGTGGTACTGATAGTGTGACAATGTATACAATACATAATCTATAAAGTATACCTGACGAAACCTTAAACATAATTAAAAAGATTGAGATTACAGTAGATATTATAAATAAAATCCATGAATCAACCAATTTGATGTTGGTAGATTCATGGATTTAAACATGTTACAAATAATGAAATCAATTGTAGCAATAATTTTTAATTTGATTTAACATCAAGCGCCATAAAGTTAGCCACTTTTTCTGCTTCATTAGAAACAATCTGCAAAGTTGCCAAACGGTTTTGTTTGACAGCTTCATCTTCAACCATGACCATTGTTTGATCAAAGTATGCAGCAATTGCCGGTTGCAAACCTAATAATGATGAAACTAAATCATCAGTTGTCAACGACTCATTTACCAATAATGATGTTTCTGAATAGAGTTGTTTCTCAGCATCGTTTTCAAATAATGCTGGATTTACAGTAGCCTCTGTTGGGTTTTTAGAAGTTAGACGCATTACTCGAGTTAGTGATTCCACACCCTCACGGAATGTTTGATCATTACTATGAGCTAACAAAGCATTAGCTGAAGTAAACATTTGTGTGGTATCGGTCAATTTACCAGTTGTCACCGCATTAATGACATCATAACGAATTTTTTCGGTCTGCATCGCTTTGACAACACGATCTGTTAAGAAAGTAATTACATCATTAATGACTGACTTCAAATTATTAGCAGCTTCTTCAGGCAGTCCAAAATGTCCATCATCAGCCAGTACTTCATCAACTAATTCTGAAAGAATGATATCGATTGGCAAATGCCAGTCATTTGCGTGCAAAATATTAACAACGCCAGATGCAGCACGACGTAGTGCATATGGATCATTAGATCCTGATGGCATCATACCACCCGCAAAGAATGACAATAAACTATCTAATTTATCAGCTAATGCTAATACTTTACCAAGCACTGATTCTGGTAGAGCACCATCCGCAGAAATTGGCATATAGTGTTCACGAATAGCTTGCGCAACAGCTGGATCTTCGCCAAATAGTAACGCATACTTTTCACCCATAATTCCCTGCAACTCGTCAAACTCTCCGACCATCCCAGTCATCAAATCAAACTTATATATTTCTGCAGCTCGAGCTAGTTGCATTTGTTGATCTGAAGTTAGTGAAATTTGTTGACCAATAATAGCTGCTAGTGCTTGCGCACGTTTTGTATGATTGGCAACAGAGCCTAACTTTGCATGGAATGATACCACTTGTAACTTATCATTATAGAAATCAATGTCATTCTTTTGGTCTTCATGATAAAAGAATTTTGCATCTTCTAAACGAGCAATTAATACTTTCTCATTTCCAGCAATCACGTTATCTAAGTGCTCGCTGTTTCCATTACGAACAGAAACGAAATAAGGTAATAATGCACCTGAATCATCAATAACATGGAAGAAACGCTGGTGTTCACGCATTGAAGTGATCAAAACCTCTTCCGGAAGATCTAGGTACTCAGAATCAAAACGGCCAACGAAAGCGGTTGGATATTCAACAATGTTATTGACTTCCTCCAATAAATCGGCATCCTTTTCAACATGCCAATTATTTTCAGCTGCAAGTTTATCAATTTGAGAAACAATGTTAGCCTTGCGCACACTGGCATCCGCTTGAACATATACTTTTTCTAGATCATTAACATAATCACTAGCCTGAGCAATATTGATTGATTGACCTAAGAAGCGATGTCCACGTGTTTCACGTCCTGAATCTACGTCGACTACGTTAAATGGCACAACCATATCATCTAATAAGGCAACAATCCAACGAATAGGTCGTACATATTCAAACGTATGGCGCGCCCACTTCATTGTCGTTGTAAAGGTCATACTCATAATAACCTCTTTAAAGCCACTTAACACTTCTATGGCTGGCTTTCCAGCTTCAAATTTTGTGACATAAATATACTCATTGCCTTTGAACTCTTTAAAAGTAATATCATCGGTCGTTACTCCTTGACCACGAGCAAATCCCTGTGCAGCTTTTGAATAATTTCCTTCTTTGTCAAAGGCGGCCTTTTTTGCGGGTCCTTTAACTTCTTGTGTTAAATCATCGGCCTTATCTGCAACCTCTGAAATCAAGATAGCTAAACGACGAGGAGTTGAAAATGGCTTGATATCACCATATTGTAATCGATTCTCCTTCATGAAAGTTGCTGCACGTTCAACCAGTTGGTTAATCGCTGGTGTAACCAAATGTGCTGGCATTTCTTCCAAACCAATTTCTAGTAAAAAGTTTGCCATATTAGTTTTCCTCCTCATCAACTGGTAGATACTTTGTACGCAATGCCTCGTCCTTCAATAGCGGGAATCCAAGCTTTTTGCGCTCATCAATAAATGCACGAGCAACTGAACGAGCCATGTTTCGGATACGTGACAGATACTTTGCACGCTCCGTAACAGAAACCGTTCCCCGAGCATCTAGCAAATTAAATGTATGTGATGATTTCAAAATATAATCATATGCTGGATGAACAAGTCCTTCAGCCAACAATTTCTTAGCTTCTGCTTCGTATTCATTAAAATGACGTAATAACATCTCTGAATCTGACTTTTCAAATGAGTAAACTGAATGCTCGTACTCTGGCTCCTTAAAAATATCACCGTATAATACGCCATTTCCCCATTCCAAATCGTAAACTGTTGGGACATCTTGAATATATGATGCAAGACGCTCCAAACCGTAGGTAATTTCAGATGTCACTGCATCAACTTGAATACCACCTACTTGTTGGAAATATGTAAATTGGGTAACTTCCATACCATCAAGCCATATTTCCCAACCAATACCGGCAGCACCCATTGATGGGTTCTCCCAATTATCTTCAACAAAACGAATATCATGTGCTAAGGGGTCAATACCTAGTGCCTTTAATGAATCCAAATATAACTCTTGGATGTTATCAGGTGATGGCTTCATAACCACTTGGAATTGGTGATGCTGATAAAGACGATTTGGATTATCACCATATCGACCATCGGCAGGTCGACGTGAAGGCTCAACATATGCTGCATGCCATGGCTCCGGACCATTTGCACGTAAAAAGGTATATGGGCTCATGGTACCCGCACCCTTTTCAGTATCATAAGCCTCCATCAACATGGCTCCTTGATCAGCCCAAAACTTTTGTAACGTCAAAATAATATCTTGCACACTCATTTTTGCGCTCATTATGACAAATTCCTTTCTTTTGACTGGATAAAACCATAAAAAAGCCCCACATCAACCATAAAACAATGGTTAATGTAGGGACGATAGTTTCGCGGTTCCACCCTACTTCTAGCATCGAAACACTAGCAGCTTTTTTAATTGAGTTTATTAATTAATAGTGCCCCTTAACCATTGATAGACCACCCTCACATTAACGATGGCTCGCTGAGCTAACAACAAGTTAATTTTTCTATTAATTTCTGTAATCATTACAACTTATAAGTTTAGCACGCCTTACTTACTTGTCAATAAGGATATTTCATGACGTTTGGTCACCATTATGTTTCTCTCGTGGCATCACTCGATTTTGCCAAGATGATAATTGCTGAATGAATGATTTTGATTTTAAATGAATCCCTACTTGATCATCATACAATTTATCCATAACCCGTGCCATTTCTTGTTTTGTCTGTGCTTTTAAACTCAAGGTACCAATCATTTTTAAATCAATCTGCGCTAGCTTTGATAGGATACGTACAGCTTTAGTATCTGCATGTAATCGATGTTCGTCAGCTGACCAATGCTGTTGACACAAAGTACCATTGAACTCTTCGGAAAAATCTAATGGTAAATCACTACGACCACAAATCACACACTTTCCCCAAGTTGGTTGCATACCAAAAACTGGTAATAATTGTATTTCAAAGTAATTTGCAATACCTTGTGGATCAAGACCACTATTTAATTTATTCAGCGCTTCTATTACCAAATCATACCATCTCGGAATCGGTTGATTGTCTACAAAAGCTGCGTCAATTAATCCAAGAATATAGGTCATATATGCATTTAAGACAATATCCGTCATTAAAAAAGATGTATCTTTGGTTGCTTTCACATCGTTGATAAAACTCATTCCCGTTGAATTAATTGTGCCTTCAAATGTTGCTGTACGCAAAGGTTGGATTTCGGCAGAAAATTGATATCTCTGGCTTTTACCATGACGAATATAGAACATTCGTTTACCAGCTTGACGAGTTAACATTTTGACCATCAAATCTTTTTCTTTATGATCACGTTGATACATGACAATTGCATCAAAAACTTCTGTCATTTTATTCACCTACTAAAAAAGAGTGAGACAAACATGTAAGATGTCAAACTCTAATTTTTACTATATATCTGAATCTTCCTTATAACCATATGATTGTAGGGCTTGTGGCTTATCACGCCAACGATCTTCTACCTTTACCCAGGTCTCAAGAAAAATTTTATCTCCAAGTAAACGTTCAATATCCTTACGAGCACGTGTACCAATTTCTTTAATCATTGCGCCACGTTTACCAATAATAATATTCTTTTGACTTGGTCGTTCAACAACAATTGTCGCTTGAACATGCAATCGTTGTTCATCTTCCCGTTCAATCTTATCAATGACTACTGCAACAGAGTGTGGTACCTCTTGACGAGTTAATTCTAAAACTTTTTCACGAATCAATTCACTCATAATAAAGCGTTCTGGATGATCAGTTAATTGATCTGCCGGGTAATACTGTGGTCCAGCCGCCATATGATCCATCGTAAACGCTAATAATTCTGGCACACCCTCACCCGTTAGCGCAGAAATTGGGAAAATTTCTGCAAAGTCCATTTGTGCACTGTAATCAGCAATTTGGTTTAGAACCTCTGCACGATTGATTAGATCAACTTTATTGATAATTAAATAAACAGGCGTATTTGATTCCTTTAAGCGTTTAATAATGAAATCATCACCGACTCCACGCTCTTGATCCGCATTCACCAATAACCAAACCATATCAGACTCACGTAAAGCTGACATAGCTGTTTTCACCATGAAATCTCCAAGTGAGTTGTGAGGCTTATGAATACCTGGCGTGTCCATGAAAATCATTTGACCTTCGTTTGTCGTATAAATCCCCTGAATTTTATTTCGAGTAGTTTGTGCTTTAGGTGACATGATGGCAATTTTTTCACCAATCATTTTATTTAAAAGTGTAGATTTTCCAACATTTGGTCGACCAACCAAGGCAATAAACCCCGATTTAAATTCTTGTTCGCTCATTAAAATTCTCTCTATTTTCTTTGTTTATTATCTAAAAATCATTTGTAGGTTAGGTAGTAAATAAGGTTGAAATATCAATATACCAACGATAATCGCAAAAGCAACTGCCGCTAATACACCACCTGATGCAACATCCTTGGCCACCTTAGCTAGTGGATGATACTTCTCACCAACTATCAAATCAACAATTGCTTCCACAACTGTATTCAAAAATTCAGCACTTATCACCGTAAAGACTGCCACCGATATCCACAACCAATCTGAGCGCCCTAAATCTACATAAATACCAACTATCAGAACAACACAGGCAGCAAATATGTGAAAGCGCATGTTACGTTCACGTACCAACAATTCACCAATTCCAGCAATGGCATGCCCAAAGGCTTGGACAAAATGGGAATTTTTGTGAACTTGGTGAGTCTCTTCAGTTTTTTTATTATCTTTTGAGTCCATAACTATCTAATATTTCACGCTGCAAGTCAAACATGATCTTTTCATCTGCTTCACTTCGCATGTGGTCGTATCCGTTTAAGTGTAAGAATCCATGTACAACCAGAAAACCTAATTCTCGTTCATAAGAGTGTTCGAGATATTCAGCTTGCTCACCAATTTTATCAACCGAAACAATGATATCACCAATATTCTTCGCAATATCATCTGCCATCTCGTCATCTATCAACAATGGTAAGTCATCACCATCATCTTCAATAGCAAAAGAAATCACATCAGTTGCTTTATCTAAGCCCCGATACTCACGATTATATCTCTGAATTTCATCATTATTAACAAAAGTTACCGACATTTCGGTATTTTCAGGCAATGACAAATATTTACCAGCATAATTTAAAACATCATTAACTAATTTTACTTGTTCCTCTGGCACGCCTGGTTTTGATTGATCAATTATTGCTAAATCCATTTTTAATCCTTTTCAACTGTTTGTTTTTTTACATCATATGCTTCATAAGCATTAATAATTGCGCCAACAACTGGATGACGAACAACATCATCAGCATTAAATGTTACAAAAGCGATATGATTGACTTCCGCAAGAACTCTTTGCGCCTGAATTAACCCAGACCGTGTCTTAGTTGGTAAATCTATTTGTGAAATATCACCATTAACTAACATTGTTGACCCAAATCCCAGACGTGTTAAAAACATCTTCATTTGTTGCGGCGTTGTGTTTTGTGCCTCATCTAAAATAATAAAAGCATTGTCCAATGTTCGACCACGCATATAGGCCAATGGCGCAATTTCAATCGTTTCACGTTCCATTAGACGTTCAGTATGTTCTTTACCTAAAATAGCATACAAAGCATCATAGATAGGTCTTAGATAGGGGTCAACTTTTTCTTTCAGATCACCAGGTAGAAATCCAAGACTTTCTCCCGCTTCAACTGCTGGACGTGTGATGATGATGCGTTCAACATCCCCTCGTTTTAATGCCGCAACAGCCATAACAACAGCTAGATATGTTTTACCTGTTCCTGCCGGTCCAATTCCGAAAGTAATATCATTCTGACGAATAGCATGAATATAACGTCGTTGACCATAATTTTTAACTCTTACTGGGCGACCTTTAACATCACGCAAAAGTGTCTCAGTATACATATCTTCAAAATACTCGATTGTACCACGTTCAGCCATATTTATAGCGGATACAATATCAGCAGGACTCACCTTAATACCACGTTTTATCAGCGAAGTTAATGCTGTTACAACTGAATGCGTCGCCTCAACTTTGTCTTCATCACCCTTTATCGTTAATTGATCACCAAAAACCGATAAATTAACTGCTAACCCCTCTTCAATCAATTTTAGCTGACTATCTTGCGGCCCAACTAAACCAATTTCTTGTTCTGCATTTTCAAAATGATAAATTTTTTCAACTTGAGTTGCCAACCGTTAAATCCCTCGCATTTCAAAGTTTTTTGCTTAAGTATAGTATACCGCAATTATCTATGTATCGGGGAGAACCCCGTTTTTGAATTTATAACAATGATTGCACTTTTTGGCTAACTAGCTTACCATCAGCTTTTCCTTTAACTTTTGGCATCAATGCTCCCATTACTTTTCCCATATCAGCTTTGCTAGTTGCACCGACTTCACTAATTGTCGCCTTAACAATCTCTTCAACCTCTGATTCAGATAGCTGCTTAGGCATATATTTGTTTAGAACAGCAATTTGTTGTTGAATACCCTCTGCCAAATCTTCACGGTTAGCTTCTTGATAAGAAGTTAATTCTTCAACACGCTGCTTCATTTCACGTGACAATACTGTCATTTCATCATCAGCCGTTAAATCGTGTCCCAACTTAATTTGCTCATTCGATAATGCTGATTTGACCATACGGATAACACTAAGCGTTTCTTTATCCTTTGCCTTCATTGCTGTTTTCATATCTTCTGTTAATTGTGCTAATAGTCCCATGTCTAACTCCCGTTTTTTCTACATTATACAACAAAACCGGACTATCAACGAGGATAGCCCGGTACGAACCGTTTTACCGGCCCTTCTTGTTCTTACGCTTACGTGCAGCCTCAGCCTTCAACTTACGTTGTACTGATGGCTTGATGTAAAATTCACGCTTACGGTATTCTTGTAGAGTACCGTCCTTTGATACACCACGCTTAAAGCGACGGAGAGCATCATCAAGAGACTCATTCTTACGAACAACAGTCTTTGCCATAATGTTTACCCTCCCTTCACGTGTGAAGATTTCAACTTATATGTATGTAATATATGTCGCACACTTTGTTCTTTACTATTCTACCAAAACAGGCTTTTTTGTCAATGTTTACTTTTAAACATTATTTATAATTTTGGCTCATAGAAACCGCCAAAAATACGATCAATACGCCATAATGAAGCCCATGCCGTTGGATCTACACGATATATCGCCTCGTGGAGTTCAAATTGTTCATACATTGAAATAACTGTAAACAGAATTTCTTTTTTATGATGGTTATAACCACCTTCAGCATGGTGAACGATGGTAATACCACGACGTAATCCCTCTTGAATCTCAGCAATCACTTTTTCTGGTTCCTCTGTGACAATCATCACTTGCATTTTTTGCTGTCTAGTATAGACTAAATCAATCACGCGGGCGTTAACCACTAGTCCAATTGCGGTAAATAAAGCATATTGGATACCAAACATAATGCCAGATGCAACTAAAATAAAGAAATTAAAGGTTAGATTAACTGCCCCCATTTTGGCACCAGTCTTACGTCGAATAAGAATTCCAATAATATCTAATCCACCCGTAGATAAACCATTACGTAAGGCAAATCCAGTTCCAAATCCATTGACTGCCCCACCAAAAATAGCCATTGCTAGTGGATCATCTGTCCACAAATGCGTCGGCTGTTTTATCCAATTCATCGCCATGGCTGCTAATAAGATAGCCACGCCAGTAAAGAATGCAAATCGCTTACCAATTTTACGATAGGCTAAAATGAATAACGGTAAATTAAGCAATATCAGCCAAATACCAACTGGTACTTGGACACCAATCAGTCTAAGTATAAGTGTATTCAATAATTGCGCTAACCCAGTAAATCCTGATGAATAAATGTGCCCGGGTGTCCAAAAGAAGTTCAACGCAACTGCTGATGCCAGGGCATAAACCATGGCACTACCAAAACGACTTGAATATTGATGATGATTAAAATACTGTTCTAACTGCTCCATTTTTCCTGTTCTTTCATAATACGGTGCGATAAGTCTGTTTATGATTTTATCATGTGCTGTGAATTTATCCAAATAATTAAAAATGTTTGTCAAAATAGTTTGAACTTTTAAACAACCTATCAAGAAACTGATAAGTCACCAATCATTATAAATTGGAACAGGGCGTCAATCTACCCATCCGGTAGATTGACGCCCTGTAAATGTGTTCAAAAAACTGAATCCTCACTATAATAACTATTTTATAATCGGACTTTTACTCTTCGGCCATATTTGGTGCCGTTACATCAGCGTAGACTGGTGCCGTCAACTTTAAATCTCCAATAACTTGTGCCTTAGCAACAGGTGTTGGTGCCTCAGTCATTGGTTCTGTAGCCTTTGAATTCTTAGGGAATGCAATCACTTCACGAATATTATCTTGACCCGCTAATAACATTGCCAATCGATCAAGTCCCAAAGCAATACCACCCATTGGTGGGAAACCGTATTCCATTCCTTCCAATAAGAAGCCAAATGCTTCATGAGCTGCTTCTTTTGTAAATCCTAGCGCTGCCAACATTTTTTCTTGAACATCCATTTGATGAATACGGATTGACCCAGATCCTAATTCATACCCATTCAAAACCAAATCATAGGATTGTGCATGTGCTTGATGTGCACCTTCAGTCGTTGCCAACAATGGTAAATCTTCTTCATTTGGCATTGTGAATGGATGATGTGCAGCAATCCAACGATCTTCTTCTGGTTGGTAATCGAATAATGGCCAGTTAACAACCCAAGCAAAAGCCCAATTATTTTCATCGATTAATTCAAGTTCTTGTGCTGTTCGACGGCGAAGAGCGTCCAAAGTTGCTGCGACAACATTTGCATTATCCGCCGCAAACAGTAACAAATCACCAGACTTGGCATTTGTTGTTTCTAGTAAAGCTGCTTCCTTCGCCTTAAGGAACTTTGCAATTGGTCCAGAAACTCCCTCATCACCAACTTTTAGCCAGGCAAGTCCTTTTGCACCAAAGCGGGTCACGTATTGTGCCATCTTATCAATATCTTTACGAGAGTAATGATTTGCACCACCTGGCACAACAATGGCCTTTACCTCGCCACCATTCTTAATTGCATTTGCAAAAACACCAAATTCTGCATCGGCCATCAATGCTGACAAATCTTGAAGCTCCATGCCAAACCGCATATCTGGCTTGTCTGTCCCAAAGCGACGCATTGAATCGGCATAATCAAGAACTGGAATAGTTGCTTTATCCAAATAATAGTTCACAGTTCGCTTCATAATAGCAGCTACCCAATCAGAAACCAAATCCATAATTTCATCTTGGTTCATAAATGACATTTCAACATCTAACTGAGTGAACTCAGGTTGACGATCACCACGTAAATCTTCATCACGAAAGGCCCGTGCAACTTGATAGTAACGATCAAAACCAGCACCCATCAATAATTGCTTAAATAACTGTGGTGACTGTGGTAATGCATAAAACGAACCCGGATAAACACGTGATGGTACCAAATAATCCCGAGCACCTTCAGGAGTAGACTTTGCAAGATATGGTGTTTCGATATCAATAAATCCATTGGCGTCTAAGAATTCATGCGTAGCTGCCGTTATCTTTGAACGAATCCGTAAATTACGTTGCATTTCAGGACGACGTAAATCTAAATAACGATATTTTAAGCGCAATTCATCGGAAACATTAATGTCGTCTTCAATATAAAACGGTGTTGTTTTTGATGCTGATAAAATTTTAGCACTTGTTACATGAACTTCAATTTTACCTGAGTGCAAATGTTCATTAACAGCACCCTCACCACGTGATTTAACATCCCCGACAATTTCGATAACATATTCTGTTCGCATATCTTCAGCGACTTTTAGAGCTTCTTCACCAAATTCATTTGAAAAAGCCAATTGTACAATCCCCTCACGGTCACGTAAGTCAACGAAAATTAAGCCACCTAAATCACGTCGCTTTTGTACCCAGCCTTGGAGCGTTACTGTTTGGTCTAAATATTTTTCATCAATTAGGCCCGCATAATTTGTTCGTTTCATTATCAACTATTCTCCTTCATTCTCAGGTGACTCTACATATTCTGGTAAGTTCGTATATAGCTCAGCAAGTTTAACGGCTGTTTCCTTACCTGTTTGCATATTTTTTAAGTTTGCAGATTGTTCTGCCAATTCACGTTCACCAATCGTAATCATGTAACGTGCATTTAATCGATTGGCCGTCTTAAATTGTGCTTTTAACTTACGATCTTCATAATCCCTGTCCGCACTATAGCCAAACGAACGAATAGCTTGTACCATTTGCATCGCTGCGATGTCAGTATCTTGACCTTGATTAGCCACATAAATATCAAGCTTATTTTCATCTGGTAGCGGTGCATTTTCAGATTCAAGCAATAACATCAGTCGTTCTAGCCCAATTCCAAAACCGACTCCAGCCATCTCTGGCCCACCAAATTCTGATACTAAGCCATTGTAACGACCGCCACCAGTAATTGTTGACCACCCATGGCCCAACGCCTTAGCTTTGGTCATAACCTCGAAAATTGTATGGTTGTAATAATCAAGACCTCGAACAACAGTTGCATCAACTTCATAGTCAATTCCCAAAGCATCTAAATATTGTTGAACTTTCAGCCAGTGTTGTTGTGCATCATCAGATAAATAGTCCAAAATCGATGGCGCATTAGCAACAATTTCTTGATCCTTGGCATCTTTTGAATCCAAAACACGCAATGGATTCTTTTCCAAACGTTCTTGAGAATCATGCGATAACTCTTCAAAATGAGGCTTTAAGAAATCAATCAAAGCTTGACGATAATTTTCGCGAGATTCTTTGTCCCCCAATGAATTCACTTTAACTTTTAAATTGGCAATTCCTAACGTCTGGAAAAAATCAACAGCCATTGCAATAACTTCGGCATCTAGTGCTGGTGACTCTGATCCTAGTGCTTCGACCCCAATTTGATGGAATTGGCGCATCCGCCCTGCTTGTGGCCGCTCATAACGGAACATAGGCCCAATATAAAATAGCTTATATGGCTTTGCATGTTCTGGTCCAAATAATTTATTCTCAACAAACGCCCGTACAACACCAGCTGTTCCTTCAGGACGCAACGCAATATGGCGGTCACCTTTATCCTTAAAGTCATACATTTCTTTTGTTACAACATCTGAGGTATCTCCAGCAGAACGTGCAAAAATATCAAAATTTTCAAAAATTGGTGTACGAACCTCTGCATATTGATAGTCGCTGAATAATAACCTAGCAGTTTCTTCTACATAGTGCCACTTAAGAGACTCATTAGGTAGTAAATCAGCGGTCCCCTTTGGCTTTTGAAATAATTGCTTTGCCATAAAACTTTTCTCCTATTCATTTTCAAAAATAAAAAACACCCCCAACGATATCAAACATCGTCAAGGGTGCTAATCACAACAGCACGGTACCACCTTGTTTTTTGGCTAATAGCCGTAACGTGGCTCTACGCACAAAATTGTGACCTTAAAAGCGTCCCCTCAAAAACAACAACACGGACTTTCACCAATCACCGCTCGCTTTGCTTGTTCTAAATGAGTTTTCTTTCTCATTGGTTTTATTTATTACATCTCATTATCTTATAGTTCTAAAATGCCGTCAAGTAAACATTCTATTGCGCCGTTTTCGTTTGATTCGTTAAATAATTTTGAATACCAATTGGTATCGCCTTAGCAATTTTTTCTTGATATGCCTTTGATTTAATGTATTTAAAATCATGATTAGAATTCATATAACCATTTTCAAGTAAGATTGCTGGCACCGAATTATCACGAATAACTAAGAAATTACCATATTCGACACCTTTATTAAGTAATGGCAATGCTAATTTAGCATTGATACTCTTAGCAAGTGCATAAGAACCATTATCTTTATGGTAGTAGTAAGATGTGTACCCTGTTGCTGTATTTGGATCAGGGGATGAATCAAAGTGAAATGAAATAAACATATCTGCATGATTATCTTCAGCCACTTTTGGTATCTTAGCCAAATAAACAATTTTATCTGTGTTACGCGTCATAATCACCCGGGCGCCTGTCTTACGTAATTGTTTGGCAACTCGTTTCGCTAATTGCAATGTATAAGTTTTTTCATATTTGTTATTCGTTGATAGCGAACCAGCATCAGAACCACCATGACCTGGATCAAGTACGATTGTCGTTTCTGATAAAGGCGTGACTGACTTTAGTGGTTGTTGTCGATGTAATAGCCATCCTGCAACCCAGCCAGTTGATTCATCCTCACGTCGAACTTCATACCAGCCTTCTGACTTTTTTAAAATCTGTAAGTGCTCACCTTTTTTAAGTACTGAAATCGGCGCACTTTCAACACCCTTTTGCTTTCGCAATGTCAAATTAGGTATTTGTACGGTTATTTGCTGTTTATGCAACAACACAACCGTCAATGAGACCGCAGTCCCAAGCATAACAATCACAATTGTTAATGGCACCCAGAATTTCATTAACCAAAGTCGCATTAATTGTACTAACTTTTTCATGATCTGACCTCATATTTTGGTTATATATACCAATTAGTTTACCCTTTTTTATATTAAATAGCGATACAAACAAATAAAAAATGAGGATGCGACAAAAAATAATTTAAAATACTTGATAATGGTATCTGCATCATATAAAAGCTATCTCCGTAATTATTTAATTTTTTTGAGGGATATTTAAAAGCCATCAATCTCCCAGTTTTAAACTGGTCGGATCGACGGCCTTAGCAAGTAAGCTAATATTAAAAGGTCTTACCTGTCCACTTATTCGCAGGTAATTTATCAAAATCATAAGTCGCAATATCTGCAACATCTGTCACGACGGCATGCGCCGGTGCAGACATCATCAAATTAATGGCACCTTCTTTTTCCTTCACTAGGATAACCGGTTTCTTAGTTGCTTCTGAATACCCGATTTCCCATGCAGTACCTGGGTCAACGTGTTCATTATCATAATCGATAACTGCAACAACTACTTCAGCTGGATCCAAATGATCCTTATCACCTTTATAAATCGCTTCAGCCCATTCTGGAGATCCAAATTCAAACTCATCATGCACTTCTGTACGTGGACTAAAAAAATCAGAGACTGTTTGATTCTCTGTTAATGCTTTTTCTAAACGCTCAATACGATCAATTTGTTCATCATCAAAAAATGGACCAGCAAGGTAAACACGCTTCATATAATTATCCTCTTTTATTATTCATTTCACTATATTCTATCGAATAAACAACGAACAATCAATTAAAAATAGTGCATTTTAAGGATAATTTGTGAACAAAAATAGATTTTACCAACATTTTATAAACTTTTAATTGCAAACATACTGACGTTGCTCATTTTTTTGACCATGAAGGGTAAATTTAGCACCATCATCTTTTATATCAATTACACGATCCTCTGGACCACGTAATTGGTTATTAAATATTTTTTCATAATCTGGAATTGATACATATTGCCGATTAGCTAATAATGATTCAATCTGACCAGTTACTAATCCAGAATTAAAATGTGGTTGCAAAGTCAGTGAGTAAAACTCACCTTCTGCACCAGAACCATACGAGAACATACCAATTCGATCACCAGCTTCAAGCGATTGTGAATTTTCCAATAACGAATACAAACTCAAATATAAAGAACCTGTATATAGATTACCAATTCGCTTATTGTAGACACGGCTAGCTTCAAATTCATCTAATAATGCTGCTTGTTGCTCATCATTAGCCTCGGGTAACACGTCACGCAAGGCTTTTAACCCCATTTTCGTAAATGGCAAATGGAACGCTAACGCTTTAAAATCAGAAATATCACGACCAGATTTTTCCTTATAGCGTTGCCAAACTGCTTTGAAAAAATCCTGATAAACATTCGATGAATATTTACCATCCACTCTGGCGGTATCAGCATAAATTGGTCGCCAGAAATCCATGATATCACGTGACAAAAATTGATTATCTTGATTAATTTCAGCAATCATTGGATTAGCAGAAACTAGCATCGCCACAGCACCACCACCTTGAGTTACTTCACCACTGGTTTGTAGTCCATATCGTGCGATATCTGATGCAACCACAAGTACCTTTTCTTTCGGGTGCAATGTGACATAATCTCTCGCTTGCATTAGTGCAAAAGTTCCTGCATAACAAGCTTGCTTCAACTCAATCGTTCGGGCATATGGATTGATTCCCAATAACCGTTGTAAATAAACAGCACCCGACTTTGAATTATCAATTCCTGATTCAGTCGCAAATAAAATCATCGTAATTTCCTTACGATCTGAAGCCGTCAACA
This sequence comes from Weissella paramesenteroides ATCC 33313, assembly GCF_000160575.1. Taxonomy (GTDB): domain Bacteria; phylum Bacillota; class Bacilli; order Lactobacillales; family Lactobacillaceae; genus Weissella; species Weissella paramesenteroides. The sequence goes on from NZ_GG697130.1 coordinate 34,154, forward strand.
TTTCATCAGCAGCATTGGCGGCCATTGTCACAACATCCTGTGTTGCAGGAATCACGGCTTGCTCTGTTTGACCAATGCCAATTAAATACTTGTTTGGTTCTTCACCACGTGCATTAGCTAATTCAACCATATCAATATACTGATGTGGTGAAAAGAAACTCATTTTATCAATTCCAATAACTGTCATTTTTCTACCTGTCCATTGATTGCAATACTAATTTTCTTCATAATTTCACGAGCCAACGTGATTTTACTTTGTAAGGGTAACATCTCTGGCTCTTTATCTTTTGTCAAAATTGTGACCTGATTCGTATCATAACCAAACCCAACTTGATCCTTTGATACATCATTTGCGATTAACATATCAGCATTCTTCTTTTTTAACTTATTTTGTGCGTAAGTCATCAGGTTCTGTGTTTCAGCAGCAAAGCCCACCAAATACTGTCCTGTCTTCGCTGAGCCCAACTGAGCCAAAATATCAGGATTTTCAACTAAGGTCAAGTTAAGCTCACCGGAATCTTGTTTTTTTATCTTGTTTTGAGCCGTTTGTGCCATACGGTAATCCGAAACTGCTGCTGCCATAATGATAACGTCTGCATGCGGTAAAGCCGTAAACATTTGTTCTGACAACTCCTGAGCAGATTGTATATGGATAGTCCGTACACCGACTGGGTCCGGTAATTGAGAAGTTGCTGATATTAAGGTAACATCTGCCCCCTGTTCAACTGCTGCACGAGCCAATGCATATCCCATTTTACCGGATGAACGATTTGAAATATAACGTACGGGATCAATTGCTTCCACGGTACCACCCGCAGAGATAACGACATGTCTACCCTTTAATTGACCGTTTTTTTGGTAAAGTGCAAGTTCACTATACGCTAAAATTTCATTTGGTTCAGGTAACCTGCCTTTTCCAGTATATCCTTCTGCTAATAGACCATCCACGGGATCAATAACTATATCACCATCGTCTTTAATTTGTTTTAGATTTCTTTGAATAGCTGGTTGCAAGTACATATTCTCATTCATTGCTGGGACGACAATCAGTGGTGAATGCCTTGCAGCCAAAACCGTACTAGCCGCATCATCAGCCACGCCATTCGCTATTTTAGCAATAATGTTTGCGGTCGCTGGGACAACAAAAAAATAATCTGCCCAATCAGCAAGCGTTATATGATCAATTGATTCTCCAGTCTTCTCCGCAAATAAATCAGTCAGAACTGGTTGATTCGTTAGTACAGCCATCGTCTTCGCTGTAATAAATTCTGTTGCGGCAGACGTCATGACAACTTTAACATTCGCATCCATCTTTATTAATAACCGGGCAAATATTGCTGCTTTATATGCTGCAACACCACCACTAATGACTAATACAATGTTTTTTTTTGAAAACATATGCTGTTCTCCTTAGTTTAAAAAATCCAGATATAATTAGTTTACCATGAACGACAAGACTTAAATTAAAAACAAATTGCTACCCGTCATTTTAACGAGAACAACCATAAATAGCAATATTCTAGTTTTTTTTAAATAAAGTCTTGCATCAATTTAATTCATCTGGTATATTATTATCTGTTGTTGAAACAGAAACATTCCGATCAACATTTACATGGCTCATTGGTCAAGCGGTTAAGACTCCGGTTTTTCACACCGGCATCCAGGGTTCGACTCCCTGATGAGCTATTGGTTTCGACCATCAAACTTCATAATTTTGGCTCATTGGTCAAGCGGTTAAGACTCCGGTTTTTCACACCGGCATCCAGGGTTCGACTCCCTGATGAGCTATTGATGTTACTAGGATACTTGTTATCCTAGTTTTTTTGTACTTGAAACATACAAATGATATCGGTATAATGATTAATTGTGATGGAGCTATGGCAGAGTGGTAATGCAGCGGACTCGAAATCCGCCGAACCGGTGTCGAACCGGCGCACGGGTTCAAATCCCGTTGGCTCCTTAATAGATTTTTAATCAATGATTAACACCCTTCTATATGGGGTGTTTTTTTTATTCTATTAATTAGCTTTATTCTTCTAAATCGCCATAATTCTTTTATCAAAAGTAACTACTAAGCTCTTTTTAAGTTAACAAGCGTAATAATTACTTATTAAATATACTCACATTAAGTAAGGATTTTATCTTAAAAAAGTTGGAGATAGTAATGAATAAAATTTTTCAACACGGCACCCTTGAATTAATTATGGCTGGTTTATACGATGGTACCCTTACCTTTTCAGAGTTACTTGAAAATGGTGATACTGGGATTGGCACTACCCACGGTTTAGATGGCGAAGTAACCATTATTGATGGTCATGCCTATCAAACAAAGTCTTCAGGTGAGACCGTAGAAATTGTCGACTTAAACACCACCACGCCATTCGCATCAGCTCATAAGTCATCAACAAACAGTTTAAAGATCAAGTCGTCTCCATTAACCTTTAATTTATTAGATGAATTAATTAATCAACAAAAGTTAACTAACTCATTTTTATCAATCAGGGCTCATGGTACGATTAAAAACCTTCAAGTTCGCGTAGCTCCCAAACAGAATAAGCCTTACCCAGATTTTAGCACAGTAGCAGCAAGTCAACCGGTATTCAATTACGAAAACGTTACTGGTACATTGGTTGGCGACTTCGGCAACGATTTATATACTGGTGTAATGGCTGGTGGCTGGCATATCCATTTCATTAGCGATGATCGAACAATAGGTGGTCATGTGCTATATTTCGATACGGATAACGTTGATCTAGAAATAGACGTATTCGATACACTAAACTTACATTTGCCAACTAACAATACAGACTTTACTGCACACGATGTTAATTTTGCTGATTTACAGGCAGCTATCGCCCAAGCCGAAAAATAACAATTTTATCTAATACAAAACGACGAACCAAGCATCCCCATGTTCATGCTTAGTTCGTCGTTTTTTTAGTTACCAACCAATATGATGACGTCCATTTGGTTCAAGTAACTCACCAGCTTGATAGCCAGCAAACACCTTATGGATAACATCAAATGCTTGTTGTAATTCTTCTTTTTTAATGACTAGTGGTGGTTGAAACCTTAGCGTATTACCACGTAATGAGATCATCAGCACACCATTTTTAAATAGGTTATAGATAATGGTATTGGTCCCTTGCTCATCTCCCAAACCAGTTTCAGGATCAATAATATCAATACCACCATTTAGACCATACAATCGGACATCGCCAATAAAATCAAATGTTGCTTGCTCTTTTTCAAAAAATTGCTTTGCAAATTTACCAAGCTCAGCAGATCTTTCAATCAATTTTTCAGACTTAATCACGTCCAATGTTGCTAATGCTGAAGCAGCACTGATAACATTACCAGCAGTTGTATAAACATTTGCAGGTGCATCAAGACTTTGCATGATTTCCCGTCTACCCAAGACAGCACTTAACGGCAAACCTGAAGCCATTGATTTTCCCATCGCAATCAAATCTGGATGGATGCCAAAATGTTCAAATGCCCAGAATTTACCTGTACGACCATAACCTTGGTTAACCTCATCAACAGCTAACAGGATACCATGATCATGCGCAAAGTCTGCTACCTTTTGCCAATAACCCGCTGGCGGAGCCATAATACCACCATCTCCTTGAATTGCTTCAATCATGATGACTGCTGTTTCTTCAGCTGGCAAATAATTTTCGAATGGTTCTTTAAAAGCAGCAAACATACGCTCAGAAAAAGCTTCATCATTCTCACCAGGTAAGCGTTTATCAGGGGATGGAAATGGTACTTTATAAAATCCAGGCAATAGTGGTCCAATTTTACGACTCATGTTTAAGCTGACTGCTGATGCAGAAATCGAACCATAAGTTGAACCATGATATGCCCCGACAAATGAGACAACATTCGTCCTACCTGTATATCCGCGAGCAAACTTAATGACTGCATCATTAGCATCGGAACCTGAATTACCAAAAACAACCATCCAATCTTTCCAATCTTTTTCATCACCGGGTGCTAATTTTACCAATTCTGAAGCTAATTTAGCCTCTGTTGATGTGGCAAAATATGCAGCAGTATAATGAACTAGCTTTTCAGCCTGATCCTGGATAGCTTTCACAATCTTTGGATGTGCATGCCCTGTATTTGTTGCACTAGCACTTGCTAACAAATCAATGTACTCATTCCCAGCAACATCTTTTAAAATTGCCCCTTTACCTGAGTCAAGAACCACATCAAAATAATAAACGCGCCCAGCGCCAGCAAAATGCTGTTCTTCTTGATTTAAAACATCATTATTTTCAACCATTTTTGCTATCTTACTCCCCCTACTAAGTACTATTTACTTACCTGATTTGCTTCTCAATACTGAATGTTTTGCTCCATAAAGGAAATACACAACAATTCCGATAATAAACCAAATTAAAGCATAAATCTTTGCCTCGGCACTAAGTCCCCAAAATACCCATGCTGACAAAATTGCACCAATTGCTGGGGTGACAGGATAACCTGGCATTTTAAACCCAGCTTCTGGCAAGTCTTTACCTTCTCGCTTATGCAATGAATACATAGCTAGTGAAACAAAAATAAACGCAATCAGAGTTCCTGCAGAAATTAATTCTGAAAGGAACGAAAATGGGAAGAATGATCCAACCAGAACCGCAACAACAGTCAAGACTAACAAGCCACGATTTGGCAATCCCTTGTTTTCAGTAACTTGACCCAACCATTTTGGTAACATACCATCACGTCCAAATGAGTATAGCAACCGTGACCCAGCCATCATCATACCAATCAATGCTGTCAACATTCCAACAACAGCAATAGTTGAAACTGTAGCCGCAACGATTGGATGACCAGCTTGTCGCAATGCCCAACCAACTGGTTCAGCGTTATCAACATACTTGGTGTACTTAAACATACCAACAAGAACCAGTGAAACACCAACAAACAAGACAACGGCAATTAGTAATGATCCTAAAATACCACGAGGCATTGTTTTTTGTGGATTAACGGCTTCTGCGGAATTTGAAGCAATTGAGTCAAAACCAATATATGCTAGGAAAATACCAGACACACCAGCCCAAATTCCTTGGAACCCACCTAACGTCGTGCCATTTGGGTTATATGCAGGAACAAATGGTGAATAATTTTCTGGATGAATGGCTGTTAAGCCAACCACAATAAATAGCAAAACGGCGAGTACTTTGATAACAACTAGTGTCACTTCAACACGAGATGCTTCATGTACACCATGTGATAATAGCCATGCGACTAAAATAATTGCTATAAAGGCCACGATATCAACAAAGCCGCCCTTAGGACCGCTGACAGATGAGGCCCACCCAAATAGTGAATGCGTATCTAATGCACCAGATAATGCTGGTGGCAAATTAATACCAATCTGAGAAATTAATCCTCTAAAGTTTGCTGATAAACCAGAACCAACGAATGCAACTGCAATGATGTATTCAGCTAACAAAGCCCAGCCGGCAATCCAACCGAAGCCTTCACCAAACAAAACATTGATCCATGAATATGCTGAACCAGCAACAGGTAAAGTAGATGCCATTTCGGCATATGCCAAGGCAACAAATCCTGCAACAACTGCTGCCAATAAGAATGAAAATACAACTCCAGGGCCAGCATAATTAGCCGCCACAACGCCCGGTAAAGTAAAAATAGCCGTTGAAACAATTGTTCCAACACCTAATGCTAAAAAGTCCTTCGTATGTAAGATACGTGGCATATCCGCATCTTTGCTAATATATGTGGAAGCATCCTCGCGCTCCAAAAATTTTGACCATAGCCCCATATAAAAATTCTCCTAACTTGGGTGACTTTATCAAGCATGATTTCAAAAACTTAAGCTTAAAAAATTAAAATATTTTTTATTTTAAGTAAAAAATCACCTAATATAATATTACTGGATGAAATTAATATTGCTATCACATAACTAAAAATTAAAAAAATAATAGCTTTATAATATAGTGCTAGCAATGTATCAACCAATTATTTCAATGATACCGCGCTGATTATAAAAGTCAATATTTTTCTAATTTTTTTATCATTTTTTGACTAAATCAGTTATAAGATTAACGTTCTTAAATAAAAAAGAACGGTTTTTTTGAAATCACTCAAAAAAGCCATCCTATTTTTCTTATTCCGTCACTTAATAAGACTACTGTTTATGAATTCCAAAACAGATTTAAAATCTTATCGTACACCTACATATTGTCATGCTTAGTTGATCCACGATCTACATAACCATGTGGGAGAACAATATTATTAACTGCCAGTTCTTCATGATTCATCAACTTTGTTAACATGCGCATGGCAACTGCACCAATATCATAAATTGGTTGTGTAATTGATGACAATTGTGGTCGTGTAATCACCGCAACCTTTGAATCATTGCCTGTAATGATTTCAAAGTCGTCTGGTACATTAACACCTGCATCTGTTAGACCGTTAATCACACCAGCAGCCATTTCGTCATTGGCAACAATTGCTGCAGTCGCCTCTGAATCTTTAATTTCTTGAGCGAGTTGATAACCTGACTGATAGTCATATGTTCCTTGGAAAACTAGCTTCTCATCATAAGCCACATCGTACGCAGCCAAAGCATCTTGATAACCAAGTAGTTTATGTGCCTTGTTCATATAATGATCTAAATCGCCAGTGACGAAAGCAATTTTGGTATGACCCGCTTGCAGCAATCTTGTTGTTGCATCACTCATTGCTGATCTATATTCGATATTAACTGATGGCTGTTCTTCATACTCATCTAACAAGCCAGCCAAAACTACAGGTACATCAGCTTTCTTAAATTCATCACGAATATCATCATTTAAAATGTTACCCATAAATACAATACCATCAACTTGCTTACCAAGAAGATTTTCCATCACTTGAATTTCTTTAGTATTTGACTCATCGGAATTCGCTAAAATAATTTGATAATGATACATTGCCGCAACATCATCAATACCACGAGCTAATTCAGCAAAATAATGGTTGGTAACATCAGGGATAACGACACCAATTGTCGTTGTTCGCCGTGAGGCCAATCCTCGAGCAACTGCATTTGGACGGTACCCCAACTTAGCAATCACCGCATTAACTTTTTCTTTTGTTTCAGCTTTAACATTTGCATTACCATTCACGACACGTGAAACAGTTGCCATTGACACTTTTGCTTCTCGCGCCACATCATAAATTGTGACAGTTTGTTTATCCATTACTATTCTCCTAAAAATACAAATTTTTAATTCAGACTCGAGCGCTAGACAAATTTATTTAATCTAACAGCCATTAACTGATTTTATTTTATGGGAACGCTTACAATGTGATTGTAACATGTTTTCATAATTTGTTTCATCATTTAATAATAATTTCACACAATGGTTAATTGTAACATAACTTTTTATCATAGATGGGCATTTTTTAAAAATGAGCGTACAATTAATCATATATTTCAATTAAAGGAGAATTTTTAATGACCAATAAACTTTCATCAATACAAAGTTGGCTAGAAGAACAACAACTAGATGTTGCATACTTCTCAGATTTTCATTCAATTGATTACCTAACGGGTTTCAATTCTGACCCTATTGAGCGTGTACTCGCTCTAGTGGTTTTCCCACAAGATGAGCCATTTATCTTTGCGCCAGCCCTTGAGGTTGAAGCTGTTAAAAGCTCAGGCTGGTCTCATCCTGTTTATGGTTATCAGGACCAAGAAAATCCATGGGCACTAATTAATGAACATTTGCACGCCCATACACAACATACAGAAAAATGGGCAGTTGAACAAGAGCAACTCACACTAAAACGTGCTTCCCTTATTCAAACGGCTGTTCCAGAAGCAAAGTTTATCGGTAATTTATCACCATTAATGACCAAATTGCACTTGATTAAAACTCCTGATGAAATTATTAAATTACACAAAGCTGGTGAAGATGCAGACCGCGCGTTTGAGTTTGCCTTTAATGCCTTGAAGGCTGGTGTTTCTGAACTCCAAGTAATGGCAAAATTAGAGTATGATTTAAAGTCTTCAGGTGTTGTTGGCATGTCATTTGATACACTGGTTCAATTTGGTGCTCATGCTGCCGAACCACATGGTGACACAGGTAACAATACATTGAAGCCTGGTGATCTTGCCTTATTTGATCTTGGTACTATCTATGATGGTTACGTATCTGACGCAACACGTACGGTTGCTTTCCAATCAGTATCAGATCATCAACGAGAAGTTTATAATGTTGTCTTAGAGGCTGAACTAACTGCCCAAGCTGCCGCCAAGCCAGGCATGACTGCTGGTGAATTGGATGGCATTGCACGAGATATCATCACAAAGGCTGGTTATGGTGAATATTTCGTACATCGACTTGGACACGGAATCGGTTCATCTGTGCACGAATCAATTCAAATTGCACAAGGCAATGACTTAGTTCTACAACCAGGCATGTCATTTTCAATCGAACCAGGAATTTATATTCCTGGCGATTTAGGTATTCGTATCGAAGACTCAGTTATTGTCACAGAATCTGGTGTTGATCCATACACGCACTCACCTAAAGAATTACGTATTATTGAATAATTTTAAAATTAATATATGTTACAAAAAAACGTTAGCTCAAGCCAATCTGGTTGGGCTAACGTTTTTCATTTATTTAATATAGAACTGAAGAACTATTTATCAGCTTCCTCAGATAAACCTTTTTTATCGGTTTCTGATAGTCCAGTTGTTGGCTCCAATACTTCAGGCTCAACCTCATCTTCAAAGCTTTCAAAGGTTTCTGATGCAACTGCATCATCCGTTGGTGAAAGAACAATATCCTCTTCTGTCTGTTCAGCAACATCAGCTTTAATCTGTTCTCTAAAATCATCGGCCTTTGCTTTAGCTTGATTAGATAAGTCTTGTGCTTGATTTCGTAAATCCGTTGCCTTTGCTTGCGCTGAGGCCAACAATTCATCAGCCTTTGCACGTAAATCAGCAGACTTTTCTTCAGCTGATTCCTTAAGGTCTGTCACCTTGGTATCAAAGGCATAGCTCTTATCAGAAACAAAATCATCGGCCTTATCACGAACTGATGCAACGGCATCAGTCGCAGCATAACTGTAATCCACTACTTTATCACGAAAATCAGCTACAACATCATCAAACTTTTCTTTTAAGTCATCTTGTTGTTCAACAGTCAACATCTTGTAGTAACCGTATCCTGCAGCGGCAACTAAACTACCAAATGCGACACCAGCTAAAAATCCTTTTGTCTTTGACATGAATATATCCTCCGTTTTATTAACCAATGGCTATTTTTGCGTAGCTTCAGCTTTTTTTGCATTCTTACGATTCTTTCTAGCTGCATTAGCCGCAAAAAGTGCTGACGCTACTTTCGTCTTGTTTGAACTAGACGATGATCGTACTTTGTCTGTTAAATTATGCGTCGCATCATTTAATTCTGATACTGAGGTCCCCAAATCAGCAATTGCCTGAAAGGCAGGATCAATTGTTGCCACCTTTCCATTCACATCATCTAGCAACGTGTCTACATTAGCTAATATATCATTAGCCTCACGTGCAATAATGTCAACATCTTTCGTCACAACACCTAGTGTTTGCGTCAATCTCACTAAGAATAATCCAATAAATAGAACTAATAATAATACTGCAATAGCTAAAATTATTAGAGCAATTTGTCCACCTGACATATTTTCCCTCCTAGCATTTCTGTGTATACCCACTATTTTAACGTTTTATACCTGTACTGGCAATTGTAAGAATTTTATAGATAAAAGTATACACCAGATATGATATCATCATTACTTTCTAAAATTACCTAACTTGACGTTACTCAAGGCCTAATTCATTAACTAATTGTTCGAATTCATTTAAGCGCTGCTCAAAGACATTGAACGTCTCTCGTAGATAGTCAGGCTTCGTCATATCGACACCTGCTTTTTTCATGACATCAATTGGAAATGCTGATGCACCAGCTTTTAGATACTCCTTATATGCATCAACCGCCGTCTGTCCCCCATGTAAAATTTTATCTGCCAGTGCCGTAGCGGCAGCAAAACCGGTACTATATTGGAAGACATAGAAGTTATAGTAAAAGTGTGGAATACGCTCCCACTCGTGTGCAATTTCTTCATCTACAGTCAATGCTGGCCCATAATAACGTTGGTTCAACTCGCCATAAGCTTCATTCAATACTTCAGCAGTTAGCGGTGTACCACTAGCATCAGTTTCATGCATCCACTGTTCAAATTCAGCAAATTGTGTTTGTCTGAATAAAGTACCCTTGACACCATCGAGATACTGATTTAACACGTATGCCTTTAATTTTTTATCAGTAATGGTACGTAATAGGTAGTCTGTTAACAAATTTTCATTCGTCGTCGATGCAATTTCTGCAAGGAAAATTGGATAGTCACCATATTGGTAAGGCTGACTCGTTCTTGTTAAGTAAGAGTGCACAGAATGACCCATTTCATGTACTAATGTACTTAAATTATTCAAATTATCAACCCAATTTAGTAGAATGAATGGGTTTGTATCATAAGAACCACCTGAATAGGCACCCGAACGTTTACCTTTATTCTCAATAACATCAATCCAACGATTATCAAATGCTTTTTGGACAATTGCTAGATAATCTTCACCCAAAGGAGCTAATGCTTTTAATGCTTCAGCTTGAGCACGTGGATAATCAATTTCATAGTCTGGTTCACCAAGAATTGGCGTATACAAATCATAAGAATGTAGCTCTGAAAGTTTCAATAATCGTTTACGTAAATTCATATAGCGATGCAATAAAGGTAACGCCTTATTTACTTCAGCCACAAGCGTATCATAAACTATCTCAGGCACATTATTAGCAGCCAAAGCAGCTTGACGAGCTGAGTCAAAATGGTGCACCTGGGCTAAATAATTATGTCCCTTGACATGACTACCAATCAACGACGCAAACGTATTATCTAGTGCCATGTATGATGCGTAAAATGTTTTAAACGCATTTCTACGTACATCCGGATTAACAGATTCTAATAATCGTGAATAAACCCCGTCTGACAAGGTTTCTAATTCACCTTCATCATTTTCTACAGCATCAAACTGGATGTCAGCATTATCCAACATACCAAATGCTCGTTCTGAAGCACCAAAAACATCCCCTGCAGCAGCTAATAATTTTTCTTCATTTTCAGGAAGGACATGACCTTTTTGTGTCAAAATATCATCAAAGTAGTGTTGGTAATCATTTAGACGTGGCTCAGCTGCAAAAAATGCTGCAAGCTGCTCCGCAGAAAGTGAGAGAACCGTTGGGTCAAAAAATGCAATTGCGGCAGAAACCTTAGCGGCAATTGTTTCGGCCTTATTACTTAATCCCTGATAAAAACCATTAGCTGTATCTTGATCTGATTTCATTGATGCATAGACGTATAGCTTCTCTAAGTCACGCATTAACCCTAAGCCGTATTGCAGTGCATTGTATAATGACGTGCCCGATTCTGTTGCACTGGTGGCAAAAAAATCTGCAGTGTTTAGACGCTCTGCTAATTCATCATAGGCATCTTGCCAAGCTTCATCACTAGCAAAAATTGTACTAAGATCCCATGTTGCTGATTCTGGTAGTTCTTCACGTAAAGGTAGTTCTTTAACCATTATTGTCCCTCATTTCAGTCTAATATAATCTTCATTTTATCATAGTTTGTTTGTCTATTCAGTGCTAGTTCGATAGTTTCCTTGATAGGATATGAGAATCAATAAAATAAGCTTCTCGGAATGCTTCGAGTTTATCTTGATAAGTGTCAAACCATTTCACTAAGTTGCCTAGTTTAAATTTTCCATTTGTATATTCAATTTGATTCGCCTTAAGAGCATCATTTAAAAAATGATAAAGCCATAGTTTTTGTACATCCCTTACCATTACACAACCAAATTGCTGCCAATCTTGAACAATACATCGTTGCAGCATTTCATCCATACTAACCGACTTGTTCTCTAAAACCATAATAATACGAACAGCAACTTGCCAATGTGGTATCTTAAGCCCACCTGGGAGTGAATATTGCGCATGGCAAATCCAAGGAATGCCAACAATATTTCTATTTTGTTTATAAAGATACTCTTGTATCTCACGGATTTTTGGCTTTGCAAGTATAACTGACTGTTGTATCTTTAACAATTGTTGCAGCTGATTATTTACTCGGGTTTTGCGAGTTACTAAACCACCATTATCAATTTGCCACCATCCCTGATAGTAAATATTATGCTTATAATTCCAAAAAAATATTTTTAATTCAAAATTATGGATAACTGCAAATTTCGCCATCGTTGTCGCTAATATTCGCTTTTTTTGATAAGTTTCACCTAAAATCCACAATGTCTGTAAATGTAAATTTCGATAACCAGCCATCCGCTTTCGAACCTGTTCAAGCGTAATGGGAGCACACTGAAACTCAATTGCCGTCCATTTATCGCCTCTTCTTATCATTAGGTCTGGTCGCTGCTGGATTTCACTAAGCCAAGGCTCCAGCTTCACTTCATCATATTTTTTACTAAAGTATTGAAATAGAGCTAATTTTCCTTGAAGGTGCAATGCCGATTCGCCTTCACTACTAGCATCACAGTTTGCAAGAATTTTATGTGCGTAGTGGGCTATCTTGATTTTGCCTTTTTTTAAACAAACGGACTCACCACACCCTGGACATACATACTCATCATTTAATCTTGCCAAATTAGCATCCATATACTCTTTTGTATGTGCATGTCGCGCAATTAACATCATTCAACCTCCATAAATAGAGACGAAAACTAATGTATTTTTTACAAAAAAACTGAGACAGAGATTTCTGTCCCAGTTCCACTGGATCATATTACTTAAAGTAGCTTAATACTTGTTCAAGCGCATTATCATTAAAAACAATTTGACCGTGTTCCACCAAAACCTCAGCAGATACTTCTGAGACTTTGGCAAATTCTCTAGCAACGCCTGTCAAATCCTTAATATCATAATTATTTTGCAGGGCTTGACCATCTATACCTAAGATATAGTAAAACTTACTGTGATACTTTACTAATTTTGTGCTGAAAGCAAAATCTTGTTTTTGCATCATTAGTGAAAATTGAATGATATTCTCAAAATCATCAAATTGCAGTACCAACTCCTGATCATTAATGTTTTCTGAAGTTAATAATCTATCGACTAAATGGTTCTGCTTATCAGATGTAGAAACATCTTTCATCTGTGATTGCTTTATAATTGATTGGTCTGCTACGTTCTGACTATCCTTACTGTCGCTAGCAAGCAATTTATCTAATAAGTCATCAGAAACATCATCATTAGACTCACCGGCATCTCGCTTACCAAGTACGGAATTCAGCATCCCCTCCATCATTGTTTTGTCATCAATATTTTTAGAAATAAATAGTTCTAAACCATTTCGATTAGGCAATACTTGGAAGGTTACGGCTTCGTTATCTTCAAAATCACCATCAACATCGACTTCTTCTAAAATACTATAGAAGAACTCTTCAATTTCATCTTGGTTGCCCAGCAAATCAACAATTGAAATACTACGCTCCGCTAAATCATCATTTGTGACAACAACGCGAATGGTATCATCATTTATTCGTTCCATTTCCATAATGGGCACCCCTTTCTTCTCAACTAAATATGAGAAATCGTTCTAACAATATATTATAACAAATTCTTGGTTTATTCGTCGAATACATTGTAAAAAAGTTGATGCCATATTAGAACATCAACTTTAAATAACTTATTTTGACAAAAATTAATTCTATAAATCAACCATAGCGGTGACGCGAGCCAATTCTGCCTGACGCATTTCATGAGGTAAGAATCGTCGAATTTCATCTTCATTATAACCGACCTGCATACGTTTTTCATCCATAATCAATGGACGCTTCAATAGTGCTGGTTGATTATGCAACAAATCAATCAATGAACTTAACGACATATCGTCTAATTTAATGTCTAATTCTGTAAATAGTTTTGACCTTGTTGAGATAATTTCTTCGGTACCATCCTCAGTCATACGCAAAATATTTTTAATCTCTTCACGAGTTAATGGTTCTTTAAATATATTTCGTTCTTGATAAGAAATCTCATTCTCCTCGAGCCATGCACGCGCTTTTCGGCATGATGTACAACTTGGTGATGTATATAACGTTACCATAATGGGCCTCCTCTCGGCACTACAATGATACGACTATTCATACTAATGTTTCTTATAGTGTCCATTATAACGGTATCGGCCAAAACATGTAACCCTTTTTTGTCAAATAATTGTAATAAATTAAAAAAATCTCATTTTTTAGTCAATCTCAGTTAAACTATACGTTTTATATTGGTTTTTTATCTGATTCTGTTGCCATCGAAATGAGCGTCTCTTTCAGTTCTGATTCCATATCTTTCATTTGCTGTTCTGCTGCAACACGTTTGTCCCGACCTTCTTTTTGAATAATCATTGTTTCTTTGATAGTTTTAATCAATTGGTCCTGTGTGTGTTGCAATGTTTCGATATCGACAATGCCACGCTCATTTTCCTTGGCTGCTTCAATTGTATTTTGTTGTAACATATCCGCATTTGACTGCAGTAATTGATTCGTTGTATCAGACACAGCTCGTTGGGCATTTACTGCTTTCTTTTGTTTCAACAATGTTAGGGCAATCGTAACTTGATTTTTCCACAGCGGAATCGCAGAGTTAACTGATGTTTGAATTTTTTCAGCCAGAACTTGGTTAGTTGTTTGAATCAGTCTAATTTGTGGTGCTTGTTGCAATGTCATTTGTTGCGTCAACTTTAAATCGTTCACTCGCTTTTCAAGCCGGTGCTGGAATTGTATTAAATCTTGCACTTTTTGGGCTAATAATTGATTATCTGACTGCTGTGCCAGCTTTTGTGCAGCTGGTAATTCTCTTTTTTCAATATCTGTTAATTTCATTTCTGCCCCAACAATGTGGACATTTAGCTGATTGAAAAAAGACATATTTTTACTGTACAAATCATCAAGCATACGGTTATCAGCCATTAATTCCGTTTGAAAATGTTGTAACTGTCCGGCAACATGATCAACTTGTGCGCCGATTTTTTGATATTTTGCCGTTAGTTCATAAATGGATTTTTGCATATTTTTAAATATACGCGCAAAGAATCCCTGTTTAATAGGTGTTAATTCAGTTGGATTAGCCTGAGAAAGATTGAACATCAACTCTGTCAATGTGTCTCCAATTGGTCCAACATCTTGTGACTGTACCTTTTCCAGTACTTCCTGCGAAAAATCAGTTAGGTCTTTCTGGGTATCTTCACCATATGAAATAATTGAATCCAAATGTTCCACATCAAGTTGTTGTGCAAGTTTTAAAGCTTCTGATCGATCCTTTGACGTTAACTGACCCACTCTATCGATTCTACTACTTGTCAAATCTTTTTGTGATTGTTGCTCTTCATTCATGCCTATCTCCCAATGTATCCTTTGTTGTATTCATCCGACTATTTAAATTATTCATATCCTCACTGATTACTAACCGGTAATCTTTACATATATTCATCGATAATTCTTTAATCAATTGTCGTGCCGTTTTTAACTGTTTTTTATCTTCATCACTAATAACAGAATGATTTGCAATTTCTACATAACTCACTAACAATTGTTCTAAATTAGGTAATCTACGATATGCAAAGTCGTTCACCGTGAGCAATTGGGTTGGTTTCTCTGCTAATTTATTTAAAATAGCCTCAATATATGTGACAACTTTTGTTTCTATTGCAATTCTTCTAAGTCCCACAGTTTGCTGAAACAAAACTTTTACGTGCCATGCCGATTTCTGCATAGGCTTAAATGTTTGTTTAAAAACACGGCTATCACGTCGTGTTAAGCCACTCTTATTGATTTTTAAACGAGGATGTTGTTTTAATTGCGTGAGCTTAGCATGTGGCATGACAAATAATTCCCGTAACCCAACGACCAACATAATTAATAGTCCCTGTGATATTAATCCTAATTGTGGACTGCCCGCAACTAATAAAATAAGTACAATTGGTAGAACCCATCGAAAGCTCTTTTTGATTGATACACCTAATACAGCAAGACTACCTATAAAAAGCCAAGCTGCTGCATTTGTATAATGACTAAAAATGATGGCCAAAATGAATAATCCCCAAAATAATGTCCATCTTATTTTGCGAAAATATTGCTTTGGTATATGGT
The DNA here is from genome assembly GCF_000160575.1 of Weissella paramesenteroides ATCC 33313. Taxonomy (GTDB): domain Bacteria; phylum Bacillota; class Bacilli; order Lactobacillales; family Lactobacillaceae; genus Weissella; species Weissella paramesenteroides. Next base: position 50,373 of record NZ_GG697130.1, read on the forward strand.
CCAAATCCATCATACTGTTCCTCCAACCTTCATTTTTTTCATTATACAATATTCAATCATTAAATTAGTAACAAAACCCCGTAATACCTAATGTTCATCAGTTGCTTGTTGCAGTTGATGTTCTTCAGCAAATATCACTTCTTCTCTAGCTTCTTTTTGTTCCAAATCCGCCAAATATCGTCGTGACCAACGATAAACAATCAAAACTAAAATCATAATTGCAATAGAAATTGATTGAATCAATATTCCCATCGTGTCATCATGATAAACTAGTAAATTGCGGAGCATTGCTGTAATTCCAATATACATGAAATTTTGTAATGAAATGTGCTTTTGTAAAAAATATTCTTGTGTTAATACAACAAACTCAAAGAATAAAAACGTTTCTAAAATCAATCGCGCAATGCTATAAAAATTTTTCTGAAGGTCTGTTTGCCAAACCATTTGCACCAAAATCCACAAATCCTTGACAAAAAAACCAAACATAATTATTCCTAAGATAAGCATACCCACGCCTAAAAAAATGTTATATCCTTTTTCAAGATGCTTATAACCCATATAAGATCCTCCATTCATTTACTATCTCAATAGTACCAAACCGGCATCTGAAGTGATAGTTTTTTAAATAACCGAACAAAAATAAAATTGTACATACCATAATACTTAATTTATGAGTGCTACAAAAATGTTACCAGTGCAAAATAAAAGCCCTAAAAATCCTAAAAATGAAGGATTCTTAGAGCTATTTTGAGTGCCGTCGACAGGCATTCACTTTCCTATTATATAGGTGTTTACGAGGTGTGTGTAGCAAACTTGTAGCAAATATCCTGTTTCAAATAATGCAAAAAGTCTCACCAGATAGAGTGACAGCTCTAACCAGTGGGGATTTTTAAAATGTTCTATCCTAGTTACAAATAACCAATAAGATGAGATAAATCATGTAGTACGTAAATCAACAAACTTTGTAGGAATAAGTAGGATAACTAGTAGACGGTTATATCCACCAAATATCTACACAATTATTTTAATACAATATTTTAAACAACCTACAAAAAAACCACCAGTCGCATAATCTGGTGGTTTGAACCATGACAAATAGCAAATACAAAATGGTAAGATATCACAGTTTTAATAGTTATGTGACTCGATCAACACATAACTACTTGTAGAGCAGCTGGAAGAGATACTAAGCCCTACATGATAATCATAACACATAGCAAAAAAGCCCACCAGTCGCAATGACCAGTGGGCTGAACCATGAAAGGAGCAAATACAAAATGGTAAGATATCACGGTTTTAATAGTTACGTGACTCGATCAACACATAACTAATGTAGAGCAGCTGGAGAATAGCTTCGATAGATATCATGCTCTACGTAGGAATTATAACACACAACAAAAAGCCCACCAAACTATTCAATCGAATAACCTAGTGGGCTTAATTTTGCGACCGACATTAATGTCGGTCCCTTATTTAGTTAATAACGAATTGGCATTGTACCAGATGTTGCCATAAACACCTTCAACGATACCAGCACCATTTGAGGCGTTATCGTATCGATCAATTGTACCATAGCTGTAACCAGTTTTGAACTTAACTGTATCGCCAACACGAGTTGCTGCATAGTTACCACGAGTGATGTTATCTAGCATAGCTAGTGGAATACCATTGGCCGTCCACGAGGCGTCTTTACCGCCAGCAAGGTCGTAATTGATAGCCTGCCACATACCATTGACATAAGCAATCTTGTCCACACGGAAGCTCTTGTAAGCCGTGAAACGATTACCCGCATTCTTAAACTGCTTGATGGCTAATGTGTCTGGCTTGTTCACCACTGGCTTACTTGGCGTGATATTTGGCACCACAGCGTTCTTATCAGTGCCAGCTGTAAAGAAGTTGTCGTACAGAATTGAAGCGTCAAAACGTCCCAATGAGCTGGCGAAGGTTTGGTTTGACGTCCATTGCCAAGCGTGCTCAGTTGAATAAAGCTTCATAGCCGATGTGGGTACGTATGGGTATTGCGCCAACCACGCCTTTTCCCCAGCAGGACTGACACTTGATGAGTAACCACCAGTGTAAGTGGTTGAGCGGTAACCATACGCCCGCACACGGTTTTCAAACGCTGTTGCAACTGGTTGCATACGTGAGCCCATTGACAATTGGTATGAGTTCTCAATATCAACTGCCAAGACAGCACCAACAGGTAAGCCGTCAGCCTTTGCCATACGAACCGCATAATCAGCTTCAGCAATCGCCCCAGCAACTGTCGTTGATGACAGGAAATGGTACCCGTTGATGTAAACACCAGCAGCCTTAGCGGCTGCAATGTTTCCTGGTGCGGTGTAATCATGGAAAGTCGTTCCTTCTGAAATCTTGGTGGTGATTGCCTTAACACCGTAATTGTTGCGCATATACACGAACTCTGGCGCTGTCATTTGGCCGTTATGATTAGACGTATCGACCATATCCACACGAGGTGTGTCAGCATGGACAGTATCAGATGATACATAGCCAACACCTGCGAATGCTAAAAAAGCACCTGTCACAACAAGTGCTTGCTTTAATTTATTCATAACATCTCCTTTATTTTAATTGGTCAGTCGTATCAGGTACTTGAGTGACCTTAGCTGGCGATTCTATTTGCGATTTAGCTGGTGTCTCAACAACACCACCACCTGATACAACACCGAGAATTCCTAGAATAGTCAGCATGGTGTTAACAACAGCAACAATAGCGTTCCAGTCACCCGTAAATTTAATCCCAAAAGCCGCAAATAATTGCTGAATTAGGACAATCAATAAAGAAAGCAGACCAGCAATCATCTTTCCAGAGTAACTACCGTCTGCATTCTTAAGCGAATTATTTATTTTTTTAATCATTGTGTTTGAAAACCTCCTTAGAAAGGTTGATTAGTTTTTCATCATGACGTTCCAAGATACGATCATGACCATCTAAGCGTTTATCGATGGCATTAATACGAATTTCTTGCTTATCAAACGTCTTGTTCAGCCTATCCAGACTGTCAATTAAACTATCCATGCGACTAGATATGGGATATAGCGAACCTTTGATTGCTGTTTTAAATATGAACCCTACAGCAGTTGATACACCACCGATAATACCAACAATTGCTGCAATATCTGCCCAATGCAAATTAACAAAAATATGATCACCTCTTTTCGACTAACTTATTGCCTGATTACTTAACATCAGTTTCACCTGTGGTTACTGTTGTATCAGAGGCCTGACTAGCTAACTCAGTTGCCTTTTTGTCTGCCGCATCAAACACTGTGTTTTGGAAAGTCGTTAGACTATCACGGAATAACTTAGTGTTAGCACGATAAACGTCTTGATTAGAAATATAGTAATTCACGCTAGGTACTGCGCTCTCATCAACGGAACCGTTGAAGTTTACGAATGGTTTATTGTCAGCTGCTTGTAGTTGTGCTGAAAATGAAATTGATTGTTTAATATCCATGATTAATTCTCCTGTTCTGTTTCTAGGGCATCAAAAAAAGCATCGAAAGCTTCTGCATATTGTGGATCAATATCTTCATTCCACTCTGCAAAATATTCTTTCAACGCTTTCATAAGGGTTGGTTGGTTAAGTTCAATAGTTACTTCTTCATTTAATAGCACCGCATGTTCGGTATGATACTCGATTGGCGCAACGCCATCTGACCAATTAATTTGTCCCTGCTCATTAACCTCACCGTTAAAATCAGCTACCAGTTGCTTTTCTGACTCGGCTAAGTTTTGTAACTCAGCGTTTAAACTAGCAACTAGTTTTGTTCTAGCTCGACTAACCTGTGCTGGCAAGGTTAATGATTGTAGGAAATTTCCTACTGGTACGAGTGCTTTGTTTTGTAAATTCATTTGTGTCTCCTAAATATTGTATCCTGCTTTTCTGGCTACATTGGCAAGCGAAACGACGTTATTACCGTGTTTTAAATAAATTTCTTCACTTCCAAATAAGATAGCACCCCCAGATGTTCCCTTATCCGACCCCATCATAGCTGGATAAGTTGTGCCGTTATATACAATTGGTCTAAATTGAAGCGCCTGGTAAGAACCAGGCACATCAAAATGCCCGTGTAGATTCAAATTTCCATACTTTTCCTCATTTCCAAAATGACGAAAATCATCCAACATTGTCCAACCTTGTGGGTAGTTTGTTTGTGATGAAGCATACTGACTATTCCACACTAGTAGGTCTGTAATACCATAACTTGAGTTAGTTATTCCAAACTTTATACCATCACCACCATAAAAATTTTTTCCTCCACCTTTCCAAAAAATATCATCCTTCTTGGTTGTGTGCCAGCCCTTCAAAACAATCGACAAATAGTCAACCGTTGTATTATCAAGACGTAGCCAACCTGTATAACCTATACGCTCAGCGGAATCTGAAGTATAATCGATTTTTCCATTCGAAAGTTCAGTAACCGACCGACCAGTTGTCACAGCAAAACCAGTGTCTGAGATAGCCATATTAGAACTATCTGTAGATACAACCATTCCTGAACTATCAATTTTCACACTAGAGTATGCACTATTCCAGTACGATTTAATAAAGTTCGTAATGTTACCACTTAGGCTGCTGACATCTAGATTAATAACGTTAATCTTTGCTGCATTGATTGTTCCAGTAGTAATATTTGAGGCATTCAAATTTTTGAAGTTACCACCTTTAGCATAAAAATCACCTGTAACAGTTACGTTACCGTCTAAGGTGATTTGCTTACCAACGATACGAGTATTGGATGTGTCACCATTAATACCACTGATTAATTTACCTGAATTGTCTTGAATACCAATTGCCCAGTTATCTTTAAACAGTTGCAAAATGGTATCAGTATTATGGTAGCCACCAGGCATATAAGCCATGGCTGTATTTGTAAATGTCAACATTGGACGAGATAGATAAGCATTTGTTCCTTCACGTGTTTGGAAAGAAACACGTATGTGATGAGCATTTGTAGGAACTGAAACATTTTCCCATTTTTGTGTTTGCCACCCTTTACCTACGGGTGTATCCCATCTTTTATTCACACTACTAATGGTTGACCCATCAGCATTTTTAAATTGAATCCATAAGTTGGCATAATTGTTCATCGTATTGGTAGTTGCGTCCCATGAAATTGAAACAACCGTTCCACCATTATTTCCTGGTAATGCTACATCTTGTTCCAAATAGGCATAATACTTAGTTGTATTCCCATCAACGTTCACGTTTACTGTATTAACACCGACAACTGTTTCTCCATTTCTTAGATAGCTACGATAAAAGTTGCTATTAAAGCCACCAGCTCCGTTATTAGCAACGTTCCAGCCTTGCAAATCTGGTGTAAATTGTGTGTTAAATAAGCGATTTACTTGCGATACACTGGCCATAATACCCTCGGCTGATTGTTCAATAGCTGATTGATAACCAGTCGTTGCCGATTGAATTTGGCTGATAGTGTAATCCTTAGATTGCTGTAAAGTGTTTTTATCACCTGTTGTACGATCCTGAATTTCATCAGTAATTTGATCGGCTAGTTGCGTATGAATTGATTCAACGGTTGCATTGTTATTGTAGTTACTTGGCGTATAAGTACCAATTGTTTTTTCGAATGCAAGCATCGGTTTAGCTAAATAAGCTGTAACTTTTTCTGACGCATAAAACATTACCTGCAACGTTCTGGCACCATCAGGTATCGCCAACCCTTCTATTTTTTGAACTGGCCACTTACCACTTGTGTCTGACCAATCAGCTTGCTTTGCTGTGCCAATAATTTTATTTGATGAATCATAAAATCCCAACGAAACTGTTTGTTTACCAGTCGTACTTGGATTGGTATATGATTGCCAACTTAATGAGACATATCCTCTAGCTCCTGGCGTTGAAGCCAATGTAACGGTCTGTGCAAGTATCGACACTGCAACGTTGTCATTCATTGTATTAAAGCCAACCGTAACTTTATTGACAGTTTGGTCAAAATAGGAACGGTAAGGTGCTTTACCAACACTACTTGTATCCCAACCTTCTAAATCTGGATCGAATTCCGAGTTATTAAGATGGTTGACCTGACCCATACTCTCCACAGTAGTCTGTACACCCTTAGCTGTTTGGATAGCTGTTGTAGCATCAGACTGTGCCTTTGTAGCAACCGTCATACCGTTAGCTGCAAGCGCCGCTGTGGCAGATAGACCATTCTTTGGATCCATTACTAATCCGGTAATGTGGTCGATGCCTAATTCTAATGCTGCGACACGGGTGTTGTTGTTGTAATTTCCTGGGACGTAGTCACCGATGGTATTAGTAAAGCTTACCATTGGCTGGAAGATATAAGCGTTAGTTCCTTCTCTTGTTTCAAAACGAATATCAACTTGTTTGGCATCAATTGGTATTGAAATGTTTTCCCACTTTAAAACGTTGTACTTGTTCAAAGTGCTGTCGTTCCAATTACCCATTGTATTTTTACCAAGAGACACACCGTTTACATCTTGCCACACTAACCAAATATGACAATAATTATCCATTCTTCGAGTGTTGACACGCCATGTTAAAGACATAACATCTGTACTAAGACGTGTGCTTGGCAATAAAATGGTTTGTGATAACCTAGCAAATGTACTAGCATCTGCGTTTACAGTGTTAAATCCAATACCTCGTGAACCATAAGTAGCAAACGATGCATACGGAGCATTACTTCCTTTGTCGGCATATAAAGTCCACCCTTCCAAATCAGGATTAAACTCCGTATTCATCAACTGATTAACTTGCCCTTGCGCATTGGCTTTCGCTTGTAACTCGGTAACAGTCTGCGATATACCATTAATCGTTTGTTGCTGTACAGAATATTTGCCACTTAAATCACCAGTCGTTTTATCGAAGTCAGTCTGACTAACCTTAGAAGTGATCTGATTGTTCAGAGCGTTGATACTTGCGGTGTTCGCAGAAACTTTCTTATCATTTGCTGTTTCATACTTAGCCACATCTGCGGTAACTGCATCAGCAGTCGCTTTAACCTGACCGTACTTCGTGGTTAAGTCACGAGTGACAGTATCAAAATCATTCTGTGAAACTTTACCGGCTAATTCGTTATTAGCTGCAATAATATCAGATTGTGCTTTTGATACTTCTGAACCCAATTCTTGCTTAGCTTTCGCCAATTCTGAATTAGCACTACTTAACGCACTATTAGCTTGTGCCTTAGCGTATGCTGATGCACTGTTTGCCACGGTGTCTGCATGAGCTGACGCACTGTTCGCCATTGATGCTGCATTACTAGAAAACACCGCCCGTTCAACAGCTGCACTACTTAATGCTGCATTAGCTTCTGATTGGAAAACAGCTGCTTCACTGGCACGCACTTCGTCCATAGCAGCTGCTTGTGATTTAGCAGTTTCGATTGTGTCTTCGACAGCCAAGTCTATTTGTTCACTGATATTACTTGAAACCTTTTCAACCCAAATTTCACCATTCCACTCATAAACCACCGTATCACCATTAGGCAGGTACTTAAAAAACGTATCTCCTACTTTTGGATTTTCTGGAGCAACTGTACCAAATGTAACAGGATTACGTCCAACTTGGTTGATAGTCCATTGTGTTTGCTCACTGGCAATCGATTGCGAAGAACTAACACTATTTATTTGTGAAGTGATGTCGTTTGAACTTAAATCGTCACCTAACGATATTTCAGTTTGCGCTGGATCTAGCAAGTCATAATTAACCTCAAACACACGAGTTTTGTAACTTAAATCTCGTTCGCTGTGCATGATTAATACTGTATCACCAAGTGATAAACCGCCAACGTCAGCGACAGTTGCTGAATATTGAATTTTAGGATGGTTGACTGATTGTAATGTCTTGTAAGCTGAATTAATTAACGTATTAACATCATCAATTTCATCGTATGTTTCTAGCAGCAACCGATAGTTACCGTCAATTTGTCCCCATTCAGCATTCGCCGTTGGATCGTACAAAATGATTTCCCCAGCTGGTTTATCCAATGGCTTGCCGGATGATTTTTTCCAAACAGCGTCAGCAATATTCAATCTGCGACCATAGCCATCGGGTGTTGATGCATCCTTATCACCATCAGTCTCAACACCTTTACCACGAGGTAGTATAGCCGTGTAAATACCTGAAGTATCGCTCTGCCGTTCAATAGTCAGCAAGTTAGATCCCTTGGCAAATACCTTAGATGTATCTTCTCCTTGGCGTGCCAAATAGTCCATATAACGACCACTAATCGCATTACCTTCTATTTCTACATAGAATACAATCTCACCACCTAACAGGTCTACAACGTTACTTATTGCCGTTAAATGGTCCGTGTAATAAAAATTAGTTTTAGCAGTACCAGCCACATTGACGTTGTTCAGTTCCCAATTAGATTCATTGAGTGCTATCTCCATTAAGGTCTTAGCATCAGTTTCTGCTGGTCGTTTGTCTTCGATATAACCATAAGTAGCGAGCTCCTGATAAGCCAGTTCGTAGGCTGAATAATCAATCATATCAGCGTTATCCGTACGCTCTGTTAAGCGCAACATTACAAACTTGCTATCATCTAATGGATGCGGTACAGCAACAAATTTAGCGCTACTAGATAATGATTTATTCGCTGGTAATGAAAATTCAAACGTTGTCGCTGTATTTATCTTAAAATCAAGATGACCAGCCGTTAAATCTTCATTGGTTAGTACCTTAATAATCTTTTGTTTATTATCAAAAATGTAAATCATAGTACTTTCACCTTATACGACAACGATATTGAGCTGGCTTGCGTACTAGCAATTTTTGTACCGTTTTTAATTTTAGCTTCAAAAATATCACTGTTGTTAATATCAATCGTTGAATTGACTAACCTTTTAACATTGGTACTGGGTTTCAATTCAGTAATTGTTTTCGCCTTGTAATCAATGGTGTATATGTTACCTGCTTCAAAAGAACCAGTGAGTGTTAATGTATAACTACCAACAGTCAACAAAATTTTAGAAACGTCAGCGCTATTAGTTAAAACAATTGTGTCAAAACCTTGTGCATAACTTAGTGTTTTATCTGAAATGGTAATTGCATTCATACCAGATAAGTTCTTAGTTGCACCATACTTGTAAGGATCAGACATCGTAATTTCAAACACACCTGTCGTTGATAAACGACCAGGATTATCTAATACATTAGATGTCACGGTTCCGTATCGTGTGTAATCAGGTTCATCGGCAAATTTAAAAGCGACCTCATTGCCTTGGAGATAATTGTTTAAACTATCATTCAAGACATTGAAGTCGCTATTTGTTTTAGCAGCTACCATGTATTTCACATTAATCTTATTTGATTCTATCCGTGACGATAGGAATAAATCACCATCAAACAATCCAGTAGCTGTTGACACTGAACGAGTAAAATTCGAACGTCCCTCAACATTGAGAGTTTGGTAACCCACTAATTCACTGTCCAATTTATGACCATTGAACGTGATAGATTCACTTGGCAACGATAGTGCGGATGTTCCAACAGTCAAATCTGTAAATTCATATAAGCTCAATTCGTCCCCTCCTTTCTATTAAAGTTGCACACTATTATTTCTCTTTAATAGTGCTGTCTTTCCTTGTTGATTATTAATATCAGCAACGTATGCTGTGTAACCGTGCTTATCGAAGCCAATTGTAATATTTGCTGGTTGTGTGTTGTTAGTCTGGTCTAGTGTCATTACACCATTGTATGATCCCGATAAATTAGTATTTAACGAGTTAATAGGTGCACTAATTGCATCAGTAGCCAAATTGCCAATACCGTTTGCGGCACTAACAACTGATCTATTCATAGATCCAATACCATTGACAAACCCTTCGGTTACATAACCACCAATTCCAAAGAACACTCGTGACGGTGAATGTATCTTCAAATTTCTACGTGCAGCGGCTGCAGCAGATGCAGCTACAGATGCAGCGGCGGCCATTACTGAACCACGTTGTGCCAAAATTCCGTTGACCATTCCAGCGGCTGCATAACCACCAGCTGATGAAAATTCACCTCTGGCACTTCTTGCTGAACTAGCAGCGCTTCTCATTGCAGAACTTACGGCAGAACGCAAGCTAGTCATTCTTGAACGAACAGCCGAAACCATACCACTGGCTGCAGATGATGCTGCTGATTTCATACTATTAAAGCCACTCGTAACAGATGATTTGGCTGAACTGATTGAACTTCTAATTGATGAACCAACGTTTTTGAACCCACTCGAAATAGATGATTTTATAGCACTCATTGATGAAGACACCCTAGATTGCAAACTAGAAAAACTAGAATTTGCACTCGATGTGAAGCTAGATATTGTACTTCTAGCCGAACTTGCTGTGGAAGAAAATCCTGAAATAGCGCTTTTAGCTGAACCAACATGTCCCTTCATAGTAGCAAAGTTATTATCCATTGAAACAACAGCGGATGACAAAGATTTAATTTTTCCACCTACTAATGCGACCGCTACCCCCATTGCTGTTAAAGCTGCAGCACCAGCCGCAATACCAACTGCTCCTGCAACCATAGCTACTCCAGCAGCAGCTAATTTAGCTAAATTAGTCGCAAGCGTTCCAGTGGGCTTTGATGCCGATGTCACAGCTGTTCCAAACATTGAAACGCCTGTCGCAGCAACAACAATTCCTGTACCAATCAATGTAATGGCAGCTCCTGCAATTAAACCAGCAGCTCCTAATGCTGTAAGTCCAGCAGCAGCAACCACTGCTCCTGCGCCAAATACCACTGCTCCAGCTCCTGCAACAGTTAATCCTGCGCCTAAAACAACCATAGATGCACCAGCAGCAACAGCACTGACTGACAATGCTAAAATGGCTACCGAAGCTGACAAACCATATGTAGCTATCATTGGTAGTGATGATCCTACAATTGTTAATGACACGCCAAATAGTGTCGTTGCAGCAGCAACAACGCCAACAGCTAGTCCCAAAGCTGCAATCGCAACAGAGAACAAAGTAACACCTACTGCGGCTGCCGTTATGGCCACACTTGCTGCCAATATAGCCACTGATAATGCAGCAATTCCAACTGCAGCGATTAATGAAGCTGCACCGAATGCAGCAATTGCTACTGATAATGCCAGTATAGCCACACTCGCACTAAGTCCATAAGTTGCGATAAGTGGTAATTGAGTAGCTAATAATCCTAAACCAGCGGATGCAATTGCAATTGCAGTTCCAATAGCTAACATAGCGACACCTACTGCAACTACAGCGACACTAAAGGCAGCTAATCCAACAACATTGGCTGTTAATACTGGTGCGAGCAAGGCAAATACAGCTACAATTGCAATAATTGCGACGGTCATAGCAGCAATCACTAGTAAACCAGCTGTTCCTGTGCCTGCTAGAGCAGTGAACGATGCTGCCATTAAGGCAATTCCAGCAGCTGCAATTGCAACACCTACACCAATTGCTACTACTGCAGCACCAAATGCTAAAATGCCAACTGCACCTGCTGTCAAACTCGAAGCGCACAAGGCAACTATGACTACTAATGCGCCAACAGCAATTGTAATAGCAGCTAATGTAGCAATCCCTTGTGAACCTGTCTCGGCTAATTTAGCTATTCCCATTGCCATAACACCAATACCAGCAGCTGCGGCACCTATTCCGATACCAATACCAGCCGCTTTAACCCCCATACCAGCTAATTGACTGCCAGTTTTACCAGCTAGAGGTCCAACTGTCTTGGTGGCTTTCCCAAAGCTACTAATTGCCTTTATCGGTGCTGCAAATGCAGTAACAAGCTTACCAATTCCCAAAGCCAAACCACCAAATACTAACAATACACCAGCAATAACTGGCGACCATGCAATCAAGCCTTTGATGAATGAAGCCATTGGTGACTTAGATGTTTGCAACCAAGTCGCAAAATCTCCTACTGCGTTAGCCACTGCTTTAATTTGTGGTGCAATAGAACCAATAGATGTTTTGATAAGTGCATCAAACGCATCCAACATCTGATCAATCGCTTGACCAACGTTTTTAGTCATATTTTGTGAGTTGTCAGTTAGATACTTATTGGCTTTTGCAGTTGAACCAGCGGCTTTATCAATAGAAGAGCTAAAACTATCCCAGCCTTTACCTGACTTCTTAGCTTTAGAACCAACACTATCAATCAAAGGCGCGATCGCTTTGGCACCAGCAGCACCAAACAGTGTATTTAATGCTGCTGTCTTTTGCGCACCACTCATTTCTTTAGTTGCTTTAGCAGTATCTTGAATAATTTGCTTTAATGGTTTCATATTACCTTGCTGATCAGTATATGAAAGTCCTAATTGTTCCATAGTAGCTTTAGCAGCTTTTGAAGGTTTAACCATTTGCGATAATGCATGATTTAAGTCCTGTGAAGCTTGTGCTGCAGGAATACCGGCGTTTGTCATCAAACCAGCAGCAATTCCAACATCTTTAAGACTGAATCCCATATTTTTGGCAGTTGTACCAACGTTGGCAAACACCTGTCCCATGTCACCAATAGTTGCATTAGAGCGGTTTGCAACCACAGCTAATATAGCTGAATCTTTAGCAGCATTTTTAGCACCACCACCCCAAATGTTCATAGCTTGTTGAACGGTTGTGGCAGTTGCCGTCATATCTTCTCCAGATACAGCAGCAGCTTTAGCAATAGCTGGGAATTCTTTCTTTAATTCACCAACAGAAGCACCATTACGTGCCATTTCGACCATGGCTTGTGCAGCATCATCAGCTGATACGGGCAATGTTTTACCAAGTGATAAGGCTACTTTTTCAAGGCCTTTCATATCACCACTCAAAGACTTGTTACTTGAACCACCAATAACAGCAGCTTGATTGATGCTATCTTGAAAATCACCATATGATTTAATTGATTTAGCAGCGAACAATCCAACTGCAGCACCGACAACTGTCGTTGCTTTTCCAACTGCAGCTAATGATTTACCAGAACGCTGTTGAAGTGTCTGTGTGGAATCGGCAGCCTCTTTAAAAGCACTGCTAAAGCCTTTATCAACTGCAGATAGCACAGCTTGCACTGAATAACTTTCCATTTAGTTCCCTCCTTTCCTCTTTTGTTTTAACTCTTGTAGCTTTTCAAAACGTTCCTGAATCAACTGCTGTTCTCTCTTTTTCGTTATGAACTTAGAAGTGTAATCAGGTTCAAATTGTGCTCGTATTTCATCTTCTTGTTCTTCAGTGTTATAAAATTCTTTAAAGTTCTTGTAACGTGGCTTAGGGTGTTTATCACTCCCTTTTGTAGCTTGAACTGTTTGATTAAACCAAGCTTGCATAGCAATGTCTTCACGCCTTAACGTCTGCTTAATTGCGTAAGCTTCCATAGCCAATTGATATTCAGGCAGCGTCATTGTTTCTATCTCGTACATTTGCGATATAGAAAAACCTAGACGAGTTAAGCAGTTTAATACAATTTCGTGATACGTTTGTTCACTAGTTTTGTTTTCCTGCTTTTCATCGTCTAGGCTTTGGCGTTTTTTAGCGCCACCTTAATAGCGTTAGCTTGTGACATTTCCTTGATAACATCATCAAATAGTTTTTCAAGGTCATCTTCATAGTTATCAATAAAATCATCTACGTCATCTTGTGATGGACGAAATGCATTATTGGTTGAAGCAGCAGAATAAATAACATCTGCCAGTACAGCCGGATCCGCCGCATTCAGTGAAGGAATTGACTTAGTTAATCCCATACCAAAAGATGCACCGTTTAAATCAAGTCCTGCTACCTTATCCAATTCACGTACAAACTTAACACCGAATTTCAAATCTACTTGCTTACCATTGATCTTGATTTGCATTATATTAATTCCTTTCGTCAAAGCCGCCCCAATAGGTATTGTGCATTTATCGGCGACAACATTTTATTTATCCAATAACTGCCCGATCAGCTTCACCTTGTCCGACTATATTAGCCGTCGGGTCTACACTTTTGGGTCTTCAGCTACGCCGTTATCAGTATCTTTCCAAGCAGTACCACCACCAGTAGCATCTTCTTCTGTAACCGCATCCAAACCACGGAAGACATAATCCACATCATTTTGTTGTGCAGTTGTTAGCTTAGTCCAACCGTGCTTTGGTGTACCATCAACGGAAAATGACACGTCACGAGTTGAGTTATCATCAGCATCATTATCGTTTGAATCTTCTGATACATGACCTTGCATGTACCATGCTTCATATTCACCAGACGCATTAGAACGATCCATGCGAACAATTTCCATATCCATTAGTTCGTCATCAAAGATTGCTTGCAATAATTCATCAGAAACTGCTGCCGTGTTGTTAATGAACTCGACCTCTAAATCAGTTTCAATTGATGATGAAGTATTTACCGCTCCATCTTTTGTTGCTGTTGAGTCACTATCCCGACTAGGGTCAAATGTTAGTGACGTTTGATAAGGTACTAACTGCATCTCTTTAGTTGCCGCATCAGCATGCTTGCGGGCAAATAATACAGACTTAACACCTTGTAATGTTTTAACCATCTTTTGTTCTCCTTTTTATATAATAGTTAGTTCTAATTTAATTGTTGCTCGTTGATACGTTGTGTTTGGTACAGATGTGTCGATCGACATCTCCAAATTTTGTTGATTAGTTTGACCATAGAATGTATATTCATCTGTCTTCATATATCCAATACCCAAATTGTAGACATAGTCGGCAATATCACTCACAACTTTGCGTTGTTTCTTACTTCCCCATACGTCAATCGTTAAGAATACATGGTCATTGCGTGAATACTTTGTCATTGCGCTGGTTTGCTGTGTCGCACCCATAACAACAATCGGATATTTAACGGGTTCGTCCTCTAATGGTAGATAATCATATACCGTATAACCTTGACTAATTAACAAGCCAAACACTGTATCAAACAACTTCTTTTGTGGACTTGTCATTTGATTAGATTCTCCAAATCTGACTTGAATTTTGTTTTTTGACTATTGAAAGTAGGTTCAAGTAACGGTTCAGCAGCCATGAATCGAGTTCCTTTTTCTGTATATGGATTATATTTCATGCCCATACCAGTTGTTCCACTCATACCGCCATTTTCAAATGAAACACCAATACTTTTCTTTGTATCACCAGTCGAATACGGTTTTCCGTGTTTATCCCTTTTGGTATACGTGCTTGAAGCTTTAGCCATTGCCGTTTGTTGCATTTGAGTTGTATTTCGTTTAACAACGCTAACGATTTTATCTTTAGATACACGTTCCAAAAGTCCTTTTTGTAGTTTACCCATACCATTCAGCTTATAATTAATTGCCATTCATCTCACCTACAATTAATGTATTATTTTTCAATGGTTGGCGTGTTGTAATCGGCTTATATTTCACTTCTAAGCCGTTTACGGTAAGGTATGACCATTTATACTCAATCGAATTTATAAGCCGTATAACTAGCGTTTTAGTAGCTATATCACCAAAGTTTTGTACGCTAGTGTCAGTACCACTTTCAGTCACATTAGCAATCTCTTCATCAACCAAAGTGACACTACCTACATAATCACCAATTTTTGGATCATAGTGACTTTCTGATTCTGAATAAAATTGAATATTATCGTTAAATCGCATATTTACCCCCTAAATAAACAAAAAAGCGCCGGAATTATTATCCTTAACGCTGTTTTCATCTTTCCAGTTGGCAATATCATTTGCGAACTCATCAAAATCGTTCGTACTGAACGTAATACTCTGTCCTTCTTGAGAATATGAACTCATACCCTCATTAGCTAGGCGATTATATCGCTTTACAGACACTTCAAGCAGGATAAAGTCTAATTCAGTGGGAATGTTATCATCAACCTTTAAACCCAATTTAAACGACAATGCTTGTTTTGTATTTTTAATAATAAGATTGAGAATTTTATCACGCTTAGTATCATCTTGCTTGATTTGCAGCATGGTTTTTAGATCATTTAGTTCCATGTCTGCCTCCTATTTGGTTATTCTGCAGTAGATACAGTAATGTCTAGTGTGGAGTTATCAGACAAGGTAGCCGTACCACCAGTTACTTTACCTTCTGCGTCGACTGTTAAGGAAATTGCTTTAACTGACTTACCGTCAGCACCAGCTTTACCAGTAGCCCCTGTATCTCCCCTTGCACCAGCTGCGCCGTCTTTACCAGCTGGCCCTACTTGTTCGTTTTGAACACCATTTTCTAGTGCGTTCAATCGTTCAGCAGTAATCGTGTCACCACTATTCCATGCATGAGCTGTATAAGCCATAAATATACTCCTTTCAATCTATCTAAATTACCTTGCTGTTGCACTGCCTACTTCAGCCGTGCCGACTAGGCTTCTGCTTTTTTTGCAACCACTACCTTAGTAGGATCGTATAAGTAAGCCACATAATGCTCATCAGCTGTTAGAACTGTCGTCTTAGTAATGATATTGCGGTCTGTTTCAACAGAAGCTGACTTCTTCATAATTAACTTAATAGCTGGTGAAGTAGCGTTTACCTTAATAAAGATTGCTTGTCCTGCGGTAACCTTGTTTGATTCGATGATTTGTACACCAAGCACTTCAAACTTAGTACCATTTACCAATGCGTTAGCTGATACTTCTGATCCAGTACCCTCATTACGAGCTGCCTTACGCAAAGCTGCTGCATCAGCTGGTGACATAACTGCAACGACTGGTGAATCATCGTCATCACTATTTGTTGCAAAAACAGTCAAAGCTGATTGCACCATGTCAGAAGTTGCAGCAAAATCGACTGATTGTGTAGCCGTCAAGGCAGCTGCCAAAATATCATTATCAACCTTGTTGGCAATAGATAACCCTAATTGCTTAGTTGACTCACCAACTGGATCACCATATCCTGACAAAACAGCTTCATCAGTGATTTCAGTACCCTTAGCTGCTTTCTTAACGGTTGCGCTGGTAGTTGATGTACCTAGCTTATCCAATGGAATAGGTGCACCTTCAGCAACATCCTGTGCGTCACCAATATAAGTGAATGCTGGGAATGTCAATGTATTTCCTGCTGTACCTTGTAATGTGTTATCAATGCTTGCTAATGGTGTGAAGCGCATTGCGTTCTTAAATTCATATGAAACAATTGGTGCTAAGACTTGTGGATTCACCAAGTCTGCTAGTTTTGTTAATGTATCTGCCATTTTTTATGCCTCCGTAAGCTTATTAAATAGTTCTTTGTTTTGTGCAAATAAAGTTGCACGTTCCGCTGCTGTCATAGCGTCAAACTCCTTCTTGTCAATATCATCACCAAATTGAGTTGCCCCATTCTGTGGTGACTTTTGACGCAAACGTTTTGTGATGCCGTCGTTAATACCTTGTTGAACAGCTTGTTGTAAACCGTCAACCACATTTGAAATCTTATCTGCATCACCAAGCTCAACTAAGTAATCAGCTAAATCAGTTGGTAATTCACGCTCTTTCAAAGTTGAAGCAACTGTAACTTTTAATTCTCGTTGGTTAAGCTCATGTTCCTTATCCTCAAGTTCTTTAAGCCGTTGCTTTGCTTCCTCTTGTGCTTTTTGTTCGGCACTCATTTGAGCCAAACGTTCACCTTCAGATTTTCCTTTTTCAAGTGCATCATTCAGCTTCTTTTCAAACTCAGCCTGTTGCTTTTCCAATGCCTTTGCAGCATGTTTATCCATCAGACGATCTAATTCACTTTGCGTCAGTGTCTTAGGTTCATCTGGCTGATTTTGCTTTTCTTGTTCAGTTGATTCATTATTATTTACTTCTTCTGCCACGATAACATCTCCTTTTAGTTAGTCCATACACGTTAATTAGCGCTTATATTGCCCCATGCACGATTTAACCCACACACGACAACGCTAACAACCCATACACGCTATATAACAGCCTTTTAATGTCATGCTTAGGACAAAATAAAAACACCAACAATTTAATGTGGTGTTTAATCAGTTCTTTCGTAATATCCAGCTAAACTACAGCGACAATTTGGGTGTGCTGGATAATTTGGTACATTATCTAATTTGTAAATACCTTCACTCCGCTTACCACCTTCTGAAATGCCGACACATGTACGACAAGCGCCACTTTCAATAAGCCATTTAACATATTCAATGCCGTTTTCTTTGTAGCTATCTATCTGTGCCTGACCAATAATACGTGTACGCTCTGTTCTAGCTAAGCGTTCAGTGACATATTTTGCATTGTCTTTAAAGTCACCGGTGACTAAATCTCTTAATTGTCTAGCTGCGACATTAGCATTTTGCCCTTGTAACACATTATTAGTTAGTAACACATCCAATCTAGCTTTTAGTTCATCTGTATTCTGCCAAATGCGGTCGCTGAATGTCGCACCATCAATTTGCGCTGACACAATCTTAAATATTTTGTCTGCCTTAGTTGCTTTAGAAGCTACTGCCACTGACGCACCTAAAATACCAGCTTGACGTACTTTTTCATCAATATACTGTTGATTTAATTGCTTTTGCAAATCAACGTCAACTTCAACACCAGCTTTAATCAGTGATAGGGCAACCTCTGCTTTCAGATATTCCAATCGATTAATACGCATGGTTGCATTGTAAATCTTCATACGTTCGTTAGCTTGTGCTGTAAAGTCGTTTCTGCCAACTGTCTTACCTAGTTCTTTGCGTAACTGATTGGCATACTTAACGAGCGCCTTAGCCTCACGTTCATAAGCCTTAATATCAGCATTAGTCACTTTATTCTTACTAATTCCTGATAATTGTAGATGTGCGTATTCGGCTTCAATCTTCTTGTTGATGTCATCAATCGCATTATCATAATGTTCTGTAATATCATCAACATTAGTGGCTTTTTCCATATAGGTTTGTTCTTGCTTAAGACGCTTCTCCCAGTATTCAGAGGTCTGCTTAGGTCTATTCGCCATCGTCCTCATCTCCCTTTTCGGCATCTAGTTGTACGCCATAATCAGCTCTAGACTGTTGTCTTTGGTTAGATTGTTCCTCTGATAACTGATCAATAATTTCACTAGGATCAGTCACATTTGGTAAGAATTGATACAAATATTCTTGTGGCAATGTCGCGCCAGCTTGAACAATTTGTGCAACCGTAGCCACATCATCAACGGGCATGTTATCCGTAAACGTGAAGTGAATCTCATTTGGTTCAACTTTCATACCACTAGCTGATAAGTCTTCCAGCTGTTTAATGATTATGTATCGCTGACGCAATCCAGTTTCAAATGCTTTACGTTTAGTGCTTGCTAACTCAATCGTTCCTAATACTTTATACTTCATTGCAACGCCACTCGCATTACCAGCGAAGTTTTCATCAGTTAAGTCAGGCGTATGTGAGAACTTATGAATATCATGAGCCAGCCTATCCTTGTATGATTCTGTACCAGTCACATCATATTCTTTATGAATATAATCAGCGTCAACGTTTGTCTGTTGACCCGTCATTGAAATTCCAGACTTCAACAGCAACATGTTAGCCGATTTCATGGACTTTAATATTTCCATTTGGTCTTTAGCTAATTTGACAGCTGCATCTTCATCAGTAGGGTCAATACCATTCATCATATTTGAGCCTTGTAGTAATGTATCAATATCGCCCTTGATGACAAGCATTGCATCATTCAAATCAGTCATGTAGTTGGCTGTATCAGATTGTGCTGCATCATACAAATCAATCAGCGGAATAACGTTCTCAAAGTCGCCAATTCTAAACTTATTATTTTTATACTCAATCATTGGAAATGCGTATAATTCAAACGTGTCAGCTGGTACAAGATACCCATCAATAGTCGTTGGTTGATAGTTGACATATTCGTTTTCAGTCCATGTTTCAATACGATATTCATTTGAAATAGCGGTGTCATCAATAGTATCAATCAAATGGTACCGTACTGCCATGATTGGTTGTGGCTCAACATCTAGTGAATAGATGACAAACGTTTCTAATGGGCTTAGAGCAACGCTGTGCTCGATGTCATCTTCACCACGATAAATATACTCATAAGCACGTCCAAAACGTGTCATATCCAAAAATAAGTCACTATTAATATCATCAAAACTATTGGTATCTTCAATAATATCAAGCCTAGTATCATCATCGTGCTTGACCGTTATTGCATTACCAACACTAAATGACGTTTGAAAATCTGCGATATATTTACCAAATGAATGTACTGCTCGATGATCTGACTTGCCCTCATCAATACGACGGGTATCTTGTTCTAAAATACCAACGTTCAAGCCTTTATAATATTCATCTAGTTTTTCAAGTCGTGGTCTCTGATATTGATTATGATGTTTAACAAACTGCATGATACGTTTTGGTGTCAGATTTTCTAATTCATCTTGATAGATTAAATTAGCTTTCTGATTATCGCTAAATATCTGTTTCATCGCTCCTCCTTTATAGTCCTAAATTCTTGACGGCTTGCGCACGTTCTTGATAGCTCATGTAGTGATTATTTGCAACAAACATATATTGCTCCATTGCGTATCGTAGGGCATCGATAGCGTGGTTGTTTTCATCTTTTGGCTTATTCAACCAATTGCCCAGCTTATCCTTGTCATAAACGTAAGTGTTCATTTCACTTAATAGTCCTTGAACCCTCGGGTGGATAACATAGTGATAGCTTTGCATGTATTGCACACCTTGAATGACACTGTCTTTCCCCTTGCCAGCTGTCCTTAGATTAGGGACGTTGTAAACACTTGCTAATTCAGTCGTTAAGCGCTGTTCTGCACTATCAGCAGTAATTGGTAACCCATAAGCTTTATGCTTCGCTAATGACTGCGCAATTGCTTGCGTAAGCATACCTTGTTGATAGAACTCATCATACACATACACAATTCTGTTCCTTTGGTCGATTGCCATGAACTCACCCGCAGTCGGATCGTGTTTGAAACCAAAGTCCAATCCAACTGATTTAGGCAGCTTAGCAATCTCTTCCATGCTGAAGTCTCGTTGCTCAAATAAACCGTCAAAGACAAGCCCTTCTGATATTCCCCAGTCGCCATATACAGCCACTTTGGCACGGTTTGGGTTACGAATAACCATTTCTTCCATGCTGTCGATAAAGTCTTGGTTCAAATGGTGGTTATTTTTGTAAGTCGTTGTGAAAGATAAGACATGATTACGCCTTGTATCAGCGTCAAAGAATTCCCGTTTAAGCCAGTGTCTATCACTCCACGGATTAAATGTAATGACATGCTGATAAAAGCCACCAGCAGGCAATTCACCACGCATAGATTCAATCACAGTTTGAAATGATTCATCACTCTTTAACTCGTAAGCTTCTTCCCACCAACTACGGCATATCTTACCCACCGTGGTTGTGATAGAAGTAATTTTTAATGGGTCGTCCATTGAACGAAAGAACACCTTTTGCTGTGTTGGTTTATATGTGATTTCCAATGGGCTAACCGTGAATTTAAAATAATCATCTAGTCCCATATAGTGAACAGCCCACTTGATAATCGCAAACGTACTATCTTTTTGTGTGTTTTGAAACTGTCGCACTACCAGCCAATTAACATAGGGATAACGTAATATATCAATCACAACTTTAAATGCAGTCGCTACTGACTTACCACTGGCACGAGCACCTTTCAATGCAATGTACTGTTGCTTAGATGTGTACAGTTTGTAATAAGCTGGATCAACCATTTTAGGGACATCAACAATCAATTTATTCATCGTTGTTATCCTCCTGTTCTGGCATTACTATACTTACTTCTATGCTGCTATTCTGTTCATCTGACAGTTCACGCTTCGCATGCGCTTCTGCAATATCAGCTTCAGCAGTCAGCTTGCGCAATTGTTGTTTTGCCACTTGGTCATTGTCTGGATAGCGTTTCAATATCTCTTTGGCTGCGCTTATCCGCGTTTTAACATCAGGCTCTTTCTCAACCTCTTCAGCGCCCATTGGCGTGCCGATAACAACCGTTTCTTTCACATCACCTCTAACTACACTAGTTAGGAATTCAACGGCTTCTTTGGCGGTCATAATGCGGTTATTTTCAATGGTCCGCATA
Organism: Weissella paramesenteroides ATCC 33313; assembly: GCF_000160575.1. Classification (GTDB taxonomy): domain Bacteria; phylum Bacillota; class Bacilli; order Lactobacillales; family Lactobacillaceae; genus Weissella; species Weissella paramesenteroides. The sequence continues at coordinate 72,366 of NZ_GG697130.1, forward strand.
CGCTCATCTATGTAACTTTTAATGTCAAGTTTTGTCAAGTTTTGTTGTGCAATAGTTCTAGCTGTTCTCTTGCTATAACCCGCTTTAATCGCTGCTTGTGTAGCATTACCTGACTTGATGTATTCATCTGCAAAGCGCTTCTGTTTCTCCGTCAGTTTCATCACATATCACCCACCTCGCTTTTTCTTTTGCGCATCATTAGTTTTCTTTTTCTTATTATCAATCGTGCCGATAATCTTATCTTCTAATCGGCGATACCATTGGCTACTCATCTACATACCGTACTCCTTTGTATAATTTATTTGTGCTATACTCTTCATAGTTAAATGGAGGCAGGTTATGTTGGAAATTATTATTGATATTTTAGAATTTGTTATGTTCATTTCTGCTATTGGTACTTTTGTTGTTTTAAAGCCATTATTTAAAACGTTTACAAAGTCTCAAAAAGTATGGACAATTATTTTCGTTACATCATCGGTTATCCTATTCTTAATGACAAATATTCCTGATTTTATTAAAGGTTTTACAGATGGCATTAACGGTAAATAATTGGTCACTCACACCATCATTGAAGATGGTGTTTTTTATATTCTCATATCAACGCCCCTTTTCAGTGCAAAATAAAAAGGCAACAATCGTTTGATTGCTACCTGATATTACTTATCTAACTTTCCGTGTTTATAACCAATAGAATACGCACTTATTGATAGTGAAATAATACCTATGAGTAGAGCAATCATTGAAACTATCATTTTTTATCCTCCATTTCTTTAATGGCCAACTTGTCACCATTTTCATATAAATCTTTATGTTGAACTAATTCAGTTTTGTCTCTTTCTAAAATCTTATTCGTAATACTATATCCATATCTAAAATTATTACGTGTAGCTTCTTGGGAATTTAATTTTTCTGAATTATTAATTTTTTTACTTGTATCCTCTCTCATGGCATCAACGTATGAATTTATCATAGTTATGACTGTATTTAAATCCTCACGATACACCTGATAATTAATTGCATCATCTTTAGGAAGCGTTGTAGGATCTATAGATTTGATTGTTGCTAAATTTTGGTGCAAACTTTCCAACTGAATTTCAAGTTGCCCATAATCTAGCGTACCGTCAGTGACATTAGCCACCTTATAATTCATAAGATACAAATCGTACATGCCTAATTTTGCAGAATTAATAAGAACCTGATGCGTATTATCACTGTACCGTGTGCTTTGTTGCCATTGATAACTTGCACTAAGTCCAGCAATCACAATTGAAATTCCCGAAAGAATTAGTGCGCCATAATCAATCCATTTTTTATCAGACATTTTGTCTACTCCCCTTATATATTTATCAATTGATTATACAATATAGGGACGCCAAAATAAAAAGGCTACCCGATTGGATAACCTTTTATAATTATGTATCTGATGAGTATCGAACTCATTTATTACTAAACCTGAATCTTTCATCTCACAGAATGGAGATCAACAATTTACTGCATTACCTAATATGCTACAAATACGTGCCTATTTGCTCAACCTAATCAACATTAATAGATGGACTATCTTATAACAATCATATAATTAATCGTTAGTAGCCTCTCTAAGCAAATAAGCTTAATAAGATTAACTATATCATAATGAACATGATAATACAAATATTTTCAAGTTTATGCAAGCGGTTAGGATTTGCACCTATATTTTCGTTACATCATCGATTATCTTATTCTTAATGACAAATATTCCTGATTTTATTAAAGGTTTTACAGATGGCATTAACGGTAAATAATTGGTCACTCACACCATCATTGAAGATGGTGTTTTTTATATTCTCATATCAACACTCCTTTTCAGTGCAAAATAAAAAGGCAACAATCTTCTGACTGTTACCTTAATTAGTAATTACTTTTTAAGCTTTTCCTTAATATCTTCAGCTACGTCTTCTACTGATTCCTTAGCATCTGAAAGCTTTTCCTTTGCCTTACCTAAAATCCCTTGGGCCTTACCTTCTGCCTTCCGTGATTCATTTCCGGTAGCCTTACCTTCAACTTCTTTAGCTTTACCAGCCACTTTGTCCTTGGTACTATCAAATTTATCTTCTAAAGCCATATCTAAATTCCCCCTATAAATACTTTCTCGAAAAAATTTCAACAAAAAGATAATCCATCAAATAATTGTATATGTCTAAAATATTCAGACAAAACAGTTTATTTCTTTGCTCTAATGCCAAAAATTGCTGAAATAATAAGCACCAGAATAACAGCACCAATAATTGAAGGGATAAGTGCCATGCCTGCTAGTGAGGGTCCCCAAGTTCCAAGAAGGCCTTGACCAATCCATGCACCAACTAACCCCGCAACAATATTTGCAATCCATCCCATAGCAGCTCCACGATTCGTAATTGCTCCAGCAATTGCCCCAATGATAGCTCCTACAATCAATGACCAAATCATAATAATACCTCCAATAGAAAATATGATTTACTATGAATAAAATATAATTCATAAGGTCATCTTAACATAATAAAAAATATGTATCTACTTAAGGATACTCAAGTATCTCTCAAAATAAAATGGTTGCTTGTCAATTTCTAGCAATTAACACTTGAGATCACAGAATTGACAGGGTTCGAACCTGCAACTGTTTTACCAGCAACGATTTAGCAAACCGTCTGCTAACCAACTTCGCTTCAATTCTATCAACGTGGAACAGGAGAGCAACCACAAAATCAAGAAATAAGGGAAATCATACAACTATTTTTCATCTGTTCCACAATACATATTATGCGCCTTTTTCAGCCACTTTTTTGTCAATAACGTGACCTAAAAATGACATGGGTTTTAAGGTACTTAACAAGTGACCTAAAATACCGTCCTTAAAGTCATCACGCCATCTAATAACCGTCCTAATTTCAACATGTTCAGCAAGCGCAATATCAATCCAACTTTCATGCATGCCATATCTAGCCTTAAGTACCCTTTGCTGGTAATCAACTGCTGTCGGATAAAATACATCAATGATATTCTTCTGCAGTATCCAGTTTTGCAGTTGCTCATCCTGCTGCTCTTTAATCATGCGCAACTCAATCGGATTATTGTAGTCGTTTTGTTTGCGCCCACCACCGATATTTTCATCAGGCGTACGATTAACGTTGTATTGTATTTCCATCTTGCGCGATTTGATATTTGCCTCTAATCGCCCTGTAAAATAATCGCTTAACACTTTATCCAACACATCCGCCATGGCGCACCTCTCTTATGTTTTACTATTCCATAATTATAACATATAACTTTTGTATTCTTAAATGGAATGTTTTCTAATGATTTTAACTAATTTTATAGTTTACATACCCTATATATATGTGTAGCATTAAAACGTCTATCAAGATATTTGATATGATTTAAGAATAATTGGAGGTCATACAAGGTGGATTTCTATAGGTTTTTGAAAAACAAAATAAATTATATTGATGTTATATTAGTTTTTGGCTTAGCTATTATTTCGACAATCATTCCATTTTTAAGCCATTTCTATAACATTTCTCCAGATGGTATTTATCATCTTGCTCGATTTCAATCTATCGCAGATTCATTAAAAAACAATGAATTACCTAATACTCTTAATTTTAAATATATCTCACAAAATTCAGCTGCCGGTGTCGCTATTAATTCATTATATCCGTGGTTAACGGGATTAATATTCATAATTCCTAATTTATTTTTTCAAAATCCTATGTGGGGATTAGCAGCTGGTTTTTTAATATTAAATATAATTACAATATTAACTATAAAATCACTTATTAGTTATGTTTCATCAAACAGATTATTCATATATACCGGAATAATAATTTATCAATTTAACAACTACCACTTTATAGATATGTATTCCCGATCTGCAATTGGTGAAGCAATAGCGTATGCTTTTTTGCCTTTGGTAGTACTAGGATTATTACAAGTAAATGATTATAGAAAAAGTGGTTTTTTAACTCTTGGATTAAGCATGGGGCTATTGATTAATACTCATATAATTTCTTTTATATTTGGTATTATCATGATTTTATTTAATATATCGTATAGATGTGTAACAAAAAAAATTAAACTACATGACCTAATCGAAATATGTAAAGCAGGTATCGTTGGACTACTAATTGGCTTGTATTCAATATATAATCTACTTTCTATTTACTTATCAAATAAAATTGTTGAACCATTTAAAGCAATAAAAATGGTTGATATGAACACCATGTTAACAACATTACTTAACAATGATATTAAATCTGAGAATTCAATAGGCTGGAATCTAGGTTTGCCAGTAACAATTTTACTAATTTTCTTGCTAATTATTGCATATAAAAACAATAATAATTCAGATTGGAAAAAATGGATTATTGGTGCCGGTGTTAGTTATCTATTAATATTCAATTGGTGGCCTATACAGAAACTGGTAAACACACCATTAGGTATTATTCAATTCTATGGTAGGTTTCTTGTGGTGATTAGCCTATTAATCAGTGTTGGGTATGTTTTATTTTTAAATCACAGTCAAATAAATAGAAAAAAATTAATTTTACTGAATATAATCATTATGGTATTTTCCTTATCTGCTGTTTATCAAAATCACTATGATTATTGGACTTATCGCAGATCATTAACCTCAAGCAATTACTATTCAACTTTAGAAAATGGATATACTTTTAACGATTATTTACCAACCACAAAATCTAAAAAGAATATCAGTGTATTAAAAACGAATATCACATCACCCAGACGAAAAGTACAAACCAATGACAGTATCACATTTAAATTTGATATAAATAAAAAACAAATAATCTCATTACCGGTAGTTATGTATGTGGGGAAAAAATATGATGTATGGGTAAATAATCATAAATCACAGAGCTTATCCTCAAGTTTGCTTAAAGTAAAGGCAAAAAAAGGCAGTAACATCGTAAAAGTAGTGTCTGTTGAAAATAATAATAAATTATTGTTATTCCTTTCAATTATCAGTTTTATCGCATGTAGTATGTATCTAGCATTTGTAAATCATCAAATATCTTTCAATGATAAAATAAAAACATCTAAATAATTCGAATCAAATCCCAAAAGTTTGCAAAATTAAAAACTTTTGGGATTTTACTACGCCTTCAAAAATCAGATATCTTGCAAAATAAAAGTCGCTACATTTCTGCAACGACTAATCATTTTAATATTTACTTTTAAACTAATGGTATCAAAACCAGAGTCGTTAGACGTGTTCTGATAATACTACAGCTAATTCTTCAATTTCTTCTTGTTCAACACTGCTAAAACGATCTAATGACGGTGAATCAATATCAATAACACCATAAATTTCGTCATTTTTAAAAAGGGGAACTACTAACTCTGACTTGCTATTTGCATCACACGCAATATGACCAGCGAACTCATGAACATCCGGAACAATGATACTTGTTTTTTTCTCAAAAGCTGTTCCTACTACTCCTGATCCTGGTTTAATATGCATGCATGCAACATTACCTTGAAATGGTCCTAAATCTAACTCGTTAGTTTCAGAATTATAGATATAAAATCCTGCCCAATTAACATTTTCATAACTTTGAAAAATCAAGGCAGATGCATTGGCAAGGTTGGTAACGACATTATTTTCTTCTTCTAGAAGTGACTCTAGTTGCTTGGCTACTAAACTTTTAACATTAATCATAAAAATCCTCTTTCTCATTTATACGAAAATTCTAACATACATTGATAATTTGCATATCAACTATTCATCACTTATTGCCTCGCCAAATACTCCAAAAACGTCCGTATACAGCCGTTGCTAGGTAGAAACTCATAGTTAGTAGCATAGGCAAAGAACTTGCTGAATAGCCTGCAAATAGTGCTGACACCCATAAGGCAATATTGACAAAGTCAGACAATAACCAAAGCGTGTAACTATCCCCGTATCCTTTGAAAACATACAAACTAGCAGTTGCTCCAATAATCAACACAATACTGTCCCATAGTGGATTGCTGTCTCCTAGCGCTGTATATGCCATCATCATGGGATACCAAGCGATTAAGATAAAGCCTAATGTCAATATCCAACCTGTCTTGCTTAAGAACTTCACACCGTTCTCAATCTTATGTCCCCATGTTTTCCAAGTGAATATAAGTGGCAAATCAATTAATGCAATAAATACCAACTGATCTAGCACACTAGCATAATGTCCTGCCGTCCAATTGATATAGATGAATCCAATTGCACTGATTAGTCCTAGCAGTCCATTAATTGGCTTACCAATCATCATGTAAACTGTACATGCTGAACCTACCAGTGTTGCGACCAGTGTAATTGTTGATAGTCCTGTAATAGGTGCCGATAGATAGAACGCCAACTGTACTCCAATGATGAATGCCAGCATGATTCCACCAGCTGTATTAATACTTCTTAACTCTTTCCCTAACCACTTTAAATAACTCATTGATCCATCCTCTTTTTCAATTAATTTAACTATAACTAATTTTTAAACCGCACCTACCACAATACCTTAATTGTTACTAATTTTTCAAGAAATATTTTTAAGAGTTACTAAGCTTTATCCACCATTAGCCTTCCTCCTGACCGTTTGCAGCTAAATCAAACGCTACTGGTACAAATCCGTAATTATCGCCATAAATTATCGTACGTTTGTCTAACAAATTTGTTGCTTCTTCAGCTGTCATGTGTACATCTTGATGAATTGAATGTAACTGACCATGTTCCACGAAAGCTGCACTATAAAATCTAATCATTAGTCCACCTCTGCTTGAACCACTTCCTGATGAGCATTAGCCCAACTCTCAGCTTCTTCACGGGTATCAAAATAGGTAGCCCAATTATAGTCAAATTCTACAGATGCATTAGTTAATTCAGATGAACTAATAACCAATCGAACATAGGAATGCCTGTTATTATTGCCTATCTCTTTACTTCGCACAACCCACTTCTTAGGTTTCTCAACTTCGAATACATCTTCGCCGTTTACCCAACGAAGGATTGCGATTAGGCGGTTATTGTTTTCCTCATCTGGCACTTCATCATCTCCCCACCACATAGATACAGTTTCTGGTAGGTTTTTGAGGTTGACCCAACCGACTAAAGGCTTATATTCGTAATCATTTGAATCTAAAGTATCTTTCCACTCCTTTAACTCATTCATAAACTCCTGTGACACCACATATTTCTCGCTCATCTGCTCTTCCTTTCGTACGTCATATACGATTTCTTCATCTTTCTCCACCTCTACATATTCTTTTTTTGAATATTTTTCAAGTTGTTTTACTGGTATCCTTAAGAATTCCTTCTCATTAAACAACACATATCCTTTTCCAACGATAAAAGATACATTATCTGGTAAATCAACTACATATTTAGTCATTAGTAGCCCCTCTTGTTTTTAATTTCATTCAATGCTGCAACGATATCTTCTTTTTTTGAAGTGGTATTTATACATGGTTCATCGATAAAAATATTTTGTTCTCCAATCCATTTGATTGGATGTAGATCGTATGTGTTTGTTGGTCGGTAGTAAGTAACCAATGCACCATATCCATTTCCAAAACGATACTTTTTCTGTTCCAATTGTTCAGGTACTAAATATTTATCAAATTCTTTCATTTTCATACGGGCTCACAGTCTTTCCACCCTCGGCTGTTTGTTGTTAGTTCTCCCAATTTATTTCGACTCGGGGGTTATCTTTATCAATGCCTCTAAAATCGTCATACGTCGCCACCACGAAGTTTAAATTGTCGTTTGGCATAAATACCTGTCCACGAACTGAACTTGCCTGAAAGGCGTCAAAAATAAACTTATGCGTAAACGTCCAGTTGTCTAAATCCGTGCGTCTGTCTGGCAAGTACCAGTCAAACTTAAATTTAGTCTTTGCTCCAATCGGAGCTAGTCCATCGACCATTGCTTGGTCAACTAGTGGCATGATTTTCGCTTGAATTTGATGCTTGCGCTTGTTGGCAATCATTCGCCCAGCACGCATACCATGGATCATGATCCAATTGTTTAATGTCATTTTGACTAACCGCATCTTGCCTTGCTTTTTCATTGGCAAAATAAATGCAGTTAGTGGAATCACTATCTCTGTCATTAAAACCTCTTTAATACCTGATTGCCATTGGCTGTCAATCCTGTTTTGGGTTTACTATCCAATCGCTCTGCACGAGTTTTTCTTAAATTAATCAATATGTCATGAGTCCCTTTCGCCATATCTTCAGCGTTTTTGTACCCTAAACTTATTGCTAATTGTTCATTTTGCTGTAAAACTTCATCGCTTTTAGGTTGTAATATTTTGCTTTCCTGTTTCAATGGACGGCCATAATAACTTTTAGGTTGTGTCTGTTGGGATTCTTGTTCATACTTACCTATTGCTTCAACAGTTGTTAAACCCAATTGAATCCATTGATTAGCAATATTACTAACTGCCCATTGCGTTTTAGCTCCGTTCATCGCTGCTTTACGAATGGCTAAAATAAATATGCCGTTAGCTTCTTTTTCATCGTCCGCATTATGTGCTAATTGATTATAAATATCTTGAATGTCGTTATACGTAAAGCCATTAATTTTAATGCCCGCTTTTTGCCATTCCGTCATAATTTGTTTCTGATTAATCATTTTATTCACCATTTTTGCTTGCTTGAGTGGTTAAAATTGGTTCTCCACTGAGATGATAGCGGATGCAAGCAAGCAAGCGCCCTTACCTAACTTAACTCTTACCTATCCTTACCTAACCTAACCTGGGTCTCCCTTTGGTCAACCATTGGTAAACCATCAATTATTGGTCCGTTAATTTGATATTTGCCAGTCTCATCAAGTCCAAGTTGTTCACGTTCGTTTTTATATATTGTTTCGGCATATCTATCTTTTCTAATGTAATTATGGATACGCCAATCACGAACAACGACAATCCCTGATTTTTCAAAAGGGATAATTAACTGTTTGGCAATTAACAACTTTTCATCATCGTTAGAAGCCCCAACCATGCGCTTAATTGTGTTGATATTTCCAATAAACCCATCATCATCTGCATGCATATTCAAGTGAAAATACAACGCTTGCGCTGATAATGGCATATCCAAAAATATATCTGTATCAGTTACTTTCTTACTAAACATTCTGCGTTGTGCCATACTGCCTCCTAGAATGGTAATTGATCTTCAAAATTCTGATCGTTACCATACATTTGACCAGGGGTAAATCCAGTCTGTTGTTGTCTTGGTTGTGACTGATTTTGTGGCTTGTTTTGGTAATTGCTTTGGTTACCTTGATTGAAGTTATTACCCTGATTAAAATTACCTTGTGGTGCCTGTTGCTGATTGAAGTTATTTTGTTGTGGTTGACTAGCCCCGCCTTGCTTACGTTGATCAGTCACTTCCTTGCTTTCTAATAGCGAGAAATTATTAACGACAACTTCGGTAACGAATACTTTTTGCCCTTGCTGGTTATCATAGCTACGTGTTTGTAGTCGTCCCTCAATACCAACCAACGAACCCTTAGCCGTCATATTTGCCATGTTTTCAGCGCTCTTACGCCAAATAACAAAATTAATAAAGTCGCTACCTCGTTCTCCATTAGCGTCAGTATATGAGCGTTCAACTGCCACTGTTGCACTAGCTACGGCTGTACCTGACGTGGTATATTTCAACTCCATATCTTTAGTTAGTCTGCCAGTTACTACGACGTTGTTTATCATCGATTTCCTCCATTCGTTTGTAGGTCATTATGCCTAGCTGATTTAATGTTTGTGGATCTAATAAAATCCCCTTAACGTGATACTTCTCTTTGAATGTTGGCCAACCTAGTTTGTGGGCCTCTTGATGATGTTCACGACATAAAGCAATGAGATGCTTTTGCCGATGGTCAACTAAATTACGGTCATTACCCATGCCAACTGTGTCGAGATGATGAACATCAGCGTGCTTGCCACAAATAACACATGACCGATATTTCAACGATTGATACATATACATATCCAAATCATCTTGATAAGTAAGTCCGCTATGTGACATTGGTATGTGGTTTCTTATCGCATAATCAAGTAAGAATGTGATAAATTCCCTTGCAGTTGTCATCTCAGCATTAGCAAAACTGAAATATGGTGTCCCAGTTTCAGCGGTGAAATAGTATTTCAACCATTCCTTACACTCTTCTGGTACATACCCTGACCACCTAGCAATTTCACCAATAATCGCATAAGCCTTTTTGCGTTGAACATTGCTCAAATGTCGTTCATCTTGTACATTAACCACAACCTGTGGTTGGTCTTCGGTAGTAAACAGGGACAAGCTTGCCAGCTCTTCACGGCTTTCAAGCGTGACCGCTATTTGATTACCTTTAATCGCTGTAATTCGTCCCCAAAGTTCCATTACTTAATACCTGCGTCATTGATTGCGAATATTGCGGCACCAGCTAATACAGAAGCCTGTGCTGCTGTTAATTTATCCAAATCAGAATTATTATTATGTTTTTCTGTCATATTTGATGTGGCAAAAATTTGTGGTAATTTTTCCTTTGGTACTTCTTTCAATTTTTCCTTAAGCTTGGCAATAATTGCCTTGCGCATATTTTCTTGATTAATTTGTTCCTGCTTCAAAGCTGTGATTGCCTGTCCGTCGTCATCATCATCAGCCACTACTCCGAATGCGGCTGACAAGCTTCCACGTTTAGCATAAGTCAGGTTTGCTAGCGTTTGTGCTGGCGTAGATCCTTGCTCATACGTAACACCATCAATATGGAGCGTTTCTCCTGATGAGTGAATAATATTTGTAATAACCTGATGTGTAATTTTCCCATTTGCTGTTAACTCAGTACTAGTCGACTGATTATAGGTAAGTGGCACCTCCGCAGCTTTAATCGCTGACCTTACTGCACGGTCAATGTCATCAAGCCCTGCGTATGGTCCAAAGTGACCTTGCTTTGTTTTAGCGGGTTGAACTAAGCTCAACTGCATTTTTACTAAATCTTCATTTAATTCTGGTGTTGGTTGCCATTCTATTGATTTGTTCATTGTCGTTCCTCCGTATCAACTCGAATGCTGTTATCTTTGATGTAGCGTTCAAATTCCTCAGGTTTCAAATACCGTCCTGATTCAATTTCTCTCACATCAAGTTCGCCTAACTCGATCTCTTCGCCGTATATGGTGTATCCCCAGGGCAATTCGTCTTCTGGTGGGTCTATTAAATCATTTGGCATGTTGTACTCCTTGTGTTAAATTAGAAGGGTAATAGCAATTACATTTTGTTTACCCGAACACCTAGTCACTCCACATGATTAGGTGTTTTTTCGTGTCCGATTAAGTAATCAACTGATACATCAAAGTAATCAGCTAATTTAATTAACATATCTATACGTGGTTCACGTTCGCCACGTTCATATCCAGCGTATGTAGAACCGGGTATGTTCAGTTCTTTAGCTGCTTCTTGTTGTTGCATTCCCTTACCTTTGCGCAATTCTTTTAATCTCATTTCTCACACCCCCTGTTCTGCTCTCCACTTGTATTCGTACATCAATCCCTTGAGCGTAAGTGGTGAAACACCTGTTTTTTCAGATACTTTTTTATACAACTCTTTGAGTTCGTTACCTCGTGCATCGGGTTGCTTATCACGATATGACTTAAAAATTTTGTAATTAGCTTCCCACTTTTGATGTATTTTTTTATCGTTCCTGCGTGATTTTGCTATGGCATTTTCTTTTTTCCAGCTTAATGTAACGTATCCATTTTTAAGTTGTGATTCATTACCGACTGGTAGCTTCACTAAATCTTTTGATTTTGAAAAACCATGATGTAAGTTGCCTACACCTGTTGATCCGATGTCATAATCTGCCATGTTGTTTCCTTTCTGTTGACCGCCTACTTCCAATCAATCTTTTTCAGTTCGTTTAAATCTAATTCAAGCGCATCAAATATCTTTATTGTGTTTCTTAAAGTCAACACTTTTCGCACACCATTTTTAATGGAATATAACGTATTGAGAGGTACGCCAGATATTTTAGATAGTCTGTAATAAGATAAATTCAACTCTTTCACCCTATCATCAATAATTTTTGCTAATTTCATATAACGCTCCGTTGTCTTATATATCGTATTCGGTTATAATTAGTTTGAAGTTGTAATCGCTTTCTTTTTTGTCAATTCAAGTGATTACAATCTTCAAAATTTTAAAAAGGCGGTATAATATATGCCAAAACCAATTAAACCTGGAACTGATAACCAACGACCAGGTCATTATGTTGAAGTTGGCCCTAGAGGCGGCGAAGTCAGTGGTGGTCATGATGCTAACATAGACCGTGGCGATCGTTTGCCACCTACTAGTAAACCTGGAAATGGTTGGCGACGCGAATAGTCTTTAAACACACTTTCATTTTTTGGAGGTGTGTTTTCCTATTTATCTACGCGTTTACCATTTTTATATTCCTTTTTGCTGAATATATATGACCGGCCCCAAAAATTAATTTGTAGCCAACTGGTGTAGTATTCGTTATCTTTGTTATCTGTATATTTAGTCATGTAATGATGCATTTTATATCTCCTTAAATTTTCTTTACTTTAATACCATCAGCTTTTGCCTTACCATCAACTAGGCAAATAATTAGCCAGCAGATGATGCGCAAAATGCCTTGTAAAATATCGAGTAGTTGCGATCTGTGCGTATAAATCAAATAGATCACGCACATTACACCAATCGTTGGCAAAATCGCTGCTAATGTTGCCATGCCTAGTAACTGAATGAACATTGCTATTTCTGCTAACATGTTATCCTCCCCATTCCTTTAATCGTTTTAAGCTATACCTGTTAGGCATTCGTTCAATATTCATTGCTGTAAATTCTTTGTCGTATCGAACTTTTTCATCGAAATAACTACGTGATACTGACAACAAACCAGCTGCTTCATCTGCTGTGACAAGTATCTTGTCTTTGATTTCAAATTTTGGAACTGGCTTTGCCATGGTTTGTCTCCTTTCTTTATTGCTATGTTATCTGGCATATTTTGCCTACTTTCGTTATTTTGTTATACTGTTCATAACAACATTAATGTTTTGTTATCTTGAAAGGAGCAATTATTTATGGGAATCACACCAAACAAGGAATTAGAGCTTCATGATCTTCGCCACCAATTAGATACAGCACTGCGCAATACTGTTAAACATGTAGGTGGTCAAGCCAGCATTCGACTAGCTGACTATCCATCTTTAACTGCTAATGAAATAGTTTCTGAAGTTAAAAATAGTGGTCATACTGTTCAAAATATTGACAACACCTATTTAACTTTTAATTAATCCTCTATCGAAAAGTAACTTCTAGGGAGTTTATTTTTTCGATAGTCTCACTAACCTGTTCGCACTGCTTTGCTAGTATTTCGGACAGGTTTTTTTAGTCCATCTAAACCAGATGCCGACAATTGAATTGGTTGGATAAAACCAAACTGTATTATCAGACTCTTTAGCTGACTCACGTTTAGTTATATAACTTTGCCGAGTGAATCCCTTGCCGGATTCCTTGGCTTTTTTTACTGCTACATGTAGATACATAACATTTGCTCCTTTCTGTTTATTTATTATCAAGTTGTTATATATTTTTCAGTTAAATAACTTATCATTATCTTTTTGAATGTTAGCTCTTTATAATGTACTTATATAATTTGTATTCGTACCTTTCTAAAGTTGATTAAGAAGGAGAAAATTATGAAAGACCATAACTTAAGATTGACCTCTGATGATGGAATTTTAACTAAGAAGGGGTGTGAAATTTCATCTGGATTTTGGAAAATTAGAGAAACAACCAGTAAGGGTGCAATTATAATTTTTGAAATATTTCCTAATGGAAAAAGTACTATTAAATCAAATTTTAAAATCGCATATTTTGAAGACACATTCGAGATAATTTATGATGCACCAAATGCTGAATTTATTGATGAAGCTTTCTAATATTTTGTAAAAATACATTCTGTTAAGCTTTTCTATCTCATACAAACTCCGACACCTCCAATTCAGTTTGTAAGTTCAAATCACGTACTTGTAATGCTAGGTTAGTTGGTAATTGCCACGCCTTGATGTAACTCATACCTTCATCAAATTTTGATAATGGCAATGCATCATAACGTGGTACTTCGAAGTAATCTTTAAAGTCGCCACCGATTTGTCGGAACGTCTTGCCACTAAGATGTTGATAAGCATTTGACTCAAAGCCACCTAGCAAGGTAACGACATGTCGCTTACGTGCTTGCTCTAATGACTTAGCTTGTGATGCAGGTAACCCGAAACGGTCTTTCAATTCATCGACTGTGGTTTCTACTTCATCAATGCGCCTATTTGTTTCCTTATTAACGTTTTGGATAACTTGAACCATTTCTGCGTTATTCTCTGGCAAACGTAATGCTGATTGATTTTTGAGTGTTTGTTCCATTTCGTTGAATGCTTGAATGTAACGAAGTTTGAATTCAGTTGCCTTTTGTCCTGTATATCCCATTACTAACAATGTGAAACCGTCTTTATCCATTTGATACATTTGGTATTCACGGCCTCTGTCGCTTAAATATGTTGTTTCTTTAAACATATTTTTCACGGCCGAATTTTCGGCCATGAGATTTTTGATTGTTTCAAGGACATGCTTATGTTTCTTTTCGAATGAGTTTGCTACTTGTAATGATGTTGTAGTTGCTACCCCGTTTTGAGGCTCAACTAATTGTTCTGTTTGGGTCATGTTTATATCTCCTTATGTTTATGCCAACCAGTTATCACCGTGGTAACCAGTGTATTGAAATAATGTTCGTAACTTTTCTTTAGCTGACTTGCTATCCTCACGCCCGTTAAGAAGTCGTGATACATATTGCTCTGACGTACCAATAACATCTGCAAGTTCTTTTCGTGAGATTTCGTTCTCATCTAAATGAATTTGAAAGTCACCATATGCTCGTTTCAAAGTTCGCCGTGCTTCTTTAACACTCATGTGCATTTCCTCCTTTTTATAAAGTTAATATCAAGTTATCTTGACTTTAATTATCCATACGGATACAATAAAGGCATAGAAAAATAAGCATTGTAAAAAACCTATATATCAGCATTAGCTCGTCCAAAAGCATTTGATATTTAAGTTCTTTTTGCTTGCTACTTAACTCGATGAATTAACTATAATCCAATTGGATACTTTTGTAAACACCTAATTATCCATTTAGATATTTTTATTTCATCATATTATGGAGAAACCCTTGATATGAATACATTTGAACGTATAAAAGAAATTTCAAAAGAACGTGGATTGAATTTAAAAAAGACAGCTATTGAAGCTGGATTGTCTGAAAATGCAATTTATAAGTGGAAAACACAAACACCCCAGTCTAATGCTTTGCAAGCCGTTGCTGACGTCCTAGGCGTATCAGTCGACTACCTATTAGGTAACACAGACGATATGCACGCTAATAAAAAAGCTGACCCTTCTACCCCTGAACTTATTGCTGCTCACTGGGGCATTGATTTAAGTGAACTAACAGATGAGGAAAAAGGGTTCGTCATGGGTCGTGCACAAGACTACGTTAAGGGTCTTGTTGACGCTATTGAAGGTAGAAAATAAAAAAGCCACCCGTTGAGGTGGCATACATACGTGCAGAAAGGAATCACGTTAAAAGCTTTGGGAGTAGTAGATGGTTAATTCTGAAAATAAGAAGTCCTTTAAGTCCTATGAGTCACTAGACATTGATAAGTATCTTCATCTTCGGTTAGCTGATCAGATAGACTGGTACGATAACAAATCATCAATAATGAAAAATCATTACCTTTTTTGGAAGTCAACCACTTTCACCTCGGGAGCTTTCGTCCCTTTTATGGTTGCGATGGGCATAAATAAATGGGTCACTGGTTTATTGGGTGTCATTGTTGTAATTTCAGAAAGTGTTCTTTCAGTATTTAAGTACCACGATCTTTGGATTGAATACCGAAAGAATACAGAGATGCTTCAAAAAGAATTGGTGATGTTTCAAACGAGGACCGGTGTTTATCGGGATTCTGAGTTTCCGTTTGCCGATTTAGTGGAACGATCGGAAACCCTGATTTCAAACGAAAATATCAATTGGGCTAATCTAACAAAAAATGATAAAGCTCCAACTGAAGGAAATAAGAAAGAAGATTAATATGGCCCACAAAGTTTTTATTTCATATAAAACTGAAGATACTGAATATAAAGAGTTCATTCAAAATAACCTGGATGTTGATATGATTGATAATTCTTTAAACAATGCGATTCCTTCAGAAGATGAAACCTATATAATGCGTTATATTCGTAAACATCATCTTTCAAAGTCCACGGTTACTCTTACGCTAATTGGAAATAAAAGTGCAGAGTCGTTACATCCATGGCTTGAATATCAAGGTTATATCAAGCGTGAAATGCAAGCTTCATTGTACAACGGTGATGGCAATTCAAAAAATGGAATTTTAGCCGTAATTTTACCAAGCATGTACGATTCCGTTTATCCATACCCAAAAACCACTACGAGTGATTATGACGGATCTACTGTTAATATTACAGTGATTAATGACAATACTGTAATCAAAGAAATCAGTGTAAATTATTACCTAGATTCTCCATTGCATGATAAAAATCGTGACTATTGGACTGCCGATGAACGATACGTGATTGCTGTTAAATGGGACAACTTTATTTTGGACCCTAATAAGTATATTGATATGGCATACGACAAACGATCGGCAGCAATTTCTAAGTACACAAAGGTATATCCAAAATAAAAAGACGCGTGTTATGCGTCTTTTTCCAAAATTTTGTATGTCTTATCAAAGATGTCTGGCTTTACCGGGTACTGTTCACCATCTACGCCAGTAACGATCCAATCGCCTGGATCTGCTTTCATAGTTCCTTCTAAGGTTTTGATATACATCGTTTTATCTGTCTTGTATGCTTTAACACGTACTTGTTTTTTTTCTACGATAAATTTTTCCATTGTGTTTTCCTTTTCCATCACCATACTGAATTGTTTTCTTTATTTTGAACCCAAAAACTACGCCCGTCAATTAAGAAAGACCGACATACTAATCAAAAAGCACGCACACCCCTATCGCCAAACAGTAGTGTACGTGCATTCCCATATTAACAAAGCGAAGTTTCCTGCGCTTTTATTTAACGTATCTAGTATAACACGACCTAGGTATGTCGATAAACTATCTATATTTTTTACATGAAAGGTTAGGTTTAAGCTAATATGGCAAGTATCTATAAACGTGGCAAAAGTTACACCGCCAGCGTTTCTGTTAAAGATGGACCAAAGTACCGTAAGAAATCTAAATCTGGTTTCAGAACTAAATCTGCTGCAAAAGCATGGGCAGTTGAAATGGAAAATTACAAAGCTAAGGGTTTTGTTTCTTTCGATGAAAGTCAACCGTTGTCAGAATATTTTCATGACTGGTACACCACCTATAAACTAGATATGTCTCGTGCCACACAGATGTGGTATCACACAACTGAATTGTATATCGAAGAACATATGCAAAACGTTACGCTTGGTTCACTAAACCGCCCTACTTTTCAGCGATTTTTGAATACACTAGCTAAAAAATATTCAGATGAGACTGTTAATAAAGTACGTAATATCATGCACCAAGCTATTAAATCAGCCATATATGACGACATCATCTTTAAGGATCCGATTGATGGTATCTATGCCAAAGGTAAGCAAGGTAAATCTAGCGACCTTAAATATCTTGAAGAACCACAGATGAAGGCATTAGTTGATTATATTCAATCTATCGATTTAAATGTTAGAACTGATTCAGATATGATGATACTACTTGCCTTGAATACCGGTGTCCGATATGAAGAAGCTGCAGCCTTAACTTGGCAAGATATGAATCAAGGTGTTATTTCCATTAACAAAGCCTGGGAACAAGTTGAGCGTGCTATAAAAGAACCAAAGACTAAGTCATCAGTTAGAAAAATTTCGGTGCCTGCAACATTGATTGAACAATTTCATGCATGGAAACGTCCAGAGAAAGCCACAGACTTCGTTTTTGGCATGCCGAGACCAATTACAAGTGCAGCAGTTAATAAGCGCTTAAAAGTCGATTTACAAGCGATTAAATCACCTAAGATAATCACTTTTCACGGACTGCGCCACACACATGCAAGTTGGTTATTATCTCACGGTGTGGATATTCAATATGTATCTGCCAGATTGGGACACAAATCAGTTGGTATGACCTTACGGGTTTACACTCACATGCTGGATAATTTGAAGCGAGAAGAAGATGAAAAGTCAGTTAATCTGTTGGAAAACTTGTAGCAAATTTGTAGCAAATTGTAGCAAAAATGGTGGTAAATCATGGTATCTCATGGTAAAAGTAGATTATTTTTAAACACAAAGAAACCCTGTCATATCAACGGTTTAAGCCGATATAACAGGGTTCTGAACGGGTTATTGAATTTTGACCTGAGTGCCGTCGACAGGAATCGAACCTGCACGGGATAAATCCCACACCGACCTGAACGGTGCGCGTCTGCCAGTTCCGCCACGACGGCATACCCATTACATAACACTGATAACTATATCAGAAATTGATGTAATTGGGTAGTTATTTTATAGACTTTGCTTTGCTAAAGCTGTAAAACTAAGTTGCTTTCTGTGCAAATTATATTGGCTGTGCTCATAGCGACGTAATGGAAAATTCGTCGACGACTGCCAGTCAGTCCAATTCTTTTTTAGTCGCCATGTAGATAAGATGACTAATTCGTGTGAATTTGTTGTACTTTGTAAAATATAAGAACTAATAAAGCCAGGCGCTTCAGTATCTATACTTGTTGACTTATATCGGCGAATAAAATTATCACGTTCCAAATCATTTAGCGTGATAAAGGTAAAACTCATCCAACCTCTTAACTCATCAGTATCCCCGTGACTTGAAATAATTTCATAACTTACTGGTACCGTAAATACAGAATTTTTATCCGTTGTTTTCTCTAGTAACTCATACTTTTCCGGATCAGACTCATCATTCATCAATAGTAATTCTCGTTCTAGATTTTTATTTCGAACCTCTTGTAAAACTGTTCTAGATCCAAATGTTACATGTAAATACTCAGTCATAATATTTTCCCCCGTTCACATTATACGTCACGGTATCTTTACGTCTATCATAATCTAAATTCATTAAAAAACATAGTGAAAAGAATTACAATGCTATGATCCAAATGCCATGCCAATCAAACTAAGCGCTGCGATACTGTTATTCAACATATGTGTTGCCATCGCATATTGAATTTGCTTTGTTTTTTTATAAACAATTGCTAAAACAATTCCCATTAATGAATATTGGATAAAGGCAAAAATTTGAAAATCTTGAAAGACATGAAAATAACCAAACAAAACGCCAGAAATAATCACATTTAACCACCACGGTCCTTCTTTAAAGAAATAATTTAAAATAATTCCTCGAAAAATTAATTCTTCAACCAATGGGGCAACAAAAACTGCCAAAACAACAACAAAAATCAGTGCGGCACCACCTTTTCGAGCCATTTCTTCTAAAGCAACTTGATTACTAGCTGTAATCTGTTGATGAGAAAAAATAAGCTGCAAGGCAACTGTTAAAATGCCAGCTCCAATAATCATAACGTAGCCATATCCGACCCAAACTAATTTATCACCTCGAAATGGATGTAAAGCTGTTTTAGGCGATTTTCGCTTTACTGCATAGCCTAATATCCAGACAGTCAATGCGGTTAAAATAGCAGCAACAAGTAACATTATTGTAATGCCAATTGGATTATTTTTATCGACATGTAACCATTTTACAATGCCATACTTACTGTACGTGCTCCCAAGTTGGATTGCAAAATCCAAAATAATCCCCACAGTGACCCAAATGACACCCGATATCAATGTTCCAATTTGATCAGTCTTCTTCATGCTCATCCTCCTGCTTTTTTGGTTGCAGCGCTAATGATAAGAATGTCATCAAAACAGTGAATAGAACAAACAATACAAATAAAGAAACCCCGATAACCCAGGTTGGCCAATTTGCTATTTTGGCAAACCAAATAAAACCAACAAATATGGTAACGACAATAAAACTTGCACCAATTTGAATTGCAAAACGCATACTATCATTCACCTGCCAATACAAACTGATCCAATATTTCTGCAATAGCCCCTTCATTATTAGTGCGTTGTGTAACAAAATCCGCTGCTGATTTAACAGCTGGAATACCATTAGCCACACTAACCCCTAGACCTACTGCAGTAATCATCTTTAGGTCATTATTATTGTCACCAGCAGCAATTATCTCAGTTGACTTGATGCCTAACTTTTCTCCTAGTAGCAATGAGGCGGTTCCTTTATCTACACCCTTTAAATTGAATTCAACATAACGGCCAGACGAATAGGTTGCTTCAACACTTTCAATACCTACTGCAGTAATAACTGCATCATGAATTTGTTTTTGAATATCAGAATCTTCATTTTCAAAAATCACTTTCATAATAGGTTGTTCACGATTTAAAAATGATAAATCATCATGCGCGATTTCTTCATATTCTACACCTCGTGTTGCCATATAACGTTTATCTGTCTCATTAATATCGTAAATAAATAATTTATCCACTGTGTAAATATGAACATCAACCTGATTACTAAGATAGCCCGCCGCAAATATCTTTTTGGCCAATGTTATTGGCATGTCCTGGGTCGCCATAATTTGATTATCTTTATTTTCAACGATTGCCGCACCGTTATACGAAATAACATATTGATCTTCTTTATCAAATAGGTCTAACTCTTTTAACATATTTTGTACTGATTTAAATGATCGTCCAGTATTAGGAACAAATTTAAATCCTTTTGCAACTGCACTTTTGATTGCACGTACATTTTCTTTATGAATCGTACCATCATCGTTTAGAAATGTTTCATCTAAGTCTGACACTAACATCTTATAACTCATTAGTTACTCCCTCTACGTCATTTATTTTCTTTATTCTACCAGAAAAAATTAATTTGCCCGTAATTATGTTTAATATATCAAAGAATAGTTTAAAATTTTTTAGCATATTTTACTTATATTTTGACTTAAATAAATCACTATGTCATATTTATTACTAGGTTAATAAAAGGAGACATCTTATGCGTAATTTTATAAATGAATTCAAAGACTTCATCATGCGTGGAAACGTTATGGATCTGGCAGTCGCTTTCATTATGGGGGCAGCTTTCCAAACAGTTGTTAAGTCAGTGGTTGATGACTTAATCATGCCTTTAATTGGAATTATTACAGGTTCAATTTCATTTTCAAGTATTGTTTGGCATGTGGGTTCAGCTGATATTAAAGTTGGATCATTCATCGGTACCTTAATAACATTCTTGTTGACAAGTTTTGCTGTATTCTTAATTCTGAAAGCAATTCGCAAGGCACAATCGATGACCAAGAAGCAAGCCGAAGAAGAAGAAATTGCACCTGAAACAGAGTTAGTCGTTCTTCAAGAAATTCGTGATGCATTGGCAGCAAAGAAAGATTAATTTTTATTTTAAAATTAGAACGTCCCTATATATCGGCATTTGTCTGTATAAGGACGTTCTTTTTAATTTGTCAAGATATTGAATTTATTTATTATATTGGCTAATATAGTTATCAGCTGATAAGCTCACTCATGTACTTTATAAGATGAGTATTTAGAGAAAATATAATCCTGAAGGAAGAAGGACTACCATGGTGATTATCACAGCTGGTATGATTGGTGTTGGGAAAACCACACTTACTGATTTGATTGCAAAACATCTTAAAACACAAGCCTTTTTTGAGCCTGTAGGTGAGAATCCTGTGTTACCTCTTTATTATGCAGATCCAAAACAATATGGATTTTTATTGCAAATTTATTTTTTGAACAAGCGCTTCGCAATGATCAAAAAGGCTTTGTCAGATGACAATAATGTCTTAGATCGTTCTATCTACGAAGATGCTTTATTTACCCAAGAAAACCATCGTGAAGGTAATATTTCAGATGCTGAATTAAATGTTTACATGACACTGCTCAAAAACATGATGGATGAGATTCAAACGATGAAAAAAGGACGTCCTGACTTAATGGTATTTGCGGATGCTGACTTTGATACCATCCTTTATCGTATTAAAAAGCGTGGTCGTGACTATGAGCAATTTGAAGATAATGCTGATTTACGACAATACTACTTCAAGATGTGGTCAGCATATCAAAAATGGTATGCAGATTATGATGCTTCACCAAAGATGAAAATTGATTTGCAAAAATATGATCTTGAAAATAAAGACAGTCAAAAGATTGTTTTACAACAAATTGATGACCGCCTAAAGGAATTAGAAAACATTTAATTTTTTACAGAAAAAGGATCTCAGAAATTTCTGAGGTCCTTTTTCTCAATTTTAAGTATAAATTTATCAATCTTAGTGAAAATTGTAAGTTCCAATAAAGTCAGGTAGAACATCTGTATCTGCTAAATTAGCAACTTGTACCTGTTGTCCTGGTTCAGAAGCAATCACATATTGTCCATTACCAATATAAATCGCAACTTGCCAGGTTGCCCCATGACCACCCCAGAATAATAAATCACCAGGTTGGGCCTTGACCAAAATATCTGAATTGTTTTGTACATCTTGCGTCGCAACATAAGCTTCTTCAGCAACTGTATACGCGGGTATTGAAATACCAGCAGCTCGGTATGCTTTAGCTACTAATCCAGAACAATCCAGTCCAGCAGATGTCTTACCACCCCAAACATACGGAATATTTTGTGAAGCATATGTTAATGCTGCAGAAACAATATCATTTCTTTGTGTTTGCGTTAATGTACTACTATCGGTAGTTTGGGTACTCAAAGCCTGTGTATTTGATGACGTAGAATTGTTGGCATCCTGAGATTCATTAGTTTGCTTAGCAGGTAATGCATCAAGAACAACATCACCATTAGTAAGTACATGCAATCCATTAGTTGTGTTTGTATCGTTACTTTGTTCGTTTGGTGTTGACTCACTTTCAAGTGATTGTACGTCCACATCCATGTTTGAATTAAATGTTGCTGGTGCTGTATCAACTGTAAAATCACTCACAGATTGTTGCACAGGCTCAGCATATGTGGACTGTGTACCATCATCAGTTGAAGCGGCCGCATAAGTTGTTGTATCAGATGTCGTATCAGATTGTGCCGCATAAGTCGCTGCTTCAGAAGTATCATTTACTCCAGAAACTGGTATATTAAGTGATTGCCCGATTTGTAACATATTGGTATCAGCACCTGGATTAGCAGCCTGCAAATCGGCAATAGAAATACCATTAGCTGCAGCTACTTGTCCTAATGTATCGCCATCTTGAATCGTATAAATACTGTTTGCTTCAGACTGTGTGCTATCGCTATTTGCCTCAGAAACCACTGCATCTTCAGCTGGTGTCGTCGAAACTTCAGTTTCCGTTGTATCTGTTGATGAATCATCATAATATGCTGTTGTTTCGTCTTCTTGATCAGAGGTAATTAAAGCATCTGTCATTGCTTCAGATGCAACATAATCAATATTGTTTGTTGTTTTGTTATCAGCGTGTTTTGACGCACCTTTAAAAGTCACTATCGCTGGATTTTTTGTTCCTTTTTCACGAAGAACATCTGACTTTGTTGTAATTTGACCATGACTTTGCCCAGTTGCCACTTCTTGAATAAAATTTGTCACATTTTTAAATTGGGAAACATGTTCCGAATCAGGGGACAAGTTGACAGCGCCCCTGACCGCAGCTTGTACAACTGGTACTTGTGTGGTTGCCACAACACCTAGCGCACCAACAATTCCAGTTGCAATCACCTTCGTTGAAACCTCTACCATAGGCACAACTCCTCTCAAATTCTAATTGTTAAAGCCAAATTTAAATACACAGACACCAGCATATATTTAAACTTCATTTAACATTTATATCATACCTTAATTTTCCTTAAATTTTTAGGGGAACGTATGTTCTTTTTTATAAGTGCCCATAAAAAAGAACATAGCACCTAAGACATAACTAATTAGTTACAGACTAAAAAGCCATCAATCCACCTAACAATTAGTGGATTGATGACCTTCTTAAACGTATTTCAAAGAGACTTAAGTTGTGCCAAAAATAGCGCATATCATGTTACACACCCACCAAAACAACTTTTGTCTCGCTCTCAGTCTCTTTAACCTAAATTAATACTACTAATTCGTTGGAAAAAGCCGTGTTGCTTGAACCGCACGTTGCCACCCCTTATATGCAAGTTGGACTTGCTCTTGCCGTTCTGTTATGGGTTCTTTTAATTCCAAATGGTTAGTCTTTGGCAAGCTAGTCATATCTTCCCAAAATCCTACACCTAAACCTGCTAGATAGGCTGCACCTAAAGCAGTTGTTTCTAGTTGCTTAGGTCGTTTGACCACCGTGTTGATCAGATCTGCCTGGAACTGATGTAAATAATCATTTGCTGCAGCACCACCGTCAATCACTAAGTTAGTTACGGCAATATTCGTATCATCTTGCATGGCATCTAAGACATCACGCGTTTGATAGGCAATTGATTCCAGAGTTGCTCGTACAAGGTCTTCTTTCGTCGTTGCACGCGTCAAACCAAACATAGCACCTCTGGCATTTTGATCCCAGTATGGTGCCCCTAAACCTGTAAAAGCAGGTACTAAATAAATTGGATCAATATGTTGTTCACGAGCAATTTCAGCTAATTCTGAGGTTTCTTTTGCATTTTTAATCAGTTGCAATCCATCTCGTAACCATTGAATTGCTGCTCCAGCAATAAACACAGAACCTTCAAGGGCATAGGTCACTTGGCCATCAATACTGTAGGCAATTGTTGACAACAACCCATTCGTTGAAGTTGCAATGTCTTGCCCTGTATTCATGACAATAAACGATCCTGTACCATATGTATTCTTAACGTCACCCTGATTAAACGCTTGATGGCCAATTAGCGCTGCCTGTTGATCTCCTGCAATTCCCGCAATCGGAACTTGAATACCAAAGAAAGCATACTCAGCTGTATAACCAAATATTCCCGAAGAATCCCGAACTTCAGGTAACATTGTATCCGGAATACGGAATTTTTCAAGTAGCTCTTTATCCCACTCTTTTGAATGAATATTAAACAACATCGTTCGCGATGCATTTGAATAATCGGTTGCATGAACTTGACCATTGGTTAATTTATATAATAGCCAACTATCTATTGTACCAAATAATAAATCGCCTTTTTCAGCACGTTCACGCGCACCAGGGACATTATCTAACAACCACATAATCTTTGTTGCCGAAAAATACGCATCGACCCACAAACCGGTTTTTTGATAAATATAGTCTGTCAATCCTTCAGACTTTAATCTTTCAGCAATTTGAACACTTTGCTTTGATTGCCAAACAACCGCTGGTGCAATTGGCTCACCTGTCAATCGATCCCAAATAACTGTCGTTTCTCGCTGATTCGTTAGTCCAATTCCTGCTATTTTATAAGGTGGTATATTGGCCTTGATAACAACCTCTGCCATTACTTGGCGCGCATCTTCCCAGATACCATTTGCATCATGCTCTACCCAACCTGGATTTTTAAAAATCTGAGGTAATTCTTTTTGCGCCGTGGCAACTACTTGCCCATCTTTATCAAACAACATTGCTCGGGTACTAGTTGTACCTTGATCGAGCGCCAGTATATATTGCTCAGCCATCTATCTCCATAGCTCCTACTCGTATTTTTTCAATAACCAATCAATGGTTATGCCCCTCACAACAAAAAAAAAGATGAAACACATGACATGCTCCACCCTCCATTGTACGAAATTATTTCTCAGAACGCAAAACGCCACCGTCCATAAAGCGATTAGGTTGCATTTCATTTACAACCACTTTAACATTTTCACGTGGAACCCCAATGTGCTTTTCAATAGCGGTGGTGACATCAGTCATCATTGCTTTTAACTGTTCATCACTACGTCCTGCAACCAAATCAATATGAACTAATGGCATTATATATGTTCCTCATTAACTTTCTTATTTGTCTAGGTTAATTTTATCAGCTTCCTCACCGATATTCAACGCATCTGTAATTTGGGCCTTAGCAACTGTTCGTTCACGTCTAATTTGGGATTGTAGATCTTCGTTCCAAAAATTATTAGACACTTCAACCGTGCTGACAATGTTAATAAAGGCATTAACATCCACAGATTTAACCAAATTTTGCATTTCTGTTAACTCGTAACGAGATAATACCATCATTAATGTTGTATTAGGTTCTTGGGTATAGGCACCACGTGAGGGCATAACTGTAATCCCACGAATCAAGGCCTCTTGTAACGCTTTAATAACTTCATCGGGATGACTCGTAACAATAAATGCTGTTAACTTTTGATGACGTGTATGAATAGCATCAACAGAAACAGATGTGGCATAGATACCAATAATTGTATACATCGCGTTTTGCCACCCAATAAATGCACCAGCAACAACAACAATAAAACCATTGATAAACATATTAATTGATCCAATTGATTTTCCTGTCGTCTTTTGGACAATCATAGCAACAATGTCCATTCCACCTGTCGAAAAGCCCATCTTAAAGGTTAAGCCAATTGAAACACCTAATAATAAACCACCAAACAAACCAGCCAATATGGGTTCTTGGGTTACAAGGGAAGTCTTTGGCAATACAATTTGCATAAACGAAGCAGTAAAGTTATTCAAAAAAGATAAAATTGTAAACTCTCGTCCGGCATATATCCAACCTGCAATAGCTAATGGAATATTTGTTGCCATAATAATTGCACCAACTTCAATATGTATACCAAATACTGAATCAAAAAATAAACTTATTAGTTGAGCCACACCATTGAATCCACCTGAAAAGATGTTGTTGGGGATGAAAAAACTATTCATTGAGATGGCCACTAAAACGGCTGCTAAAATAAATACAATCGCCTTCATACCATACTCTCGTACACGTGCCGTTATCACAACAACTGCCTCCTATCTTAAACCAAAATCATTTTTCTATTATCACACAAAAATAGGTATTATTCCATATAGAACAGTGATTTATCGCGTTTTTTTCAACTATACAAATTAACAGTTTGTAGGTAAAGACGACATAAGTTCTCGTCAATAAAGAAAAAATCATCAAGCTACCGATTGAATCCAATAGCTTGATGATCTTGATTTTAATCCAAAAAATTGCGGATTATTTTTACAATTTCTAAACGTTGCTTTATAGTTAATCGTTTAATTTTGCCAAATATGTTATATTTTTCTTTTCGTCAAAATCTTTTTCAGATTTTGAAATAACAATTGATGCTGTTGAGTTACCAACGACATTAACGACAGTACGTCCCATATCAATCAATCGATCAACACCGGCAATAAACGCTAACCCTTGTGCAGGCACACCAATTGAAGAAACTGTGGCCAAAAGAACAACAAACGATGCACCTGGTACACCAGCCATCCCCTTTGAAGTAATCATTAATACGACTAATAAGGTCAATTGCTGCATTACCGATAGATGAATATTATATGCTTGAGCCATAAACAACGCGCCAATGGCCTGATAGATTGCCGAGCCATCTAAATTAAATGAATATCCAGTCGGTACGACAAAAGAAACAATTCCTTGGCTAACACCAAACTTCTCCATTTTAGACACAATTCGTGGCAGTGTCGCTTCTGAAGAAGCAGTTGTAAAGGCTAAAATCATCTCATCACGTAACACCTTAAATAAGTTTAGTATATTAACATTGTAGATTTTTAATACCCCGCCTAGAACGACAATCATGAAAATTATCATTGTGAGGTAGGCCACAAATATGAAATATCCTAATGACTTTAATGAGTTTAATCCCATCTGAGCAACCGTAGCACCAATAAGCGCACCAACACCGATTGGTGCCAATTGCATCACCCAATTCGTTACTTTAAACATCACTTCAGCAACTGCATCCAAGACATCAATAATGATTTGTCCCTTTTGACCAATTGCAGCAGTTCCTAACCCAAAAAATACTGAAAATACAATAACTTGAAGCATCTTACTATCTGCTAATGATGCAAAAAAATTAGTTGGTACGACATCCATCACTGTTGACCAGATACCACCAGAACTGGCTGATTTTGCTGTGGACAAATAGCTACTAATATTAGTTGCTTGCAAATTATGCACATTCACATGGGCTCCTGGTTCAAAAACATTTCCAGCAATCATCCCTAATACAATTGCAATTGTCGACAATATTTCAAAATAAATTAAAGTCTTTAGTCCCACGCGACCTAATTTACGTATATCACCCATTTTTGCAATACCTACTGTTAGACTAGATACCACAATTGGTAAAACAATCATTTGAATGAGGCCAATAAACATTGTACCGATATTTTGCATCGCAGTGATAGCCATTTTATTCTTGAAAAATAAAACGCCCAGAACAATACCAATTATTAGCCCAAAAACAATCCGCCAACCTAATCCAATATTACGTTTCTCTTTTTTTGTTTTCCTACCAACACTCACAGACTCAATCCCCCTAAAAATATATCTGCAAAAAAAGCCAACCCATGAAGGTTGGCTTTTTCACTAATAGTTTACCCTTATTAGCCGCGGCGTGCTTCTGAAATACGAGCAGCCTTTCCGTGCAATGCACGCAAGTAGTACAACTTAGCACGACGTACACGTCCATGACGAACTACTTCAATTTTGTCAACACGTGGTGAGTGCAATGGGAACGTACGCTCCACACCAACACCACTTGAAATCTTACGAACAGTATAAGTAGCTTGGATACCAGTACCCTTACGCTTAATAACAACACCCTCAAAAATTTGGATACGTTCGCGTGAACCTTCGACGATACGTGCGTGAACACGAACTGAATCTCCGGCACGGAACTCTGGAATGTCTGTACGTAATTGGTCAGCAACCAACTTCTCTAGTAAAGCGTTTTGACGCATAATCAAATCTCCTCTTCGACAATCATTACACCACTCGGCCAGCGGATTATCGGGTTTTATTTTGTGCTAATAAGCACTGAATAAAATAGTAACATATTTTTAGTCACTTAACAAGTGCTACTAATCATTTTGCTCTTCCTGCTTGATTTCTTTTAACAGTTTTTGATCCTCAGTTGTTAACACATAATCCGCTAATAAATCTGGTCGTCGTTGATATGTTCTACGTAGGGCCTCTTTATGCTTCCACTTAGCAATATTTGCATGATGACCAGACAAAAGAACATCTGGCACCTTTAACCCCCTAAAATCAGCCGGACGTGTATACTGTGGATATTCAAGTAGTCCAGTTGAAAATGATTCATCAACTGCAGAACGCTCATCCCCTAGTGCTTCATCTAGTAATCGTACTGTCGCATCAATAACAGTCATCGCACCTAATTCACCACCAGTTAGAACAAAATCTCCCAGGGAAATTTCATCATCAACTAAAGTTCGTATGCGTTCATCATATCCTTCATAATGCCCGGCAATAATCGTTAAATGCTCTTCTTTGGCTAATTCTTCAGCAATGCTTTGGTTGAACGTCTTACCCGCAGGATCCATCAAAATCACTCGACCACGATTACCTGCTTCTTTTTCCACTGCATCCATTGCATCAAATAATGGTTGCGGCATTAACAGCATTCCTTGCCCACCACCATAGATTTCATCATCAACTTTATGATGTTTATTATCTGTATAATTTCTGAAATCGGTCACATTAAAGTCAACCAAACCACGTTCGACTGTTTTACCAATAATAGATTCTCGCATTGGCGCAAACATGTTTGGAAAAAGGCTTAATACATCAATTCGCATGTTTAAATTTCCTCTAACAAATTTACTTTGGCAGTGCCAGTATCTAAATCAATTGCCGTCACAACATCTTCAATGAATGGCAGCAATAGATCTTCTTTACCCTTTGCATGCACAACCCAAACATCATTTGCGGGCATTGGCATAATTTCACTAACCTTACCAATTATTTCATTAGTTGCATTATCAATAACATCGAGACCGATAATTTCATGATAATAAAATTCATCATCAGGCAATGCCTGTTGTAACTCATCAGCAACAAAGACTTCGCAGTCCTTGTATTGCTCAACATCATTAATATTCCCCATACCGACAAAACTAACTAACATAAATTGTTTGTGCTGACGCGAGGTAGCAATTTGAACTGTTAAATTACCTTCTGGTGTTTGAATAATCAAGTTTTTGTTCTTTTTAAAACGTTCTGCAGGAAAATCTGTTGTTGGTACAATACGCACTTCACCACGAATACCATGTGTATTGACAATTTTACCGACTTTATAAAGTGCCATGTTTTCTTCCTTTTCAATAGTTCTATTAATTGTAGTATACCAGTAAAATAAAGCTAACTGAATAGGCAATATCTGGAATTATCTGATAAACTTTAACTAATAATTGCAGTACAAGGAGACCAATCAATGAGTATTA
The DNA here is from genome assembly GCF_000160575.1 of Weissella paramesenteroides ATCC 33313. Classification (GTDB taxonomy): domain Bacteria; phylum Bacillota; class Bacilli; order Lactobacillales; family Lactobacillaceae; genus Weissella; species Weissella paramesenteroides. The sequence goes on from NZ_GG697130.1 coordinate 102,859, forward strand.
ATCTTTATATTGTCAGACATGGTGAAACGTATATTAATAAGTACAAACGTATACAAGGATGGACTAATGCCCCACTAACAAAAAAAGGAATTCAGGATGGCAAATCTGCTGGTAAACGCCTACAAAATATCAAATTCAATAACGCCTATTCTTCTGATTTAGAGCGTGCCACGACTACTGCCGAGATTGTGTTAAATCAAAATAAACACACTGATTCAGAATTATTGCAACCATTGCCTGAACTCAGAGAACAATTTTTTGGCTATTTTGATGGCATCCCTAACTCCATCGCCGCTCAAGCAATTGCCAAAAAACGCTCACTACCCGAAAACTCTACTTTTGCTAATTTAACCAGTGAATTGGGTCCTTTTGAAATCATCAATGCCATTCATGAAGCTGATCCAACTGGGGATGCTGAGACAGCAGACCTTTTTTGGCAGCGGCTAATGACCGGTTTTAGGAAAATTAGTAAAGAAAATAATGATAATGATAATGTGCTTTTAGTCTCACATGGTAGATTACTTAGTACATTAGGTCAGCATTTTGCTCAACTTGATGGTGATCAAGCAGAACCTGACAATGGTGCAGTAAGTATTTGGCATCTTGATGATGATCAACTAGAGCTGCATGTTTTTAATGACTTAAAAACAATTTGGTAATGCGTCGTAGCATCTCACAAAAAAAGGAATCCACTTAATGGATTCCTTTTTTCTATATTACTTTAAATATTCTAGGCAATGAATAATTGCTTGGGTAACCAAAAGTGACCAAAACTCCTATGAATGCCTATATATCAATCCTCAAATTACTTTGAGTACTTAGCATTATGGTACTTTTCCATAATACCAGCGTTTGACAACAAGTTTTTAACAGTGTCTGATGGTTGTGCACCATTGTTCAACCATGACAAAACTAGTTCTTCGTCCAATTTAACTTCTGATGGTTGTACAAGTGGGTTGTAAGTTCCCACAGTTTCAATAAAACGACCATCACGTGGTGAACGTGAGTCAGCAACAACGATACGGTATACAGGGTGCTTCTTTGAACCCATGCGCTTCAAGCGAATTTTAACTGCCATATTTTAATTAATTCCTCCAATTGTTTTCTACATTTACAACTATAACAGACTTAACAAATGCTGTAAAGTGTTTTCCCTTTACACTTTATAATTAACGACGCTTTTTCTTGTTTTTACGAATTTTACGAGCCATTTGCTTCATAGCGATATTAGCCATCTTGCCTTTCATACCACCACCAGCTCCTGGGAAGCCAGCACCGTTTCCGCTGCCACCCATTGCATTCATCATTTGTTCCATACCAGCCATGTTACCGTTCATCACACCGCTCATCATCTTTTTCATTTGGTTAAATTGCTTAACCATTCGATTAACTTCAACAACCGGGCGACCTGCTCCTGCAGCTAAACGACGCTTTCGTGATGGATTCAAAACATCCGGATTTTCTCGCTCTTCGGGTGTCATTGACATCACAATAGCGCGAATATGTGCCATATCTTTTGGATCAATTTTTGCATTCTTTAAAGCTGGATTGTTTGCCATCCCTGGGATCATTTTCATAATGTCTTCAAGCGGACCCATGTTTTGTAACTGATCCATCTGGTCAATGAAGTCATTGAAATCAAAAGTATTTGATTTCATTTTTTCCATGGTTTCATTCGCTTGCTTTTCATCATAATCTTTTTGGGCTTTTTCAATCAAAGTCAGCAAATCACCCATACCAAGAATACGACTAGCCATACGGTCTGGATAGAATATATCCAAATCCGTCATCTTTTCTCCTTGACCGACAAACTTAATTGGTTTTCCAGTCACAGCACGAATTGATAACGCTGCTCCACCACGGGTGTCTCCATCTAACTTCGTCAAAACAACACCAGTAATGTCCAGACGATCATTAAATCCTTCAGCAGTTTCCACGGCATTTTGACCAGTCATTGCATCAACAACCAGCATAATTTCATCTGGATGTGCAATGTCTTTGACATCCGCCAACTCTTGCATCAGTTCTTCGTCAATCTGTAAACGACCTGCCGCATCAATGAAGACATAATCTGACTTTAGTTCAGCTGCCTTCTCCATTCCGGCTTTTACAATCTCACGTGGATTAACATCAGTCCCCATATCAAATACAGGTACATCAATTTGTTCACCCAAAGTCTTTAATTGTTCGATTGCGGCAGGACGGTAAACGTCGGCCGCAATCATTAATGGGCGTGCGTTCTGTTCATTTTTTAACTTTAGGGCTAACTTTCCTGCTGTTGTCGTTTTACCAGCACCTTGTAACCCAACCATCATAATAACTGTTGGTATTTTGGGTGATTTATTAAGTGCTACAGCTGACTCACCCATCATTGCCGTCAATTCATCGTTAACAATCGAGACAATTTGTTGCGCTGGGTTAAGTCCTTCTAAAACCTTTGCACCAGATGCTTTTTCGCGTACATTACGTACAAAGTCCTTAACAACTTTAAAGTTAACATCGGCTTCCAATAAGGCTAACCGAATTTCACGCATGGTCTCACGTATGTCTGCGTCTGTAACTTTTCCTTTACGACGTAAGCCACTCAAGGCTTTCTGTAATCGATCTGTTAAACCTTCAAAGGCCATTACTTTACTCCTCTTCTAATGTCAATAATTTTGATGCTAAACGAACCAATGTCTGATCATCCGGATACTTTCTCTGAATATATGCATTTAAATGATCCGCTGCTTGTTCTCTATTGTGATAATCATCGTACAAATGTAATTTTTTTTCGTAATTCTCTAGCAGTTGTGTACTTCTTTTAATATTATCATACACAGCTTGTCTAGAAACTTGATATTCATCAGCAATCTCACCCAAAGAGTAATCGTCAGCATAATATAGTTGTAAATAGTCATTTTGCTTTGTCGTAAGTAATGGTTGATAGAAATCGAATAACATATTTAAGCGCATGCTTTTTTCTAATTCCATTACTCTGACTCCGTTAACAGACTACCAAACAGGCTCTTTGCAAAATCATTTGCTTCAAAAGGTTGGATATCTGTGACTTTTTCGCCCAAGCCAACCCACTTAACCGGTAAATGTAACTCGTTTCGAATTGGCAAGATAATACCACCTTTGGCTGTACCATCCAACTTTGTCAGTACAATACCTGTTACATCTGTCGAATCTTTAAATAGTTTTGCTTGTTGCACTGCATTTTGACCCGTTGTTGCATCAAGTGTCAATAACACTTCTTGTGGTTCATTTGGTAGTTCACGCGTAATAATGCGCTTCATCTTTGATAATTCCTGCATTAAATTAACATTATTTTGCAAACGACCTGCCGTATCAACAAATAAAATGTCTGCTTGCGTATCGATAGCTGTTTTTACACCATCAAAAACCACCGATGCAGGATCTGCTTTTGAAGAACCTGTTACGACTGGAATATCATTACGCTCACCCCAAGCAACCAACTGCTCAGTCGCCCCTGCTCTAAAAGTATCGGCTGCAGCTAGAACAACTTTTTTACCAGCATTTTTATAATACGCCGATAATTTTCCAATTGTTGTGGTTTTACCAACACCATTTACACCAACCAACAAAATCACAGTTGGACCTTCTGGTGCAAAATGCATGGATGCGTCTTCATTAACTCCTTGACTACGGTACAAATCAACGAGCTTATCAACAATAACCTTAGAAACATCTTGTTTACTTTTAGCGTTTTGTAGTTTTACTTCATCACGCAATTCATCAGTTAATTGCATCGCCGTTTGTGCACCAACGTCTGCCCCAATAAGTGTTTCTTCTAGGTCGTCAAAGAAGTCTTCATCAACTGAACGGAAGTTTGCCATAAACGCATTCCATCGTTCAGACCAAGTTTTCTTAGTCTTTTTCAAACCAGTATCTAATTTTTCACTAGCATTTTCTGTTTCTGTTTCTGTTTCTGTTTCTGTTTCTGTTTCTGTTTCTGTTTCTGTTTCTGTTTCTGTTTCTGTTTCTGTTTCTGTTTCTGTTTCTGTTTCTGTTTCTGTTTCTGTTT
>NZ_GG697130.1:107075-198070 GCF_000160575.1 Weissella paramesenteroides ATCC 33313
CTGTTTCTGTTTCTGTTTCTGTTTCTGTTTCTGTTTCTGTTTCTGTTTCTGTTTCTGTTTCTGTTTCTGTTTCTGTTTCTGTTTCTGTTTCTGTTTCTAAAGTATCGACTTTAGGTAACGCAATGTCAACTGCTTTACCTGGTGTTGGTTGTAGTATTTCAATGGCCACAACTTTGACTGGTGGCATACCATTCTCCCAACTACTTGGGTATAGAATTTCAACCGCAATTGTTTTTGTCGGCTTCTTTTTAAAAAAATCAAATAATCCCATGATTATTCATATCCCCCTAATTTTTTACCATAGTGTCATCCAAATCAGTCAAACTAACTGAAACCATGGTTGAGACACCTGGCTCTTGCATTGTCACGCCATAAAGTACATCGGTTTCTGTCATTGTGCCTTTACGATGGGTGATAACAATAAATTGTGTGCGATGGTTTACTTCATGCAGATAATGCGCAAATCGATCCACATTGGCCTCGTCTAACGCAGCTTCAGTTTCATCAAGAATAGCAAAAGGTACTGGTCTAACTGCAAGAATTGCAAATAATAAACTAATTGCTGTTAAAGCTTTTTCACCACCTGATAATAAGCTCATTTGTTGGAACTTTTTTCCTGGTGGCTGTGCTTTGATATCTATACCTGTTGTTAATAGATGATCTGGATCTGTCAAAATCAATGAGGCTTGTCCACCACCAAACATCTTGACAAATATTTTAGCGAACTGCTCCGCAATTGCATCAAATGTCGCCCGGAATCTCGTAACGACTTCGGTATCCATTTCAGACATAGTCTCTTGTAAATTATCCTTAGCAGCAATCAAGTCTTGTTGCTGTTGCATTAAGAAGTCATAACGCTCTTTAACTGTTTGATATTCATCAATGGCGTTTAGGTTGACATGCCCAATTTCATCTAATCCCTGCTTTAATAACTTCAATTTTGTTCTAATTGTTGATATATCGAGATTTAACAATTCCGACTTAGCAAATTCAAATGAAGTATCATAAGTCGTTTCTAACGTTTGTTCGTTAGTATTAATCGATGATCGCAACTCACCTAGACGTCCATTATATTGCGAAATACTGGTCATCAGTTCACTAACCATATCTTGAATAAGACCAAGCTCACTATTTGTTGTATCATGCTGTTCTTGGACTTGTTCTAGTTCAAATTTTAAAGTTGCCAAACTTTGCTCAGCTGTTGCCTTTTGTCGTTGCACATCTTCTAGTTGTTGTGTCAAACGCTCTTGAACGTCGTTTTCATCCTGTGCCAAATCATTAATTTGCTGTTCAACCAACCTAATTTGACTTTGCTCAGCATTTTTCTGCTCAAGTAAATCATTTTTCCTAGTAACCAATGAGGATACGACGGCTTCAGCCTTAGCAAAAGCTGATTTAAAATCACTAATTTGCTGATCTGCTTGCACAATTTCTGTCTCAATAGTCGACTGTTGCTGTAGATAATCATCTAAAGCTTTTTGTAAGTTTTGCTGTCGTACAGACAAATCTGTGATAGCCTGTTCATTTTGATCAACTGATGTTTTTTTATCTTGCAAATCAGCAACTAACTGATAGTCATATTGTAACGCAGCTTGCTCTTTTTTTACCTGTTTAAGTGTTGATTCTGCTAATTGTAAGCTAGCCTGGTCAGTCTGAAATTGTTCATTGGCTTTTAAAACCTGTGCCTGTTGTTTATTAAATGCCTCTGTCACTTTTTGTAATTGCTGGTCAATCTGCTTAACCTGCTTTTCTAATGCTAACGTCGCTTGATGTAATTCAGCTTCTTGTAGCGTTAGTTGATCTATCTCTGTCTTTTGCGAAAGTAAACCGTTACCGTGTTGCCGTGTTGCACCACCAGTCATTGAACCACCAGCGTTCATAATCTGACCATCCAAAGTAACCAAGCGCACACGATATTGTAATTCCTTAGCAATTTGAATGGCTGCTGACATATCCGTCACAATCACTGTCGTTCCTAATAAATTTGCAATAATATTTTGGTAAGCAGACGCTGTTGTCACTAAATCCGATGCGATTCCGACAAACCCTGTTGATTGTCGCAAAATTGTCATTTGATAATCCGATAAACGACGGGCTTTAAGGGTAGTTTGTGGCAAAAAAGTAACCCGTCCTAAACGATGTTTGGCCAAATACTGAATGGCCGTCTTTCCAACCTGCTCGTTTTTTACAACAACATGTTGTAATGCCGATCCTAATGCCGTTTCAATCGCAATACGATGTTGATCATCAACAGAAATTAAATTTGCAACCACACCTTGAATACCTTCAAACTGTTGCTGTGCCTTCATTAAATTCTTAACACCTTGATAATAGCCATCATAATTTTCTGACAAATGTTGTAATGATTGCAGTCTCGTACTTAAACGTTGCTCCTGCTCCATCTTCGTAAACCAGGCTTGCCGCTCGGTATCACGTTGTTGCTCCAATGCCTGCCCTTTTTTCTTAAGTGTTTCAAATGAGGCTTGCGCCATATTTAATGTTTTCTCAGCCTGTTGTAAATCATTATTTTTTTTATCAACTAAATTATTGGCATCTGATAATCGTTGCTCAATTTTGGCTTTGCGTTGCTGTAAGCGTAATGATTCAGCATCACTACGCTTATTTTCTTGAACCAAGTAATTCTGTTTGTTTTTAGCGCTCGTTAAGTCCTGCATGGTTGCGACCAAATCATGACGAACCTGTTCAATTTCAGCACTAACTTTTGCTAGTTTAGTTCGGGGATGATTTTCGTTTGCTTGCTCAATTGCTTGTTGATAATGCGTGTATTCAGACTGCTGATCTGCTAATTTTTGTAAACATTGTTGATAATTTGATTCAAGTGATGCCAGACGCTCGGTTGATACTTTTAATCGACTACTTAAATCTGTTGTTGTCTCAGTACGATTCTTGCGCCGTTCGGACTGCAAATTTTGTTCACCAGTTAATTTTTCAACCTGTTTAATACTTTCGACCAAGACTTCTTGTAATTTTTGTTGTTGTTCAGTTAATGATAGTTGTTCTTGTCTAAACTTTTGTAACTCTTTTTTCTTGATATTCACAGCCTCTTGCTGCTTATCATACTCAGTTTGGGCTGTTGTCAGCTTCTTGGTCAGTTCGTCTTTTTCTTGATACCAATCTAATAGCTCAAGCACGATTCTTGATTGATCTAATTGATCATAAGAGGCTTTCGTTGTTAAGTAATCTTGTGCTTTCGCTGATTCTTGTGCGAGAGGTTCAACACGTCCCTGTAATTCATATAAAATATCGGCAATACGGGTTAAATTATCATGGACGTCACCCAGTTCTTTTTCTGCCTTATCTTTGTTTTGCTTATATTTATAAACACCCGCAACGTCTTCAATAATACTGCGTCGCTCAACAGGTTTTGCACTAAAAATACTCTCAACACGTCCCTGAGAAATAATCGAGAAACTTTCACGACCAAGTCCCGAATCCATAAATAATTCATGAATGTCTTTAAGTCGTACATGTACACCATTTATTTGATAATTTGAATCACCATTCCGGTATAACGTTCTAGTGATTGTAATTTCTGAATAATCTGAATTTAAATAATGATCAGTATTGTCAAAAGTAATAGCAACTTCAGCTCGGTTTAAAGGCGCTCTTTCTGAAGTTCCACCAAAAATGACATCTGCCATTTTGTCACCACGTAATCCCTTGGCAGACTGTTCTCCCATTACCCAGCGAATTGCTTCAATAATATTTGATTTTCCTGAGCCGTTGGGGCCGACAACCCCGGTAATACCTGGCATAAATTCAATTTTGGTTCGTTCAGCAAACGACTTAAAACCAGTTATTTCCAAAGTTTTTAATTTCATTTCATAATCCTAGTTGTTCATTAAAGATTGATAAGCTTTTCGTGCAGCCATTTTTTCGGCATCTTTGGTAGACTTACCTTCACCAGTTGCTAATGGTTTCCCATCAACAGATACTTGTATTGTAAAAACTTGTTCATTGTTAGAAATCGCTTGTTCATCAAGTTTCGTATAAGCAATTTTAACCGTACCATGTCGTTGTAAATATTCTTGTAGCTTAGATTTATAATCCACAAATTGATCATAAAAGCCTTCATCTATTTTAACAAACATCATTTCTTCCAAAAAGTTCATGACAACTTCTTGTCCTTGATCTAAAAATAAAGCACCAATGAATGCTTCCCATAGATCTTCCAATAATGAGTCTCGATTTCGTGCACCAGATAGTTCTTCTCCACGACCTAATTGCACATAACGATCTAGATGCAACTCACGTGACAAAGCTGCGAACGCCCTTGTTTGGACCATTGAAATTCTCAACTCTGTCAATCGACCTTCATCCCAGTTTGGAAAACGTTTAAATAAGTAGACCGCTGTCGATTGTTGCATAACAGCATCTCCTAAAAATTCGAGTCGTTGATAATCACCACCCTTATACCCTGGGTGTTCATTGATATAGTTCGCCTGTGTTAGCGCTTCTTCCAATAGCTTTAAATCATTAAAATGAATATGATGATCTGTTGCTAAATCTGCTTGTAATTGTTTAAACATAGTCCTACCTTCTTTTGTATATACACCTTTCTATTATACCAGACCATTAATTATCTATATTATTTTTTAGTAAAAAAGACAAAAAAGCTGAGACAGAATATTTTCTCTCTCAGCTCTACTTTTTGCATTACAAGATGTTCTTTTACTTTGCACGAGATGCAATGTAATCAACTGTATTATTAATTGTAATTAATTTCTCAGCATCTTCGTCTGAAATTTCAGCCCCAAATTCATCTTCCATTTCTAATACTAATTCAACAAAATCAATTGAATCTGCATCAATGTCTTTCATTAGATTAGTCTCACCTGTAAGACTAGCTGGGTCCAATTCAAAATGATCAGCAACTAATGTGATTACCTTATTTAAAATTTCTTGTCGTTCCATGATATTTACTTCCTATTCTAAAATCATCTGTCGTAAGCCTATCTCACTTTAAATATACTGTAACATTTACTTTGCTGATTTTGATAAATCAGTCTTATGTTCTGCCACAAATGCTTCAGTTTTGGCAACAAGGTCAGTTTCCAACATTGTATGTATCTGTACCATTGTATTTGCTACCGCACTTGGTCCAGCTGAACCATGTGTTTTAACAACTGGTGCTTTAACACCAATAACAACAGCACCACCATGTTGTGAATAGTCTAAGCGGGATTGAATGTCCTTCATTGCTGGTTTCAACATTAGCCCAGCTAATTTTGTTTTTACATTACCATCTAAAATTGCATGTTTAATCAAACGTAACATGGCCAGAGCTGTTCCCTCAGTTGCCTTTAGTGCTGCATTACCTGAAAAGCCATCCGCAACAACCACATCAGCTGGTCCCTGCAGAATATCACGAGACTCAACATTGCCCACAAAATTCAAATAAGACTGTACTGCACCATGCTTTAATAACTGGTGTGCCTCTTTATGAATTGGGTCACCTTTATCTTCTTCAGTACCATTATTAAGCAGTCCAACACGTGGGTTGTCAAAGCCAAGCACTTCTTTAGCATAAAATGAACCTAAAATACCATATTGATACAAATGCCTTGGCCGGTTTTCAGCATTTGCACCAACATCCATCATTGCAAATGCTTCATGAGGACCATCAAGAGCAGGCAAAACAGTCAACAGTGCTGGACGATCAATACCTCGAATTCGACCAACAGTGAAGATTCCCACTGCTAACAAGGCACCAGTATTTCCTGCTGAAAAAATAGCATCAGCTTCTCCGTCTTTAACAGCTTGAGCTGCCATGACCAGAGAACTTTGCTTTTTACGACGAATTGCCTTGACTGGTTCTTCACCCATTTCAACTACTTCATCAGATTGTATTAATGTTAGACGTTCTGCATTCTTTACTAAAGGCTTAACTTTATCTAACTGACCAAATAGTAAAAATTCTGTATCTGGCATTTTATCTCGTGCTTGTTCAATACCAGCTACTATCGCTTCAGGTGCATTGTCACCACCCATTGCATCAACAGCAATTTTATACATAATTGACTCCCTCATGGATTTTATTTCTTTTTTTATAATTGCAATACTATAAAATGTAACACATTTTAACGGTTTGGTAAAAACATAAATTACCTTTTAATCGAAATTACGATAACGATTCATTGTTTCTGATAACATTTCAGCTAATCCAACCATCTCTGGTGATTTATCCCAATCAGGTTGTGAAACAATTTCAATTGCTTCCTCCTGTGCCACATTCATCATTGCTAAATCTGCAATTGGATCACCAACTCTAAATTCTGGCACACCTGACTGACGATTACCCAAAACATCTCCCGCACCACGTAACTCCAAATCTTTTTGCGCTAACACAAAACCATCTGTTGTTTCTACCATTGCTTCCATACGATCAATACCATATTGTGTTTTAGGATCACTTACTAAAAACGTATATGCTTGTCGTTCACCACGTCCAACCCGGCCACGTAATTGGTGCAACTGTGACAGTCCAAAACGATCCGCATCTAGTATTAACATAACTGTTGCATTCGGCACATCGACCCCAACTTCTATCACGGTTGTTGCGACAAGTACCTGAAATTCATTTGCCTTAAACGCTGTCATAACAGTGTCTTTTTCGTCATTTGATAGCCGCCCATGTAAGAGGCCAACATTAAATTTTGGTGCAAAGTAAGTCGATAATTCTTCATAAACAGCTTGTGCATTTTGGACATCTAAAGTCTCGGATTCCTCAATTAAAGGGGTAACAACATAAGCCTGTGCTCCACTTGCTAATTGTTCTTTAACAAATTGAATCGCCTTTGCTATTTTATTATGTCTTAGCCAGTACGTTTTTATTTTTTTACGGCCAGCAGGTAATTGATCAATGATCGACACATCCATTTCACCATAAGCTGTAATAGCTAATGTTCGCGGAATGGGTGTGGCTGTCATCGCTAAAATATCTGGATTAACACCTACTTTTCTAAGCGTCGCCCGTTGTTGCACACCAAAACGATGTTGCTCATCAATGACTGCTAATCCAAGATTATGAAATGCGATATCTGGTTGGATTAGCGCGTGCGTACCAATCAAAATATCAATATCACCTTCTGCTAAATCTGCTAATATCTGGCGACGTGCTGCTGCTTTAGTGGTGCCCGTTAATATCTCAACACGCACTTCACTTGGATCAAAATAATTTCCTATTGTTCGTGCATGTTGCTGTGCTAAGATCTCAGTTGGTGCCATCAAGGTAGCTTGCATGCCTGCAGTGATCGCTGCATACATAGCCAATGCTGCGACCACTGTCTTTCCAGATCCGACATCACCTTGTAGCAACCGATTCATATGTACAGGCCTACGCATATCACGCACAATTTCGTTGACAACCTTTTTTTGTGCTGCTGTTAATTCAAATGGCAATACTTTGATAAAACTTTTTAATTGCTGATTATCAAAGTTTACTGATCGTCCTTGATTATGTCGATCCATTTGTTTAATAACCTGGAGACGCATTTGGAAGACAAAAAATTCCATAAATGAAGCTGTCCGTCGTGCTTCACCTGCCAAAAATTCATTCTCTGGTGCGTGCATGCCAAAAACTGTATCATGATAATTCATTAATCGATATCTTCGTCGTATATCTGACGGAATAATCTCTTGCGTTAGTAAATCACCATATTTACCCAATGCTTGAAAAATTAAATCTTTAATTGTACCAGCTTTAATCTCTTTTGACGAAGGATAGATTGCCTCTAATTCATTCTCATTATTTTTAGGCATCATTTTAATGGCTGATAAACTTTGGTGTGCTTTATTATAGGTCCCATAAATTGCAACTTCTTCGCCAACAACAATATTTTTACTCAACCATGGTTGATTGAAGAAAGAAATTTGAATTGTATCATGGGACACAGTTAGTCTGAAATTCAGTCGTGTCTTTTTGAAACCTAGTCGACTGACAACTGGTGGAGATGTAACCAAGCCCTTAAAAGTTACTTTCTCGCCATCAAGTGTCTCAGACGGTAATTTTTGTGCTAAATCATTATAACGTCTTGGATAATAAGTTAACAAATCATCAATCGTAAATACACCTAATTTATTCAGTGCTTGTTCACGTTTAGGACCAACACCTGATAATTCTGAAATACTATCAAGTAAGCTTGGCATATTTTCCTCCTTTCTGACTAACTACTAAAAGGTCCTCAGTAACATATGCACCAAAGACCTTCTAAATAAATTCTAACTTTTTGCGTGCATTTAAGCAGGATTCACCTTGGACTACTCAACAGATAATAGAATTGGATATAATGGTTGACCACCATCATGAATTTCAAACTCTAATTCATCATCTAGTGCTTCACCAGCAGTCTGTAGTGTCTCAGCAGCAGAAAGTGATGAATCTTCACCATAATAAATCGTCACTAATTCTGAATCTTCGTCAATCATTTTCGCTAACAATTCTGAAGCTGCCTGGTCAATATTTGCATCAGGAACGGCGACAACAATTTCACCATTTAGTAAGCCAATGGCATCTCCAGCTTGAATGGCCAATCCATTAATTGTTGTATCACGAACAGAAGTTGTCACAGATCCAGACTTAACTTCAGCAATCATCGCAGACATCGCAGCCTCGTTCTCATCAAGTGACTTCAGTTGATCATATCCTAGAACAAGTGCTGTTAACCCCTGTTGAATTGTTTTTGTCTTCACAACTTTAACAGGTACATCAGCAAGTGAAACAGCTTGTTCAGCAGCCATGAAAATATTGCCATCATTCGGCAAAATAATTGCAGCAGCGGCATGACTATCCTTAATTGCTTGCAATAAATCTTGCGTTGATGGTGCCTGCTTACTATCGATGATTACCGTTGCGCCTGCTGAAGCAAAAATTTCCTGTATGCCTTTACCCGCAGCAGTTGTAATGACCGCCAAATCTGGACCAGCTTCATTTTCTTCATCAACCGCATGAGCCTTTTGTTCAGCTGCAACACTAGCAGCCTCAGCCTGTTGGTCACGCATATTATCTACTTTAACTTTACGCAGTGATCCAAAATGCGTACCCCAATTAATGACGTCACCTGGATCTTCTGTATGCACGTGCACTTTAACAACATCGTCATCGTTAATCACAAGTAATGAATCACCCAAACCAGCTAAGTGATTATAAAAAGTATCATAATCAAACTTTTGATCATAGGTTGTTCCCTTAGCAATATCGACCATGATTTCAGTACAGTAACCATACTCGATATCTTCGGGGTTTAATTCACCCTGGACACCTGCATTGTGCAATGAAAGCACCATTGCATCAAGATTAGCATTATCCAATTCGGTTTTCACTTCTTGGCCAGACAAAACTGCATAGAATGCACTTAAAACGATTACTAATCCTTGACCACCAGAATCAACAACACCTACTTCTTTTAATACCGGCAACAAATCTGGTGTTGATGCAAGTGCCTTTTCAGCTGCATCGAGTGCATCAGCCATCACTTGGGTTGCATCATCAGTTTTCTTTGCTGTACGATTTGCAGCTGCAGCAGACTCACGGATAACCGTCAAAATAGTTCCTTCTGTTGGCTTCATAACTGCCTTATATGCTGTCTCAGCTCCACCCATCAAGGCATCTGCTAAATCACGCGCTGATAATGTTTCTTTGTCGGCAATTTTTGCAGCAAAGCCACGGAATATTTGTGACAAAATAACTCCTGAATTACCGCGAGCTCCCATTAATAAGCCTTTTGCGGTTGCTTGAGCTAACTTACCAAGATGTGTATCATCTTCATTCCGTTCATACTCTGCCCCACTTGCCATTGACAAGGTCATATTTGTTCCAGTATCTCCATCCGGAACAGGAAAGACATTTAATTTATTTATTTTTTCTGCATTGTTTTTTAACGCATCCGCTGCTGCGTTAATCATTTTACCAAACTCAACATTGGTAATTGTCGTTACAACTTCCACAGTATTCAACTCCTTATAACCAGGCTAATCCCCTAGCATACGTACGCCTTGAACCGTTACATTTACCTCGCTAGCAACAATGCCTAACATAACGTTCAAATCATTTTTAACACGTGCTTGTACACTCTTAGAAATTTCGGAAATTTTCATGCCATACCCAACAATAATATGAACATCTACCGTGACACCACCATCTTGTTGGCGAACAACAACACCCTTTGAGAAGTTATCACCGTTCAATATCTGATTCACACCATCACGCAACGGATTTTGGCTTGCCATACCGACAACACCATAGTTATCAGTAGTTGCACCACCTACAATCGTTGCGATGACGTCGTTTTCAATTTCAATTGCACCTTGTGCTGTTTGGATCTTTACTGCCATTAGAATGACCTCCATATAAAGCTAATACTATTTTACCACAAGCAAGGCATTAGTATTGGCTGGTAATTACTGCAATCATTTTTATGTCATATAAAAGAAAAAAGCTACCAAACGGCAGCTTTATATCTTATACACGCTCAATTGAGCCGTTCTTCAAACCAGCCTTCAAAGTACGAGCTGATAGGTACACCTTCTTAGGTGCTGAACCGTTAATCTTAACCGTCACTTTTTGCAAGTTTGGCTTCCAGCTACGACTACTTGAGTTAAGGGCGTGTGAACGTTGTTTACCAAAACGAGTACGCTTTCCATTGACTGCATCAACTGCCATATGTTTACCCTCCAATCTTAAGCTCTTTTAAATTCAGTGCTTTTATTTACTTGAATAATAATACCAAACCCTTACGCAATAAGCAAGGGTTTTCTGTAAAGTATTTTTACTTTACACATTTTTTACTGATCAGCAGTTTGCCCGATTAAATCACGACTTTGGATAACTGCGACAATGCCACTCTTAAATGAGAAATGATTAACTTCACCCAAAAATTCATTTGAAGAAAATGAGAACGGATTTCCAGACCAATCATCTAAACGATATTTTTCATCCAATAACGAAAGGCCGCTTACTGGAATCAGTGGCATGAATCCCAAATACTTCATTGTGGGTTCTTTTATAATGGTATGCTCACCCGGCAAGAAGAAATCAATACGGTTATTGCGATCAATAATCGCTACTTTCTCAACAATTGATGTAAAACGCGGTTGAGTAAAAATCCAAATATTAGATAACAATTGATCAATTCGGCCACCTGTGGCGCCATAGATTTCAATTTTATCCGGATGGTAATTTTTCTCAACTAAACTTAATAACAATTCAGTATCTGTATCATCTTTTTCTGGTTTTACACTAACAATTTTGGGTAATTGACCAACGATTTCTTGTCGTTCTTCAAATGTGACTGAATCAAAATCACCAACTGTCAAAACCGGAACTTGACCTAAATGTAACAAGCGCAGTGAACCTCGGTCTGCGGCTGCCCACGGTCCATCAAGTAACCCATTTTTTAAATCATCTGGCCATTCTGACATTGGCCCACCAACTAACAAACGCATTCGATTCATTAGTCAGCCGTGACTTCCTTCAACTTCGCAATTTTTGCTGCAGGGTCTACCTTATCGAAAACATAAGAACCTGCTACAGCAACAGTTGCACCAGCATCATAGGCCATTTTAGTTGTTTGATCATTCGCACCGCCATCAATTTCTATATCGAAAGTATAGCCTTTTTCCCGCTTCAATTTATCCAAAATGGCAATTTTTTCAATCATTTCAGGTAGGAATTGTTGACCACCAAATCCTGGATTAACCGTCATAACTAGTACTTGGTCAACCATATATAGAACTGGTTCAATAACAGAAACCGCTGTACCAGGATTAATGACCACTTCCGCTTTAATACCGTGTGCCTTAATTTGTTGTAATGCACGATGAATATGATTTGTTGCCTCATAATGTACACCAATAATGTCCGCACCTGCAGCTGCAAATTCATCAATGTAGCGTTCAGGATCCACAGCCATCAAATGAACATCAAGTGTCATCTTACTTACTTTACGCAGTGCCTTTACCCAGTTTGGTCCGTAAGCAATTGCCGGAACAAACGAACCGTCCATCACATCAATGTGTAATAGCTCCGCACCCGCATTCTCAACAACTGACACATCACGTGCCAAATTCAAATAATCTGCAGCTAAAATAGATGGTGCAACCTTAATTGTCATAATTTTTACCCTCTTTAAAAATACTCTTAATGTTTTTTATCATGTTTATTATAAACTGGGCGTCGACCAGCAATCAAATCATAAAATAATTTATAGTTTTCATACCTAGACGTCATAATATTTCCCTCAGCCACGGCCTCTTTAACGGCACAGCCAGGTTCGTTTAAATGAACACATCCCCTAAAACGACACCCATCTGAAAATTGATTAAAATCTCGAAAGTACTGACCTAATTCTCGTGCAGACATATCAAAGACTTCAAACGCTGAAAAACCTGGTGTATCAGCAACGAATCCGCCATATAAATTAATTAAGGCAACTTGCCGAGTTGTATGGCGTCCTCGACTCAATGCTTGAGATACTTCACCTGTTGCTAACTGTAGGTCAGGAGAAATATGGTTCAACAATGTACTTTTACCTGCTCCTGTTTGACCCATTAAGACGGTCAATTTATTTGCTAATAGCAGCTTAACTTGGGTCAGGCTTTCTTCATCAAATGCCTTCTCTGGTAGTACGACTTGATAACCAATCCGGCGATATCCCTCAGCAATTGTTTGAAAATCATGTTTTTCTTCAGCAGTCAATAAATCCGTTTTAGTAAAATAAATAACTGGTTCAATATGCTTTTCTTCCAGTGCAACTAGTTGTCGATCCAGTAAATTACTCGACCAATCCGGCATCTTAACTGCTGTAACAATAATCACTTGATCAACATTCGCAACAGGTGGACGAACAATACTGTTTGTCCGTTCATCAATAGCAAGTATATAGCCTTCTTTAGATGTTTCAGCACTAAAGGTCACCCAGTCACCCACAAGTGGTTTTAGATCTTTTTTGCGAAAATTACCTCGAGCACGTGTGCGAAAAACTTCTCCGTCTGCTGTTAGGACATCATAAAACCCTGCTAATGCTAACTGAATTTGTCCATGATATTCTGTCATCTAAACTCCTATCCAATTTAACTAATCTGACTGTGATGATGAACTAGATGATTGTGTACTTTCTGATGCTGGTTGACTTGTTGAATCCGATTCAGTGTCATCTGATGCACTACTTGATGAACTACTTTGTGAAGAGCTACTTTCACGACTTTCACTAGTACTGCTACTGCTTGATGATCTTGATGTTTTACTTGATGAATGAGCTGCTTCATTTGGCCCATTAGATATAGTGACAAGCAAAACATCATTTTTAGTCAGTTTACTGCCGGGAGTCATTGATTGAGAAACAACATATCCTGCTGGCACGCTATCTGAGTAAACACTATTAAAATTAACAGCCACACCATTGGTTTGCGCCCACGCACTAACAGTACCTTGTGATTTACCTGTAAAATTAGGCACGTTATAGCTCTTCGGACCAGTTGATACCTTAAATTTCACCTTAGTCTTACTTGGAACGACGCTATCCTCTGCATCCACATTCTGCGATACAATATAACCTTTTGGTACCGTATCACTTGCCACATCTTTTTTAGTTACTTCAAAACCCTTATTCTCTAATTTATTACTTACCGTACTATATTTTTCATTAACATAATCACCAAAACGTACTTTGGCTGGCCCTTTAGATACAACTAAATCAATAACTGAATCCGCTGCGACAGTTTTATCAACTTTTGGATTTGTTTGAATAACTTTGCCACGTTCAATATCATTTGAATGTTTCGTTGTAATATTACCAAGCTTTAAGCCATCTTCTTGCAAAGTCTTTTCAGCATTTGCCTGGGTCATGCCACGCACATCGGAAACATGAACATTATCTGGTTGCATCGCACCATAGATACCAAATCCACCAATTATGAAAACTAGAACTAATAATGCTATCCATAGATAACGTCGACGTTTTTTCTTCTTTTTAGATTTAAGTGCTAATTTCTGTGAGTTCCCTGCAGAAGAGTCTGCATGTGTTTCTTTTAAAAGAGGTTCCGACTTCGTGGTCTCTGTTGGCCGTTGACTAGCAACCTCTTTAATCTGTGCCAATGGAATAACTTTCGTCTCAGTATTATCTCCATCAACATCATTTGGATCATGCCATTCCGGCTCATTGATTCGATTCGGTGATAATACTGTTGATAGATCATCTGACATCGCTTGTGCTGACGCATATCTACTCATCGGATTTTTGGCTGTCGCTTTAAAAATAACATTTTCTAAAGGCTGTGGTATACGTGGATCAACATCTCTGACAGATGGCATTGGATTTTGAGCGTGTTTAACCGCTATAGCAACAGCCGTTTCCCCATCAAATGGCACATGACCCGTTATCATTTCATACAACATGATTCCTAATGAATAGATATCACTGCGATTTGATGCAGCTTCACCACGAACTTGTTCAGGAGCCATGTAATGAACAGAACCAATCGCCGTATTTGTCTGCGTCATGCCAAAAGACGTTTGCGCCCTAGCAATACCAAAGTCGGAGATTTTTGCTTCCCCTTCATTACTAATTAAAATATTCTGTGGCTTTAAATCTCGATGAATTATTCCTGCTTGATGGGCCACCGCAATCCCTGCCAGAATGTCTTGCATAATATCAACAATTCGACTAACCGGAATTGGCCAATTTTCGGCAATATACCGTTTTAGATCCATACCGGCAACAAATTCCGTTACCAAATACTGTGAACCACCTTCTTCACCATAGTCATAAACTTGAATGATATTCGGGTGTAAAATTGCTGACGTTGCAGCAATTTCATTATTAAATCGCCGACGAACGTCCTCGTCATCTCGCATATCTAAACGCATTAGTTTTAATGATACGTCTCGATCTAAAATAATATCATGTGCACGATATACATTAGCCATACCACCTTCACCAAGCGGTTCTACAATGCGATATCGTTCACCAATCAATTGATTTATTCGCATTTAGTAGTCCTCGCTTTCCTGGTGACCAATTAGAACTGTCACATTGTCTGATCCGCCCGCATCATTTGTACTTGTAATTAACTGTGTCACAGCGTCCGCAATATCATTAGCTGCCAAAACGGTTTGTAAGATGGTCTTGTCACTAACATGTTTTGGCATACCATCCGTTGTCATCAAGACATAATCATCCGGATATAAATTAATTGCAAATAAATCTGGTTTTGAATCATCTGTAACCCCTAATTGTCGTGTAATTAAATGGCGACCAGGATGAGTTACGGCTTCATCCTCAGTAATGGCTCCTTCTTGTAGAAGTTCATTTGCTAAATTATGATCGGTTGTTAGTTGCCTAATTTGGCGTTGGCGAATAACATACGCCCGTGAATCACCAATATTAGCAATGACTAATTGATGAGCCAAAATGACTGCAATGACCAAAGTAGTTGCCATACCGTTCAGTGTTCGATATCGTTGCGCCGTCTTAACAATGGTGTCATTTTCGTTATTAATTTGATCAATCAACCATTTTTTAGCAGTATCAATTGTCGCAATTGCCGACTTTTCCCACTGATTTCCAATATGGGACACTGCCATTGTGGCTGCAACGTCACCACCATTTTGTCCACCAACCCCGTCAGCGACGATTGCTAGTTGTGCACCAGATTGATTAATAAAAACACTAACATAATCTTGATTTTCGGCACGCATACGACCAGTGTCAGATGCATATGCTATTTTCATATTTCATCATCCCTTCATCACTACAACCCTTACTGCTTAACTAATGTTGCTATAAAGAAACCATCTGACCCAAAATCGTCCGGATAGACATGTAACATGCCTTGCGTATCTAAAACATCTAGGTTATTGACTGTCTTAGTCGGAACTAATTTAAAATCATTGTGGGCTGCTAAAAACTCATTGATAACATCTTCATTTTCAGTTGACAAAATGGTACATGTTCCATATACCAGACGCCCACCCTTTTTCAATTTGTTAGCAACTGCATCTAAGATTGAAAGTTGAATTTTCTGCAATTGGTAACTATCTTTTAATGATTTTTCATATCGAATCTCTGGCTTACGTCGCAAAAGCCCAAATCCAGAACATGGTGCATCTACCAAAATACGATCAAATGTTTCATCCTTAAATTTCTCATCAACTTTTCGAGCATCTAAAACTTGCGTTTCGATACGATCAGCAACTTGTAAACGCGTAGCATTTTCTTTAATCAATTTTGCTTTGTGATCATGAATATCCAAAGCAACGACATGTCCACCCTGTGTCTTTTCAAGATAAGTTGCAATCTGTGTCGTTTTTCCACCTGGCGCAGCCGCTGCGTCTAATACCTTATCTCCTGGATGCACGTCTAAGCTTGGCACCATTAACATTGCTGACTCATCTTGAAGTGTTAATAACCCATCATGAAAAGCTTGCGAACCTGCGACATGACCGCCAGAAACCAATAATGCATCTGGTGTAACTTCAGAAGGCGTAACCTGATAACCATCATTCTCTAACAACTTAATGAGGTCTGTCGGTGAAATTAGTTCGCGGTTTACACGCACCGACTGACTTGGTGCTGCGTTAATCGTTGATGCAATCGAAACTGTTTTTGGCCAACCGAGTTGACCATTTAGCGTTTCAATTAGCCACAACGGTAATGAAGTTTTAATTGATAACCGCTTTGTTTCATCTTTAATATCTTCAAAATCAGGAAGGCCTTGTCTTTGAATTGCATGTAGTACACCCGTGACAAACTTTCGAGTACCATCATGACCACGACGTTTCGCAATATTAATTGCTTCATCAAAAATTGCATGATCTGGAATTTTATCTAAATATTGCATTTGAAATATTGAAATATAAAGTAACTCACGAACCCAAGATTCTAGCTTCTGTGGTTGCTTAATGAATGGTATCAACCAGTATTCTAAGGTTAATCGATGTTGAATCACACCATAGACCATCGTCGTCATCAAATGAACGTTCTTCTCTGATAAATCAGCTTGCTTAATCATACTGTCTAACTGCAAGTTAGAATATGCCCCATTTTGAACTTTTTCTAAAACACGAACAGACAAAGCACGAGGGTTAGTTAATTCCCAATTCGCAATTTTTTGATTATTTTTCTTAGTCATAGGTAATAACTTGATCTCCCTCTGCAAAATTTGCATGACCATTTAGATAGTCAGTAATTGTCATTTTAGGTTTACCAGCAGGTTGCAATTCATCAATGGCAATCACTTGGCCATCACCCGTAGCTAACCACAATTCATGTTTTCCTTTTTTAACAACGGTTCCTGGTAGCGCATCTGTCTTTTCATCAACAAGATGCGTTTTTTGTATTTTTGTTCGTGTACCCTTAATGGTTGTGTGTGCAATTGGAAATGGAAATAACCCTCTGACATGATTATGTACAACCTGTGCAGGTTGCGTAAAATCAAGTACTTCTTCGTTAGGTTGAATATTTGGTGAAAAACTTACTTGATCGATGTTCTGTGGAATTGGTGTAATATCACCAGAGATTAATTTGGGTAACGTTGATAATAATAGGTCACGACCCAATAGACTCAACTTGTCAAATAATGTCCCCGTATTGTCCTCAGATAAAATTGGTAATTCTTTCTGGGCAATTATATCCCCAGCATCCATTTCTTTAACCATGTACATAATTGTGACGCCTGTTTTTTCATCACCGTTTAAAACAGCATAATGAATGGGTGCCCCACCACGATATTTAGGTAATAATGATGCATGGACATTAATCGCACCCATTTTAGCTGCAGCTAATAATTTAGTTGGTAAAAATTGGCCATAAGCGGCTGTAATAATGAAATCTGGTGCCAATGAAATAATTTGCTTCATTTCATCAGATCCTGACAACTTATTTGGTTGTAATACTGGGATATTTGCCTTAACTGCAACTTCTTTAACCGGTGTTGGTTTAAGTGTATGCTTACGTCCAACCGGACGATCTGGCTGTGTCAAAACAGCCACAACATCGTAAGCTGGATTATCAATCAAACTTTGTAAAATTGGGGCTGAAAAATCTGGTGTACCCATGAAAACAATACTTGTCATTGCTTTTTTTACTCCTTTATCATATGTATGATAACATCGCTTCATTAGTGATGTTGTCTGTAAGACTACATGAAATTAATTGGTTCACGATCAATAATTATTGTAATTCCTTGTTTTTGTAATTGCTGACCTTTTTTTATTAAGCTGCCAAGCGCCTGTATTAATTTTTCGTCATGCCGATACTTAATAACTAACCGATAGTAATATTTATTTTTAATACGTGGAATAGTCCCTGTTGCTGGTCCTAACATGATGGTTTCATTATCAATGATATTCTTCAGCCAGTTAGCAATTTCATATGCGGCTTTTGCCGATTCATCAATTTTCTCATGTGCGAATTTAATCTGAATCGTAAAATAATACGGTGTATATTTCCAAGCGTGTCTCAATGCCATTTCTTGGTGATAAAATGCTTCATAATCTTGTTGTCTAGCTAGCTGAATTGCGTAATGATCAGGATTGAAAGTCTGCATAATGACCTTCCCAGGTTTATCACCTCGACCCGCGCGTCCAGAAACTTGCGTTAATAATTGAAAAGTTCGTTCAGATGCTCTGAAGTCTGGTAATGATAATGTTGTATCAGCATTTAATACACCAACCAAAGTAACATTTGCAAAATCCAATCCCTTGGCAATCATTTGTGTTCCTAACAAGATATCAGCTTCATGATTACCAAAAGCCGTTAATAATTGATCAGTTGATCCCTTTCTACGGGTGGTATCAACATCCATACGTATCACCCGTGCCTGGGGAATTTGTTCACTTAGTTGTTCTGCAACTTTTTGCGTACCAGAACCAAATTGTCTAATTCTGGTAGAACCACAATTTTTGCATTTTGTTGGTATAGTCTCGCTATAACCACAATAATGACAAACTAGGCGTGAAATATCTTTATGAACTGTTAGGGCAACATCACAATTAATACAGCGTGGTGTAAAACCACATTCACGACATACCAAAAAATTCGCATATCCACGACGGTTTAACATTAAAACAATTTGTTCTTGCTTAGTAAGACGATTTTGAATAGCTTCAATCAATTGAGGAGAAAAAATATCATCACCACCATGCTTGATGGCTTCTCTCATATCAACAACTTGCGTTTCTGGTAACATACCATTCGTTGCACGATGTTCTAATGTCAATAAATGATAGACATTCTTTTGTGCACGCGCTCGGCTTTCTAATGAAGGCGTTGCCGAACCCAATACAAGGGTAGCATGATGAAAATTGGCACGCCACTGTGCAACATCTCGTGCATGATATCGTGGATTCTCATCCTGTTTATATGAGGATTCATGTTCTTCATCAATTATGATTAGCCCGATGTTTTTCAATGGTGCAAATACAGCCGATCTGGCACCAACAACAACGTGCACCTCTGACCGTTGAATACGTCGCCATTCATCATATCGTTCACCATCTGACAATCCTGAATGCATAACAGCAACATCATCACCAAAACGACTCTTTACACGTCGAACCATTTGTGGTGTCAATGTAATTTCAGGAACTAACATTAAAGCCGTTTGTCCTTCAGAAAGTGCCTTTGCAATGGCTTGTAGGTATATTTCCGTTTTTCCAGATCCTGTTACACCTTCTAATAAAAATGTCTTTGTATCATTTTCTGAAATATTGTTTGCAATTGCTATATAAGCTTCTTGCTGCTCTGCATTCAAAGTTAACGGTTGGCTATTTTTCACAGGTGTACTGAGTTTGGGAATTCGATAAGACTCTAATGGTTTTTGAACAATCCAACCTTTACCCTCTGCTTGCTTTAATACTGCATAATCTAATTGATACGATTTAATAACCTCTTTCACCGGAACAAATGTTTGCGGTGATTGCATCAAATATGAAAGCAATCGCGCTTGCTTTACCGCAGATGGTCGCAGTTGTTGTCTTTGTTCTTGATAAAAATCAACTGATTTAATAGGCTTAAATGCATTAATTTTTTTGACTTTTGCCCGATTATTAACAACATATCCAATTTCAATTATGCGTTTTTTTTGTAATTTTAGAAGTGTGGGGACTAATGTCATATCAACATTATCAACATCAAAGGGCACTTCATCACGATCAGCAAATAGCGCTTGTATTTGTGGCAAATGATTGAGTTCATTTGGTTCAATAAGCCGTAAGACCTTACTGTACCTTGCACGCATGACGTTGGGTAACATTGTTTGAAAAACACTAATTCGAAAAGCAAAATTATAATCCGCTACCCATGTTGCTAGTTGTAAAAGTTCATCATTCAAAACTGGCTCTAATTCAACAATCTGCGAAATATCTTTCAGTTTGTCAGGTTGATCTGTTGTGTCACTAATATCTGTTACAAACCCCTGAACCAATCGGTTACCTTTACCGAAAGGAACCACAACGCGCATACCCCGAATAAGTGCTTCAGAAAAGAGACTAGGAATATGATAGGTATAGGGTTGATTCGTTTGCATTGTCGGTACATCAACGATTACTTGTGCATACATAAACTGTCTCCTTTCTTATTTTTAGTCAAAATAACTCGTTACTTAATTCATTTTACCAGAATTAATGCAATCAACCTAATTATGGTTTTATCATTCAACAAATAAAAAGCCAGAACCACAAAAGTTCTAGCTTTAGAATATTTATTATTGAAATTACTTATTTTGGGCTTGCAATGCTTGTATGTCACGAGCAATCATAAGTTCTTCGTTAGTAGCAACCTTCAAAACTGCTGCAGTTGAATCGTCTGTTGACAAAATAACTTCATCATCACGTAATTCATTCTTTTCTGCGTCAATTTTAATGCCCATGAATGCCAAACGGTTAATGATTTCTTCACGAACATTTGCAGCATTTTCACCAATACCGGCAGTAAATGTTAATGCATCTACTCCACCAAGCTCAACGTAATACTGACCAATGTAACGAACAACACGATCAATAAACATTTCCAATGCAAGTGCTGCATGATCATTAGTATCTGCAACAGACTCCAAGTCACGCATATCAGAAGAAATTGTTGATACTCCTAATAATCCAGACTTCTTATTCAAAACATCTAGCATCTCATCATTTGATAGACCTTCACGATTTTGAATATAGTATACAAGAGAAGGATCAACATCCCCAGTACGAGTAGCCATCATCACACCAGCCAATGGTGAGAATCCCATTGATGTATCGTATGATTTACCATCCTTAATAGCCGTAACCGATGCACCAGCACCTAAGTGTAACGTAATCAACTTCAAATCTTCTAGTTTCTTACCAAGTAAATCTGCTGTACGTTGTGCAACGTACATATGTGAAGTTCCGTGAGCACCATACTTACGTGCCCCATACTTTGTGTAGTATTCATATGGCAAGGCATACAAGTAATTCTTCTTAGGCATTGTTTGGTGGAATGCCGTATCAAATACAGCAACTGACAAGGCGTTTGGCAACAACTTTTGGAACACGCGAATTCCCAATGCTTCAGAAGTATTGTGCAATGGTGCATAGTCTGCTAAACGTTCAATTTTGTTAAGGGCTTCATCATCAACAATAACTGACTTATTGAACCACTCCCCACCAGCAACAATACGGTGACCAACACCAGTAATTTCTGTAAGATCTTTGATAACTTCGTGTGCTTTTAATTGCTCAAGCAACAAATTTATTGCAGCTTCATGATCTGCAATATCTTGCACAAGCTCAGTTTTCTCCCCATTAAATTTCAAAGTAAAAATTGCATCGCTCATACCGATACGTTCTACTTGTCCCTTTGCAATCACTGTTTCTGCTGGCATTTCAAATAATTGAAATTTTAGTGATGATGATCCAGCATTAATCGCCATTGTCTTAGCCATATATACTTATCTCCTCTTTCCATATGGAATTCATTATTAACTCAAAATAGTATATCACAAAAAAATGCAATTCGTGTACATAAAGCCATTAATGTCGTGCTACCATAACTAATTATACAAGTGGTTTGCTGTCATCCAAGCTGTCAATTCTGTCACAAACTTCTTGTTTTCAACTTCATTCGATAATTCAGGAGTTCTTGCCAACATCACTGGTTTTGCTTGTACGGCATCAGCACCAGAACGCTGTAATATAAGGATTACTTTTCTTAATTTAGAATCTTTAAATAAGTTACTAGGTAACTGAATCAATGACTGAAAATAGACCTCATCTGTTTGTAAATAACTTAACAATTTTTTGCTCTGGTCACTTTCAAATAAATTCGATGGAACAGTTAAAATTGCTAATCCACCTGGCTTTAATGCAGCAACACTTTGTTCAATTAGTAGATGATGTACAAAAGTTAACCCTTCTTCAATACGTGTCACGAAAGATTTTGGCACCTCTTTTGGATAATAGCCAATTGGCAAGTCACCAATAATAATATCAGCATCACCAGTCATTGGCGTTGTAACACCATCAGTCAAGGTTAACTGCCATGATTCATTCAATAATGCTGCAACACCACTCGCAACAGTCAACATCGTGTCATCATTCTCAAATCCTTGAATGTGGACTTTTTTCCCTGCAGATTGTAATGCTTGGCTTATTGTTGCTAATAAATTACCTGTTCCAACTGCAATTTCCTTAAGGTGAACGTCAGTTTTCCCCTCTGTAAATTTCTCAGCAATGAACGCAATCCACATGCCAATTGCATCTGGTGTAACTTGATAGTTTGCCTGCAAGCCATCTTGATGAATCGTACTGACTAATAAAAATTGTAAAACTTGACGGCGATCTACTAATTGTAAATCCGAAAATTTTGCTGCCTGGACATCTTTTTTTAAATCTTGTTGTTGTTTATGTGATAATGATTCCCAATCATTATCAGTTTGTCCTAACATAATTTCAAATAAAATTATTAAAGCTTCGATTGATGCAATATCAAGAAAGGCTACTAATTTCTGCTGTGCCGATTGTAGATTCTTAACACTGACTTCAATTTTTTCGTACATGTCATTACCTCATCTTTCATACTAGAGACTAGTGTAGCTAGTTTCTGAGTAGCTGACAAGATATATATCATTTATTATTTTTTTCGTGGTACCCTGACAGATTGCAGTTCGGTGACTTTAACAATATAGTAATCCTTCGTAATAACCACAACACGAGGTAGAACAAAGAGGCGTTTATCTGCTTTAATTTCTTTACAGCTACGTATATATTGCACAGCCTGATAGCGGCCAAGCCAATATTGATATTCTTGCTTTCGTAAATTTTGTTGTTCTACTTGCCTTTGTAACCACATGGTCAATCCTGCCAACAAGCAGAAACTTAAGGTTACTGTTTGAACTAAAATTATTGCTTTACGCTTTTTGACCATTAATATATATTTCTTCCTTAAAAATTGATCCATTGTCAAATTCTAATGTTATAACGTATAAATATGGTGTTAATTCTTTAAAAGCCACTCTCTTCACCCCTAGCATATAGGATAAGAATTTTCCATCATTTCGATACAAACAAAGACATTTCCCCCATAGTCCAAATTGATAAGTTTTGTTAGTTTTCACGTTTTTAATGGTCAGAACACGATCATTTGCGTCAATAATTTTATAATTTAAAGCATCATTCTCTAAACGATCAACTAAACGAGTGACCTGAAACTTTTGTATTTCATAATTGTGGTGCTGTTTAATAATATTTAGTCCCTGTGATGATATAGAAAAGATAAGAAACAGACCACTCAACATCGTAAAAGCGATAATACACTCAATTAATGTAAATCCGTTCCTGTTAACCATTTTCTTCGTTCCTGATAATATTTTTCTTTAATACTATTGATGGCACGGTCGTCAACCTGGTTTTGACGAGTGATTGTCTCGACTGATTGACAAACAATCGATATGGTTCCCAAAACAACTACAAAACTAATCATTGCCTCCAACAGAATAAATCCCCTACGTTGTGAAACGATACGTGCCTCCTCCTAGTTGAAAAATTAATAAAATATGTTTATTAGTATTGCGATTGACAAAAGAAATCGTATCAGCAGTTACCGTAGTTGATCGCCAATTAATGTGTACATAATTACCGGCAAACCACCCTCTTGGTAATTTAATTTTCTCACTACCAATGATAATCGTATTTTTGTAACCGTAAATATTAAAATCCAGTTCTTTCCCTAGTACCACTTTTTGTTGCTCTTTAATATATTTTTGCGCAAATTCTTGTTTCACATTTTGCCAGTCTTGGTTATTGTCATCCTTTGGTAAGATTACCGGTATTGAAAGTACCAGACAAACCGATAAGACAACCATTGTTTCGAACAACGTGACTCCTTTTCGGTTCATCTTACTTTCCTTGAATTACCTTATCACCCTTAATTTCAAAATGCGCCTTACCCATTTGCTGTACCTGAGAAGTGGTCAAATACCCTGCGTTCATTAGATTAGATATTGTAATCGTTTGTGTATCAGGAACGTCTTGTGCAATATGGAACATATTTACCTGACTTTGAAGAGTCTGCATTAACGCTGCACGTTGCCTGTCTTCAGCTGTTTTACGGATATGTGCAACATTAGGATAAATCAATGCAACTAATAATCCAATAATAAACAGGGTCGTTACAACTTCAATTAATGTAAATCCTTTACGACGTGATACCTGACGGTTTTTCATTGCACAATGCCTCCCATATTTTTGTACATTGGTACAAGCGTTAAATAGTATAAGCCAATTACGACAACTCCAATAATGGCAAAACATATTGGTTGAATTAAGGTTAAATATTTTTTTATTCGTTCATCTAGCAACTCAAATTTACGATTCGCCAAAATTTGAAAGTTTTCACCAATTTGTTGTTGCGTGTGACCCAGATTAAACAATAAGGCACACTCTTTAGGCAAAAAAGCTACCGATAAAATGAAATCACGAATATTTTCACCATTACTTAATGCGTGCCAAGCCTTGTCCCCAATGTATGAGATTAGTCCATTTGTTGTTTTTTTACGCACCTTTGCGACAATCGTAGCTAATTCAACACCGCTTGATAGTAACAATCCTAATTGCAAGCAAATATAGTACTCTACGCTAAGGGTTAATAATGTACCAATAATTGGACACTTCATGATGATTTTTATCCGTGTTTCCCAACATAGCTTTGCAAACCACCAGATACTAAGTGAAAGACCCAGCATAGGCACTAAAGTTCCTATAATTAGCCATGAAGGCTTCAAATTTGTTTTCAATATTGCTAAGTCTGCGCCTGATTGCCCAAGCTCTGGCAATAAAACAGTTAAATAGCCAATTATTAACACCACTAAAAGTATCATCAAAATTAACGGATATAACAATATTTGACGTAATTTTCTGAACTGTACTAATTTTCCTCGTTCTCTGGCACCTAATTCTTGTAACAATGGTGTTAATTGTCCATGTATAATTGCAAAATCAAGTTGTTGCACAATCTCGGTTCTGATAAATGGAGACATCACTTCAGCCAAGGTAAGTCCTGCGGTTAGGCCAAAAATGATATTTTCCACGTCCTTTAGAGGTAGTTTAAGTAAAATTTGTAATGTCATTAATGAACTTTCTAAATCAAAACCAACTTTAGATAAATGACATAAATTTTCAAAAAATTCAACTTGTAACTTACGTGGCCACTGTGTTTGTTTCTGCATTTTTAAATCCACCAATAATTTTTTCAAACTTATTCCACTATTTAAATTTAAATGCACATATGAATGATTTTCATGCTGCATCATTTCTTGATAACCCAAACCAACAATCACCTGATTTAATAAATCTACTGGAATGCCAAAAGCCCGTAACCGATACCAAATCCCCGTAATAGACATTGCATGAACTGTACTTAAAATTAAGTGACCACTCAACGCTGCTTGAACAACAACGTGCGCTGTTTCTGCATCACGAATTTCGCCAATAATCATAACATCAGGATGATGCCGTAATGCCAACTTAAGCAGTCGATCATAACTCATTTGAGCAGCATTATTTACCTGTAACTGTAAAAATTGTGGTACGACTAATTCAACAGGATCCTCAATAGTAAGTACCATTTGATCATTTAAATGATTTGCTGCGACATGATAGAGTGTGGTTGTTTTACCAGAACCCATCTGACCAGCAAGCAGAATCAAACCTTGCTTCAATTTTATTAGTTGCGCCAGTTCATTCAATTTATGAACAGGTCGCCAATCTAAATAGTTATCTTGCATATCATAGATAAGGCGGATTACTATTGATTCTCGATTTAAAAAATCTGCTACACTTGAAATTCGTAAATGAAGGGATTGTGAATCTAAAAAATATTGCCACCGTCCAAGCTGTGGGCGACGAGCCTCACTAATGTCCATATGTGCTGAAAATTTTATATGACGGATAAGTGCTTCCCCAATTTCAGCTTCAAAATGCCTTACTTTTTCCAAACCATTAGTCGAATAGTAAATCATTTGAAAGCCATCAGAACATGGCCAAATATACACGTCACTTGCATGCTGTTTTGATGCCAAATCAATGATATCGTAAAACATTTTCTGTATTTTCATGCTATTTCTCACCTCCTAACCTTTACAAAGACGTCACCCATCCTAAAAAGTCTATTTTTTAATCAAAAAAATCCAGTAACGTTTAACACGTTACTGGATGCCAAATATTCTATAAAACACTAACTAACTGCAATAACAATAAAATTCAAAACAAACAACAATGAAACTATCCACAAAATAACACTGATTTCGCTGAACTTACGCTTCACAGTTTTAATTAACACATAGAAGATAAAGCCGGCTGCAATTCCATATGAAATTGAATATGAGAAGGCCATGAACGCGGAAGTAAAGAATGCTGGTACTGCTACTTCCATGTCATCCCAATCAATTGCTTTAAATTCATTCATCATCATGATACCAACAACAACTAGGATAGGAGCTGTTGCAGCACTTGGAATAACATTAACTAGTGGTGCAGCAATAATCGACAACAAGAATCCAATTGCTACAACAACAGCCGTTAATCCGGTACGACCACCTGCTTTAATACCTGTTGAAGCTTCAATAAAAGTTGTCGTATTTGAAGTTCCAAAAATTCCAGCAAACATCGTTGCAAAAGTATCAGCAACCAAGCCACGATCCATTTTTGACTTAAAGCCCTTATTTTCATAGAATTCCTTTTGGTCTGCCTTTGAGAAAATACCACTAGAAATACCTGTTCCAATAAAGGTTCCAATGGCATCAAACAAACCTGAAAGTCCCATTGAGAACACTGTCAAAATGACAATCAAAATATTTTTGGGTGAGTTAAACATTGACCACAAGCCATTAGAACCTAAAGCTTGACCAAAAATAGAACCAAAATCATGGAATGTTGTCGAAAATGATGATAATCCATTAACATGAGTATTTGTCACACCCATTGGAATACCAATAATCGTTGTTACAAAAACAGAAATCAAAAATGCTCCGGGAACATTAGCGACAACCAATAATACCAAGAGTACTAACCCAATCAGCGCTAATAATACTGATGGATCTGTGAATGTTGTTATCTCAGGTGTCGTACCACCATTACCGGTTAACGTTTCAATAGCTTTCGCTCCACCACCATGAAATGGTGAATTATTTAAGGAAATAATATTTTCTGAATTAACTAAATAATTAATAAATCCAGCATTCTTTAAACCAATATAAGCAATAAACAACCCAATACCTGCTGCAATAGCGTGTTTTAGTTGTGCTGGAATTGATTTAACAATCAATGATCGAACTTTTGTTAATGTGATAATGACATCTACCAAACCAACTAAAAATACCATCCCCAGGGCTTGTTGCCAAGTATAACCTAAACCAAAAACAATCGTGTATGTAAACATGGCTTGCATACCAATCGAAGGGGCAAGTGCATATGGCAAATTAGCGAACAAACCTGTAATCAAGGTACCTGTAACAGCTGTTAAAATAGTTGCCAAAAAAACACCTTGACTAGGCATACCTGTCAACGAAAGCACTGCAGGATTTAAAAAGATAATATAAGCCATCGCCACAAAGGTCGTAATACCTGCAATGACCTCAGTCCGTACGGTTGTATGGTTTTCCGATAGCTTAAAGAAACGCTCCAACATAATAAGTTCTTCTCCCTAAAAAAATCATGTTAGCATACTCTGCCAACATGATTAAAGATCAACTAATATATTGCTAGCACCCTTATGGTACAACTAAATAACATAATTAATGTTTAAGTCTGTGGCAGAACACGTTAACGACTTCTATTTAAATAAATAATATTTTAACATTATTCCTAATTCAATTATTAGTCAATAATATTTTCAATAAAAAAAGAACTTGTTCAGTAAACAAGTTCTTTTAAAAAGCAAAATAGTAACTATTCAGCTGTTGTAAATACTGCTTGCACGTCGTCATTTTCTTCCAACTCAGCAACCAAATTATCCAATGATTCTTGCTTATCCTCTGGTACAGCCATTGGATTTTGCGCAACCATTGTCACTTCGTCAATACTAAATTGGTAACCCTTGGCTGCCAAAGCATCACGAACTTCAGGGAAAGACTTAGGATCAGTGTAAATTTCAAATTGATCATCAAAAGTCTTCATATCTTCTGCCCCAGCATCTAACATATCTTCAAATAATTGATCTTCATCAATTTCAGTATCTTCATCACGTTCGATTTCAAGGTAACCCTTACGGTCGAATTGGAATGAAACTGATCCTGAAGTTCCAAGCTCACCACCAAAGTGCTTGAATGATGAACGTACAGAAGAAGCTGTACGGTTTGTGTTGTCAGTCAAGGCTTCAACCAAAACTGCAATACCTGCTGGACCATAACCTTCATAAGTTAACTCTTGATAATTAGCCCCGTTTGCTCCGGAAGCCTTATCAAGTGCTCGTTGGATATTATCCTTAGGCATGTTAGCAGCCTTTGCCTTGTCGATAACGAGACGCAAACTTGAGTTTGAATCTGGATCAACACCACCAGCTTTTGCTGCCGTATACAAATCACGAGCTAACTTTTGGAAAATCTTACCACGCTTCGCATCTTGGGCGTTCTTACGTCCTTGGATGTTATGCCATTTACTATGTCCTGACATTTTCAGAAACCCCTTTTCTTTCGAAAATTTATCGTCTTATTTTACCATATAATTAGCGCTCTGACTAGTTTATGTCGCTTACACTGACATAAAATCTGCCGGTGTCAAACCATCTAGTCCAATATTTGGACTAATTTTATTACTATTTATCAAATCAACAGTCAAAATATAGTTATCTTTTGCAGCAGTTGCTGTTGGTAAATCTGTATCATCATGGGATAATGGTTGACTTGCCAATGAATCTGCTTCATTTTTTGATTCATCAACTAATTGCTGATTCTCTCGCGAACCTACCTGTTGATTAGCATACTGCATAATACGCGCTTGTAGTGTGGTTTGGCGATTGACACCGGTCGTTAGCACTGCTTGTTGGTATGCACTTTCCTGTCCAAGTAAGACCAACGATTCACTAGCTCTTGTTAAGCCTGTGTAAAGAAGATTTCTTTGTAGCATTCTTGAAAAGGCGTTGACCAAAGGCATAATAACTAATTTATATTCAGTTCCTTGCGATTTATGGATGGTGGTAGCATAGGCCAATGTCAACTGTTGCCAATTTTCACGGGTATAAATAACCTCACCTGTGTCAAATGAAACTGTTATAACATCTTTTTTGTCTGTATTCGCTTTATCCTTAGCTAATAGAATTGTGGAAATATACCCAATATCTCCATTAAAAACATTATTTTCTGGATCATTCGTTGTTTGCATTACTTTATCGCCAACACGAAATGTAAAAGTGAAATCACCATTTTTTACTAAAATCGTTTTCTTTTTATTCGTTATTGGATTAAATATGTTTTGAGCAATTTCGTTCAAATGATTAACGCCAGCCTGTGTTCGATACATTGGTGCTAATATTTGCATATCAGCAACCGAATTTCCTTTCTTTTGCCAACTCGTCGCAATTTTTTCGACTAAATTTGGCACCTGTCTTAATTCAGCTGAAAAAAATGAGCGATCAATTTTCTGATCAGTAAAATCATCAGGTAATCGTCCGTTTTTAACATCATTTGCTAAGGAAATGATTGTTGAGCCTTTACCCTGGCGATGAATTGTCTCAAGTTCTCGATAATTCAAAATACCACTTGCTAATAAATCATAAAATACACGTCCTGGTCCAACAGATGGCAATTGATCCTTATCACCAACCAAGATTACTTGCATATCTGCACGAACAGCGGATAATAAGGTCGCAAATAATTGCGTATCAACCATCGACATTTCATCAACAACTAATAGTTGCCCGGTTAATTCTTCAATATCAACATCATCTAGGTTTGCTTCACGCCCTGTTATACCTAATAAATGATGAATTGTACTGGCCGCCATGCCAGTTGACTCTTGTAATCGTTTTGCTGCACGTCCGGTTGGCGCTACTAAATGAACGCCTTGGTCAATCTCATCAGACTTTATGCCATCTTGTCTTAATAACTTTTTCAGAGTTGCAACAACACCACTAATAATAGTTGTTTTTCCAGTTCCTGGACCACCAGTCAAGATAAATAACTGGTTTGTTAAAGCTGCGATAATTGCTTCACGTTGCGTTGCATCATATTTAAAATCATTAGCAGATTCAACTTCATCCAAATACTTAACAACGTCTTTTCTTGAATAGGTTTGTTGTTTTCTCTCAGTTAAATCAATAAGTTCTTTAGCAATTTGATTTTCAGATTCAAAAATCTCTCTTATATATAAATAACTACCATCTGCAACTACAACACCCTCTTGAGTCAGTGTTAGTAGTGCCTGTTTAATTAAACTTTCATCAACTTCTATGCGTTGGGCATGCTCAAGAAGGTGCTTTGTCGTCGCTAATAAATCCGGTAACACCATATATGTATCCCCGGATTCAAATGTCTTCAAATTAATCGCAGCAATAACACCTGCGCTTACACGGCGATCATCCAAAGCATCAATACCTTGTTGTAATGCAAACTGGTCAATTCTTTTAAATGAAACACCATCGATATCAATTACTAATTGGTACGGGTTGTTTTTCAATATTGTTAATGTTTCTTGTTGATATTTTTGATAAATTGTTGTGGCTAAATTAGAGCCAAAGCCAAAATCATTCAATGCAATGATTGCTCGTTCCATACCGTCAGATTTTGCTAGTTGGTCAACAATGACTGTCTGAACTTTCTCTGAAAGACCGATATTAGATAAAACTTTACTATTATCTAAAATTAAATCAATCGCATCTGTTCCCAAAGTGTCCACAATTTTCGTTGCCGTTGCTTTCCCAACACCTGGAAATTTTTCACTTGAAAAATAAGCGACTAATCCTGATACCGAGCTGGTAGCCTGCCGATGATAATTCATGGCTACAAACTGAATGCCATAACGAGCATGTTTTTTCAGTTGTCCTTTAAATTCATAGCTGGCACCTATTTGAATGTCGCCAAAATTACCAGTGACCGTCATTTCGTCATCATCAAAATCAAAATTTTTTTCTAATATCGTAATCCGCAGAACTTTATAAAAAGAATTTTGCGCCGAGAAAACAATGGTCGCAATTTGACCGACAACTGTTGGTTCTGTGTCAGTTCCATCTTCAAAAATATCAGTCTGTGTTTCGCTCATTGTTTGTGCTCCCCAACATGACCTGAATTAAATCATCTAATCGACTAGCATCTGCTTGATATTGTTTTGGATCTATCTTTTTAGCAATTTGCAACCACTGATTGTCCTGTTCATTTAAAGCCATGGCAACAACCCCACGACCCAAATTTGCCGAATAATCATCACTATTTATGATTAGTGCGCTATCAAAAGCATCCCTTGCTGCTTTACTATCGCCCAAACTCAACCAAATATTTCCTAACAAAATCTGTGCATTTAAATCGGCATTATCTTGTTGTACAGCCGTTAACGCAAACGCTAACCCCTGCTTAAATTTATTTTGTGCATAAAAACTTTGCGCCTGCATCATTGTTGCATCATGCTTTAATTTTGCATCTGTAATCTTATTAAAAAAACTTGTTGCGCGCGAATAATCCGCTGCAGTGTAATAGACATTACCCGTTGCATAGAGTAACTCCTGCTGTGCTGCTTCATTATTCTTAAAAATAGATAGACTTTTTAACGCCAAGTCTTCTGCCTCAACCAAACTATTAATGACTGTTAAAACATTTACTAAGTCAACATACGCTTGCCAATGATCCGGATGTTCAGAAATATCTTTAACTAGTTGTTTTATATCTTTTTGAACATCTTCATCTAATTTAGCCATTTATTTTTCCTACCTAATTTTTTAAATTGTATTTGATGCATTAGCGGGTACATTCAAATAGCTTGTATCATTTCGAATTAATTCCTTAAATTTAATGCCATCATTTGTTTCAAGAATCGACGTACTTGTATTACCCAGACCACCACGATCTCTCAAATTAGCTAATGGAATATTTAACAAACCACCCATTCCTGCAGTAAGGGCTGCACCATGACTAAAGAAGATTAAGTTCACATCTTTTCCACCATAAGCATTTACAGCATCAAAGACTGCTCTTCTAAAGCGTTGTTGAACCGCTTCGAATGTTTCTGCACCTGGAACCTGGCTAGCATCAAACCTTTCTGGATGATGTCGTGAAGCATCGTACATCGTAAGCCAGTCTTGCTTGACCTCTTTAAACGTTAATCCTTCCCACACCCCAAATGAAAACTCTTTTAATCCATTCAAAACGGTTAATTCTGGTTGGTTATTTATATAAGCGAGCGTTTGCTCTGCCGTATCCATAGCACGCTTGATTGGACTTGTAAAAGCATGGGCAAATGTCACATCACTTAGGTAGTTACCCAAATCAGCAATCTGATCAATTGATTCAGGTAACAATGGTGAATCGCCGCCGGACCCTTGAAAACGCCCTTCAGCATTCCAAACAGTTTTTCCGTGGCGTATAAAATATAATTTCGTCATGCAGTGATTCTCCAATCCATTTTAAGTAGTTACTATTCATTATAATCAAAAAAACGACTAGAAACAAAGTTCTAGCCGTTCATCTGATTAATTATTATTCTAAACCGTCTGTCAATGCTTCTGGGAAGTTTTCACGGACAATTTCTGCTTCATGTGCTGACAACATTGGGAAATCCTTATCTGATCCCAAATCAGTATGGTACATTCTGTCTCGTGGTGAAACCTCACCAACCGCATGTGCGACTTCAATCTTGTAACCATCATAATTTTCAACATCTGCTGATGCATCTGTCACATCTGCTAAGTGTAACTGAGACACAAGCAATAACACGCGAATATCTTGTCCTAATGCATCAACCATTTGTGCTTGTTCCTTGGTTAAGTACAAAGTTAAGGCAGCTTCAGCTGGCTTACCAATTAGTTTAGCATTACGGGCTTCTTCTAGAGCCTTATTCGCTGCATCACGTAATTTCATAAATGAAGACCAATTTGCAAATAATTCAGTATTATCACCCAAATCTTCGACTTCTGGCATATTTGTTAAGTATGCAAAGTCTTCAGTCTCATAAGGCAAATATTCAAAAATTTCTTCTGCTGTATGTGGCAAAATTGGTAACATCAATTTATCTAATCCAACAACAATCTTATACAAAACCGTTTGTAGAGAGCGACGAAGATGACCATTAGGTGCTTCAACATACAAAATGTCCTTCGCAAAGTCCAAATAAAAGGCTGACAAATCAACATTAATGAAGTTAATGAGTAGTTTATGAACTGATTGGAAGTCATAAGCATCATATGCTGCTTTAAGCTCACTAATCAATTGATTAAATCGTGCATAAAAATACTTATCTACTTCTGTTAAATCTTCATACGCCACAGTATCTTCATTTGGATTAAAGTCTGCTGTATTTGCTAATAAGAAACGCATCGTGTTTCTAATCTTACGATAGATTTCTGAAGTTTGAGATAAGATATCCATCGAAACACGTACATCAGCTGATGTATCCACAGTTGATACCCACAAACGAATGATTTCAGCACCCATTTGCTTGATAACTTCATTCGGTTCAATGGTATTGCCAATTGATTTCGACATCTTCTCACCATTACCATCTAAAGTAAAGCCTTGTGAAACGACTTCCTTGTAAGGTGCCTTACCAGTAACCGCCACTGATGTAATCAATGAAGAATTGAACCAGCCTCGATATTGATCAGAACCTTCCAGAACCAATGTTTCAGGGAATTCTAATTCTGGTCTAGTTGCCATCACACCTTGATGAGAACTACCTGAATCAAACCAAACATCCATGATATCTGTTTCTTTGGTAAATTCGCCATTTGGTGAATGCTCGTTCGTATAGCCTTCCGGCAACAAATCTTTTGCTTCACGTTCAAACCACACAGTTGACCCATGTTCAGCAACCAAATCTGCCACATGGTCAATGATATCTGGATCTATAATCGCAGTACCATCTTCTGCGTAAAAAATTGGTAGTGGTACACCCCAGACACGTTGACGAGAAATAACCCAATCGCCACGATCCCGAATCATGTTGTATAGTCGTTTCTTACCCCATTCTGGCTTGAATGTCACATCATCCAACGCATCCAAAATTTCTTGACGGAAACTATTAATTGATGCAAACCATTGTGGTACAGCACGGAAAATAACTGGTTTCTTTGTACGCCAATCAAATGGGTAACTGTGCGTAATTGGTTCTGATTTAACAAGTGCATCAACGTCTCTTAACTTCTGTAATGACAATTCATTTGCATCTTCATAGAAGACACCATCAAAATCTTCACCAGCTTCAGCAGTTAAATACCCGCGATCATCAACATTCATAATCGGTGTGATACCATAACGCTTACCCGTCATAAAGTCATCTTCACCAAAACCAGGTGCTGTGTGAACAAGACCAGTTCCGGTATCATCAGTCACATAGTCTGCCAAAACAACTAAAATGTCACGATCCATATATGGATGTTCTGTCACCATATATTCAAGATCTTTACCTTCAAAAGTTGCCAAGATGGTTGGCTCTTCCCAACCAAATTTTTCTGACAAAGATGATAGTAATGACTCAGCAACTAGATACTTTTTAGTTGTGTTCTGAGGTTGAACTTGCACATATTTAAAATCAGGGTGAACTGCTAATGCTTGTGAAGCAGGTACAGTCCATGGTGTGGTCGTCCAAGCCACTAAATAAGTGTCTTGATCTAATACCCCTTTACCATCTTTGATTTTTTCAGAGATAAATGCTGACTCCGAAGTAACATCATGGTATTCAATTTCAGCCATTGCTAAAGCAGATTCTGACGACCATGACCAGAAGACTGGCTTCTTACCACGGAAAATCAAATCGCGCTTTGCCATACTACCAAAGACCCGAAGCTGTGCCGCCTCAAATGATGGTTGTAGGGTTAAGTATGGATGATCCCAGTCAGCTGAAACTCCTAAACGCTTAAAATCAGCCATCTGCTTTTTAACTTGCTTATGCGCAAATTCATCAGCCATCTTACGCCAAATAACAGGTCCAACCTTTTTACGATCTTTACCAGCTTTTGTTAACTGTTGTTCAATTGGTAGTCCATGCGTATCCCATCCTGGTACGTATGGTGCATAATAGCCATTCATAGACTTGTAACGAACAATAATATCCTTTGAAATTTTATTCATTGCATGACCAATATGAATATTTCCATTTGCATATGGAGGACCATCATGTAGCATAAACGATGGCTTACCAGCATTTAATTTTTGACGGCGCTCATAGACTTTATTTTCAAACCAAATATTTTCGCGTTGTAACTCTGTTTGTGGTAAGTTACCACGCATTGGAAACTTGGTTTTACCAAGATTTAATGTTTGCTTGATTTTCATAAGCATTTCCTTTCCTCAACCCTTGCTGATTACCAACAATGAGTTGGTAACAAAAAACCCGCATCAGTCATTTCTGACTAACGCGGGACGTTTTAACCGTGGTACCACCCGAATTCACAATTTACACTTGTAAATTGCCTCTTCAACATGTATGTGTACTGATTCTCTGCTGATAGATATAATTCGTCACTATCTTAGGCTTACACCATTTCCTAAGTCGCTGGTTAGAATAAATTATATTTTTTGGTCAGAAACTTTACGATATCTATAATAACTAATTACTTATCCTTATTCAAGAAATTTTCTGAATCTTCACTTGATTCTGGGAAAATAACAACTGTTTCAGCACTATCCTCTGAAACAGCTGCCTCTGAAGCTGGTTCAGAACCAGCTGTTGCTGATGGTTCTTGATATGCAGCTGGTTGTTGGAAAGCTGCCCACTCATCAGTTTGTATCATGTCCAACTGTGCACGAAGCAATCCCTCAATCTTTGATTTGAAGGCGCCCATCTCTTTATCCAAACCTTCTTTTTCGGCAACAAGTGCTTCATTTTTAGTTTGTGAATCAGTTAGTAGTGCATTTGCTTTTGCATTTGCTTCCATCACAATTTTTTGAGCTTCTGTTTGTGCTTGTTGCAAAGTTGCTTCTGCCTCGGCTTCTGTCTGCTTCTTCAAGCGATCTGCAGCCTCTTGTGCAATTAGAATAGATGAATTAACAGATTGTTTCATCTCTTCAACTTGCTTAGCATTTGCATCAGCTTCTGCTAATTGTGTCTTCAATGTTTGATTTTCTTGCATCAAAGCATCATAGTCAGTCACAATTTGATCCAAAAAGTCAGAAACTTCCGACTTATCATACCATTTGCTACGACTTGTTGTGAATTCTTTTGCATGAATTTCTTGTGGGGTCAATGCCATGAGATTTCTCCAATCTATTTTTTAATGACTGCCATTGTTATTCGCCATTTATCTTTTTTAGTTAAGCCATTAAGCTCGTCAATTTTTAGACGACCATACTTTCGTACAGAGACTAAATCATTAACTGCTAGAACATAATCGGGCTTATTAATATCAGTCCAATTAACACGCACTAAGTCATGCTCAATCATCTGCTTCGCATGGTTCCTAGAAATATTATACCCATTTGCGACGATACTATCTAGTCGTAAAGAACTAACTGTCGTATTAATAATTGTCCATTCATCATCAACTACAACGATTTGATTCGCCATCACTTCTTCAAAACGAACCTTTGCTTTACCAATATGATCTAGATGCCTTAAAATAAATGTCCCTATCGCCTTGGTAGCGACAAAATACCACGTTTCAGCCTCACCCTTAATAATATCACCAATACTTTGCCGTGCAATACCATTGTGCATGAAAGTACCCAAAATTGTACTATGATGTAACGTTGCAAATTTTTCAGGATACTTAATTTGAATAACCATTAAATCAAAATCATCTTGTATTGGCTCATAATAATTTGGTGCAATCAATAATCTTTGATTTTCCGCATTTTGATAGCCACCATATTGAAATACTTTTAAATCATCTTGCTGATTAACCAAAGT
Source organism: Weissella paramesenteroides ATCC 33313 (assembly GCF_000160575.1). Lineage (GTDB taxonomy): Bacteria > Bacillota > Bacilli > Lactobacillales > Lactobacillaceae > Weissella > Weissella paramesenteroides. Next base: position 144,598 of record NZ_GG697130.1, read on the forward strand.
TTTTAGAATATAAATCTCTCTTGGGTTTAAAAAATTCGTCAAGACTGGACGATATTCATCCAATACCTGACGAACCAAGCCTTCCGCTAAATTAAGAAACGTGGCTTCATTAGGGCGGAAATGTTGTGCTACATTATCAACCATAATCTTCTCTATATCATTGTTCGAGCAATTGCTTGCAATCCCATTTCAGCTGCTTGCAATAGAATCAATCCAACCAATGGTGTTAAATCAATTATGCCAATAACTGGTATAAATCGTCGTAATGGATTCAAAATTAGCCCTGATATTCGACCTAGTAATTGACCCAATGATGATTGTTGTGCCCCAGGTAACCAAGACATCAAAACCCAAATAACGATTATAAATTCTAGTGCTCGAAGTAGCAAATTTAATAATCCAAGGATTGTTAACATATTACCACCTATTAATTAAATTGTTGTCCGAGATTTTGAGAAATTGTTCCCGAAATCTCGAAGTTATGCGGGGTTGCCAAAAAGATTCTTTCACCAACTCGCTCAATTGTACCATCAACTGCAAATGCTGTACCACCCAGGTAATCTAAAATACGCTTACCTGTATTTTCATCGATTGATCCCAAGTTGACAATAACGGCTTCACCACCAAGTAATTGCGTCGCAATTGTCTGGGCATCTGCATATGTACGTGGTTCATACAAGGCGATTTTAGCTGGATCATCTCTTGAACCATCCATTTTAATAACATTTGCACGTCGTTCATTGGTTGGTCGAGTCGCATTGTTATTTGACTCCGCAAAATTAGCTGCCTTTTGGTCTTCTTGACTACTTTCGGAATCTTCATCTTCATAATAATAATTATCATCGACGCCAAAAATATAATCTTTAAACTTAAATGCCATGACCAGTCTCCTTACTTGTCACCACGCTTCATCCAATTGAAGTAAGCTGGGCGCTCAATTTCTTCATCAGATGAGCTTGGTTGTGACGGTGCTGATTGTTGAGCTGGTGCAGCTGACTGTACAGGTGCACTTTGTTGTTGTGGTGCTTGAGATTGTTCAGAAGGTGTTCCCCAATCAGCAAACGGATCATTGTTGACCACTGGCTGTTGTGCTTGTGGTTGTGCTTGTTGCATTGGTTGTTCTGAAACAGCTTGGAATGGACTAGCTTGTTGGTTAGATCCTAAGTTTATTTCTGGTCGCGGTGTCTGTGGACGATCAATACCAGTTGCGATAACTGTGACAACCAAATCACCTTCCATTTCCATATCAATGGTTGTACCAAAGATAATATCAACGTCTGTTCCTGATGCTTGTGCAATTGTTTCAGAAGCTTCTTGAGCCTCGAACAATGACATATCAGCACCACCCTTAACGGAAAGCAACACATTTGTTGCCCCTTCAATTTTTGCTTCTAGCAAAGGTGAAGCAATTGCTTTACGAGTTGCCTCGGCAGCACGATTCTCCCCTGATGCAGAACCAATTCCCATCAAAGCAGTCCCTTGACCGGCCATTGCAGTCTTAACATCCGCAAAGTCAAGATTAATAATACCCGGCTTGGTAATCAAATCTGAAATTCCTGACACACCCTGTAGTAGGACGTCATCGACCATCTTGAAGGCTTCCATGATAGGTGCCTTTTTATCAACAATTTGTAACAAATTATTGTTGGCAATAACAATCAACGTATCGACGTTATCTTTTAGTTTAGCTAATCCCTCGGCTGCAGACTTTCCACGTCTTGGTCCTTCAAAAGAGAATGGACGTGTCACAACACCAATCGTTAGCGCGCCAGAATCCTTAGCAATCTTGGCAATGACAGGAGCAGCACCAGTTCCAGTACCACCACCCATTCCAGCGGTAACAAAGACCATGTCAGCACCTTGTAGTGCTTCAGTTAGTTCTTGTTCGCTTTCCTTAGCTGCTGCTTCACCAACTTCAGGACGTGCACCCGCACCTAATCCACGAGTGGCTTTTGATCCAATTTGGATCTTATTTTCTGCTGAAGAACGATCAAGAGCTTGTGCATCAGTGTTAGCAACGATAAACTCCACACCTTCTACACCATCAGTTACCATTTGGTTTACGGCATTTCCACCACCGCCACCAACTCCGATGACCTTAATCGTTGCACCGTATTCTTGGTTCATGTCCATTTGCAAATCCATATTGAGCTCCTTTTTAGTTAATTTATGAATTAGTCAAAGAACTCCGCAAAGAAATTCTTAATCCTATTTTTCTTCTTAGGTTGTTCTTCATCAGTTACTTCAGTCGACTCGGCCTTTTCAGGTTCATTTTGAGGGGCACGTTGTTGTTCGACCTTTTGCTTTTTCTTTTCATTGCGTCTATCACGAGGCAACTGTGCTCCCATACTAGGCTGTCCGAGAACAATAAGTGGTAGCCCATATAAAGCTTGTTTTACAATTAATTGAATTGGTGTTTGCTGTGCAGCATAGTGTACTAACGCCCATGCGCCAGCATAACCAGGATGGCGTAGTCCAATATCATCAGGTGTAAATAATTTTGTCTGAACGTTATAAGTTTCATGAATGGCTTGTGTCATGCCACGTAGAGCAGCACCACCACCCGTTACGATAACGCCACCTGGCATTTGAAATGCACCAACCAAGTCTAGCTTTTCACCAAGCTTTCCTAAGATTTGCATAACTCTTGCTTCAATAATTTGTGCTAATAACGTTTCTGAAATTTGTTCAGGTTCTTCAGCACTGACCTTCTTGATAACCAGCTGATTTTCCTCTTGAGCTAACTTTGACAAAGCAAATCCCGAATCAAGCTTTAACATATCTGCATCATGTAGTCCCAATTCAAGGACTGCACTAATATCTCGAGAAATGTTGTCGCTTCCTGCAGGGAATGATGACAAAAACTTTAATTGATGCTCATGAACAACAGTTGCTGAAGTTTGTCCAGCACCCATATCTAACAAAATTGTGCCAAATTCTTGTTGGCCATCATCCAGCAATGTCTTACTATATGCCAATGGTGCCAAAACAAAATCACGAAGCTGTAGTCCAGCCTTATTAATGGCAAGGCGCAAGTTCCCCATGACATTTCTTGGCGCCGTGTAGGCAATACCATGCATTGCCAAACGCATGCCCACCATATCATTTGGATCTTGGATGCCATCAAAATCATCGACTACAAACTCAGTCGGAATTAACTCAACTACTTCACGGTCTGAAGGCAATTGTATCTTAATTGCTTCCTGTACAGTATTAGCAACATCTTCATACGAAATATGTTGACTATCTTGTACTGTAACAGTACCTTTTACGTGTTGAATTTGAATGTTGCTTGCAGGTAAACTCGCAACAACTTCAGTTATCGGTTGCTCAGTCTGCTCGTTTATTTGTGCTACTGCTTGACGAATATCGGTCGCTGTTGCATCAATATCAACAACAACGCCCTTCTTTACACCGTGTGCAACAGATCGACCAACCGCTACAATATTAGCCTGTTGATCTCTAACATCTGCTGCTAGCACTTTAATGGTGTTAGTCCCAACATCAAGACCAACAATTAATCCATGGTTGGCCATCTTAATTCCTCCTTTGACTACCATACAAAATGTTTAAATAAATAAACAATTCTTTAAGAATAATACCATACTTTGGGGGCATTCTTCCAGACCTGCACCCAGTTTTATTAATCATATGGTTTAAAATATGCACCAACTTGTAAATCTGCTACCCCGGTTTGTTTTAATTGTGCCACCATACCTGGATAGTACTTCATCTTCTTTGATAATTCATCTGCGCTAATTAGCACTTCATTACCATCATTCATATAAATCAATAAACGTTGATTGTTTTGACTATTTGGTGACCAAACTATTTCCGATACTGCATGTCTTAATGGATCGGAAAGTTTACCAAATTCCGCTAACGTTTTGCGTAACTGTTTATCAGACGTGAAACCATCGTATAATGGCAACCCACCTACCTGTTGGTTACTTAGCCCTTGATTCAACATACTGCCATTCTCTAATATTGGATAATATTTATTACCAGCCTTAACATAGCCGACTTTTACAATTTCGTCGACCTTGACCTGTAAAGTATTATCTGATTTTATTGATAATTTCAGATGATTGATTTGTGGATTTTTACGTTTAGCCTCTTGACTAAAATAATCACTCTGATTTACTGTCGCTAGCAATGATTGGCCTGTTCTCAATCCTGCTGCGTTCAATACCGTTTTATCAGAAAGTTCATGAGTACCGACAACTTCATAACGTTGGACCTGTCCATTTGGTGAAATGAGGTAAATCAAACCTGCAGCCATAATCACTAAAATAACAATGGTTTTAATCGCTGCCCATTCATGAGCAAATAACAATGGTGTTCTTTTCAAGTGTGGGCGCTTTGAAGATTTAATCTTTTCTTCATCAACCGTTGTAATAGCACTTGGTTTATCTTGTTTTTCTTCAGATCTCTTAACGTTATTTACTTGCGTTGGTTCGGATTGAGAATGTGTTTCATCTGTTTTTTTTGACCGCTTTGGCTTTGATGACTCAACCTTCCCTGATAATAAAGCATCTAAATGTGCCTGAATATCAGAGGAATTCGCATTGTCGCTGTCGTTATGCGGATTTTCTTTTTTATCAGTCATCGTAACCTCCTACAATCTCCTCACAGAAATACTTTATTTTACTTAATAACGCTCTTAATTAGTGCGATAAATTGGTCCGCCGCATCAGGAACACCCATTTTCATGGCTGCTTCTGCCATTAATTGCCGCTGTTTTTCATCTGTCATTAGTTGATCAATTGTTCCAAACAATGTTGTACCAGATAACGATTCTTCTGTAATCATTTCTGCTGCACCAGCATTTGCCAAACTACGTGCATTTTTTGTTTGGTGATCATTTGTTACATATGGACTTGGAATAAGAATCATTGGTTTTCCTAAAGCTGTTTGTTCAGCCAAACTTGTGGCACCCGCTCTTCCAACCACTAGAGACACTCTTGGCATTAATTGTGGCATGTTACTAATGTATGGTACAACAGCCACGTTATCCGCTGGCACGATATTTTTAGTTCGCATTTCTTGTTGCACATCATCAAATCTTTTAGATCCAGTTACAAAGATAACTTGATATGGCTTATCAGCAAAGTTTGGCAATGCTTCAACCATTGAAGCATTGATTTTAATTGCTCCTTGTGAGCCACCAAAAACAAGTACTGATGGCTTATCAGGCACTAATCCTAGTTTTTCCCAATCAAAGCTACCCTGCCCATCAACGACTTCTTGTGCTCTTGGATTTCCTACAATTGTTGCCAAGTTGGCTTTAAAAGCTGGTAAAGCTGCCGGAAAGGCAACCCCAACTTTGGTCACCTTTCGTGCCAAAAACTTATTTGTTACACCAACCACAGAATTTTGTTCGTGAATAACAGTAGGGATACCCATTTGTTGGGCCGCATATAATACCGGACCTGAAACATAGCCCCCTGTACCAACAACAACATCTGGTTTAAAAGCGACTAGATATTTTTTGGCTTCACGTGTTGCCTTTAAAAATAGGTAGATCGTTTTAAAATTATCAAGCGAGAGTGATCGATGGAACCCTTGAACCTTCAATGATTTGAACTTGAAACCTGCTTTGGGTACAATGCTACCTTCTAACCCGCGTTCGCTACCAATATACAAAACCTCAGTATCAGGTTCTAATGCTTTTAAGCGCTGAACAGTGGCTAAAGCTGGATAAATGTGACCACCTGTGCCACCACCAGATACAATAATACGCATAGCTAATCCTCCCTAATTCTTATGTTTAAAACTTAAACTTTTTCACGGCGTCGACAAATAAATTCCCTCTGGTTTCAAAATTAGGAAATTGATCCCATGATGCAGCAGCAGGAGACAATAGAATAACTTCACCAGCTTCACTTAACTCAAAAGCTGGTTTTACGGCGCTAGGCGCATCTTTGGCATAAAGCACCGGAATACCTATTTTCTTACCAACCGCTGCCAACTTCTCAGCTGTTTCACCAAAAACAATCAAACCTTTAACATGTTGTTTCATTGCCGATAACAGTCTCATCTGATCATCCCCTCGATCCAATCCACCAGCCAATAATATTACTGGCACATTAAATCCAGATAAAGCCATCTCTGTCGCTTCAATATCAGTTGCTTTGGAATCATTATACACTGGCCGATCGTAGAAGTTGCCGATAAATTGTAGCCGATGTTCAACACCAGAAAAGCTCCTTAATGCACCAGCAATATTGGTAGTCTCAACCCTCATTAATTTACCGACTGCAATTGCAGCAAGTGCGTTTTCAATATTATGTGTACCAGGAACGCCTAATTCATCAGCCGCAATGATAAATTCTTCTTTATAGTACAAACTACCATTTTTCAAATAAGCACCAGCTTCACTGACACCTTTTCTTGAAAACGGAACAATCGTTGCGTTTGTCTGTTCAGCTAAATGACGCCATTCTTCATTATCATAGTTAACAACAAAAAAATCAGCTGCTGTTTGGTGCTTTGTAATATTCATTTTAGCAGCAACGTAATTTTCCCGTGTCCCATGAAAATTCAAATGTGAAGCAAAAATATTTGTCAACACAGCGATATGTGGTTTTGGTGCTGGCATACCTGTTAGTTGGAAAGAAGATAATTCCGTCACTAATACATCATCCTTTAGCATTTTAGGAGCTACTTCACTAACAGGAGTGCCAATATTTCCGGCAACCAATACATGGCCATCGCCTGTTTGCGTTCTTAGAACTGATGCAATCATTTCCGTCGTCGTTGTCTTACCATTTGAACCAGTGACCGCAATCCAATTTTCTTGAATATATTTTTGAGCAAGGGCTACTTCAACCACAATTGGAATATGTCGTTCTTCTGCAGCAGTTAGTATAGGAATTGTGTATGGAATTCCCGGATTTTTTACAATTAAGTCTATATCATTAAGTAATGCCACTGACTGATCAGTCGTAAATTGCACGCCCTTTTCCTTTAATGTCATTACTTTTTTATCCGTGCTATCCAGCTTAGGATCCGAAACAATCACTTGAGCGCCTTCATTTTGTAATAGATTGGCTGCAGCTGCTCCAGAACGAGCAAATCCAATTATTAATACATGTTTATCCATTATTAAGAGCCCCTTTTTTTCTTAAGATATGTATATGGGGAATCACACCCCATTATTTTTATAAGAACCAGATAAGCAGATAAATAACTGCCATAATTAGGCCAATTCCCCAAAAGAAGAAATTAACTTGCCATTCATTCCATGGTTTCTCTGTGTTACCCGTTAAACCACCTTTTTCAAAACTATGATGAATAGGTGTCATCAAAAAAATTCGTTTCTTAAAGAAATGAAAACTTGTTACTTGAATAATGACACTTAGGGTCTCAACCATAAATACAAACCCAATGATTAGTATCGACCATTCGTGATGAAGTACCAGTGAGTTCATTGCTAAACCGGCTCCTAATGCCAATGATCCTGTATCACCCATAAAAATCGTTGCTGGATAATGGTTAAAGAACATGAAGCCAAGCAAGGCACCAATCATTAATCCATCCAATAAGACCATTGTCATATCGCCTTGCACGATAGCAATCACTAAATAGGCGACATAAGCGATAATCGCTGTTCCTGATGCTAAGCCATCTAACCCGTCCGTTAAATTAGTTGCATTAGACCAACCGACAAGCCAGAAAATAGTAAATAATGTGTAAACAATCACACTATGCCATTCTCCTAAACCAAATGGTAGGCTGAGGAAAAAATCAAATTTACCTAAAGCCAACACAACAACCCCTAGAATTGCTGCAGCAATTTCTGCAAAAAGCTTAGGCAAAAAGCGTAATCCTTCATCACGATGATTGAAAACTTTGATGCTATCATCAAAAGCACCCACAATTGCAAAGACCACAATCGCAATCAAAGTTGCCCAGCCTGTTGAAGAAGTATTTTTAGTGATTAACGCTAAAATAATAAAACCAATCACAACAACTGGAATAAATCCCGCACCACCCATTGTTGGTGTCCCAGCCTTCGCAGCATGATCAGGTTCATGTTCACCAGTACGCATAACCATCTGGGCTACTTTAATTTTTTTAAACCAATCTCGTAGACGAGGTACCACAAGTACCGTAACAATTAGACTAAATAAAAGTCCTACTAAAAAAGTCGACATTCGACTACTCCTCTCACTCACCTATATGCTTAGTTTGATGTTTTAGGCTCTTTAAATTCTACCGTAATTTCATGATAACCATCAGACAATTTTGAATTTGCCTTCACTGATTGTGTCGAAACAAAACCAGTACCACTAATGTTCACCTTGATTTTCGCTAGTTCTGCCCATGCTAATACATCACTTTTTGCCCAACCACGCATGTCAGGAACAGCAATATTTTTACCTGTATTCAAAAAAATTTGTTGACCAACAATCGATTTTTTACCACCAGTTATTGATTGTCCTTTAACAGTCTGACCATCACCCATCACAATTGGTGTTAAACGATTAGACTTCATCTCTTTAGTGGATTCTTTTGTTGAGCCACCAACAACTGTTGGCACACTAACTTCTTGATTTGCACTAACAACTACCTTATTATCGCTTTCAGACATATCCAAAGCTTGGGTCATCACTGTCTTGAAAACATTTGCCATATCAGTGGAAATATTATCCGTGTTTTGTTGTGGCTGTTTTGTCACAATATACATCATATATCGTGGATTATTTGAAGGTGCCATCCCCATCCATGAATGAATTTCATTCGTATTATCACCAGGTGTAGAGTAACCCGTTGAAGTGGCAATTTGAGCAGTTCCAGACTTACCAGTTGTACGGACATTCGGAATAGCATACATTTTTCCCAATCCGTATTGTGAATAGATAACATCTTCCAACTGTTTACGAGTATCTTTTGCGCTCGCCTTGCTAATTGGCTTTGCCACAACTTTTGTTTTCGGTTGTGAAACCACTCTATTGGTATTCGGGTCAACAATTTTTTCGATAATTTGTGGTTGTAGTTCTTTACCATTATTTGCAATTGCTGAGTATGCTTGCATCATCTGTAATGGTGTGACAGAAATTGCCTGACCAAACGCCGTATTTGCTTGTTCAATAGGATATTGGAATTGCATACTACCTCGTGCTTCATCACTAAATCCTGTTTTCGTTGGTTTTAAAAACTTGAATCGATTCAAATACTTACGCCAAGTTTGTGCACCCATTTTTTGCTCAGTTAAGGCCATCGCCACATTAGATGACTCAGCAATTCCTCGTCCATACGTAATGCGTCCCCAGCCTTCTCCGTTGTTCCAATCAGTAACTTTCTTATCACCAATCTTTAAAGTACCTGATTCATAGGTGTCGTTCTCATTCCAATTACCAGAATCAATTGCTGAAGCTAGGGTTATTCCCTTCAAAACGGATCCTGGTTCAAAAGCAGTGCCATATAATTGGTTTGTCCAAAGATCTCCAATACCTTCACCTGTCGTCGCATTATAAGATGGCCGTTGTGTTGTTGCCACAATCTTACCAGTTTTTGTATCCATAACCACGGCAACTGCTGCTTTTGGCTTCATATCATCTGCAAGTGTTTGCATACTTTTTTCTAACGTTGACTGTAATTTCGTATTGATTGTTGTGTAAACATCATAACCATTCTTTACAGCCAGATTTTTCTTTGAAACCGATCGATCGGTCGTATCAGAAGAAGTTGTTTTTACACCGTTGTGACCAGTTAACTGTTTATTCCAAGACTGTTCGATACCAGTTATTCCTGAAATCACTTTGCCATCACTACTATTTTCATTTTTTGTTAAACCAATTAAATCTGATGCAAATGTCCCATTTGGATACAAACGTGACTCACTAGACACAAAAGATAACCCCGGAATATTAAGAGCTTTTAACTGTTTATATTTTTTTACATTTAAATTTGAACCCAGTTGTCCAAATTGTACTTGTTGTAATTTGTCCTTACGACCACTTTTAAGTGATTGCACATAAGCTTGTGCCTTCCCACCAAGTACGCTAGCTATTTTCTCGCTTACGACTTTATCTTGGCTTTTCTTCACATACATTGGCTTACCTTTTGCTGATTTTTGGCTTTTGTCTAATACAGCAACTAGCGTATAAGTTGTCGAAGATTCGGCCAGTGGATTCCCAACTGCATCAAATATTTCACCACGTTTAGCTGGAATCTCGTTTTGACTACGATAAATTAGCTGGGCGGCCTTGTCTAACCTATGCCCTCTCACATCCTTTGTGATGGCGACATAAGAAAAACGGACCCCCAACACAACCAGCACCAACATCATTAATATGAGCAAAATTCTTCCCGTATTACGACTGTTTTTATCCGATTGGTCACGTTTTGGCATCCGTTGTTTTTTTACCATGCTACTTTACGTTCCTTATATTTTGATTATTGAGTTTCAACCCATTCTTTTCAGCAATTTTATTCAAACGATCTGGGCTAGATAAATCACTGACTTCCTGCTTTAAATCATTATTCTTATTGCGCACTTTCTCTAACTGTGCTGATGTTGTTGACAACTGTGTGTTAGCTGTTGCACTTTTATTTGCCATAAAAATGACTAAAAAAGCCATGACAATAACTGTTAAGACCGCCGCTCCAACCATCATGAAATCTACTGTATCCCACTTAGGTTTTACCATTTTCACATTTTTAACTGTCTTATGTTTAATCTTTGTCTCTGGGCGACTAATTTGTTTTGTTACAACATTGCTATTGTTGTACTTTGGCAATCCATCCATAGTGGGGCTTCCTCCATCGTTTTACTTAATACGCTCTATGATTCGTAACTTGGCAGAATGTGCACGTCGATTCGTTGCTAACTCTTCATCTGATGGCAAAATAGGCTTTCGGACGACTAACTTAAAATCTGGCTGCATTTCTTCTGGAATAATAGGTAAACCAGCTGGTAAATCTGGAATTGATACTTTTTCTTTAAACATTGTTTTGACTAAACGATCTTCCAATGAGTGGAAAGTAATTACGGCAATTCGACCGTGAACATTTAACATATCTAATGCTTGCGCTAAGGATTCCTCAACCGCTCCCAATTCATCATTGACCGCAATTCTAATTGCCTGAAAAGTACGTTTGGCCGGATGACCGCCCTTTCTTCTCGCTGCTGCTGGAATAGAATCCTTAATAATATTAACTAATTCAAATGTTGTCTCAATTGGCTTTATTTCTCGTTCATGCTCAATTTTTCTCGCAATCTGTTTTGCAAATTTTTCTTCACCATAACGCGAAAAAATTCGTAGCAATTCGTGAAATGACCATTCATTAACAACAGTTCGTGCTGTTAGAGATTGAGATTGATCCATCCGCATATCTAATGGTGCATCGTAATTATATGAAAAGCCCCGTTGCCCATCATCAAATTGTGGTGAAGATACACCTAGGTCATAAACAATTCCATCGATTGTCGAAACATCTTCAGCCATTAATGCATCATGCAAATGACGAAAATTATCTTGGATAAATGCAACCTTACCAGCAGCTATCTCATCAGCCAGGTGTTCTTGGTTATATGTAATTGCCGTTTCATCTTGATCAAATGACCACAATTTACCGGTAGATAAACGACTTGCTAATAATTTAGAATGGCCACCACCACCTAGGGTTGCATCAACATATACGCCGTCAGGCTGGACGTTTAGTCCATCAATTGCCTCTCGCAATAATACTGTTACATGTTTAAACTCTGTCATCGGTCTTTCAGTTCCTTTCAATCTAATACGAAGCTATTAAAACCCTAGCTCTTCTAAACCATCCGCAATGTCATCGAAGTTTTCTGCTGTTTCATCTTCATAAGCTTGCCACTTCTCGGTGCTCCATAGTTCGAAGGTTGTATCTCCAAGACCGAAAACCGTTACATTTTTCTCGATTTTTGCATAATCACGTAGCGTCTGTGAGAGATTAATACGTCCTTGTTTATCAAATTCAACCTCAAGGGCACCACCGAACACAAATCGCTTAAATTGACGTGCCTTCGAATTAGTTTCTGGTAACGCATTAATTTTTTTTGAAAAGTCTTGCCATCCTTCAAGGGTATAAGCTCTTAATGAATGATCCATCCATCTAGTAATCACAAAAGACTCACCTAATTGGTTTCGAAATTTAGCAGGAATGATTAGCCGATTTTTTGTATCTAATGAGTGTTGATAGGTTCCCATAAACATCAGCTAATTCCTCCTTTCTAAACTTCGACATGTAACAAGTACAATTTACCAATCTATTCGACAATTCAATACATTTAATTTACCACAATATCCCACTTTCAACCACCTTTCCCCACCACTTCCCACCTTGTTTTTTCAAACATTTATTGCTAAAAAGACTGACACAACGGCATATAGTGACTTTTTTAACATAAAGTTTACAATTATGCGTAATTTTAACAACAATCTAGAACACTAAAATATCTGACTTTTCAATTAAATAAGATGTGGGAGGAAGTGGGGAGGAAAGCGAGATAAAATGCCTTATTTTAATTAAAAATAGAAACAGCGACAATAAAAAAAGTTGGAACATTTTCTTTTGTCCCAACTTCTATAAATATTTGCACATATTTATTAAAATACGTTGCGTTATTAAACTTCACCAAATCCACCATCAATGGGAATCTGCTTATCAATATCAAGTTCTTCCTCTTGACCACTAGTAAATGCAAAAATTTCTAAAATCAAATATAACAAGGCAAGGTAATAGCCATAAAATGTAGAATTGATTTGTAGCCAAACCGAAATCAAAAATATAATTGGCCAAACAAGTAATAGCACCCAAAAGGCACCTGTATGACGCAAGAATCTGCCAGCTACAATGCTAAACACCATATTAATAATAAAAAGTGATACGATAATTTTGAAATTAGCGGTTAATTTCGTCAAATTAATGATATATGGGAAAAGTATGCCTAAAATCGGCATAAAAATCCAGAAACGCCAATCAAAAGTTTTATTGAACCTTTTCATAAAAAACTCCTATTTTACTACTATATATTTAATTCCAAAACATAACTTAAAACGCTTAAAGCGTATAGAGGCGCTGTTTCTGCCCTCAAAATACGTGGACCTAATCCAGCCGGCACAAAACCTTGCCCTACCAAGACATCAATTTCTTGTGGTGATAAACCACCTTCCGGTCCAAATAAAAAGCATACAGAATCATCTGGTTGTAATCGGTTTAATTGTCGCACCAATTCACCTGTTTCACCTTGCTTTGCACTTTCTTCCCAAGCAACTAATTTTACTGTAGCATCAATCATTAGTCCGTCTAACGATGATTCATAAGTGACATCAGGTATTCGCAAACGATGCGCTTGTTCAGCAGCTGCAGCAGCTATTTTATTCAAGCGTACTAATTTTTTGGTTGCTTTTTGACCCCAGTGAACAACAGACCAAGCTGTCTCAACCACAACAATATGGTGTGCACCAAGTTCTGTCGCTTTTTGCACAACCATTTCAGGTTTGTCACCTTTAGACAAACCAATAACAATAGTCGTATCAACTGGTAATTCAACACTCGTTTCTTGTCGTGAAATAACCGCCATAATTGCCTGTTCTGCTTCAAACCTAACAATCTTAGCAACAATCACCTCGTGTTGATTTGGTAATACAAACTCTGCTTGCGCACCTTCGCGACTTCGCAAAACTGTTATGAAATGATGAGCCACCTCTTCTGGTAATCGAAATTCATTACCTGTTGGCATTTCATTCAAAAAATATCTTTGCATTAATCTTCCTCATCCTCAAGCTTTGCAATGATACCATACCAATCACCCAACTTTGTTGATTGTTCAACAACTAACCCTTGCTCTGTTAGCGCATCAATTATCTTATCACGTTTATCATAATAAATACCAGATAATAATAAATGACCATTTGGTTGCAAAATATCATTAACATTAGGAATCAACATATCTAGGACTTCAGCTAACATGTTGGCAATGACGATATCATATTTCTTCTCCGGAACATCTTTCAACAAATCACTAACAATCAACGTCATGTCAGCAGCTTTTGGATTTAAATCAACATTGCCTTGTGCCGACTTAACCGCAACCTCATCAATGTCCGTTCCTAATATTTCGCCAGCTCCTAATAATCGGGCTGCAATTCCCAAAACACCTGACCCAGTTCCAAGATCAATCACCGATTCACCACCACGCACGATAACTTCTAATGCTTGAATCATTAGTTTTGTCGTTGGGTGCGTTCCCGTACCAAATGCCATCCCTGGGTCTAATACAATAACTTGTTCATCAGTTTGAACTGGTTGATAATCTTCCCACTTGGGTACAATTGTTATATGACGAGTAACTCGAACAGGGTGATAGTACTTTTGCCACTCAGTTGCCCAATCTGCATCTGCTACCGATTGTACTGTAACTGTCCCTGGATGAGCATCCAATCCAAAATCAGATAATTGGTTAACTTCTATTTGAATAGACGCCGTCAACGACTGTAAATCAAGACCATTTGCAAAATAACCAATCACTGCTGCACCATTCAAACGGTGAATAATATCTTCTTTTTTTACCATTACCGTTGCATCAGATGGCTGATAATAATCTAATTCCGCAGAATCATCAATTTCTACACCTTCTGCACCATGTGTCATTAATATATTACTAATTGCTTCAATTGACTCTGTCTGTGTCTCTACAATGATTTTTTGCCAACTCATGATTTTCCCTCGTTTAATATGTTCTTACTAGGTTAAGAATACCATAAATTAACCCAGACGCCCATTATGTGCAAGCAAACAAAAACATACCTAGTAACCAATTAAGTTGATCACTAGGTATGTTAATTTTATTTTGATAATTAATTAGTCAATCGTGACAATAGTCATCAAATTAGTTGTTCCTGAAGTTGTCACAGGAATACCTGCAGTAACGATAATCGTATCACCCTTACTTGCAAGACCAGACTTAACAGCTTCTTTCTTTGCCAAATCAATCATTGCATCAGTATTCTCAACTGGCTCTGCAATCGTTGGTTGCACACCCCAGTAGATGTTCAACATACGTTGCACATTTTCTGTGAAAGTTAATGCCAAAATGTCTGCATTTGGGCGGTACTTTGAAATCATTTTTGCAGTATAACCTGAGTTTGTTGCTGCAACAATAGCCTTGATATTCAAATTACCAGCAGCATTAGCAACTGCTGATGCAACTGATTCAGTAACATCTGTTGGGTCAAAATGATCATCATCATGACGACCGTTCATTGCCAATGATGTTTCAGCTTTTTCATCAATGCGTGCCATAGTTGCAACAGCTTCAACTGGGTAAGCACCATTTGCAGATTCTCCTGACAACATCGTTGCATCAGTACCATCAAATACGGCGTTAGCAACGTCAGATGCTTCCGCACGTGTTGGACGAGGATTCTCTTGCATTGAATCAAGCATATCCGTTGCTGTAATAACTGGCTTTCCAGCAGCATTCAAACGACGAATCAAGTTCTTTTGTACCAAAGGAACATTTTCAGCTGGAATTTCAACACCCATGTCACCACGAGCAATCATTAATCCATCAGAAACTTCCAAAATTTCATCAAAGTTATCAATTCCTTCTTGTGATTCAATCTTTGGGAAGATCATAACTTCTTCATGGTGTGATTCAGTAAGCAACTCACGAATTTCAAGCACATCGGCTGCCTTACGAACAAATGAAGCTGCGATATATTGAATACCATTCTTCAAACCGAAACGAATGTCATCCGCATCTTTTTCAGTAATACCAGGCAAGTTAATTGAAACACCAGGTGCGTTAACACCTTTACGTGAACCCAAAATACCATGGTTTTGAACTTCAGTTACCAATTCCTTGTTTGCATCATCTTTTTCAGTGATAACCATGTCAAGCTTTCCATCATCAAACAAGACATGACCACCAACATGAACATCATCAAACAAGCCTGGGTATGTTACAGCAATTTTCTCTTTCGTACCTTCAATAGAAGCATCCATTGAAATACGAACAACATCACCAATATTAAATTCAATCTTACCAGGCTCTTGTACAGTGGTACGAATTTCAGCACCCTTTGTATCCAACAAGAAACCAACCTTCTTGCCAGCTGCTTTTTCAGCCTCACGAACAGCATTCATTCGTCCTAAATGTTCCTCATGATCACCATGTGAAAAATTAAAACGGACAACATTTGCGCCAGATTCGATTATTTTTGTAATCGTCTCTACATCAGAGCTGGCTGGTCCAAGCGTTGAAACAATCTTGGTCTTCTTCATGATTAAAAACTTCTCCTTAGTAAAAGATATTGCTATTTCTATCTATCTGCAATCATTGTACTATTTATCACTTTCTTTGTATACAAATTCAACTTCTCATTTGTTTCATCAGTAGAACACTTTTCATCCCTTATCAAAAGGAACCTTTTCATATTAACTAATAAAGCGCTAACATGAATTTGAATATATTTTGTGATTTTTTTATATAAAAAAAGAAGTTGGAACAAAAGAATTTGTTCCAACTTCTTTTTGCTAAAAATGTATTAATTATCAGCATGAAAGTTTGATAGCATAAACGTGTTTCAAAAGTTTGAAGCCTCACTCTCCGTGAGATATTCATCTAATCTAATGGTCGTGCGTGCGTTTCTAAATCAACTTCTGTCAACTTACGCAACTTTGTGTGGTGCTTTATTTTGTAACCAAAATACAACACAATGAACAATGGTAATGCTAAGTAAGTTGTAATAATTCCTGGCCAGTTCCAATCAGCAATCGAACCCTTAAATGATGCTGTATCTTGCCCAAGAACAACAACAATCGATAATACCAACGCAACAATTGGTCCAAATGGGAACCATTTTGCTTTATAACGTAATTTATCAACATCTTTCCCTTGCGCAACAAATGCACGACGGAAACGGTAATGAGAGATAGCAACCCCGATCCAAGCAATAAATCCTGTTAACCCAGAAGCAGCAACTAAGTAATAATACAAGCCTTGACCAAAAATTGATGTCACGTACGTAAACAAGCCAACAGCTACGGTTGCCAGTACTGCAGGTACAGGAATTCCCGTACGAACATTCACACGTTTAAAAATCTTTGGCGCCATACCATCAATGGCCATTGAATAAAGCATACGAGTAGATGCATATAGCCCTGAATTAGCTGATGATACCACTGCCGTCAAAATAACTGCATTCATAATTGAAGCGGCTGCTGCCAATCCCGCAGATTTAAAGACCAACGTAAATGGCGATACTGCAATATTTGTTTCACTTGAACGCAATAGATTTGGATCTTTATAGTAAATAACTGCACCAATAACGAAAATCGCCAAGATATAAAATAGTAAGATTCGCCAGAAAATTTGCTTAACTGCAGCAGGCACTGACTTTTCAGGTGTCTCTGACTCGCCAGCTGTAATACCAACCATCTCAGTTCCTTGGAATGAGAATCCAGCAACCATAAATACTGACAAAATACCACCAAAACCACCGATAAATCCATGATGGCCACCAGCAGAAAGATTCCGGGCAATATCTGGCTGCTTAAACATAATTCCTAAGATAGTCATTAATCCAACAATCAAAAATGCCACAACAGCGATAATTTTGACCATTGCCATCCAAAATTCAGTCTCAGCATAAGCTTTTGCGGACAATAAATTAATCACTGTGATCAAAACCAAGACAATTGTTGACCAAATCCAACTTGGTACATCGGGCAACCAGAATCCCATAACAACCCCCACGGTAGCAGCTTCTACAGCTACTGTGATGGCCCAATTAAACCAGTAATTCCATCCCATCGCAAACCCAAATGCTGGATCAACAAAGCGATCTGCATAAACTGAGAACGAACCTGAAACTGGCATATAAGTTGCCATTTCTCCTAGACTGGTCATTAGGAAATAAACCATTACGCCAATCACGGCATAAGCGGTTAAAGCTCCTAACGGTCCAGCCTGAGAAACTGTTGCTCCTGATGCAACAAACAACCCTGTTCCAATCGTCCCACCTAATGCAATCATTGAGAGATGACGCGTTTTCATCGTCCTTTTCAAATGACCCGTCTGTTGTTGATTATCTGCCATAATTCCTCCTAAACAAAGGCCTAACGCATTTAAAAACAAAAAAAATCCTAGTTTACACATCTATCGTATAAACTAGGAACTCATTAGTTTTTAGTATTGTCGATAGCTCTCCGCAGCCGACTATTTTGCCGCGACAGTCCGCACACTATTAATGTACACACCAACAATGAATATTACCACACTCATCATTTCGGCAACCGCCCCTTTCGTCTAAAATCCTAACCTGTCAGCTCCTTTAGACTAATTTTGTTGGTTGCAACCTCTATATCCTATTTAATTTGTACCATAAATATACCTGAATTCATTTTACTTTGTCAAGTTATATTTTAGGTAAAGTAAAAGAGTCATTAAGCATTGCCTGTATCCATGGGTTATTTATTACAAACATGATAAAATTACCATAGTTAAACATCTAAAATTTTTAGATGGTCAAAGGAGTACGGGCTTATGATTATAGCTAAATCACGCACACGTTTTCTGATGCTAATGCTTAGTTTGATATTATTTATCGTAATTTCAATACTAACTTATAGACATCAGAGATTTTTGCACACACTCTCACAAATTGATCATTCAATTGCAAGAGCTGTGGTGCCTACTTGGTTAGAAAACATCATGAAACCAGCCTATATTTTTAGTCATGGGTTACTTGCTGGTTTACTTATATTTGTCATCGCATTCTTTTTATGGGGATTTAAATTTAAAATACCCGCAACTTGGATTTTATTGACCAGTTTAAGTGGTTGGCTATTGATTAACGTTCTTTCATTATTCTTCAATTTAGAGGTTAATGGTACAAAAATAGTTTATCCTGCTCATACAACATTTTTTATGACCTTGTTAATTTCTTATGTACTATTAATTATCATCCCAGAAATTCAACATAACTTTTTACAATTTGTTTGTCAGACTTTGTTACTACTTTGTTGGATAGGCACGTTTATGATGACCCTTTTAGCACCCAACTCTAATGTTGCATCTGCAATTGCCGGCTGGTTCTTAGCTATTGCTTGGCTACAGTTTTCGGAAAATGTTTACCGTATATATGCAGCGGACTTATATCGTCGAAAAGGATTTAGTAATTCATGGTACTGACCTTTATTCAAACAGACTGAAATGAAACATACGTATCTTGTATATTGAAAGGGGACATTGATCTACCACTTCATAAAAGTTGGTAGATCAATGTCCCCTTAACTGTGTTCTAAAATAATAACCCCTTATTGTGAGTACTAATTAGGGCTGCTTTCTATTCTTTATTTAGTTTAATCCAGTTATTTGGCCGTCACTAGCAATATCTATGTCAAGCGCTGCTGGATGTTTAGGCAGTCCTGGCATAGTCAATATTGAACCAGTTAGTGCAACTAAGAAACCTGCGCCTAACTTAGGTATAAATTCACGAATATGGATATCAAAGTTTTTGGGTGCCCCGATTCGTTTTGAATCATCAGTCAATGAATTTTGAGTCTTTGCCATAATAATCGGTAACTTATCCCAACCATATTTTTTGAATGTTGCCAATTGTTTTTCGGCTTTACCAGATAAGACAGCTTTATCACCACCATATATTTCCTGTACAATGTGATTAATTTTTACAATTGCCTCATCCTCTGGTTGATAAAGTGGTTGAAAATTCTGACTTTCAGCCTGCTCAGTTGCTTGCACAACACCAGTAGCTAGGTCTTGTGCACCTAAACCACCTTGTCCCCAAACATCAGCAACATAGGCCTCAACACCCAGACTTTTCGCATAATCATTAACTAGTGCAAGTTCTTCCTTCGTATCATGCGTAAATTGATTTATCGCAACAACTACCGGTACACCATATCGTTTCATGCTTTTTATATGTTGACCCAAATTGACAAGTCCTAGCTTCAAAGCAGATAGATTAGGTGTTTTTAAATTCTGCTTGTCTTCACCGCCATGCATCTTTAATGCACGAACAGTGGCAACAATGACAATCGTATCTGGTACTTTTCCTAGTAAGGGTGCCTTAAAATCAAGGAACTTTTCGCCTCCTAAATCAGCACCAAAACCAGCTTCTGTCACTACATAATCAGATAATTGTAAGGCCGTTTTAGTTGCTAAGATCGAATTCGTTCCTTGTGCAATGTTAGCAAATGGGCCACCATGAATAAGTGCTGGTGTATGTGCCAAAGTTTGGACTAAATTAGGTTTGATTGCGTCTTTTAACAAGGTTGTGATAGCACCTGCAACACCTAAATCAGCTACCGTCACAGGATTTTTATCATAAGTATATCCAATCACAATTTTTGAGATTCGCTGCTTCATATCAGTTAAGTCACGAGACAACGTTAAGATAGCCATTAACTCAGAGGCAACTGTAATGTCAAAACCATCTTCACGTGGCACACCAGATGTCGGACCACCTAGACCAATCGTCACATGACGTAATGCCCGATCATTCACATCTAGTGCTCGTTTCCACAAAATACGTCGTGGATCAAGATTTAATGGATTACCCTGATACAAACTATTATCAATTAGGGCAGCCAATGTATTATGTGCACTGGTTAATGCATGAAAATCGCCAGTAAAATGCATATTAATATCTGCCATCGGAACCACCTGCGAATAACCGCCACCAGTGGCACCACCCTTTAGTCCCATAACTGGTCCCAAAGATGGTTCACGCAATGCAACCATTGTTTTATGTTTTTGATGCATCAACGCATCGGCCAAACCTACTGTAACAGTAGACTTACCTTCACCAGCAGGTGTGGGATTAATGGACGTTACTAAAATCAGTTTACCTAATTTATTCTCTTGTGATTGCTCACTAAGTTGCACCTTCGCCTTGTCACGACCATAAGGTTCCCATTCCTCCGGTTTTAAGCCAACCTGTGAAGCAATTTTTTCAATTGGCCAAACATCAGCGGATTGTGCAATTTCAATATCTGTTTTCATCCCAACTATTACCCCTTTATTACTTACTATGACACATCTCTAATTTATACCACTTAGTCTACTTGCTCTTTCATATAATCTCAATATCTTTTTTTAAATAATTAAACATAACTGCATCATAAATAACTTTTGTACGCAAAAAACCACCAATCTATCCATAATTTGGTAGATTAATGGTTTTAAATGTGTGCTACAAAATTAACATCATTTTTCGCACACCCACTTAATTTATTTATTATCGGTTCCAAAATATCTTTGTGATATTTTGTCAATCGTTCCGTCCTTTTTAACCTGCGCAAGTGCCTCGTTAACTTTATTACGCAAGGTAACATCCCCTTTACGCATACCAACGCCGTACGAATCCGTACCAAAATTCGTTTGAATTATTTTGAAGGCTTCAGGATCTTTCTCATGCGCAATATAATAACCTGCATAATCAGCATCAATTAATACAGCATTTAATCGACCAACCTGTAAATCATTCAGCGCCTTATCAAAGGTATCATACTGTTGTGCATCAGACCCAACAATTTTTCGCAAGCTATTCCCTTTTTCAGTATAAGTTAATAATCCTGATGAACCTGTTTGTGCACCTAACCGCTTACCCTTTAAATCAGACAACTTATTAATTTGCTGATTTTTCATAGTAACAATAACTTGGCGATCATGGTGATACGGATTTGAAAATGCAACTTTTTTCTTTCGATCACTATTAATCGTGTAGCCATTCCAAATCATATCAATATGACCAGTCTTTAATTCTGTCTCTTTCATCGACCAATCAATAGGTTGAAATTTTGCTTTTAGTCCAATTTTCTTCAAACTAGCCCGAGCCAAATCAACATCATACCCAATTAATTTACCACTTTTATCGCGGAAACCCATAGGAACAAAGGTATCATCGACCCCGATAACAACTGTCTTATCAGCTGTTACTTGACGCCAAGTATCTTGACTATGAACTGATCGATACCAAAAGAAACCACCAATTAAAGCTAAGACAATAATAACAAGACCATTACCAATAATTTGCCGTCGCCAATTAATTTTAGACTTAATCATAGGTTTCCTCCTCTTAAGACGTCCGTACCAAAATCAAAAGTTTTATCAGCAACCGCCTGTGCAAGCGGTAAATCGTGAGTAACAATTAGTTGCGTAACACCCTGTTCTTTCAGCTGTTTAATGACCTTAATCACACGCTCTGTCGAACCCGCATCTAGCCCTGATGTTGGTTCATCATAGGCCAAAATTCCTGGCTTCATTGCAAGCGCTCGGGCAATTGCGACACGTTGCTTCTGACCACCAGATAATTGAAATGGGTACTGATTAATTTGTTCTTCTAACCCTAAATTAGTTAATAATTCGTCTGCGATATTATTGGCTTCTTTTTTTGACAATTTTTTAACAAGTTGTGGGGCTAATGTCACATTTTCCTTGACTGTATACTGTGGAAATAGGTTAAAGTCTTGAAAAATGACACCCACTTGTGCACCTTGACGATCACCCGAAATATTTAATGATTCATTATTTAATATCAACTCCCCACGATCTGCTGGCAATAAGCCGGCTAGAATACGCAAAAATGTTGTCTTACCAATACCTGAAGGACCAACGATACTTAAAACATCACCATCATTTATCGTTAAATCCATTCCCTTAAAAATCACACGATCGCCAAAAACTTTTGCTAAATTTTTAATTTCTAACATAATGCTTACCCCTTAACGATAATAGTTCAATTTACTTTCCGTACGACGTTGAATAATCGTTGCCAAAGCAATCAGTACCAAATACACTAACCCGACCAACAAATATGGAACTAATGTCACATCCCGAGAAGCTGCTATATTTCCGGCACGCATCAAATCACCTAATCCAATGACATAAACCAATGAAGAATCCTTGACCAGGTTGACCACTTCATTCCCCATCGATGGCATCACAATTTTGAATACTTGTGGCAAAACAATTTTGCGCATTGTTTGAAATTTACTTAATCCTAGTACTTTTGCACCATCATATTGACCATCCGGGATACTTTGAATACCACCACGGAATATTTCGGCAAAATAAGCTGCATAATTTAAAATAAAGGTTACTACTGCTGCTTCAAATCGTGGCAAAGTCATAATATTCGCTAAACTTAATCCATAATACACAAATACGATTTGTAGTAACAAAGGTGTCCCACGCATTATCCATACGTACGCATTCATAACCCACTTCAATAAGTAAATATCTGATCGCAAAGCTAGCGATACTAGAATTCCCAATGGCACTGACCCAATCAATGTTAATACAAACACACCAATTGTCATTTTCAAGCCACTTAGTATGCTTGGTAAAATCTGTATAATATAGTCCATCTGCAATAATCTCCTTAATAAATAAAAAAGTCCTCAAGCAATCACACAGATTGCTTGAGGACGATTACTCGTGGTTCCACCTCAGTTTAATTAACCATTACTAGCTAATACTCTAGTACCATTGATATCAAATGGCACTCATGGATAACATCATGACACGGGAACGATTAGGCTCCGATAATCTTGGGTGTGGTTCATCTAGTACCTTGGTTACTTTTCAGCTTCAGCGTAACTCTCTTTAACAAGATAACAAGACTACTCTTCCAATCAAATCTTTTTTATAAATAACTGTTTACAACAATATAAATTAAAACAAATCATAAGTCAATCTTATTTTGAAATATTTCTCTGAGAACGTGATTTCAAAGCTAAGCGACTATTCAAATCACGAAGTGTGACATCATAAGATGAAATGTCTGGTTTTTTGGTTGCATTATACAAATACGTAATAAAATCATATACAACAATGAATAGAATTAAATTAACAATAATTGTTGGGAATAAATGGAACATAATAAAATTCGGTACATTCAAATTCACCAAACTAATAATGCCAAACGCCGCATAATCATATACCATGTATGCTGTCAATGTGACGAACCAAACAGCTAATGACGATGAGAAACTGTAAGATAAATATCCTTGAATAAATTCTGCTAAACGAAGAATTAGCAAAAAGCCAATTATTGCTGGGCCGATAATGCCAGTATAAAAAATGTCAACTAACATACCTGCAAACAGTGCAATAAGATACAACCACTTACGCTTAATTTGTTGTGCATATCCCGTCATAACAGGCATCATCACAACTATTAGTGAGAGCATTGGGCTTGCCGACATCGGTTGTTTAAATAGTAATGGTGCCAAATATAATGATATCCCGCCATCAAGCATAATGGCAATGATAACTAAAATAAAATGAATCCATGTGGTACTTATATATTTCAGCATAATTATTCTCCATAGTCGTTACAAAATTGGTAACTACATTATAGTAGCCTGATTTTAACTACCCCGTCAACTAATTTACAATAAAAAATTCCTGTAATAAAACATATTAGACTGCTACACTTAAGAGAGTATGGTTTATAAGGAGAAATAACATGGAAAAATTAGATTACGCAGCACAAGATAAATGGCCACGTGTTTCTGGCAACATGCAATCACCTATTGCATTATCTGATGATCTTGTCGTTAAAAATGATTTTCAAACAGCACTATCCTTCAATTACAATCACATTGCGAATTATGTACGAGATACAGGTGCGGGCATTGAGGTTGGTTTAAAAGGGCAGGCCCAATTAGGAAATCGTCCCTTTTCACTTAAACAATTTCATATTCACACACCTAGCGAACACACAATCAATCAGCAATCATATGATGCTGAAATTCATTTCGTACACGAAGCAATTGATGGTCGCCTAGCAGTTGTTGCAGCGGTTGTTAGGGCCGGCAATGCATCTGCAACATATGATGCTGTCCTACAACACATGAATGAAACGACTAACTTTGAAATACCAGTCAATGACATTATCCCTGAAGATAAGGAATATTATCACTATATTGGTTCATTAACCACACCACCTTTAACTGAAAATGTCGAATGGTATGTACTAAAAACACCAGTTACACTCTCACAGGAGCAAATCGCTAATTTGATGATATTTTACAGTCATAACAACCGTGATTTACAGTCATTAAACGATCGGACAATTGTTTCTTCAAACTAAAAGTAAATTGCTTAATATATAAAAAGAGATCAAATTAAAATTTGATCTCTTTTTATATTATCTAAGGAATAGCAACACTTACAACCGGAATATTATTAAAATCAGTTGCTGGTTTGATATAAATTTTCTTTGACAACCCATAGTTATCACTTCCAACCTTCTCAACCTTACCAACATACAATCCAGATGGTGTTATACCACCAAGTCCACTAGTTGTAACCAAATCACCTTTCTTAACTGAGACACTTGATGTAATTTGACCCATCACAATCAGATTTTTAGATTGATTAAAACTAGTTATAATCCCATCGACTGTTTCTCCGGCACTGTTTTGCACACGAATAGCAAATCGATCTGAAACTTGGCTATTGTCTGATAGAAGTTCAACCTTGGCATTGGTTGTATTTACTTGAGTAATCCGTCCAATAAGGCCACCAGAACCCATCACAGATAGTCCCTTTTTCAGTCCCGCATTGGTACCTTTATCAATAATCAACTGCGTTTGCCAATTACTTGGTGACCGTGATGTAACAACCGCATTAACAACCTTATAATCTGTCAATGTGTCGCTTATTTTAAGTTGATCTTTTAATGCACGATTTTCTTGTTGCAAGACTTGCAACTGAACTTTTGTCTGAGCTAAATCATCAACCTTTTTAGTTAATCGATCATTTTCTTGGTAGGTATTCATCAACTCATCAATTGAATCAAAGCCACCTTTAATTGCTCTTATTGGGGCATTCACAATATTAGAAGTCCAACCTGATACATCCGAGATAACTCGGACTGGCAAAGAAGGTTCTTTTTCTGAATTGTGGGCACGTGCACCTAATGTGATTGCACCAATCGCCACAATGACAACAATGACACCAATCACTAGCCGACGTGATGTAAAGATATTCTTCATCTTAAACATGCCTTTCGTTTATCTTGTTTTATCATACTACATGAGCTTTTACCTATCAATTCTAGCATGTATGAATAAACTACCCTGAAAATAACGGCAGGTAGTTACTACTTTACAAGTTTCGGCTTAATTATTTTTTAAAACATCAATTGACTTTAAAGCTTCACCTGTACCAATAACAACCGCATCTAATGGTTCTGGTGCAACAAAGACCGGCACTTTGGTTGCCTCTGCAATCACTTCATCTAAATGAGCTAATTGCGCACCACCACCAGTCAAGACAATACCACGGTCAATAACATCAGCAGCAATTTCAGGAGATGTTTCTTCCAAAGTTTCTTTAATAGCAACAATCACTTCAGCAATAACATCTTTAATAGCATCAGCAACATCACTCGCCTTAATTTCAATCGTCTTTGGCAAACCAGTTACCAAATCTCTTCCGCGTGCAGTGGTACCTTCCATATCTTCAGATGCCTCAACATCTGCCGAACCAATTGCCATTTTTAGCCGTTCTGCCGTTTGCTCTCCAATTAATACTGAGTACTTTTGACGTACATAAGTCATAATTGCTTCATCAATCTTATCACCAGCCATTCTGATCGAACGTGATGAAACAATACCACCAAGTGAGATGGTTGCAACATCTGTCGTACCACCACCTAAATCAACAACCATTGATCCAGTTGGCTCCATGACTGGCAAGCCAGCACCAACAGCTGCTGCAAAGGGTTCTTCGATAACATAAGCATCACGAGCACCAGCCACACGAGCAGCATCAATGACAGCACGCCTCTCAACAGCTGTTACCCCTGAAGGCACACCAATCGTAACATATGGTTTTGCACCACGAGTACCTAATGCCTTACCTAAATAGTACTTCAGCATTGCTACTGTCGTTTCGTAATCAGCAATGACCCCGTCACGCATTGGCCGAATAGCCGTGATTGAACCAGGTGTCCGTCCAAGCATCTCTTTAGCAGCAGTACCAACGGCAACAACTTCATTAGTTTTTGTATTCCGTGCAACAACAGAAGGCTCACGAAGAACGATTCCTTTACCTTCAATGTATACTAACGTGTTAGCTGTTCCTAAGTCTATTCCAACATTTCGAGTTCCAAATGAAAACACAGCACTTTCCCTTTTCTTTTTTTATTTTTGATAATTCTAACCATGTACTTTAAAAAGTACCATGCAATTTCTTACTAAGTTTATCACATGTTGTCGACCTTAGTCCATAAATCGATTAGTGTTTCTAGCTCAACTTTGGGTAATAAATGTTCTGTCCGATAGCTTCGATATCCTTTTGTCGAAATGATCATAAAATCCAAAAAATGAACCTGCATAATCTGACTACACATGGCCATTTGAGACATTGCTGATTTGTCCGCAGATGATGCATTCAAATTGCCACTAGGATGATAGTGGCACAAAATAAAACCATATGCATTAGTCGCCACTAAATGTCGAAAGACATCACGTGGATGAATGCTCACGCTATCTAAAGTACCCAATGCAACTTGATAGATCTCAATAATTGTCATTTGTGTTGTTACAGCAACTACCCAACAACCTTCCTGTGGTGAATGGGCATAACGCTGCATTAATAAATCACCTAGCTGCCTCACTGATATAATTTTAATTGTCATAAATTGACCTCCTAAAACAAAGACGTTTGCTAAATGACTTTTGTCGTCATTGTTTTAATTCTAGGCGTATAATGAATAGTTGATAAATTAAAAAATATTGAGGTGTAACAAATGCGAGTTAGAAAATTCAGCCCTTTACAAATTCCAGCAAAAAATGTACCCAATGCGGTACGATTTTATCGTGAGGTATTTGATTTACCAACTGAATTTGGTATAAACGAATCAAGACATTTATACTTTGACCAACATGCTATCGTGTTTACAGAAGATCCAGCTGCTGAGCCAATTACTGTTCAGGTCGTTGTACGTGACCATCGTGAATCAGTAGAAAATCATTTTATTAATTACGAAGTCAAAGAATCAAAACCTGCAGCAGAAAGTGATGATGGTCGACACATAATTTTTTATCTTGACGACATTGACGGCAATCATATCGAAGTAATTGCTAATAAGTAATTCTGTCAATTCACCACAAACATAGCAGTAATATACTAAAAATTCGGAAAAATTAAAAAACTACCATAATATGTAAAGGGTCAGCAATTTACCACTTCATCGAAGTTGGTAAATTGCTGACCCTTTAAACGTGTTCCAATTAGTTTATTTATCATAAACTGTAGAAACATAATTTTGCCAAGCGCGTAATAAATCTTGTCCATTTTCAAACATATCATGCATTTTCAATTGCTCAACTACTTGTATGTCTGTCTCAGCATTTTCCCATTGATGCTTCACCAAATGATCTACCAAACTAGACCACCAAGCAAAACTCATCGCATCCCGTGGCTGTTCCACCATCCATGAAGCAACCTCATTGAAGATTTCTCGGTGGAGCTGCTCTTCTCCTAATAACATAACTAAAAATTTAGCGGTCATTGTGTTAAGCAATTCCATTGTATGATGTGACCAATGTTTAGACCAAATAATTGTTAAATAATCAGCAACTCTTTCCACTGGAATATCAGTAATTATTGGAGCTAGCAACGCGACATCCATTTCTCGCCAAATTGTAACTGCTTCAAAAGAATCAATTAGAATTTTTTTGGCAATTTGCGCATGTTCATCAGGAACAATCTGTGCATGCAGAACATCTGCAAGACTGGCCACGCGTAAATAACCACGGGCCATCGTATTACGAAACAAATGATAACCGCGACGACTAATATCTTTTATATCATCAACCGCATGTTTTTGATTTGCCTCTTGTAAAGCAATGATTAATCCTTCAACAGTATCAAATCCATTGACTAGTTCTGTATTTACTTCTGTTCCCGTTAATAATAAATGACTCATCAGTGAAATAAATCCTTCAGCTGGTAAGTCATTTTCATTATTCAAATACCGATAATAGCGATTACGGCTAATGCCAATATTTGCTAATTCACGAACAGGAATATCATTAGCTTGACGAATAGCATTAATTCGGTCGCGATTAATTAAACTCATGTGGCTATCCCCTATTTTGCTATCTCTCATATCTCATACTATTGAGTGTACCACCTGTGAAACAACCATTCAACAAAGATTAACCCATCAAGCAAATTATTCTTAATTTTTACATATATCTGTGCACTTAAAGCAAATTTTGACCAATTTGCATGCCAAGCCAAAAAATAATCAAGCCCCCAATAAATGTCATAATTGTTTTAAAAATTAGCATTTGATGTGGACCATGCGGTTTTTGAATAGCATCTGCAATGTCCACAATTGGTGCTGAAAACGTTGACAAGCCACCTAAAATACCTGGTGCTAAAATTGTATGAAGCCAATCCGGCAAAATTAATACCACAACAATCCCCATACCCAATGCTGCTAATAGATTAATGCAGACAACCATTAAATCTGCTAACTTGCCAAACCACCGAGGAGCCACTGTTAATAACCCAAAACGAATGAGCGAGCCACACATTGCCCCTAAACCAGTTAACATTATTTCTGCCATGACGTCACCATTTTATGGCCGATTGCACGACTTAACAGCACAACTACCACACCACCACCGATGCTCATTAATAAATACAACAAGACCCCCAAAAATGACAATCGACTAATATCAGCCAATGCTGTTGAGTAAGTCGTATATGCACCTAATATTCCTACCATAATGAAGTTTGCCGTCACTTGACTAAGTTTAGTAACTTTACCAAGCAATATGACTAACAAGGCAGACATAAAAGTCCCCGTTAGGTTCACAATAATTGTTGCCCATGGAAACTGATTATTGTGAAAAATAATCAGCATGATTGCTCGTAATACACCACCAATAAAGCCGCCACCCGCAACTGCCAAACTATTAGCTAATATGTTTTTTTTCATCACACTATTGTTATTAGTAACGATTAAAATAATTTAATAAATCAGTTACTGTTAATTTCTCCTTTTCTTCACCACTAACATCCAATGAAATTTTTCCTTCTGACATAATGATTAAACGATTACCATAATCTAACGCATCTTCTAAATGATGGGTAATCATTAATGCTGTTAATTTTTCTTCATGGATTCGTTCGTTTGTCACTCGCATTAATTGTGCACTTGTCTTAGGATCCAATGCTGCTGTATGTTCATCTAACAATAGCACCTCTGGTCTGAGTTGGGTAGCCATTAAGAATGACAAGGCTTGTCGCTGACCACCTGACAAATCACCTGCATCCATATCTAATCTATCCGACAAACCATTTCCCATGGTTTTAGTAACTGCCACAAAGGATGCTTTTTTTTCATCAGTCAACCCACGATTTTTTAGACGCCTTCTTAAGCCTCTTCTTTCGGCCAACAATAAATTTTCTGCTACTGTCATTCGTGGTGCAGTACCCAGTTTAGGATCTTGAAAAACCCGCGCCAAAAAATGTGTTCGTTGCGCTTCATCTAACTTAGTTACATCACGATCGCCCAGGAAAATATGTCCACTAGTTAGTGCCAAAGAACCAGCAATAACATTAAACAGTGTTGACTTACCAGCACCATTAGATCCTAAAACAGTCACAAAATCACCATCTCGCAGGATTAACGATACATCATCTAATATTGTTTTTTCATTCGATTGACCCTGATTGACAACAACCGTTGCATGATCTAATCGTAATTTTTCTTTTAAAGCCATAGTTAGTTATCCTCGTTTTAAAAATGCATTTAAACGCAACTTTGAGCGTATTCCCGGTAACATCAATGCCAGTCCAAGTATAATGGCACTTACTAATTTCAAATCATCTGCATTAAAGCCGATATA
Source organism: Weissella paramesenteroides ATCC 33313 (assembly GCF_000160575.1). Lineage (GTDB taxonomy): Bacteria > Bacillota > Bacilli > Lactobacillales > Lactobacillaceae > Weissella > Weissella paramesenteroides. Next base: position 175,492 of record NZ_GG697130.1, read on the forward strand.
TAAGACAATAACTAGAACAAATCGATAGAAAATTGATCCAATAACAATTGTAATTAAACGTTCAGTCAAAGTCAGTGTATCAGTAAATACAACTTCACCAATAATAATTGAAGCAAGTGCAACCACAATTGTACCAACACCCATGTTCACATCGGCGAAACCATTATTTTGTGAAACTAATGCCCCACCGAGGCCAATTAACCCGTTAGCAATCATTAATCCTAAAATTGTCATATTGTCTGTGTTGATACCTAAAGAACGAGCCATCTTAGGATTATCACCAGTCACGATAAAAGATTGACCTAATTCTGTTTTCAAAAATAATGCCAAACAAATTGTCAATAATACAATCATAATTAATCCAATAACAATAACCGGAAAATTAGGGGGTAAAATTTTTAAAAAGTGATATGAAAATAAGCTGTCTTTCCCCAGCAATGATCGATTGGCTTGACCCATAATTCTTAAATTAACGGAATAGGCCGCCGTCATTGTTAAAATTCCTGCAAGCAAAATAGGAATCTTACCCTTTGTATATAGTAGACCAGTAACTAATCCTGCTAAACTTCCCACTAATGCTGCACAGATTGTCGCAATAATTGGAGAGATCCCATTTGATATTAAAGTAACTGCAGTTGCCGCACCTAAGGGGAAAGTGCCCTCCACTGTCATATCGGGAAAGTCTAAAATACGGAAAGTTAGGAATAATCCAAATCCTAAGGTTGCCCAAATCAATCCCTGTCCAATAGCTGAAATTAAAATATTCATAATTGCCTCACTTTACGAATTTTGCTTGTTGATTATATTTATTTGGCATTTTAATGCCTAATTTATCTAACTGTGCGCGATTAATGACTAAATCACCCTTTTTAATAAAACCAACTGGCATATCTTTGGGCTTTTTGCCCTTTAATATTTGGGCAACTTGCTTTCCTGTCTTGATTCCTAATTCTTCTTGATTAATTGATTCTGCTGCAAGGCCACCATCTTTAACCATGGTATCTACCGTTGGAAATACCGGGACATTCGCTGCATTTGTACTATCAATCAGTGTTGGCATTGCCCCTGCAATTGTATTGTCAGTTGGCACGAATACTGCATCAACCTGGTGATTAGCAACCATTTGCTTAGAAGTTTGATTTAAATCATTTGATGATGAGATTGTATATGGTTTTACCTGAATACCTGCTTTTTTGGCTAATGTCATCATCTGTTTGGCTTGAATCGATGCTGAATCGTCAGAAGAAGTGTAGATAACACCAAGATTTTTTAGATGTGGCAAAAAAGTTTGCATCATTTTTAATTGTGATTTTAAAGGTGCTTGATCTGACACACCTGTCACATTACCGCCTGGGTGCTGATAACTTTTCACAAGTTTTGATTGTATTGGTGTCGTTGATGCAGCAAAAACAACTGGTCTATCGGTAATTGTATTTGCCAAAGACACTGCTGCTGGGGTTGCAATTCCCACCGATACATCAGCCTGAGCATTATCAAATTTTGATGCCATTGTTTTCAAATTTGATTGGTCGCCCTGAGCATTTTCAAAAAGTATTTTGATATTTTTCCCTTTATGAAATCCCTCACTTGCTAATCCCTCATAAATACCTTTATTAATTGCATCTAGGGCCGGATGCTTCATAAATTGTAAAACTGCCACTGTTGGTATGGCTTTTTTTTGCTGCTTATCAACCGTCTCATATACACCAGCAAAAAGTGTAAATAACGCTAATATGCCAATTGTACCCAATATTTTTTTATTCATTTGCTTACTCACTCCCACTATTATCTTTTTGATAAAATAAAAAACACGAGCAGATACTATAGTACCTTCTCGTGTTTAACATGAAAAGGACTATACACTAAGTCGTGTAACCCTTTCCAATAATTTTTGGAAAATTAGTCAGCACAGACTCAATACATCTGCTCCAAAAGGAACCACGTACCAAGTCTATGCAATCATAGCTCGTACGCGTTATCTGCGCCACCAACCATTTAATTGGAAATTAACTTTAACCATAACTAATTTTCTCCTCGTTTATTAATGTCATAATAATATCACGTCTTTTTTACTTACGCAATACTATTCAATATAATAATCATCATCTTCCATAGCTTCAACTTGACCAAGGCGATAACCATTACCAACTTGTGAGAAGAAATCATGATTTGAGGTTGTTGTCGAAATACCATTCATAACGATTGGATTAACGTCTTCAGCCCCGTCTGGGAATAATGGATCCTGACCTAAATTCATCAATGCCTTATTCGCATTATAGCGAAGGAATGTTAACACAGACTCAGTCCATCCAATTTCATCATATAATAATTTGGTATATTTTTCTTCGTTTCCATATAAATCTAGCAATAAATCGTATAACCAGGTTTTTAATTCATTTTGTTCATCTGTACTAAGCTCATTGAACCCTAATTGGAACTTATAGCCAATGTACGTACCATGGACTGACTCATCACGCAAAATCAACTTAATAATCTCAGCAACATTATTTAGTTTATTGTGTCCTAAATACCAAAGTGGTGTATAGAATCCTGAGTAAAACAAAAATGTCTCTAAAAACACTGAGGCAACTTTACGCTGTAATTGGCTACCATTTTGATAAACCTGATTGATTCGATTTGCCTTATATTGCAAAAATTCATTACTATTTGTCCAATCAAATATCTCGTCAATTTCAGCTGGTGTGTGTAATGTTTCGAAAATTGAAGAATATGACTTGGCATGGACAGATTCCATAAACTCAATATTATTTAGAACTGCTAGTTCATGTTGTGTCCTAGTTGCTTGCTTCAAAGATGCCATACCGTCTTGAGACTGCAATGTATCTAGTAATGTTAGCCCACCAAAAACGTGACCAACCAAATAATGCTCTTGTTCGGTCATTTTACGCCAATCATCCAAATCATTTGACAGAGGAATTCTTGTGTCAAGCCAAAATTGCTCTGTCAATTTTTCCCAAGTGGCTTTATCAACCTTGTCTTCAATCGCATTCCAGTTGATTGCTTCATATCCTGCTGTCATCTGTTCACCTTATTCCTTATCTATACCGCAGTCTAAATTGAACAACTTTCACATTCATTAACACCAAACTCCTCCATATCATCCGTATAAGTACGAATATAGTAGATTGATTTGATACCCTTTTGATAAGCATACAATCTTAGAATGTTTAAGTCACGTGTGGTCATCTTTTCAGTATGACCATCCTTCCAGTCGTATAGTCCCGCAGGTATTGTGGAACGCATAAATAATGTCAATGCCATTCCTTGATCAATATGCTGTTGTGCTGCTGCATAAACATCAATAACACGGCGCATATCCATATTATACGCAGACTCATAGTAGGGTAACGTATCTGTTCCTAAATAAGGTGCCGGATAATAAATTTTTCCAATCTTCTTTTCTTGTCGCTCTTCAACACGATTAATGATAGGATGCAATGAAGCAGTTGCGTCATTCACATATGAAATTGACCCAGTTGGCGCGATAGCCATGCGATATGCATTGTATAACCCATATTGCTTAACTGACTCCGCTAATGCAACCCAGTCTTCCTTTGTTGGGAAATGATGTACAGAAAAGATTTCTTTCACCTTATCTGTTTTTGGTGACCAATCTTCGTTAATATATTTATCAAAATAAGCACCACTAGCGTAAGTTGATTTTTCAAACTCATAAAAACTAGATTGACGTTCTTTCGCAATATTGTTTGAAGCAACCAAACTATAATAATTTAGCATCAAGAAGTAGGCATTAGTAAAGTCCAATGCCTCTTCATCACCATAATACATATGATTTTTAGCAAAAAAAGCGTGTAATCCCATGGCGCCAAGGCCAATTGCATGTGTCTGGCGATTACCTAACCTTACAGATGGCACAATATCGAGATCTGTTTGATCCGACACAAATGTTAATGCACGAACCATTGCATCGACTGACTTACCAAAGTTCTTTGTTGCCATCATATTAACAATGTTAGTTGACCCAAGATTACATGAAACATCTGTTCCCAATTCATCATAAGTTTGCTCATTATTAATTTGTGATGCTCGTTGAACTTGTAATATTTCTGAACATAAGTTAGATGAAATAATCTTTCCAGCAATTGGGTTAGCAGCATTAACTGTATCTATATTGATAATATAAGGGTACCCAGATTCTTGCTGTAACTTTGAAATTTCAGTCTCTAGTTCACGAGCACGAATTTTCTTTTTGCGAATTTGCTTATTAGCCACCATGGCATCATATTCTGCCGTAATGTCTACATAATTAAATGGCTTGCCGTATACTCGCTCGACGTCATATGGAGAGAATAGGAACATATCTGAATTATTTTTAAGTAATTCATAGAATTTGTCAGGAACAGTTAAGCCAAGTGACAATGTTTTCACACGAATCTTTTCATCAGCATTTTCTTTTTTAGTTGCCAAAAAACTCATAATGTCTGGATGAAATACTGATAAGTAGACAACTCCTGCACCATTACGTTGACCCATTTGGTTTGAGTATGAAAATGAGTCCTCCAATAGTTTCATAACAGGAACGACCCCAGATGCAGCATTAGCAATGCCTTTGATTGGCGCGCCGGCCTCTCTCAAATTCGACAAAACAATACCTACACCACCACCAATTTTAGATAATTGAAGTGCTGAATTAATCACACGTCCGATGGCATTCATATCGTCAGTTACCTGTAAAATGAAACATGAAACTAACTCTCCACGACGTGAACGCCCAGCATTTAGAAAAGAAGGAGTCGCCGGCTGATAACGTTGATGAATCATTTCATCAGCTAAATTCATGGCCAGTGTTTCATCCCCATTAGCATAAAATAGAACATTCATCACAATTCGATCATTATAATTTTCAATGTAATAATCACCATCATTTGTTTTTAAAGCATATTGTGCATAAAACTTGTATGCAGCCATAAAAGACTTAAACTGAAAATTCTGTGATTCCAAATATGCATATAGCTTTTCAATGAAAGTCATCGTGTACTTGTTGACCATTTTTTGATCCACATAATCGTTTGCAATCAAATAATCAAAACGATCCTGTACTGAGTTAAATTGTTTCGTATTTGGCTTAACGTTCTCTTGAATAAAAGCCTGTAGCGCTTCAGTATCTTTCTGTAACTGAATACTATTATTTTTTGGAATATTTAATTGGTTATTCAGATCAAAATAAGTTACCTTATCTAAATCCAGCGTTGCTAATGACATATAATTCCCCCGCGTACCTAGTGTAAAGCGGAATCCCATTGATTGCACCGACACATAAGTATCTTAATTAATTATTTTGATTGAATTAGATTGCTTTACTTAACTTTGCAAGCAAATCTGGTCGGAACCCTCTAACAGGCTCCATATCTTCTGAAAAGACAACTGGTACTGATTGATAACCTTTGTCTTTTAAGAAGGCAAGTGCTTCAGCATCATTTTCAACATTCTTTTCTGAATAGCTAATACCATATTGTGTTAATGTCTTCTTGGTCATAAGACATTGTATGCAGTTATTTTTTGTATATACGGTCACATTTTGCATATTTTCACCTAAACTTTCTTCTTCTATAAAACCTAACGCTTTGTTAATATGACATTGAGTATAAACCACTCAACTAACTGTTTGCAAGCTATTAATTTGCTTAAAAAAAGGCTTGACATAGGCTTTATAGCACCACATAAGCATTTTGAGTGATTATTACAAAAAGATTAAATAATAACTTTCCGTTACATATTTAATTGCTAATTATCATAATATTTTTTAGACTTAATGTTAGTAGAAAATTTTGGAGGATAAAAATGCCTATTCATCTGTTATATACTTCAATCTCCGGCAATACCCACTCATTTATTGAAAAACTAACAGCGTATGCTGAAACACAAGGACGTGTCACTTTTACCCCAATTGAGGTTTCAGATGCAACCCCTGACATAATTGAAGATGCACCCTTTTTTGTCTTTGTACCGACCTATTTAGATGGTGGCAACGGTATCGATAATGGTGTATTTGAAATATTGACGGATTGCCTACGTGAACAATTAGAGATCCCCGAAAACCAACAACATTTATTAGGAATTATTGGATCGGGAAATAAAAATTTTAATGCCCAGTACATCTTAACAGCTCGCCGTTATGCGCTGCAATTTAATGTACCGTTAATTGCTAATTATGAATTGCGTGGTACGCCAACTGATGTCGAACGCGTTTATAACGCAATCCAACAACGTTTAGAAGAAATCAAATAATTAAAGAGTCGAAGTTTAAAATCATGCCAGTTACTAAACAAAAAACTAAAAAGGTCTCACTCACAAAACAACGGCGTGCAGAAACGTGGCACCAATTAACTAGTGAGCAACAAGCTGCTATACAAAAGCATATTCGTTATCAACAAACATCACTATTTATGAATCATGAATTAGTCGGACATGGGCGACATTGGTCCTTAGTTGCTTATCATGAAAATTTTAATTATGAAGACACTCATAAACCTCAGTTATATTGTGACTGTGGTCGTCGCCTAAAGTATCAATACGTTCTTGCCAATGATTTGGGTGAAGAAATAAAACTAGGTATCACTCATTTTGCTGATCATATCGGCATTCCTGAACCAGTCGCTCGCCAATTACAAACTGAAATCCATCAATTAAATTTTGGACTCGATGAATTGTTGCAACGTATCCGTCGACATGCTGGTTTAAATCAGGAAATGCGCCACTGGTTTATTGATCATCAAACGGCATTTAAAAACTTACCCCCACAGACGGTCGAATTTATTCTCCAGAACTTACCCCCAGAAAGAGAAGTACAAGCCGACATTGTGCGTGAATTTAAAAAAGCAACTTATGTAAAAAAACCTCGTACACATCACAAGAAATCGAAGCTTGATAAAAATGCTTGGCAAGAACTTTTCCGAGACATTTGAAATAAGGAGTTATGATGATCAAAATTTACCTTGCACCAACCGTAAAGCCAAGATTTGCCCTACTAGTTGATGAAAGTCGTGAACTAGTTTCTCAAGTTTATCCTATTCAAGTCCACACTTTTCCATCAGAGTTAAGGCAAATAAAATTTTCTGATATGATGGCACTCCATACCAAACAAACACAGCTACTGGCAAATAACAATTATTGGTTATGGCCCATTGACGAAAGTACAAATCACTTTCCATTGAACACACAGCAACATGTAAAAAATTAATATAAAAATAAAAAGGTTACATCTAAACTGGAATCATTCCCAGTTTAAGATGTAACCTTTTAAATTTTATAAGTTAGTTGTTTAAACCCACTCGGTTTACCACCAACCGTTAGCTGCACGGAATGAAATGGCATTTTCAACTGAACCGTAACGTGAAGTTGCGTAGTTCAACATACCTTGTGTTTGTGATGCAACAGAGCCATAGCCCCATGATTGATTAGTTTGACCTAATCCATGATATTGACCATTTGATGCATTAACATTTCCGCCTGACTCAGGCATTACAACTGAAGTCCACAATGCTGAAGTTCCACCAGCAGCAATAAATTGGTCATATGTTGATCCTGAAGCTGAACTTGTTGAAGTAGTTTGTGTTGTTGCTGCACTAGATGCTGGCGCAGCTTGTGAAGTTGCCTGACTAGCAGCTGGTGCTACTGAAGCGACTGAAGTTGCGGCTGATTGTTGTGTAGCAACAGCACTAGATGCTGGTGTTACAGCTGGTGTTGAAGCTGCAACTTGATCATCTAATTCAAATTGCTCACCAACAAAAATCAAGTTGGCATCTGCAATTTTGTTAACATTCAAGATACGGTCAACTGTGGTGTTATGATTTGCGGCGATTGATGATAGAGTGTCTCCTGACTTAACAGTGTACGTATCAGCTGATACGTCAGTGGCCATTGCAGCAGTTGCAATACCAGCGACAGTTAATGCAGTAAGTACTTTCTTATTCATGGTAAATAATTCTCCTTGATGTTTGCTAATTATAGCATTTAATCTATCCAGTCCTCTGCAACACAGGAATTATCACTGCGTTGGGAACTGAACTCTTAACGACAAGTAATAGTTTACCAAGCTCAGACTGTTATTCGTTACAATGCTGCGACATTGCGTTACACATGTATCACAAACAAACTTTTTGTTAGAAATTAAATTGTAACATCATACCTTGTACCGTTCTAAATGACTGTCATAATAGCTTTCTTAAAATAATGATTAACCGGTTAAATAAGAACATTAATTTTATCAAAATCGCTAAATTCTTTTTAACACTTTATATTTTTAGAAATAAAGCTTTATTGATTACGACAATGTAACAGTATTAAAGTTAATTTATTTCTCGTTTTTTTACTTTTAGATTGATAAAAAGCAGTTCGACGAATGGACGTCAAACTGCTCCTAAAATGTCTTATACTTTTTTTATGATTTCCCGTGTAACTAATTCATTCAAATAAAAGCGATACAATGATACTAAATCTTCATGATGTTCATGTTTAAAAATGTTTATTGTTGCATTGCCACTAGGATTAATCGTCTTTATTTTAATGCCCGTCAATTGTTTGTTCACAACAACTTTTAACTTAATCGCATTATCTAACCCTTTTTCTGGTTCTAATGAACGATTCATCACGTATGATCCGGCATTATTCTTTACAAAACCAGTATCGCCTAATGCATATTGTTTTAATTGTGGATTAAATTGGTAGACAACATCATCCCCAGGAACTTTAACAGTTGTTTCAAAGGCCATTTTAATCTCCTCCTCTACTATGATTAAGCTTGTGCCTCAAAAAAATTAATGAGAACTTGTGCCGATTGTTGTCCTGCCTCAACAATAAAATCGTCAAAAGTCATCCCTGCTTCACCGTTAGCATTGTCTGAAATGGCACGCACAACTGCAAATGGCACATCAAAATAATTAGCCACCTGAGCAATTGAGGCACCTTCCATTTCTGCTGATTGTGCTTCAGGAAAGTGTGTTAAGATTGTTTGCTTTTGCTCATTACTTGCAATAAACGAATCACTTGTCACAACTAATCCTCGCACCAAACGAGCATCTGTCACTTTCTCATATGATTCTGACAAATCATTTGATAAATCAGTATCTGCTTTAAAACGAGCAGGTTGTTGTGGTACTTGCCCATATGCATATCCAAAAGCACGCGCATCTGCATCTGCATACGCAAGGTAATCAGCAATGACAATATCACCAATTCGTAAATCAGTTCCCAAAGCACCTGCTGACCCCGAGTTAATTACGGCATCAACACCAAAATTAGTGATTAGTAACGTCGTGGTTAAAGCAGAAGCAACCTTACCAATACCGGATTCTACAACGACAACATCCACATGACCAATCTTTCCATGATGAAATAGTTTTCCCGCAATGGTTGTCTTTTTTTCATCAATCATTGCATCAACTAATGCTGCCTTTTCCTCTGCCATTGCATTTATTACACCATATCGCATTAAAAAATCTCTCCTTTATTTTAATCGTCTACTACAAAAAGAATAGTATTAGGTAAGTTATAATAATTAACACTATCAAAACAATAATCGTTACATTTAACCGATGTTTCAATCGTGATGTTTTACCATTCTTTGTCAGCTTACGTGTTTGTGAATCCAATTCATAACGACCATGTCTGGTAATTCGGTGCTCTTCACGAGTTAATAATTCAGGTGAAGCAATATTATCCTCGCGATTCTCACCTTCTACCCCCGGCTTAGAATTATCAACAACTTTTGAACGTTGTTGCCGAGTTGTTACTTGTGACTTTTTTTTAAATACCATTATGTTCACCTATTATTGTAAAGTACGCCAGTAAAGGTATGCCATATTAGTCTTAGCATCCTCCAATTGTCCGTTCTCAAATAATACAGTGGCTTCTTCATAACTAACATAAACTAAGTCAATTTTTTCATCATCATCTTGTGGTAATTCGTGTGTCACAGACGATAAATCAGTTGCTAGATATAGCGTCATGTACTCATTTGAAAAACCAATTGAAGAATAAAATCCCGTTATTTTCTCCACATGATGCGCTTGAAGTCTTGTTTCTTCATTTAATTCCCGATTTACTGCATCAAGTGTTGTTTTGTCTCGCGTATCAATTTTACCAGCAGGCACTTCCAAGGTTAATTTTTGAACTGGAGCACGCCATTGTTTTTCTAGAATCATTTTGTTATCTGCTGTCAGTGCTAGAATCGCAATTGCATCGGCATGATAGACAATATCACGTTTTGCTTGACGACCATCAGGTAATGCAACTGTCTGTTCTGCCGCCCGAATGATATGGCCATTATACTTTTCTTCCTCATTTAAGACCGTTTCCTTAAATTTATTCGTATCTGCTGATAAATCTATCATGTCATTGACCTCCAATCAATTATTAATCCAAGACTTCAACTGCTGCTGCTTGAGGACCACGAATACCTTGAACAACAACTAATTTAACCTCTTGACCAACCGTCAAATCACGAACTCGTGGCGTTTGAATTGCTGAAAAATGTACAAAGACATCATCTTCACCTTTCAATTCAATAAAACCAAAGCCCTTATCTGATTGCCATGTTTTTACGTATCCACTAATTTTTTCCATGTATTTACTCCTTATTCTTAAGTACGAGTTATAAAGTAGGCAAAGGCTGAAATACCAATTAAAACAACATAGCTGGCAAGTGTACTGATTCGCCACCAAATAAGCCAAAATCGTCTTGTCTCGAAATTTTCACGGACAAATCCTTGATATAGAGCCAGCGCAATACCCCAAACAACAAACATTAACAGCATAGGCGCAAGCATTATGATATGCCAAACCTCAAACGTTGTCACAGCAATGCTCCACCATGCAAAAAAAACAGCAATATCTGTAACCTTTATATTCTTTGGCCAATTATTTTGAAAAAACACTTGTTTGATAATCCAAAGTACAATTAGCAGAATTATAGCAATGAAAACGGTAACTGGCCAATTAAATAATGTCAGCATCCTTGCCTCCTTAAATTCATTAATCTATTTATTATACCTTTATTTAATCGCTCTGTGGTACGTTATACCATTTTTTTGATACAATAGACTAAATGAAAAGTTAGAGGTACCATAATGCAAAAAAATACGAAAAAGAAAAAATCAACAATGCAAAAGGTTATTCAAGGATTTGTCATCTTTATGCTTATTCTATCATTTGCCAGTGTATTCATTACCTTGTTGCAAATTTCTTTCTAACCAAATACAAAAAACAAAGGGCTGGGACGTTTTGACGTTCCAGCCCTTTAAACGTGTTCCAAAAGACTAAATCCTTGCTGTAACACGCGCTTTTTTTCATTTAATCGTTAAATTGCCAAACACCAGCAACATGTAACTGATTCAACAATTGTTCAGAACTTGATCCTGCAGCTAAAACATGACCAATTTGTGGTAATAAAGTTGGCGAGTGGTAAATTGAAACTTGCCAGTGTGGCTGAATTTGCCAATGTCTATATAACTTGAATTCTTCTTTATCACTGATAGGCATATAGATTGCAGCCGCTTCAAAAACAACTTCTGATAGCCGCTGACCAGTCACTGCTCTTAAGTGTTGCATTGTCACACCAATATTAACAGAAACATCATAAAGAACTGTTGTCTTAGACAAACCAGGAATCGTGTTACGTAAATAAAGCGTGCCATTCTCGGAAACCAAAAATGTGACATCATAAGCACCAATATAATTAAGAGCCTGGCCTAACTTTTCAGTCACCTTCTTAATTTCTGTAACAATTTCATCTGAAACATCCCCAACTGTCCATGCTCTTGTTAACCCTGGTTCAGGAGTTTCTACTTGTCGCAATGGATACAATGTTGTCTCATCATGTGAACCTCGAACGGCAGTCATAACAAATGATTGCGTGTTCTCAAGCCATGGTTCTACCAGCAATGTACCACCATCAATTAGTGGTGCTACCAATCCAAGATCCCAATCTCCACGCAAAATTACTTGATCATCAATATGTTTGTGTTTAAACACAGGCTTTACAATGATTGGATAACCTAACTTGGTACCTGCTTGGGCAATTTCGTCTAATGAACTACCTGTTTCGTACGGCAGTATATTTAATGATTCACTTTCATAAAAAGCTTTGGCTAATGCATGATCATCAGTAATATCTAATATTGTTGTTCCCTGTGGCACGACTTGATTAGTCAACTGATTCGTAATTTGTGTTGGTAACCACGCTGATGTATAAGTTATCATGTCAGATAATGCGGCAAAACTTTCAATTTCATCATCATTATCCTTCTCCCCTAAGAAACGGTAGTCTGCGTCTTTAAATACTACTGATTCAGCAGTACTACTATATGCTGCAACTTGATACCCCATATTATGAGCAGCTTGTGCCAAGTAACGGCTAGTAATGCCTTCACCAATTATACCAATCGTTGCACCTGGTAAAATTTCATAACTCATGTTCTCACCCTTTTCATCCATTTCTATTTATCATCATACTTATTTAAGTGATAAGTTTCAATCATATGAATTATTTTGTCAGCGTATGTCGGATCTGTTGCATATCCCCCAGTTACTAATCCATTCGCTGCTGTTTTATAATCAGTTGCTTGAACAACCGTTGCATACCGTTGTGGGTTATCTGACGTGCCACTGACTAGCAATTTCGCATGACTTGCCATCGAATCTTGCCAACTGTTATAGACTCGAAATGAATCATTGATCGTGACCCATTGGTTATTTTCAAACTCCTTGGTTGCGAGTGTGACACTTGGTTGACCAGCTGAAGACTTTACACCAAAAAAATTATTGTACTTAGCTGACAGTTCAGATTGACCCCAATTTGACTCTAGAGCAGCTTGAGCAATACTAATAGATGCTAATACGCCGTATTGTTTCTCAAGTTTCTGGGCCTCAGGGGCAATTTTTTCTATGAATGCTTCTCGAGAAACTGGCACTTGAGACACCTCTTCTGTTGTTTTTTCTTTATTCGCCTGTTGTATACGTATATCCGTTTGCCAAAATCCAATACTTAGTAAAATAACCACACATAAAAATACGCGACCCTTATGTAGCTGACCTTTCTCAACAAAGAAAGTTCGTATGAAATTTTTCTTCTTTTTCGTATGCCTTTTCTTTGTCTTAACCAGAAAATCACCCTCTTATATGTCAATTAAATTTCCATGATCCATCTGCAGTAATCTTTTAAATCTAGGTTCTGTCGTCATCAATTGTTCAGGCGTACCTTGCATTGATATTTTTTTGTTTTCAATAAAAATCACATCATCGACAAACTCAATACCAGTTAAATGGTGGGTCACCCAAATAATCGTTCGATCAGACAGTGTCTCAAAAATAGTCTTTAGTACAGTCAGTTCCGTAATTGGGTCTAACGCAACGGTCGGCTCATCAAGCACAACAATTGGTGTATCTTGTAATAAGACACGTGCTAAAGCAAATCGTTGTTGTTCACCACCCGAGAAACGACTTCCCATCTCCGTCATTGGTGTATCCAATCCTTCTGGCAAACTACGAACTAGATCTATCAAAGATACTTGTTTTAAAACATCCCAGAGTTGTTCATCAGTAGCCTTTAAATTACCTAATCGCAGATTATTAGCAACTGAACTGGCAAATATATGGGGTTGTTGATCCAATACTGAAATAATATCTGAGCGCTGCTGTTGCAACGAGCTAATATTATGGTCATTAATTGTAATTGCCCCACTATCAGGGTACTCATCACCTAATAATAACTTTAACAATGTTGTTTTTCCAGCACCAGATTGTCCCAAAATAGCTAACTTTTGACCATTTTTAATGGTTAGATTTAGGTTCTCCAAAACTAACTTACTGTCATTATAACTAAAATTAACTTGATTAAACTTAATTTCTGGTTCAGTTATTAAACCTGTTGATTGTTCATCACTTTTTTGCCACTCCTGTTTCGATTGCGCATCCATCTTGTTTAATCTTTGAATTGAATCTTGATATCGTGGCCATTCTCCGACACCTGTACTAATGGTTGTTAAAGCATCTTCAGCTGGAAAAATCGCTAAGACAAAAGCTGCAATCCAATTAACCCCAAAACTATCATTACCAAATTGACGTGTGGCAAAAATCATCAAAATAACTGCAGCCGCCCCAATAACCAGTGCACCAAACATATCTCGCCACCAGTTAAAATGAGACTGCTTTGATTTAATTTTATTTATTGCATCAAAATCATTCTGTTGCCGATCAAATAATTCCTGCGTTCGACCAGCCAAAATCCAATCTTGCAAGCCCATCACAGAATCAGTTAAATCGGTATACAATTGTCCTTCTAACTGTTGCTGTTTAAAATCGCGGGCACCATTCACTGCTAAAGTGACCATCGGTGCAACAATGACTGTCATTCCCAATATCAATAGTATGGCAAGCGCAAAGCCCCAATTGAAGATACCAACACCAATAGCAATTAGGACATAAATTACGAGACCAATTACTGTTGGGAATAATGTTCGCAAATAAAAGTTTTCAATCTTAAATAAATCATTATCCAGAACATTTAAGACTTCTCCAGTTTGTGACTTCGCATAGACAGACTTTGTACCAACTTCAACAAGTTCATATAAACGTCGACGAAACACTGAAACTATTTTTAATACCCAATTATGTGAAACTAGTCGTTCAGCATACCGAAAAGTTGGTCGGCCAATTCCAAACGCACGCGTTAACACAATAGGAACATAAACCATCAAAATATTTTCAGGAATTTGCGCTGATCTGGAAATCAAGAACCCAGATGTAAACATTAAGGCTGCCCCAGAAAAAGTCGTCATAAATCCCAAAAAGATAATTAAAACTAGTAATTTTTTATACGACTTTAAATAAGGAAATACCCATGTATCTTTTTTAATTAATTCTAACATCTTATGCATTTTTGCCACCTCGCATTGCTGATTGCAAACTTACAAAGTAACCGTCATTGGCCTTTAAATCAGTTAAGGTTCCTTGCTCAACAATTTCACCGTCACGCATGACAATGATCCAGTCCATCTCGGTCAACCAGTGTAACCGGTGTGTGGCAAAAATCACTAGTCTTTGCTCAAATAATGGCACCATTGTTTCTTTCAAATGAACCTCTGTTTCGATATCTAAGTGCGCCGTTGGTTCATCTAACAACAACACTCGTCTGTTCTGATCCAATAAAATTCTGGCCAACCCAATTCGTTGTGCTTGTCCACCTGACGTTTTCATTGCTCCTTCGCCGATCAGCGTGTCTAATCCTTGCTCTAATCCGTCATACCATTCACCCAGCCCGACTGTATGCAAGGCGTCGACTAGCTCAGCATCTGTTTTTTCAGGAGAATAAAAAGATAGATTACCACGTAACGTATCGTGAAAAATATATGGTCTTTGTGGTAGAACTTGCAATTGATTTTGCCAATCTTTTTGTTGAAGATGTGGCATCTTTTGCTTGTTTAATTGCACCTCGCCGTCTCCAATTAAAAAACCACCTAATAAATTCAAAAGTGTCGATTTACCTGATCCTGAAGTTCCAACGATAGCAACTCTCTGATGACCTTTAAGTGAAAGATTAATATCTTTCAATGCTGGTTCTGTGGCACCAGGGTATTCGTAATTAACTCCTTGTAGTTGCAATGTATCATCATTTTGCCATTGTTGCTGTTTACTATGGTAAATATTCGTGTCATCAGCAAGCTTTTTATCAAGTAAGTTCATAATATCAGCAAATGAATTTTTCCCATTAAGAGTTGCATGATAATCATTGGCAAAGTTTCGAATTGGCAAAAAATACTCAGGTGCCAAAACTAATATCGTCAAGGCTGGCAATAGTGGCATTGTCCCATTCATTAAACCTAGACCCAAGAACAAAGCGACAATAGCGATTGATAATGTTGTAAAAAAATCCAAAGCAAACGTCGACAATATTGCAATTTTCAACGTGCTCATTGTTGCCTTACGATGTTCTTCAGAAACATCATAAATATTGTTAGCATACTGTTTTGCTAGACCAAGTTGCTTCAACGTAGTCAAACCACGCAGCGAATCCACGAAATGATTTGATAATCTATTAAACGTATCATATTCCCGATCTGCTTTTGCTTGAGCTGCATAGCCTAAGATAATCATGAATAAGACAATCACTGGATAAATCATAAATAGAAAAATAGCTTGTTTCCAATTAATAGTGAAAATATATGCCAAAATAACCCATGGAATAATCATCATATCAAAAAGTTTAACCAAAACTAGTGTAAAGTAATCATGCACTTGATCGATTCCTTCAACTGCTAAAGTTACTGATTTCCCAGTTCCTAAACTAGTAATCGCACTTGGTCCTAATTTTGCATATTGTTGCGTTAACTTACTTTGCAACATACCAGTTGTTTTGTCAGCGAATGGTGCCAAAACATATTCCTTAAAAACCCCCATTAGTTGACGTAAAACATACGCACCAATAAATATTAAAACAATCCAAAAAACTGACTTCAATGGATGATGTTGCCATAATTTTGTTAATGCGATACTAATCGCCCGCCCTTGACCAACAATAGCGAGAGATTGAATAAATGTCAGGAGACAAAGAAGGCCTAACGCTTTCTTCGCACCAGCAAAGCTAAATAAACGTTTATCTAACATAAAATAATTCCTTTCATTTCTAGAATAAATCAGATATGTATAAAAAGGTTGGGACAAATATTGTCCCAACCTTTTTGGACCTGTTAATCACTCAAGACAACAAATAATTAATACGAAATCTTCTCAACTCGGATACGATCACGGAAAACGTAAAAGCTCCAGATTTGATATGCCAACACGATTGGCAAAGCAGTCAGTGAAATTATTGTCATCCATTTTAGCGTATATGGTGTCGAAGTTGCATTCTTTAATAGAATTGACATATTTGACTCATTACCAACAATGACACGTGGGAATAATCCTGTAAATAACAGAGACACAACTAGGATAATAACTAATCCCAATGCAATGAATGCCCATGTATTTTGTTGTTTTAGTGTCACAGCCCATGCAATTAATGTTAAGGCAACAATAGCTGCCAACATGATAATTGTCACTACTGGTTTTTTAGTGAAGAAATCAGTGAAGACAAATAAAGTAATTGCAAAAGCAACCTCACCAATCAAAAGTATAGGATATAATACCTTTAATTGTTTTTGAATACGATCGTGCAATGAACCATTCGTAATTTTTAATCGTGCATAATTTAGACCATGGACGTATGAAAGCAACCCCATAGCAACACCACCAACAATTGAGAAAATGTTGAAGTAATCCCAGAAATTAGCTGACATATCACCATTAGCATTCAAAGGCATCCCCTGAACAACGTCAGTAAATAAGACACCAAACAAGAAAGGCACTAACATCGAAGTTATTGATGAAATCGTTGTCCACAAATTCCGGAATTTAGCAGTCCGCATTTGTTCGCGGAATTCAAATGATACACCACGATAGATCAATCCAATCAATATTGCGAATAAAATAAGGTAAAAACCAGAGAATAGTGACGCATACCAGAATGGCATGGCGGCAAACATTGCCCCACCAGCGGTTATTAGCCATACCTCATTACCATCCCAATGAGGACCAATTGAACGAATCAATGCATCTTCTTCTTCTTCATTTTGGGCCAATGTCTTTAATGACATACCGATTCCAAAATCAAATCCTTCAAGGAAAAAGAAACCGGCAAATAGTACTGCAATCAAAACAAACCATAAAATTTGATATCCTGTCATCACCTAGGCCTCCTTTCCTGCTTCAAAGGCACTTGGTGAGAATGGATCCACATTTTCTTCAGTTGCTTGTTCATCAACTGATTCTGGACCAGCAATCATCACACGACGTGACAACATAACCATAATCAAACCTAACACAGCGAAAGTTGCAAAATACAAAATATTTGATGTTAGTAATGATGCAGCAGATACGTTTGGCGATACCGCATCAGCCATTGTTAGCACACCGTAAACAACCCATGGTGCACGACCTAACTCAGTAATCAACCAACCTGAAGTAATGGCAAGAAATGGTAGATAGGTTGCCAACCCAAAGATCCAAAGTGCCCACTTGTACTTTGAAATATCAACCTTAGACTTCTTACGAGTGAACCATAGAGCCACAACTGCCAATAAACCAAATGCACCAGCTGAAACAGCCATGATTCGGAAACTGTAGTAAATCGTATTGTTTGGTAAGTAATAATTCATGTCATGTCCAAACTTTACATCATACTTCTCATGAAGCTCTTTGTTAAGTTCATGCCATCCTTGACTACCACCAGTTAATGAGTGGTGTGCAAGAATTGAAAGCATATAAGGAATATCTAATGACCATTTCACATCATGCGTCTTTGGATCAGTATAAGAAATAACAGACCATGGTGCTTGTTCATGGGTACCACCAACATTCTTATCAATACCTTCTGTCGCAGCAAACTTCATTGGTTGATCTTCTTGTAGATACAATGAGTGACGATCACCTGTATAGGCTAACCCTGCGACACCAATTAGTGCTACTACTGCTGCCACTTGAACTGATTTCTTAAAGAAATTCACTTCATGATGTGGTTTACGTAATAGTGACCATGCAGAAACTCCCATTACCACAAATGAACCTGCCATAAATGTGGCAAAAATAACGTGTGGGAATTCCAACCATAGTTGATGATTCTGTAGCAATGCTGGAAAATCTACCAAAACAGCGCGATTAAACTTGTGATCTACTTGGAACCCAACTGGATTTTGCATAAACGAATTTGCAGCTAAAATCCAAAGAGCTGAAAATGCAGAACCTAATGTTGTTAACCAAATAAACAATAGGTGTAACTTCTTATTAAAACGATCCCATCCAAATGACCATAGCCCTAGGAAAGTCGATTCCAAAAAGAAAGCTACAAGAGCTTCAACAGCTAATGCTGGCCCAAAAATATCACCCACATAACGAGAATATCTAGACCAATTCATACCAAATTGGAATTCTTGAATAATTCCAGTAACAACACCAACAGCAAAACTGAGCATAAAAATCTTACCCCAGAATTTTGTCATTCGTTTATACTGGTCATCCTTTTTTATAACGTACAAAGTTTCCATAACCGCTACAATAATACCAAGCCCGATTGACAACGGTACAAAGAAAAAATGAAAAATTGTTGTCATTGCGAACTGGAATCTTGCAAGGTTTAAAATGGAAAGACCTGCTACCAAGTTCATACAACTAACCTCCTACTCAACAGATATGTTTTAAGCGCAAATAAGTGCTCATATACAATTTATTGTACAGAGTTTATGCCCCTTTTACCACTTTATTAAGCATTTTTTTGTATATTTTTTTATCAAAATATTATTTATTTGTGAATATTTTCATTATCATTTCAATTGATACACATTTTTAACATTCTTTGATTTTCGTGTTATTTATTAAATAGACGTTTTCCGATATTTCGCTTAAAATTAAATAAAATAGCCTATTTGGAGGAATTAAATATGACGACAAAATTATTGGCACTTTCACCGCTGACTGATGCAAATATAACTACTTTAGAAAAATATCACGTCACGGTTGTCACACCAGAAAATATTACGCCTGATGATTACAGTGATATTGTTATCAGTTATGGCTGGCGTTCTAAAATAATTAATAAAATTCTAGAAACACCCAACAATCAATTAAAATGGATCCAATCTTTTTCGGCCGGCGTAGATTTTATGCCTCTTGATGACTTAAAAAAACATCAAATTATATTGACGAACACTAGTGGTCAAAAAGCAGTACCAATCGCTCAAAGTGTAATGAGCTATATTTTCCATTTTGCTCGTGGTCTTCATGTCTATCAAAGTCAAAATCATTGGGAGCCATTTGAACAACAATTTACCTTACAGGAGTTGCCGGTTGTCATCTTTGGAACTGGACGTATTGGTCAACAGATTGCTGCCTATCTACATATTTTTGGGAGTACTGTCTATGGTGTAAATACAACTGGTCACCCGGTGGGCAGTTTTGAAAATGTTTTTGCTATCGATAATCTACAAGAAATTCCTAAAGATATTGCTATTGTTATTAATGCTTTACCTGGCACAACTGATACAGAGAACTTTTTTAACAAAGAACATCTAGACTTGTTTAAAAATCTATTTCTGTTTGTAAATATTGGTCGTGGTTCTACCGTTAATGAACAAGATCTATTAAATAAACTTAATGACGGCAGTATTCAACATGCTGCGCTAGACGTAACTAAACAAGAACCTATTCCTAAAGATTCAAAATTATGGCACCAAGATAACCTAATATTAACCCAGCATTCTACCTGGGCTGGTGAATCAGAATCTCTATTTCATGTATTCATGAAGAACCTACCAGATTTTCTGACCGATAAACCATTGACATATAATGTGGTCGATTATGAACGAGGATACTAACATAAAACACCTATCAAGATAGCTAACACATCAAATGTGCAAACTATTCTGATAGGTGTTTTATTAATTTGTTTCTAACTCTTCTAGATACTTTTTTACATCATCTTGTAAGTTAATATCTTTAGAAAATTCTGCGGCTGCATAAATAAGCATCTTTGCCTCAGCTTTTTCTTTTAACAATGATAACTGTTCACAACATTTCACGCGTAGCTTTTGTAACTTAACAATTTGATGAAAGTGCTCATTTGTTGGTAAAACTGCCAATGCTTTTGTAATGCGATCTCTTGCTTTTTCTGGATCATTGATTGTTAGATATAATTCACTTTGATGATAATATGTGTGTGCAATGACCTTTCCTAACTCAGATCGCATTGTCGGTCGATAACCTTTAATGAGTCCACAAGCACGTTCAAAATATTCTGACGCATAGACATACTCACCCTGTTTTGCCCATGTTGCCCCCATTTCCGTATATATTTCAATCATTAATTCCATTTGATGCTTTTCCGCATCACCTAACGCAATTTGTAACAGTTGCATTGCAACCGTTGTTTGATTTTGAGACAACGCAATTCTAGCTCGCAATAGATTGTATTCTGGTAACGCAAAGACTGGTAATCGACGTAGTAATGTTGAACTTTCTAATCGATTCGCAGCCTGTTCAAATTGACCAATATCAATAAAATAACGGATTACCGTTAATGGTGTAACCGTTAATTCGTTAATTTTAGCAACACTAGAAACGCGCAACTGCAAGCGCGCACAGAGTTGCTGTAAGACGGTGATATTTGAAATTTCATCAGTGCGTTCTATTCGAGATAGTAAGGACTGATGACAAATACCCTCTGCAACATCAGCTTGTGAAATTCCTAATTGTTCGCGACGACGTTTTAAACTACCTTTTAATAATTTCATGTCTTTGATCTCCGAATCAAAAATATAATATTAGCATAAATGTTAATTCAATAATAAACAAGTCTTTTTATATTATTTTTTGGAGTTAATGATAGTTTAAATACATATTTTATGATATTTTTCATAAGTATAATCACTCTAAATCACTCATTTATTACGTTTTTGTTTTCATGAAATTATCGTAACTTCATAAAATAATTAATTTACACATTTTTCCGTATGCTAATTTTCAAAATATAATTTTTTCGAATCTCTTTTGATTACAGACATCAAATTTTAAAGCATTTTTTAAGACAAGCTATCAGAATATATCAATACTTATCTTATCCACTTATTTTTCTTACTTTTATTAATAAAAAAGTTACTTAATTCATAAAAAGACATATCTTTATGAATAGATAAAAACTGTGGCTATTGTTAATTCCTTCTATTAATCCAATCTTATAATGAATTATTCAAAAATAAGTGTTGCCTTTTAATTTAAGCAGAATACAAAGAATATAGTATTAACAGTTAATACATACATCATGTACCCCAAAGATCATCAGGTAGCTATTTAGGTTCCTAACAAGCACCAAGACCATTAGTGACCTAAATAACTGTACTGACCGACCTTTAATTGGTTTCAGTAGTGTGCCGTTCTAGTTCTACTCCTCTCGAGGAGAACCTTTGGTTATTTTTAAAAACAAAAAAGTTGTTCCCCCTAAAGGGAACAACCTTAATTATCAAATCTATTATTGTGTAATGTACGGAGACAGAGGGATTCGAACCCTCGCGCCGGTTTCCCGACCTACACCCTTAGCAGGGGCGCCTCTTCAGCCTCTTGAGTATGTCCCCATGTCAAAAGCAAACTTTCAACAAAATGGGACTGAGAGGACTCGAACCTCCGACCTCACCCTTATCAGGGGTGCGCTCTAACCAGCTGAGCTACAGTCCCATACTACAAAAGCGGACGACGGGAATCGAACCCGCATTCCCAGCTTGGAAGGCTGGAGCACTAGCCATTGTACTACATCCGCATAACATTATTATAATGCTATGGCGCGGGGCGGAATCGAACCGTCGACACTACGAGCTTCAATCGTATGCTCTACCAACTGAGCTACCGCGCCAATATAAAACGGTCACAACGGGATTCGAACCCGTGATCTTTCGCGTGACAGGCGAACGTCATAACCAACTAGACCATGCGACCAACAGATAAATATAATCTGAATTAA
>NZ_GG697129.1:0-188686 GCF_000160575.1 Weissella paramesenteroides ATCC 33313
GACCTATCTCTTTTAGAAAGCGTTTACTTAACGCTAGCTATATTAGAATAGCAATTTCATTCAACATTGTCAAGAACTTTTATGAATTAACAATACTTGTTTGATACTCGCTGTTCCAACACAACTTAATAATCATATCTCATTAAATAATGATTGTCAACATTTAATTTCAATTGATTATTATTGAATTTAAATTAGGAATGTAATCTTTCCTCAAAACTCAACTTTTTAATAATACCGAATTTACAAAGTAATTGCAAGTGTTTTTTTGAAAGAAAATCAATCTAATTGCATAACACCCGTCATATCAACATTTTTCAAAAAATCAACAACATCTTTTGCATTAACAAATTGCAAACCTAGTAAACTCAATCGATCCAAATTCAATGCTTCTGAGTCAATAGGTTCAAAAGTATAAAGAGAAATTAAATCTTCAGTTGTTTCTAATCCTTGTGTATGCCACGCTGCTAATTCTCCAAAACGTAAGTTATCCATATTAATGCCTAATTCATCCTGCATACCATTAACGATTGAACCTAGAGCGGTATCACCATCATGCTTGTGCATTTTAACCGTATAAAACTTTGGCTCTGGTACTTCGTCCGTCACTAAAAAATAAGACTGTTCGTCCCGAGTAAATATTATTGTACCTGCAATGAGTGACATATCTGTCTCCTTATATTCTATTTTATCTATTGATGCAATCGTTCAAGAGCTTCGTTAATCATTGATTGTCCGGATTTGGAAATGGTCTCAAATCCAATATCTAGGTGTTGGTTAGTCCAATAATGATGTTGTGTATATTTATGTTCTTGATTTATTTTTTCAGTATAGGTCTTTTTTTTATCATAGCCATCAAGAACCGTGCGCCTCGAAAGAGATATCTTATGACTATATAAGTCAATATCTAGAATCATAACCCGGACTGGCTGTCCAACTTTTATTTCATCCTCAATCTCATGAATAAAAGCTGATCGACATTCAGATATATGGATTAACCCTTGATGCTTTTCATCAAGTTGTACAAAAGCTCCATACGGCTGTATGCCCGTGACAACTCCCTCCAAGACCTGACCAACATGAAACGTCATCGTTATACCTCCTATTAATTATTACTAAAATATATGTATCCGAGAACTTATCTCGGTCTGACAATTAATCTGTCACAGTTGCCTTTAAAATTTGAATAGCCGTCTTTGGCTTATCTGCAAAGTCAACTTTTTGAGTTGCCATATTATCAACCACATTCATGCCTTCGATAACCTGACCAAATACAGTATGGTGATTATCTAACCAAGGTGTACCACCATTCTCACTATATGCTTTTACAATTTCATCAGGCACAGCTCCTGAAAGTGATTGCAACATACGTTCTGGTACTTTGTGAGCTTGGACAATGAAAAACTGTGAGCCATTTGTATTAGGACCAGCATTGGCCATTGATAGTGCGCCACGTAAATTAAAAACTTCATCAGAGAATTCATCCGCAAACGATTTTCCCCAAATAGATTCGCCACCCATACCAGTACCAGTTGGATCACCACCTTGAATCATAAATTCATTAATTACACGGTGAAAAATGATGCCATCATAATATCCTTTTTTAATCAACCCAACAAAGTTTTCGACTGTCTTTGGGGCTTGCTCAGGAAATAGTTGTACTTTGATATCACCTAACGTTGTTGATAAAGTTGCAATTGGTCCTGAGACTTCACTCATATTTAATTGTGGAAAAGCCATTATATTTCTCCTCTTAAGTTATGTTAAATACACTGGGAATATTATAACATATAACTTACAGGGGCTTAAAAAAGTGCTAAACTAGTAGCTAAGTAATTTTTAGTCAATTGACAAAATATAGGAGTTTAAACACAAAATGGTTCAAATCATCGACATCTTCCTCCATCTTGATGTTCATTTAAATAATTTAGTAAATATGTGGGGTGGTTGGTCTTATGCCGCGTTATTTGCTGTAATTTTTATCGAAACAGGCGCTGTTGTTTTACCGTTTTTACCAGGTGATTCACTGTTATTCGCGGCTGGATCAATTGCCGCTTTATCAGGTAATTCACTTAACCACTGGGTTTTAATGTTATTATTTTGGCTTGCTGCGACCTCTGGAGATTCACTAAATTTCTGGTTAGGTCGAACCGTGGGGCTAAAATTAGTCCATCACCCAATTTTAGGACGCTTTATTAAAGAAAAACATTTACAAGATGCTAATGAATTCTTTATAAAGCATGGGAAAATGGCCATTATTCTAGGTCGTTTCCTGCCAATCATACGAACTCTAGTCCCTTTTACAGCTGCCGTATCTGGTTTTCGTTACCGTAGCTTTATCGGATTAGAAATGATTGCTGTTACCTTATGGGTGGTCATTGCTGTCGAAGCTGGTTACTACTTTGGTGGCAATCAGTTTGTGAGTGAACATTTTTCGTTAGTACTAATCGGTATTTTGCTTGTCTCAGCCTTACCTGCAATTATTAGTGCTGCCCGACAAATGATCGTATCTAAAAAACAAAAACAAATTAATAAGTAAACATTGTATACAAAAAGAGGAGGACCACTTAGGTTCTCCTCTTTTTAAGTACTACTTTAAATTATTTAGTTGTATCATCAATAACAACATTACCAGCTTCAATTTCTTCAAAAGCTTGTCCAATTGGTTTAACTGAATCAAACTTTGACAAAGTAGGTAATTCACCTTGTTCTAGCTCATGAGCCCGCTTTGCGCCCAGAGCGATCAGTTTATAACGAGAATCAACTTTCTCTAACAATTTATCAACAGATGGGTATAAAATCATGCTTCTAACTCCTCAATCATTTTAATATACTCTGGCAATACACGATTAACACGTAATCGCTCAACCTTAATAATATCCTTGATACGATTAACGGCTAATGAGACTTCATCATTAACAACTGCATAATCATAGTTTGCCATCATACGAATTTCTGCAGTTGCTGCTGATACACGGCGATCGATAACATCCATCGCTTCAGTGCCACGACCGATTAATCGTTCTTTCAGTGCAGCTAAATCAGGCGGTGTTAAGAAAATATATGCCCCTTCTGGCATCTTTTCCTTCACTTGTAGTGCACCTTGTACATCTATTTCCAATAGAACATCTCGTCCTGCCGCTAATGTTTGGTCAATAAACTTCTTAGGCGTACCATAATAATTTCCTACATATTCAGCATATTCCAACATATCGCCATTTGCAATTTCTGTTTCAAATTCATCGCGGGTTACAAAAAAATAATCTTCACCGTTTACTTCACCATTTCTAGGCTGTCTAGTAGTCATTGAAATAGAATATTGAAAATCAATATCTGGTTCCTCAAATAAGGCCTTCCGTACGGTACCTTTACCGACGCCAGACGGTCCAGATAGTACGATTAATACGCCACGTTTCATGGTACACTTACTCCTAACTTTTTATTTAGCTATTTAAGTAGTCATTTTACTCGTTTTTTCTTGTAGAGACAACTTTATTCATTCGAATTTTTATTGCCATGGGCTCTTTTTAACAGGTCACGTGCATTTTCCTTCGCAGCAGATGTCAATTCATTTCCTGATAGCATGCGTGCTAATTCATCAATCCTTTGATTCTCTGGCAATTGTCGAACAGTTGTTTCTGTACGTTCCCCAACAACCTGTTTCTCAATAAAAAAGTGATGATCAGCAATGGCCGCTACCTGTGGTAAATGCGTAATCGTAAGAACTTGGGAATAACGACCAATAACTGCAATTTTTTCAGCAATGGCTTGGGCAACTCTCCCAGACACACCCGTATCTACCTCGTCAAAGATGATTGATGTCACACCTTGCTCACGAGAAAAAATTGTTTTCATGGCCAACATCATACGTGAGAGTTCACCACCGGATGCAATTTTAGCTAACGGCTTGGCACCCTCACCTAAGTTTGTTTGAATATAAAATTCAACATTATCAAATCCAGTTGCGTTCAAACGTTGTTGCGCAAATTTCACCGAAAAAATAGCCTTTTCCATATACAAATCCTTTAACTGTTCATGGATTTGCTTTGCTAGTGATGTTGCAGCGTGACTACGAATATCATGTAGTTGAGTAGCAAGTTGACTGGCCTCTTTTTTGGCAAGTTGTAGCTCTTCTGCTAAAGCAGCAGCACTTTGCTCGCTACCACCCATCTGCGCTAATTCCGTATCTACCTTTTTCTGATGTTCTAGAACATCTTCAACCGTGGCCCCATACTTTTTTTCTAACGAACGAATTAAATTTAAACGGTCATCGACAAATCGTAACCGTTCTTCATCAAATTCCAATCCATCACGTACCGTCAAAATTTCAGAACTTGCCTCTTGTAGTTCATAATATGCACCACGAACAGCTTCGGTCAATTTTGCATACCTGGGAGATAATTCTTCAATATCTTCTAATTCACTCATGGCAGTTGCAACCGTTTCTAGGCCATTATGTTCCCACTCACCGTTCAATGCTTCATAAGCTGTTGACAAAGCTGTTAAAACATCTTGAAAATTTGAAAGCTCTTGATATTCTGTTTCAAGACGTTCCTCCTCACCAGCTACTAGCCCTGCCTCATTAAGCTCATTGCTTTGGAAACTTAACATGTCTAGACGTTGTGCCCAAGCTTGTTCATCTGCTTGTCGTTGATGATACGCATCTTCCAATTGTCGATACTTTGCGTAAGCCTGACTGTATGCAGTCATAACGGGCTGTATCTGATTCTTCGCAAACTCATCTAATAAACTCAAATGCTGTTCAGGTTGCATCAATGCCTGATGCTCATTTTGACCATGAATATCAACCAAATGACTACCCAATAATTTTAATGCAGTCGCATTGACTAACGTATTATTAACGCGAATAACATTGCGCCCATTTCGATGTAACTCTCGATGAATAAGCAATTGATTATCTTCCAATTTAATTCCTAAATCATCAAGGATTGCTGATAGCGCCGTATTCGGTTCAACATCGATCAATCCTTGTAAAACAGCAGTATCAGTTCCTTCCCGGATATAATCTTGCGATCCTCGCCCACCTGTTAACAACCCAACCGCATCAATAATAATAGACTTTCCAGCACCAGTTTCACCCGTTAAAACCGTCATGCCTGGTTCAAAACTAATATTTAATTTTGGAATAATCGCAAAATTTTGAATCGATAGTTCTTGTAACATGCGTCCTCCTCAATTTTATACAAATATTATTGTAACTGTTGCGTAACAAATTCCGTTGCTTGTATATTTTTCTTTAAGATAATTAAAACATCTGAATCATCCCCCAGCATGCCAAACAACTCATCAAAATCAGCTTCTTCTAAAGCCAATTTCAAAGCTGGACCTGTACCGGGTAACACTGTAATCATTACAAAATTATCCTGTGTACGAATCGTCGTGGTTGGTTCTTGAATGATTTTTTTAATACGTACTAAGGCATCCGTTTGTGCAACTACTGCATAGGCAAAGCCCCCCGCTTCAAGGGGAACTTTGACTAACTGCATTTCAGTAATATCCCGTGAAATTGTTGCCTGTGTCACTTCCCAACCAACACGATTTAATTCAATAACCAAGTCCTCTTGCCGTTGAATATTTTTTTGCGTAATCAACTCACGGATTGCTAATTGTCTTTCTTTTTTAGTTTTTCTCATCTATTTTACCCTCACGATGAGCATTTAATTGGGCGTGAGCAGATTGAACAACGGCTTCTCGTTCAGCCATAGTCATAGTACTTTCTCCACCATCTAATACTAGATGTGCTAGGAACTCAATATTCCCTGAACCACCCTTAATTGGTGAATAGTCTAGCCCAATCATGCTAAATCCGGCTTGCTTCGCATAATCAGCCACTTTATCAATGACTTGACTGTGTGTCGCCGCATCCTTCACAATACCATGCTTACCAACCGCTTCACGACCAGCTTCAAATTGTGGTTTAATCAATGTCGCTACTGATCCGCCCGCCACTAAAATTTTAGATAGTGGTGGCAAAATAAGATTTAGCGAAATAAAAGAAACATCGATAGTTGCTACTTCTGGTTGTCCGTCTTGGAAGTTAGCTAATTGTGAATAGCGAAAATTTGTATTCTCCATAACAACAACCCGTTCATCAGAACGCAAAGACCAAACCAATTGATTAGTACCAACATCCAATGCATAGACCAACTTGGCACCATTTTGCAATGATACGTCAGTAAATCCTCCGGTTGACGAACCGATATCTAAGATTATTTTATCTGACACGTCAATGTTAAATACACGTAACGCCTTTTCTAATTTGAAGCCACCTCGTGAAACATATGGCATGGGTGCACCTTTCAAATGAAGTTCTGTCGTTACTGGTATTTTTTCACCTGCTTTATCCATCCGCTGTTCATTCGCACCCAAAATTTCACCAGCCATAATCGCCCGTTTGGCCTGTTCACGTGAAGTAAATAATCCCTGTTGCACCGCTAAAACGTCAACACGCTCTTTTTCTATTCCCATGTTTGCTCCAATGTTTCTGTAAAATAATCCAAAAATGATGCTAATAATGTCTTATCCAAGCCTGTGATATCTTCAAACTTTAAAAGCAGACTTTGGGCAAGATCGACTTGCTTCTGTAATGCCACCACTGTTTCTGATAACCCAAGAATTGTTGGATAAGCTTGTGATTCAATCTTGCCAGGTTGATAATCATCAATATCGTCTTTTATTTGAAAAGCCAATCCATAGGCCATCCCAAAATCATGCAATATATTTTGAATATCTTCATTTGCATTAGCCATAATGGCACCTGCTTGTAGTGCGTATGCAATTAATGCACCTGTTTTATGATAATGAATGGCCTGTGTTTCAGCTAATGTCACTGCGGACGTTTTCATCGCCTCAATATCTAGTACCTGTCCAGCAACCATACCAGCTCCACCAGCAGCTTGCGCCATTGCAATAACTAGCTGTACTCGCTGGGCATCATTCAAAGGTTGATCTAAATCCGTTAACCATTCAAAAGCCAATGGCTGTAGGGCATCCCCAGCTAAAATAGCAGTATCCTCACCAAATGCCCGATGCGTTGTCGGCTTGCCACGTCGCAATTCATCATCATCCATTGCTGGTAAATCGTCATGAATTAAACTATAGGTATGAATAAGCTCGATTGCACTGGCTACTTTAAGATATTCATTAACTGGTAGCCCGTAAGTTTGAATAACAGCCAATGACAGCATTGGACGAAGCCGTTTACCACCAGCCATTACCGCATAGCGCATCGCTTCTTGTAATTCTGCTACCGAGGCACTCTTAGCAAGTTCATTTTCTAAAGTATGTTCAATTTGAGGGACAATATTTGTCGAGAATTCTTTAAATTGCATGACTTATTCTCCATCACCAAAGTCACTGATGCTACCATCCTCATTGACAATTTTTGCGAGACTTGTCTCAGCATTTTGTAATGTTTTTTGTAAATCTTGGCTAATTTTAATGCCAATTTCGAATTGTTTTAATGCCTCCTCTAGAGGGACATCACCCTTTTCTAACTCACTAACAATTTTTTCTAAGGTTGCTAGGTTTTCTTCGAATGTTTTCTCTGCCATTTTACTTCTCTTTCTTTTCCGTAACCCGTGCAAGAATTTCGCCGTCTGATACCTGAATTGAAATATTATCATCCAACGCAACCTGGTCTAATTGCCGAACTACTTCTGATTCTTTTTTTGTCACACTATAACCACGGGCTAAAATAGCTAGTGGACTTACCAGTTGTAAACCAGCTGCAGCTTGTCCAAAACGTTGCTGCGCCTGCTTCATTTCATGATCCATACTCATTTTTAGTCGGGGTTTCAGTGTCGCTACTTGTTGTTTTTGCTGATTGATTTGTAACGATGCCGTCCGAATTAATTTATCTTGCGCAATGTCCAGGCGTTGTAGATATCCTTCATATAATCGTTCAGGATTGGTTAACACGTAACTTTGTTGTAACCGTGACAGATAATCTTTCCGTTGCGCAATTTCGCGTTGCAGGATCATCACCAATTTTTGTTGGTCTTGTTGAATAGCTAACCATAAATCTGCTAATGGCATTGGTGTCGCTAATTCAGCAGCAGCAGTTGGCGTAGCTGCTCGTTTATCGGCGATAAAATCAGCGATGGTCGTATCAGTTTCATGACCGACAGAGCTAATAACCGGAATTTTTACTGTCAGTAATTGCCGCGCAAGTTTTTCATCATTAAACGCCCACAAATCCTCGATTGATCCCCCACCACGTCCAATAATCAGGACATCATAATCACTAGATTGATTAACAGCATCAATTTGCTGACATAGTGATGGCACTGCACCATCTCCTTGGACAACCGCTGGGTATAGCACAATTTCAGCAATTGGATAGCGCCTTTGTACTGTGGTCATAATATCACGAATAACCGCCCCACTTGGGGATGTAATCACTGCAATTTTTCGTGGAAATAACGGTATTTTAGCTTGTCTTGCTTGAAATAAACCTTCTTTTTCTAATTTCTCTTTTAATTGCTCATATGCTTGATACAATGCCCCAACACCATCTGGTTCAATTGTTTCAATAATCAAACTATATGAACCATTGGGTGCGTAAAGATCCATATGTCCAGTAACATTAACTTTCATCCCTGGTTCAAGTTGAAACTTCAAACGACTAAAAGCCGACTTAAACATTGTTGCTGAAACAACGGCTTGGTCATCCTTAATTTTAAAATATTGATGACCAGGTCGTTGGCGATAATTTGATATTTCTCCAGTCACATAGACTTTCTTTAGATATGGATCTGCTGTAAACTTACGCTTTAAATAGGCTGTTAATGCTGATACTGTTAAATATTCTGCCATCCTTGCTCCAATTCTATTTGGTGATGCTCAGCTGCAAGTTCGACAGTTGTTTGTAATAATGTAGCAATAGTCATCGGACCAACGCCACCAGGGACAGGTGTGATTGCACTTGCCACCTTCTCAGCAGTACCAAAATTTACATCTCCAACTAATTTATTATTTGGTAACCGGTTAATACCAACATCAATAACCACGGCCCCTGGTTTCAAATCAGCTCCCATTACCAAATCCGGGACACCTGTTGCAACCACAACAACATCTGCGGTAGCCAATAATTCACGACGTAATGCGGCTGGTGTGTAACGATGGAGTAGCGTGACACTTGTATCTGCCGCTTGTAATAAGGCGAACATTGGTCGACCGACTAAAATTGATCGACCAATAACTACTGCGTGTTTATTTAGCAGATCAATTTTTTCATGCTGTAGCATTGTCATAATGCCCCGCGGTGTATTAGCAATAGGATAATATCCTGCTTGGTTAGCATATAAACGACCCACATTTTCAGGATGGAAACCATCAACGTCTTTACTTGGAATGATCGCTTCTTGAACTTTTTGTTCATTGATTTGTGATGGTACAGGACTCTGTACTAAAATCGCATCGATTGTATCATCCGCATTCAATTCAGCTACCTTATCCAAAATTTCTTTTTCGGTAGCTGTGCTTGGATATTTAAAGGTTACTGCATGAACGCCAACCTTTTTAGCCGCACGTTCTTTGTTTCGTACATAAATTTCACTAGCCGGATCATCACCTACTAAAATCACCGCCAAACCAGGAATAACTGATTGTTCTTTTAAAATAGCAGCTTGTTCTGAAACTGCAGACCGTAATTTCTTAGCAATCTCTTTACCATCAATAATCTTTGCCATATCATCCTCGCTTTTATTCATTCTTGTGCATAAATTTTATCACACAATTACTTTTTTCACCATGTACAATTAAAGACAAAAAAACGAATGAATCGCTTAATCTTAACGGTTCATTCGCTTTTTATCTTTATTATATAATTTGGACTTAACTAATTGATGATGTGCATAAATATCAAGGTTAATCAACAGCATAATGCTGGTAAATTTTAAACAAGATGGTGCCAACAATTGCAATCGCCAAGAAATTCACAACAACAATTAAGCCACCTTCTTTCATTGATTCTAACAATGAGAGGTTATAAACCCAATGATCTCCTAAAGGTGCAATAATCAACCAAGCAACGACATTGGCAACTAATTGCCAGATATTAAATAACACTAACTTTCGTGTTGTTAACTTTCCAATAAAAATCGCTAATCGACGGGTAATCAGTCCGATGAATAATCCAAATAAACTATCTGCAATCGTCCATGTCCACCACACGGTCGACGTTGCACTATTAGTCAGCATATCGCTAGTTGCATGTCCGATAAAAGCGGTCACTGCTCCTGATACGGGACCAAATATCGCAGTTACTAACGACAACCATGCTGGTGCCAAAGTAGCATTGTCTTTGGTATCACCAATTTGTACTGCTAAATATTTAAACAGAATTATGAAAACAATAATACTAATGATCGTACCAATCACTTTATGTGATGCAATAACATTATGTTTCATCATTTAATTCCTCCAATGTGACAAAAGGGCACAACATAATATGACCCCACAAACTCAAAAATTTATCTCACCCTATTCAGGACCAAACTAATCGTCACATCCGTCAGTTTGATTCGTCATGTTCTGCTTGATCAACTGAATTCTCCTCAGCGTCTGCTGCTATTTTATTTTGATTAATAATTTCGATTTGTTCATTGAAAAATGATGCTATTTTTTCTTCAACAGAAGCCGAATCGTCTAAAAATGATTGTACCGAAGCTGCTTTTTTAATAATTAAATGCGACTTAGTAACTAGTGGATGTTCCACAATCATATACAATGACACTTCTGTTTCTGGATCATTGATAACAATTTTACGAATTGCATTTGTATAACGAATTGGCAAATTAATTAAACTTGTTTCCAAACGTAAACTAATTGGTTCTTCTTCATTGATTAATACTTCTGCGCTAAACAATTGATTTTCAGCTGTTGCCTTTTCAACAAAAGCAAATAAATCATCCAGGGCAATCGTTGCTTGGTCTGCAGCTTCAAACGTCTTTTTTGTATACGTTTCTTCAGTTAAGACCTCAATGAAATCATTTCCTGTCATTTCCATGGGTTAACCCCTCTTCTCTAACTTTATATACAAGTTTAGCACATAGACCATGTTTTACACTAGCCACCATCTATACGGGTAAGCGAATAATGAGCTTTTAAATTCAGACATCAGTAGTCAATATTTTCGAAGCACACAGACGTTAGTATAGAAATAGAAAACAATTATATTAATAGAGCGATTGAGATAGTAAACAAAAGGGGTTGGGACAAGATGATGTCCCAACCCCTTTTTGCTAAAAACGTCTTAATTATCAGCCTATAATTTTTACAGTACCGTGATATTTTCACGATTCTTAATTTTTGAAGCAGCTGCGTGATCAACAATTACGGTCACATCCGCATGTGTTTGTAAAGCACTTGCTGGCATATCTTCCGTCACCGGACCTTCAATCATAGCCGCAACAGCATCGGCCTTATTTTCTCCATAAGCAACTAGTAGAATTTTCTTAGACTTTAAAATACTACCAATTCCCATTGAAATTGCACGACGAGGCACTTCATTTTCATTCGCAAAAAAACGTGCATTAGCCGCAATGGTTGATGGTGTTAAATCAACTGCATGTGTTTGACTATCAAATGGTGTTCCAGGTTCATTAAATCCAATATGACCATTTTGACCTAAGCCCAATAATTGTAAATCGATTGGGTGATTAGCGATAATATTATCATAACGCGCTGTCTCTTCAGCAATGTTTTCAGCCAAGCCATTAGGTACATAGCTTTCTTTAAATGGTTTTGCATTGAATAAATTTTGGTTCATAAAATAACGGTAACTTTGATCATGAGTACCCGCTAAACCTTGATATTCATCTAAATTAATTGAAATTTTATCTGAAAAATCAACATCACTAGCAACCAATTCTTGATAAATTGAAATTGGCGTTGAACCTGTTGCTAACCCAAACACTTGCGCATTATCTGCTAATGCTTCTTTAAAGATATTAAATCCAGCCTTACCACCTGCTTGTTGGTCTTTTACTTCAATAATTTTCATAATTACACTCCATTTATAACGTTTTGGTATAGACCAATAATATACCAATCCCGTTAAAATTGCAATCAAAATACTTTGAAAAAATTAAAAGAGCTTGGAACAAAAAATGTTCCAAACTCTTCTTACTAAATTTGTCTGAATTATAAATCGATAATTTTTATAGCATAAACGCGTTTAAAAAGTTTGAAGCCTCTATGCAACGAAATTATTCGCCTTTAACTGCCTTTTCAAGGGTATCTAGTGCACGTGAATGATTAGCGATATCAGCAAGCAAGTCTGTCTCAAATTGATCAACTGACTTAACACTAGTATCACGTGAACCAAAACGACGAATCGTTACTGTATCATTTGATACTTCTTCATCTCCAATAACAAGGGTGTATGGAATCTTTAATGATTGTGCATTACGAATTAAGTAACCTAATTTTTCATTACGACCATCATAATCAGCACGAATATCTTGCTTAACCAAACGATCTGTCAATGCTTGTGCAAACTCACCGTGTGCTTCACGGTTAACTGGAATAATACGTACTTGATGAGGTGCTAACCATGTTGGGAATGCACCCTTGTACATTTCAGTTAGGTATGCGGTAAAGCGCTCCATCGTTGAAATAATACCACGGTGAATCATCACTGGACGGTGCAATTCACCATCTGATCCAACATATGTGACATCAAAACGTTCTGGTAATAGGAAATCAAGTTGAATCGTTGATAACGTTTCTTCACCACCTAAGGCTGTCTTGATTTGGACGTCTAACTTTGGACCATAAAAGGCTGCTTCACCTTCAGCTTCAAAGTATTCTAAGTCCATATCATCCATAGCACCTTTCAACATACGTTGTGCTTTTTCCCACATTTCGTCATCATCAAAATACTTTTCTGTATTTTTAGGATCACGATATGACAAACGGAAACGATAATCAGTAATGTCAAAGTCTTTATAAACATCAACCATTAACTGCAAAATCTTCTTAAACTCATCCTCAATTTGATCAAGCATCACAAAGGTGTGACCATCATTTAGCGTCATTTCGCGAACTCGTGATAATCCAGTCAAGGCACCTGACTTTTCGTAACGGTGCATCATACCAAGCTCTGCCACACGGAATGGCAAGTCACGATATGAACGTTGATGGTGCTTGTACACCATGATATGTGATGGGCAATTCATTGGACGCAATTCCAAGAATTCCCCGTCCCCCATATCCATTGGTGGGAACATATCATCACGATAGTGGTCCCAGTGACCAGATTGCTTGTATAGATTTAGATTTGACAAAACTGGTGTGTAAACATGTTGGTAACCGTCTTGTACTTCACGATCAACTATGTAGCGTTCTAGTGTGCGACGAATTGCTGCCCCATTAGGCATCCATACTGCTA
The DNA here is from genome assembly GCF_000160575.1 of Weissella paramesenteroides ATCC 33313. GTDB lineage: Bacteria > Bacillota > Bacilli > Lactobacillales > Lactobacillaceae > Weissella > Weissella paramesenteroides. The sequence goes on from NZ_GG697129.1 coordinate 13,418, forward strand.
ACCCTGAACCAACTTCTTGTGACGTAAAGAAAAGATCCTGATCAGCACCAATCTTACGGTGATCACGCTCTTTAGCTTCCGCACGGCGTTTCATTTCAGCATCTAAGTCATCAGCATTCCAAAATGCGGTTCCGTAAATACGTTGTAGCATTGGATTAGATGACTTACCACGCCAATAAGCACCAGCAACAGATGTCAACTTAAAGTGCTTGATCCAGCCAGTTGATGGCACTAAACCACCACGGTCTAATTCAACATGTTCTCCTTGAACTGCAATTGAAATATGTTCATCAGCTGGCAAATCATTAATTAATTCAATCTTGTATGGATCATTTTTGAACATCTCTAAAGCTTCATCGCGACTAATCTCACGAGAAACAATTGGTAAATTTTCTTTGACAATACGCTTCATCATTTTTTCAATTTCTGGGAATTGATCAACTGATATTTGATTACCTTCAACCTTGTCCGTATCATAGTAGAAACCGTTCGCGATAAATGGTCCAACACCATAATGAATTTGGTCTGGATACAGACGATTCAATGCCTGCGCCAACAAGTGTGAAACAGAATGGCGAAGTAGTTGTAATCCTTCTTCATCATCTTTAGTGATTAATTCAAAATTACCACCTGTTGTCATTGCATCATTCATACCCACATATTGGCCATTAAGTTTTCCAGAAACTGCTTTCTTAGCCAATGATGAGGAAATGCTTTTTGCAATTTCCAATGGTGTCACATTTACTGGAAATGACTTTTCCGCACCATCTGGAAATGTAATTTGTACATCTGCCATAATTATTTCTCCCTTAATATCTGTTGTTGATTCAATCACATCAGTCATAAACAAAAAGCGCCCCGTCATCAGAATTTTTCTGATAACGGGGCGCTTGTACGCGGTACCACCCGAATTCATAACAGCATAACTGCTACACTCATATCCCTTAACGCGGGAAACGTTGCCATTTATATCACAGCACACTCGGAAATAGTACCACCTAACTTATGTTGCCAACTTACACCAACATTGGCTCTCTTTTAACATAACTTGTCAAGCGACATGTTTTCTTCAACGTTTTTATATTCGACTATTATTATACCCGAAAAGTTTAAAAATAAAAGGATTTTATTTTTCTTGTTGTTTTGCGGTCACAATAAGTTGCTTTGTGAAGGTCTGCAATGCTTCGGTAGCAGCTGCATCTGGGCTCAAATTGACCTTCACACCCTTAGCTCCCTTGGTTGCACCAGTTTTCTCAAATTGTTGTTCAAATTTATCGATGGCGACAGCAAAATCATCACCATAAAAATCATCACCTGACCCTGAAACACCATAAACAATGCCACTTAAATCTGTATCAACTAAATCCTCATAGAAGTCAAGTGCTTCATCAGGTAGTGAACCTTTATCAAACGTGTATGGCACCACAACAACAATATCCGTATCTGTGCTTGAAATATCCTGTGGGTCAATCAATTGAATATCTTCCTTAGTTACATCAACAGATTCATTTTTAAATGTATCCACAATAACGTCTGCAACATCTTCATTATTACCAGTAATCGTTGCAAAAAAAACTCTGGCTTGCATATACTTCTCCTCTTACTTATCTATATAAATTAAAATGGGTGATTATCATATTCAACCCATGATTCATGAGAATCCTGAATCCGCTTAAACATTTTTTCCATATCTGTATTTGTGAATGAAACTAATACTGGGCGTCCATGTGGACAATTATATGGATTTTGAGCTTGTGCCAATTGCTTTAATAAACCACGCGCTTCATAGTCGTTTAAAGCCCAATTTGCTTTGATTGACCGTTTGCACGACATCATGATTGCTGTTTTTTCACGAAAATCCTTTGTGGTGATATTACCATCACGTAATAACCAGTCAACCATCTCACGAATTGTCGCTTCCTCTTGCCCCTTTTCAATCCAGGCAGGATGTTCACGCACAATTACTGCATCATCCCCAAATGATTCTAGATTTAAGCCAACTTGTTCAAGCTGACTAGCATGTGCTTGTATTTTTAAAATATCTATTTTCGGATATGTCAGTACAATCGGTACCAATAATTTTTGACTTTCTAAACCGACCTTACCGATTTCTTCACGATAATATTCATATTTAATTCGTTCTTGAGCTGCATGCTGATCAACAATATAAAAACCTTCTGGCGATTGTGCAAATAAAAATGTACCATGCATCTGACCAATATATTGCAAATCAGGGAATGGTTTATCGTGCCGACTATCATCAACTAAATCAGTATTTGTGAATGATAAACTAACCTCTTCTGCAGCCACAGGATCAGCCGCTTCAGTAAATGGCAGACTAGGTGTTTCAGCTGTATACTTTGCAACAAAATCTCGGACTGATTTCTTTACTAAATCCTGCGACTTTGTAATCACAATTGGTACAACCTCATCATTTTGTGTTTGCGTTGTACTTAAATCAGGGTCATTAGCTATCGGTATTTCTGGTATCTCAATCTCATCACTACTTATATTTTGCAAGCTACGACCTGTTTCCTGATGAAAAGTTACTGAAGCTTCTTGTAACTGGGTCATAAATTGGTCATTATCATGTTCTGGTACGACATAACTATCGTGGTTCCCTTGCATGTAATTCTCATAAGCATTGGGAATAAGATTTTCGTTAACAAAACGCTGGACAACCATTTCTTCTATCAAAGACATCAATTGGGTTTCTTTAGATAAACGAACTTCATGTTTTTGTGGATGGACATTGACATCAACTAATAATGGATCCATTTTAATTTGTAAAATTGCAATTGGAAATCGTCCCACCATTAACTTTGATCCATAGCCTTTAACAATGGCCTTGCTCAAATTATAATTTTTAACAAACCGCCCATTGATTAAGATAGAAATATATGATCGGTTAGCGCGAGTTAACTCTGGTAAAGAAATAAATCCATTTATTTCAAAATCATTGTCATGGGCAGAAACTGATAACATTTTACGTGCTTGTTGCACGCCATATACACTAGCGATGACTTGCTGTAAATTGCCATTGCCTGCTGTCTGTAATAATTCTTTACCATTATGAACCAAATGAAAGGCAACATTCGGATAACTCATTGCTAAACGATTGATGACATCGACAATCTGGGATAACTCAGTTGCCTGTGACTTTAAATACTTTAACCGCGCTGGGGTATTAAAAAACAAATCTGACACAGTGATATCTGTTCCTTGTCGTGCATTCGTGCCGGTTTCCTCAATTATTTTACCACCCTGATAATGAATCTTAGCACCTTGTTCAGCATCAGCCGTTGCTGTTTGTAGAACAACATCTGCAACTGACGCAATGGAAGGTAGCGCCTCACCTCGAAATCCCAGTGACTGCACTCGGAACAAATCTTGTCTTGAGTTGATTTTTGATGTAGCGTGCCTTAAAAAAGCACGTGCAACTTGATTGCCAGGAATACCATCCCCATTGTCAATTACACGAATTGATTTAACACCAGCCTCTTCAACTAACACGTCAATTTGTGTTGCATGAGCATCCAAGGCATTCTCGACTAATTCTTTAACAACAGAACCCGGCCGTTCAATGACTTCACCAGCTGCAATTTGATTTGCAAGAATTTCCGATAATTCATGAATTTCAGCCATACGTCTTTCTCCCATTTATTGTACTGTTTGCTGCCACTCATTTAATTTCATCAACGCCTCCAATGGCGTCATAGTTGCAACATTAATGTTTTTCAATTCATCAACAACTTGTTTAGTTTCAGGGTCAATTGGATCAGGCAAATCAAACAAAGCTAGTTGTGCATTATCCGTTGATTTTTTCTCATGTGATGTTTTTTCATCATCCGTTACCATCGCCGTGGCAGTATCAGCTAATTGGGTTACCGGCATGGGTGCAGTTCTTAACGACACATCCTGCGATTCTAAATTGGCTAAAATTTTAGCAGCACGCTTAATTAATGTTTCTGGTAATCCAGCTAACTTGGCGACGTTGATTCCATAACTTTGATCAGCCGGTCCGGGCAATACCTTATGTGAAAAAATTAATTCACCATGCTCCTCGGTTGCACCAACATGTACATTACGTAACGCAGTCAATTCATCAGCCAGTGCTGTCAATTCGTGATAATGCGTTGAGAACAAGGTCTTTGCTTGAGTATGTTGATGAACATATTCAATAATAGCTTGCGCTAGCGCCATACCGTCATAGGTTGCGGTTCCTCTTCCTAATTCATCAAATAATATTAAAGAGTGTTTCGTGGCGTTCTGTAAAGCTGTATTTGCCTCAGACATTTCAACCATAAACGTAGAATTTCCTGAAATCAAATCATCTGCAGCACCAATACGCGTAAAGATTTGGTCAAAGATCGGTAACGTTGCTTCACTAGCTGGCACAAATGAACCGATTTGAGCCATCACAACAATTAGCGCTAATTGGCGCATATATGTTGACTTTCCAGACATATTTGGACCAGTAATCAATAAAATTGTATCATCCTGTTGCATATCCACATCATTAGCAACATAAGATTGATGACCTAACACCTTTTCAACCACTGGGTGTCGACCATCTTTAATAGCAATGGTTTGTTCATCAGTCAAAGTTGGTCGAACAAAATGATATTTCTCAGCAACTGTTGCTAAAGACTGGATCACATCCAATTGTGCTAAATTGGCCGCTAGTGTTTGAATCCGTTGAATATTGTCTTTAATAATTTGGCGTACCTTTGTAAATAGCTGATATTCCAATTCACTTGATTTTGATTCCGCTTCCAGAATCATTTGTTCACGTTCTTTTAATTCTGGCGTAATAAATCGTTCAGCATTAACCAAGGTTTGCTTACGTGTATATCTCTCTGGATCCAACTTTGGAATATTAGCCTTTGTTACTTCAATATAATAACCAAAAACCTTATTAAAACCAATTTTTAGTGAATTTATGCCTGTCTCTTCACGTTCATGTGCTTCTAACTCTGCTAACCAACTCTTACCATTCGTCATGATATCACGATAACTATCTAATTGTTCGTCATACCCCGCACGAATAACGCCACCATCAGTTACTGAAATTGGTGGTTCATCTGTAATTGATTCACTAATTAACGTTTCAATATCTGCTACCGGATCGATTTGTGAATGAAGTTCACCAAAAATTGCTGGATCAAGATCTGCTAAAATAGCTAGGATATCCGGAACTTGACGCAATGAGTTGCGTAATTGTAATAAATCACGACCATTTGCTGTACCATAAGCAACACGACCGGCTAATCGCTCTAAATCATATACCGATTGTAAAGCTTCTTGTAATGCCGAACGTCCAAAGAAATCTTCAATTAACTCGCCAATTTTGTCGTAACGCTGCATTAAGATGTCAGCATCCAACAATGGTTGCTCTAACCACTGTTTAAGCGCCCGTCCCCCCATTGCGGTTTTGGTTTCATCTAATAGCCACAACAAGGTCCCTGAACGTTGTTGTGTTCGCAAATTGACAGTTAACTCTAAATTCGCACGTGAATGTCGGTCCATTTTTAAATATTGCGCCACTTCATATGCGCTAGCTTGCTGCAAATGATCTAATGATCGTTTTTGCGTATCAAACAAATATTGCAACAAAGTTTCAGCTGCTGTTTTTTGCGCTGTCTCTGTCAAATGCTGTGTTAAAAAAGCAATCTCCGCATGTTCACTAGCTTGTTGATCAATTTTAGACACCAGAATTCCCAAGTTAGTTAAACTAGCTTGTAAATCACTAGGTAACTCATTGGCTGTCACAACTTCTTTAGTTTCTAAGCGACTAATTTCATTTAAAATACCATTAACACTTTGTAAATCAGTTGCCTTAATTTCACCAGTTGATAAATCAGTATAAGCTAGCCCATAATCATCCGGTTTCGTTGTTGCTAACCCAACTAAATAATTATTTTCCTTTGCCGCATCAGCTGTGGTCTTCATTCGCGTTCCTGGCGTAACTAATTGCACAACTTCACGCTTAACCATTCCTTCTGCGTCTGCTGGATTCTCCATCTGCTCAACCACAGCAACTTTATACCCCTTATCAACTAAAATATCAATATAGTTTTGGGCGGCATGGTGTGGCACACCTGCCATCGGGATCGGCTGTGCAGAATTTTTATTGCGTTGTGTTAATGTTAATTCGAGAATTTGTGATCCAACAATTGCATCCTCATTAAACAACTCATAAAAATCTCCCAGACGATAAAATAAGAAGGCATCAGGGTACTGTGCTTTTATCTCGTTGTATTGTGCCATCATCGGAGTCGTTTTTGATTTAGCCATTCTAAAGCAATCCTTTCTCTAACAAACAAGACCAGAACACGATTTGCTCTGGTCTTGTCCCTATTATATGTTTATCAACAAACAATTACCAAGATTTATTTTTCATCATCTTTAAATAGATCAGCTAAACCTGACAAAGGTGTATTTTGTTGTTTGGTTTCTTGTTTTTGGTTTTCATACGTTTCTTCTGAAATGACTGACCAATCTTTACCAGCAGGCATTGTATTGTTTTTTGCCTCTTCATCAGTCAAAACTTGTAGTGGGATTGATAGGACAATGTATTCAAGGATGGCTTCATCAAAATTAATTTTACCATCATCAACTAAAATCACTGATTCTTCATCACTGTAGCGATCTTCGTGTTGCTTATCTTGAATGTAAATCTCATCAATATCCAAATCAATTGGCAATGTAACTGGTTGCAATGATCTTGTTGAAGGGGTTACCAGCTCTCCTGTTACATGCGCATGAATAAAGACGTCATCATCTTCGGATTGTGCAAAACCAGAAACAGTTACTGGCGTTATATCCTTGATCACATCCCCAAATTTACTTAACAAGTCTTCCTTAAGCGTCACCGTTTCATTAAAAGGTAGTGGTTCATCTTTATAAGTTTGTAATTCTGAAAATTGCCACTTCATATACTTGTTTCCTTTCTTATTCACTAAATAGCGGAATACGACCTGTATCCATCGCTTGTTGTACTGGCTGTCTTGCCATTAATTCATACAACTTTCCGGCACGATAATCCAATGTCAAAATGCCCGTCGTATCCTCACTGGTCACTCGATTAATAACTGGCAATGATACGTCTTTTCGATGCTGTTTAATAAACAATCGACCTGCTTTACTAGCACCCAATAAGCGCAAGTAAGGCTGTGCTAAAGCAGTTTGCATCTCCTGCTGCTGAACATTCAATAACGTATATAGTAACGTTCGCTGCAATCTTGACCAAGTATATCGTTTACTCTTAAAGGTTGTCATAAAAGTTTCATAACTACTATCTGTTTGACGAGTTATTTGCTCTTTCAAGCGATTGGCTAACCCATCGTTCAGCTGATAAATTTGTTCTAACTCTTCAACTGGTGAGGTTAATACCTTGTATTGCAACAACGAATACCAAGCAGTCGACCAATCTTTTGTTTGCTGACCTTGGCTAAGCAAATTTGCTGCCTTTTTAGAAACAAACGCCCCATACTCTTCTATAGAAACTTGTTGCTGCATAAGACTTCGCAAAGCGGTCGCACTGGCAATTTGACTGTCAGTTATTTTAGTTTGATGATATGATGCCCCAATTCGCTGGATTGGTAATAATTGGATTTTATTTGCTAAACCAAGTTCTAAAACAGCTGTTGCATAGGCAAAACCAAGCAAGTCATTGGGTTCAGAAATACGTGCACCCGTTGCTTGTGCTAACACATCATTGAATACTGTTGCATAGGTTTGGGTATAATCCGATTGAAAAGCTGCATTATTCATTAATAAAGTATGTGCTTGCTTTGCCAAAGAGAGAAAATCTAATTGTGCATGTTCTGCACCAAAAACAATTGTATCAACTCCGGCATCGGCTAGTAGTTGGATTGCACCACGCGCAAATAAATGTGCGGGTTGTACCGCAAAGGCAAAGGGCAATTCGTAAACAACATCAGCACCACCTTCAAGCGCAAGTGCTGTGCGCTGCCACTTATCAAAAATGGCTGGTGTCCCACGCTGCACAAAATTCCCCGACATAACGACAACAGCAGTATTTGCACCAGTTAACAATTTTGCTTGCGCCAAATGGTACGCATGCCCATTGTGAAACGGATTATATTCTGCAATAATACCAACTGCTGTCATCACACATCTTCCTAACTTAAGCTTTTATCGCACTGAAAAACCAGCGATCTGACTCTGGTGTTACTGCGCTTCTACCAAAATCAGCTGAAATTTGGATATCTTTAAATCCTGCCTTTTTCAGTAACCGTTGATACGTTTCAATATCATATGTTCGTTCAGTATGAATTTCTTGAATTTGTTGATAACCATCAATATCTTCATTATAAACAAAGAAAGTCAACTCATGCTCAACTGTATGTTGACTACCTTCAACACCATATGATGACCACATAAATGCGGTCTCTTCATCATGCCAATTATACATATAACCTGGATAATATACATCCGTCTGCCATGGCGAGATAACATCAAAAAGGAATTGACCATTAGGTTCAAGGTGACTAGCAACTTGCTTAAACGTTGCTAACACTTCTTGTGTATTCGCTAAATAATTCAAAGAATCTGCAAATGAAGTAATTGTTACATACTTTTGTTTTAAATCCGACCATTCACGCATATCACCTTGAATTAAAGGTAAATCAATTTGAGCCGCTTCAGCATGTTCAGCAGCCAATGTCAGCATTTCAGGAGATAAATCAAATACGGATACATCCTTAAAACCATTTTGTTTTAACAAAATGGCCAAACGACCAGCACCACCCGCTAATTCAAGGAGCTTGCCGTCTTTTGATTGAATATGTGTTTGTGCATACGATTGCCAATCCGCATATGCTTCTTCATCAAATAAATCATCATATAATTTAGCGAATGTTTGGTAATTCATTAGAACTCTTCCTTAATAATCCATTGATCAATTGCGACTTCTGGAGCAGCTTGCCAATTTTTTTCGAGACGATAAAACTCACGGGTTTCCGTCTTAAACACGTGGACAATTAAATCACCAAAATCTAGTAGCACCCACTGCCCTTCACTACGTCCTTCTTGACGTACTAGGTCAAAGCCTGCTTCTGCCATCTTGTCGATTATTTCATCAGCAATAGCGATAACCTGTCGCTCAGTTGGGGCACTCAAAATTAAATAATCATCAGTAATGATGCTCATTTCATGAATATCTAATGCCACTAAATCTTCTGCACGTTTGCTATCAGCTGCTTTTACTGCTACTGCCAACATGTCATTAACATTACTTGTCATTTTTTTATTTAACACTCCATGTATTGTACGTTAGTAAGGTGCCAGGATAGATTCTTACTTGCTTACCCATAAGATAAGCCAGCGTATGTGCTGTTTGCCAGCCAACACTAGCACCCAAATCCTTAAATGCAAGTGCACGTACCTCAGTGACACCTGGGAAATCACGAGCCTCTTCAATATAATCAGCCATGTACAAAATTTGACTCAATTTAGTCATTGCCGATCCACCAGTGGTATGTTGACGAATCGCATTTAAAATATCTTCATGGTAAATGCCTAATTCATCTTTCACCATTTCAGCGCCGACCACACCATGCCAAACATTATTGCCCCAATTATTCAAATTAGGATCCAACTTTTTTTCACTAATTTTGGCCAAAAAATCAGCATCTGAACGCTCTTTTGCATAATCATGTGTCAGCGCTGCAATTGAAGCTAATTCCTCGTCAACTTGCCAACAATCAGCTAACTCTGTTGCCATTTTTTCAACACGTAAAACATGTTGAAAGCGTTTAGCTGATAAAGCTGCTTTTACTTCGTTTATTAATTCTTCTCGTGAACCATTATAAATATTTTTTGTATAAACTAATTTATCTGTCATTTAAATACAACCCATTTTCTACAATATACGCAGCGACCAAATCAGGTACCAGGTAGCGAACACTTTTATGATGTGTAATTCGTTGCCGAATATCAGTGGAACTTATTGCTAAATTAGGCACATCTACCCATAAAACGGGATAAACTGACTCCCGTGATTGACCAGGGCGATTGACACCCACAAACTTTACTAAATGCAATAAATCATCAATCCGATACCATGTATTCAGATACGCTACCTCATCCCCACCAATTATAAAATAATAATCATAGTTAGGATGTTCTATCGTTAATTGTAACATTGTATTATACGTATAACTTTTTCCACCACGTTGCACTTCTAATAACTCAATATCAAAATGACTGTTACCCGCAATGGCTGCTTGTACCATGCGCGCACGATCGATCGGATCAATGGCTTCTTTCGTGTCAATGTGGGGTGGCTTCGCATTTGGCATAAAATATACCTTGTCCAAGCCAAGTTTATCTGTAACTTGCTCAGCAATGATGAGATGACCAACGTGGGGCGGGTTGAAAGTACCACCGATAATCCCTATTTTTTTCTTTTTATCAGCAGATTCGGGTTCTACCTGAACCTGCGTAACAAATTCTTTCAATGTGGTTACCATACGCCATCTCCCATTGATTATTTCTTAAATTTTTTGAACAGTCACTGAATAGTGACGGTTCTCCTTTTCTTGAGATTCACCAAACAATACCAATGTATGTCCAATTGTTTGGACAACTTGAATATTTGAATTACTTTCAATAAAGTCTTTCAATTCCGTTGTATCAACATCAGAATTCGCTAGAATATTGACCTTAAAAAGTTCACGCTTATTAATCGCATCTTCTAATTGATTTAGCCAATTTTCAGTTAAACCTTGCTTACCCACACTAAATAGTGGTCGCATATCATGTGCTGCTGCTCGTAAATATCGTTTTTGTTTTCCGCGTATTGATATCATTTTAAATCATTGCCCTTCGTGTTAATACTGAAACACCCTTTGGTGCCCAGCCTGCGACTACGGTATTTGCTGGTACTGTTAACCAACCCAAACCATCAATCACAATATCTGTCTTTTCAGTTGTTTTAAATTCATGCCGTTGTAATGGTGGCAATTTATCTAAGTTTTCTGTTGTTGGTGGTGCTAATAATTCACCCGCATGCTTGTTATAGAAAGCATCCGCATTAGCGAGCTTAGTTCGGTGAATCAACAAGTTATTCTCAAAATAAGCAGTAATACCTGTACGATCACCTTGAATATAATCAAAACGTGCAAGAGCTCCCATAAATAATGTCTGCTCGGCGTTTAATTGGAATGTCTTTGGCTTAATTTCTTTTTGTGGTGACACATATTTCAGGTCTTTAACACCGAGATAATGTGCCATTTGGTCTTGATGAATAATTCCTGGTGTATCAATAATGTTACTATCATCATCCAATGGAATCTCAATCCGATCAAGTGTCGTACCAGGGAATCGTGATGTGGTGATAACGTCTGTGCGATCACCAGTCACTTCTTTGATAATTTGATTAATCAAGGTTGATTTACCAACATTTGTCACACCAACTACATAGACCGAACGACCTTTACGATACTTGGCAATTAAATCAAGTAGGTTCGCAATGGCATCCCCATTCTTACCTGAGGTCAGTGCAATATCAATTGGACGTAGACCAGCAATATTAGCCTGCTGTCTCATCCAATCTTTAATTTTTGTTCGTTTCAAAGAGCGTGGTAAGACATCCACCTTGTTACCAACGAGCAAAACGTCATTATTACCAACAAAACGATGTAATCCTGGAATAAGTGAGCCAGAAAAATCAAAAACGTCCATCACATACACAACAAGTGAATCCGTATCTGCAATTTGCTCCAGCAAACGGCGAAAATCATCATCTGTCAAATTAACTGGTTGAATTTCGTTATAGTGCCGTAGACGGAAGCATCGTTGACAAAACACCTCGTCATTTTCAAAGCTCTTCAAAAGCGCTGACATTGGGGTGTAGCCAATCTCATCTTTATTATCTGTTTGAATCAGAGCACCACAGCCAATGCACCGTAATCCTTCATCAATATACTGACGTACAGTCTCTTCACTAATCAAGCTCTTTCCTCCATTGCAATTGTGGGTTATTCTTCAACATATTGCGCTTCACGCCTTTCTCAAAAAAGCGATTGATTTTTGTATTCCATTGATCAGTTTCAATCAACGGCTTTACTAAAATGCTTCGTATCCCCGCATTATGGGCTGACCAAACATCCGTTAATAACTGATCTCCTACCATCACTACCTCACTGGGTTGTAACTGTAAAATTGTTGTTGCTTCTTTTAAACCACGTGTCATTGGCTTTAGGGCTCGAGAAACAAAGTTTAACTTTAATGGATCAGCAACTCGAGCGATACGACTTGCTGAATTATTTGAAACAATCATCACTGGTATCTCTGCTTGTTGCATTTCCAACAACCAATCATGAAGTTCTTGCGTGCCGTCTGGATTATTCCAAGCCACTAATGTATTATCTAAATCTGTTAAAACAGCTTTAATATTATGCTGACGTAATTGTTCTGGCGTGACACAATAAATTGCATCAATCATCCATGTTGGGGTAAATGAATTCGTCATTTTTTGTCCTTTTCCACTATTAATCTTATTATAAAGTATACGCTAAATGAACGATTTTATAAAGAACCCAGCTACTGGAATCCCTTGATAACTTCTGATGCCAACTGTCGTTTCAACAAAAAGTAATCCTTAATTTTTTACAGTTTGCAATCGTGTTTAAAATAAATAAACCACACCTCAATCGAGATGTGGTTTATTTATTTTCTTATTTAGCTACTTCAGCATTATACTTCTTTTCACCCATTTGTTCTTCGCCAAGAGAAACAAAGTCGTATGACAACTTGTTCTGACGGTCAAATTCAGCGATACCATATGCAATTAGTTCATCAATCAGATGTGTATAGCTAATGCCAGAAACTTCCCACATTTGTGGATACAATGAAATATTAGTGAATCCAGGTAATGTGTTAGGCTCACCAAGGTATGGCACCCCATTCTTATCAATCATGAAGTCCATACGTGTCAATCCAACTAATCCAAGAGCCTTGTAAGCCCTCAAGGCCATATCGGTAATTTCATCAGTTAGTGCTTGATCCAATTCAACAGGTAACTCAAATACCATACCTGAAGCGTCAACAAACTTATTGTTGTAATCGTACCAAACATCTTCCTCTGGTAGTACAATACCACCTAAGCGTGAAGCACGTGGATTCTCGTTACCTAAGATTGAGATAAATACCTCACGAGGCTTATCAAGAGCACCTTCCACTAAGATTTTATAATCATATTGGAATGAATCCTTCAAGGCTGCCTTGTACTCATCTTCATTGGTTACACGAGACACACCAACGGATGAACCTTGACTAGCTGCCTTAACAAACAAAACTTCTGAATCCAGTTCCTTAACTAATTCGTCGTAAGTGTAATCTTGATAATTTTGATCAGTTAATAGTACGTAGTTTGTATTACGCACACCAGCTTGGTTCAAAATTCGTTTCGTCAAGTCTTTATCAAATGACATGGCTGAAGCTGCAATACCAGGTCCTAAGTAAGGCTTTTTCAACAAGCGGAATAGCGCTTGTAGTGTTCCATCCTCACCCAAGTTTCCATGGACAACTGGGTAGAAGAAATCAATATTGGCCATTTCCCCCAAAACAGCAATTGGTGCAAGCGGATTAGATAGGTCCATCTTCTCCTTAGCTGCCGCTACGATTTCATCCTCATCTTCGCCTTCGAAAACACGCCATGAGTCTTCAGCATTAATCATAATACCGTCTTTTGAAATCAAAAAGACTGTGACATTGTATTTCTCCTTGTCCATAGCATCATAAATATTATGAGCTGAACGCTTTGAAACATCGTGCTCTGATGAGTTACCACCAAACAACATTGCAATATTTAATTTTTCTGACATAATGGTTGATCTCCCTTGTCTGTCAAACTGATTTGTCTAGAAACCTAAGTATAACATATAATTCCTGTTTTTGGGAACACTATGCCAAAAAATTCCGAGATTCATTTAAATAATTCAAAATTTTTTGTGGTAGATTCTCTCGCATGAGTAGTCCTTGTAGAAAACGTTGCTGATTATATAAACGGTGCCAATCACTTTCAGAGTCTGGCTGCATTTGGCGAGTCATCTCTTGTCGCCATTGCTTTAGTTGTTTCAAAAAGTATTGTGCATATAAATCATTCGTATTTACTAATTCGGTAATAAAGCCAATCAAACGACGATTCTCCCCCATAATCAAGGGCGTGTCTAGACGCTTTAATTTCTCAACCAAAATAGTCAACAAAAATATTTTATCAGCGCGCGGTAACTTATCATCATGAGCTAGTTCGTCCAATAGATTACCGATATGCATAAAAGCATGCGCCCAGCCCTTTTCACCAACAAATCCTCTTGTATCATGCTCCAATGCAATGTAAGTTGCAAAATTTAATAACAGCGTCTCTTCAACCTCTTCGCTGATAAAATGAACGCTGCCCTTACGGTTTGCATAATGCAACATTGATAAAATAAAGATACTAAATGATCGAAAAAAGACACCGTCATTTTCCATTTCAGTGATGTGATTAAACAGCACGTTATCTTGTAATAAATAGCGAACCATTAATAATAATTGATTTGGTTTAAATACGTTATTTTGTAACCCGTCACTAATAAAGAAAAAAGCTCCTTTATCACGGATTGCTGGGTCAGTTTGGCGCAAGCTATTCAGTAGGTCCAAAACATCCTGATTACTAATAGCAACTGGTTGTCCTGCGTAAAGTATTTGCTGCCAATCTAAGACCCGTTGCTTAATTTCTGTCGCTTCATTAGTTGATAATTGTGCAACATCAGTTGGCGTATCGTAATCGAATTGGTCAAGCAACCGACCAATTTCACTTCCTAACGAATCAAACAATGTTCCTGCATGTACACGTGATCGAATCATTTTTAATTCCTCACGAACATCATCAATCGTATATTCCATGTTTTGATCCTTTCTCTTATTATTTTAGTCTAATTTAGATTAACACAACCATATAAAATAAAAAACATACTAGTTCTTTCACCCAAAGATTTATGGGTTAAAAACCAATATGTTTTATTATTTATACTTTACTACTCTTTCAAATGGAAATAATAAGTTGACACGGTGATATCGCGAGATGCTAGTGCTGTACGTAATTTCAAACTATTTTGATTGTGTAACGCATTTTGCCAACTATGGTGTGGCACAAATTGTGGGATCAAAATTGTTAAAGAGTGATTTCGTTCTTTTGAACCCTTAGCAATTTCATCAACAAACCGCATGGCGGGTTTAGTAATTGAACGATAAGACGAATGAATATCAACATACCGTACCTCAGGAAACTCACGCTTAAATTCAACACCTAGGCGATGCTCCTTTTGTGGGTTTGAATCAAACGAGACGTGCATCGCTAACACTTTATCACCAATTGATTTTGCATAATCAACCGCATCAGCTGTTGCTCGTGTCAAATTTGATACTAACACAATAACAGTCGCCCCATCATAATGACTCCGCTTTATTGGTTCTTGCGACAGCACACGTAATTGCTTAGCCACCAACTTATAATGACGATTAATAACCCAAAACATTCGCAATAGAATTGGCATAATAATCAAATATGGCCAAACTGAGTTAAAGTGCAAGGCAAATAGGGTCACGACCAACACGGCTGATATTAAGGCCCCAACAAAATTAATCAATGACTTCATTAGCCAATGACCATCGCGTTCGCGCCACCAGTGAATAATCATCCCTGATTGTGACAATGTAAATGGGACGAACACACCCACAGCATATAATGGAATCAATGCCTCAGTCGATCCATTAAAAATAACTAGCAGCACAATCGCACCTAGAGCTAGTGACATAATACCATTTGAATATCCAAGTCGATCCCCTTTATCCATATAGCTATGTGGCATAAATTTGTCTCGTGCCAGATTGTAAGCTAACTGTGGGAAGGCTGAAAATCCTGTATTAGCCGCTACAGCCAAAATTAATGCGGTAGCAATTTGTAATACATAAAAGAGAACGCCATGACCAAATACTTGTTGACCAATTTGTGCCAATACAGTCACATGTGCATCAGGCTTAATACCATAAGTAAATGATAAAAATGTAACCCCGACCAAGAAGAATGCCAAAATAGTCGCCATAATGACCAGTGTGATCGATGCATTTCTAGGCTTTGGTTCCTTAAAATTCGGTACAGCATTCGAAATTGCTTCAACTCCGGTCAAAGACGATGACCCGCTCGAGAATGCCTTTAAGAACAATAAAATCGAAGCACTGCCTGTTGCAACATGCCCAGTAATGGTTGGTTGATAGTTAACATGTCCAGTCAAAATATTAACTAATCCCCAAACAATCATAACTACCATCACAACAATGAAGAGATAAACCGGTACCATCAAGGCACCTGCAGATTCGCGTAAACCACGTAGGTTAATCCCAGTTAAGGCAAGAATGATAATAACACCAATTGCGACATTATATGGATGCAATGCTGGAATAGCAGATATGATCGCCTCAGTTCCAGATGCAACCGAGACAGCGACGGTCAACATATAATCAACTAACAAAGACCCACCAGCTACCAGACCTGCATTACGTCCCCAATTTTTAGAGGTAACTAGATAAGCACCACCTCCAGTTGGATATGCATGGATAATTTGGCGATATGATAGCGTAATTGCCCCTAAAAGGACTAACACTAATGCCACAACTGGTAGCTGTAGCCATAGTGTTGCGACACCACCAACAGCCACAAGTACCGTAATAATTTGTTCCGTTCCATATGCAACAGATGACAAAGCATCTGATGATAACAGAGCCAACGCTTTTGTTCGACTAAGATGACGAGCACCTTCGTCTAAAGTTTTTAACGGCTTACCAATTAAAAACCTTTTAAATAGTGGCCACATGTTTCTGCTCCTCAATAAATGAATTTTTCCAGTAGAAGTTAAGAATAATCTTAATCATAATGGTCTATTTCTACAAGGGTCTATTTTAGTTCTCTGCCAATCGATTGTCTATCTTTTTATATCCTTTTTATTTTACTTTTTTATGACATAAAAAAATGGTAACGACTTACATAAAGTCATTACCATTTTACGTCAAACTGTGTGTAGCCTTCTTAGACCTAGACCAGTTTACATCATTCCTGGCATACCACCTTGAGCTGGCATTTGCACATCTGAATCATTCTTTGGTTGCTCAGCGATAACTGCTTCAGTCGTTAACAATAATGCAGATACAGAGGCAGCATTTTGCAAAGCAGAACGTGTCACCTTAGTTGGATCAACAATACCCGCTTTGATCATATCAGCCCATTCACCAGTTGCCGCATTGTATCCAATGCCAACCTTTTCGTTCTTCAATTGGTTAACAATTACTGAACCTTCAACACCAGCATTTTCTGCAATTTGACGAACTGGCTCTTCTAAGGCACGTTTAACAATATTAATACCAGTTTGTACATCACCATCTTCTGAAAGTGCAGCAACGGCAGGGATAGCATTAACCAAGGCAGTTCCACCACCTGAAACGAAGCCTTCTTCAACCGCAGCACGAGTTGCATTCAATGCATCTTCAATACGGTACTTCCTCTCTTTAAGCTCAGTTTCAGTTGCAGCACCGACATTAACAACAGCAACGCCACCAGCTAACTTAGCAAGACGTTCTTGCAACTTTTCACGATCGAAATCAGAGGTTGTCTCAGCAATTTGACCCTTAATGGTTTCAACACGTTCACTAATCGTTGCAGAATTACCATTACCTTCAACAATTGTTGTATTATCTTTTGTCACAGTAACCTTTGCTGCTTGTCCTAATTGGTCAACAGTTGTATCTTTCAAACTCAATCCCAAGTCATCAGTAATTACTGTTCCACCTGTTAGAATGGCGATATCTTCAAGTTGTGCCTTACGACGGTCACCAAAGCCAGGTGCCTTAACAGCAACAACATTAAATGTACCACGCATCTTGTTCAAAACAAGTGTTGGCAAAGCTTCGCCAGTAATGTCATCAGCAATGATCAACAAAGCACGACCTTGCTCAACAACACTTTGTAGCAATGGTAAGATTTCTTGGATATTACCAATCTTCTTATCTGTAATCAAAATATATGGATTATCCAATGATGCTTCCATCTTATCATTGTCAGTTACCATGTATTGTGACATATAACCACGATCAAATTGCATTCCTTCAACGACGTCTAGTGTTGTTTCAATACCCTTTGATTCTTCAATCGTGATGACACCGTCATTGCCAACCTTTTCCATTGCTTCAGCAATTAACTTACCAACTTCTGGATTAGCAGCAGAGATAGATGCAATTTGCGTAATCTCTTCCTTCGTTGAAACAGTCTTTGACATCTCATGCAATGACTTGACAGCGGCTTCAGTTGCCAATTCAACACCACGACGAACGCCAACTGGATTAGCTCCTGCAGTAACGTTCTTCATACCTTCATTAATAATGGCTTGTGCCAAAACCGTAGCCGTTGTTGTACCATCACCAGCAATATCATTTGTCTTTGAAGCAACTTCAGCGACTAACTTAGCCCCCATGTCTTCAAAGTGATCCTCTAATTCAACAGCCTTAGCAATTGTCACACCATCATTTGTAATTGTAGGCGCACCATAGCTTTGCTCGATAACAACATTGCGTCCCTTAGGACCAATTGTTGTTTTTACTGTATCGGCAAGCTTATCAACACCTGCTTGCATTTTTGCACGTGCATTTTCTGAAAATTCAATATCTTTTGCCATATTTACTACCCTCTATTTTATTAATTATTTAAATTACAACACTGCCACGATATCTTTTTCGTGAACAACCAAATAATCAACACCGTCAACACTAATTTCGGTACCAGCAAACTTATCAAAAATAACACTATCGCCTTCTTTTACAGCGGCTGGTGCTGTCAAGTCGCCAACTGTTTGTGTAGAAACAGCGACTACTTTTCCTGTAACTGACTTTTCTTGTGCATTAGAAGCTAACAAAATTCCCCCAACTGATTGCTCAGGTGCTTCTGATACTTGCAATACAACACGATCTCCTAATGGTTTCAACATGTTATCTGACCTCCACAGGTTATTTTTTCTTTTATTAGCACTCTTTGAGTTAAAGTGCTAATCAACACTATTAATAATAACACATTACCTATTATTTGCAAACATTTGTTAAAACTGGCTTGAATCTTAGTAAATTAAGTTAAAAGACGCATAAAGACCCAAAATCTTCCAAAATTGAGAAAGATTTTGAGTCTTTATGTTCAAGATTTATTTTTCCGCTATAAATGTTTCTAAAGCAATGCTTGCTTCAGTCCATTGATCCTCAATTTCTGTTAATGGGGCATCGAGGTCTGCTATTCTCTCTGAGAGTTCTGTTAATTTCGCTAAATCAGACCCATTTTCAGGATCATTCAAGGCAACATTTAACGTATCACGTTCATCAGTAAGAGCTGCCATTTTATCTTCTAATGCTGTAACAGCTCGTTCTAACCGCCGTTGCTCTCGTTGCTGATCTTTTAAAGCTGCCCTTGATAGCGTCTTTTGTTGCACATCTGATGATTCATCAATTGTTGTTTGCTGTGTGGTATCCGCTTTTGTTTCATTCTCGCCAGCAGTTTTTTCAAGATAGTAATCATAATCACCATCAAAAAAGCGTGTACCTGATGGTGACAATTCAACCACTTCAGTTGCCACTTCATTAATGAAATATCGATCATGAGACACAAAGAAAATAGTCCCATTATACTCATTCAATGCTGTTTCCAATACTTCTCGTGAATCTATATCTAAATGATTGGTTGGCTCGTCAAGAATCAAAAAGTTAGCGTGCTCTAGTGCCAGTTTAGTCAGCAAAAGGCGGGCTCGTTCACCACCAGATAGTGCGGCGACTAACTTTTCTACTGCTTCACCAGAAAACATAAACGATCCCAATATTGATCGTACATCCTTCTCAGCCATTTTGGGGTGTTCATCCCAAATCGTATCGATAACTGATTTTTTACTATCAAGCGTCTGTTGCTCTTGATCATAATAACCAACTGTAACATTTGCTCCTAGTTTTATTTGCCCCGCTAATAATGGTAATTTCCCTAAAACAGTCTTGATAAAGGTTGATTTACCAACACCATTTGGTCCAACCAAAGCAACCGCATGCTGCTTATCTACGGCAACATTTACGTTTTCAGCCAAAACATGTGTCATGTCATAACCTAATTTCACATCATTAACTCTTAGCACCTCATTACCAGAATCTTCATCAGCCATAAATTGAATATGTGCAACGCCAGATTCATTTTTAGGCGCTTCGATGCGATTCATCCGTGCCAACTGCTTGCGTCGTGATTGTGCTCGTTTCGTCGTTGAAGCACGCACAATATTACGTTTCACAAAATCCTCTAGTTTGGCGATCTCAGCTTGTTGCTTATCGTAAGCTTTCTGTTCTTGTAGTATCTTAGCCGCCTTCTGTGCCATAAATTCACTATAATTTCCTTTATAGTGATCTAATTGACCAGAATGCATATCATAAATCTCAGTTACCACACGATCTAAGAAATAGCGATCATGAGAGACAATCAACAAGGCCCCCTGATAGTTTTTTAGATATTGCTCGAGCCACGCTAGCGTTTGCATATCCAAATGATTCGTTGGTTCATCTAAAATCAGTAGATCAGGGGTTTCCAATAATTGTTTCGCAATAGCTAAGCGTGTCCGTTGACCGCCAGATAAGGCAGCTATTTTTTGATCATAAAATGTTTCATCAAAGCCAAAGCCATGTAACACTGACCGAATAGTCGCATCATAGCCGTAACCATTCTTTTCATTAAAATCATGTTGTGCTTGATCATAGGCCGCCAACAATTCTTTGTATGCATCACTTGCATAATCTGTTAATGTGGCCATTTGCGTTTCCATTTGTCGCATTCGTTCTTCCAATGCAATAACATCAGCAAATGCTGTTAACATTTCATTGTAAACTGACAGGTCAGAATCCAATCCAGAATTTTGTGCTAGATAAGCTAACCGAATGCCTTTTTTCATTGACACTTCACCTTCATCAGGTGTCGTTTCACCAATCAGCATCTTTAATAAAGTTGATTTTCCTGCCCCATTACGTCCAACCAAACCAACCCGCGCCTTATTTTGAACTTGCATCGAAATATTATCAAAAAATGTGACGCCGTTAAAACGACGTGCAACATTACTTGCTTGCAAAATAATCATATTTATCACTCCATCTTAGGCATAAATCTTCCATTCCTGCCCCATCTCATTTCTCAGTCTACTGTACCAAAACAATCAGTAAGGTGCCAGTTTTCAAAAAAACTTCAGTCTAATATTGAAAATGCTTGTCGTACTTCAGAGACAAAATACAAAGATCCTGTGAACAAAATCAAATCGTCTGCATGCATCTGTGATGTCACCGTTTCGTAACCTGTTTGCCAGTTTTTATGCAAAGTGATGTCATTCATTATCTTATCTTTCGCTAGATTCTTGGGGTCTATCGGTTCACGATTATTAGGTCCTTGGAATCCGACAATATGTAAATCAACATTGGGCAGCTCATTCAATAGTTGTAACATTTTGGGATAATTTTTATCAGACAATGCACCAAATAAAACATGGATTGTTCGCGTGCTAAAACGTGTCCGAAGTGTTTCTACTAATGCTTTGACTCCCGGTTCATTATGCGCCCCATCCAAAATAATTTCTGGGTCATTTGCAATTTTTTCAAAACGAACTGGCCAAGTGACCGTTTTCAACGCTGACATAATGATCGTCTCTGTTAATGAGCGATCAAAGTGCTCACAAACAATTTGGGCTGTCTGAATGGCGACTGCAGCATTGTCAATTTGATAGCGCCCGATTAAATCGACAAACAAATTTTGATAGTTGATTGTGCCAGTTATTTGAAATCTTTCTCCCCGTTCACCAATATTGGGTAATGCTGTCACATCAAACTGTTCTCCGAGCCGGTATATTGGTGCTCCCATAGCTGTGGCAACAGTATCAAGTACATGGTTGGCTTCCTCAGGTAAACGACCGATGACCACCGGACGTTGTCTTTGAATAATACCGGCCTTTTGCGTAGCAATTTGTGCAATAGTATTCCCCAGAACATGCATATGATCTAGGCCAACCGTTGTAATGACCGCGGCAATTTTATCTGGAATAACCGTTGTTGAGTCCCATGTACCCCCAACACCAACTTCTAAGACCACCACATCCACGGGATGTTCTGAAAAATACATAAACATTAATACCGTTAATGTTTCAAACTCAGTGAGACCAGTAGTGAGTTGTTTATCAAATTCGTCAATAATAGGCGCTAATTTTTGTACTAAGTGCAGCAAATCATCGTCTTTTATATTACCTTGATCATCTTGAATTCGCTCATTAAATTTTAAAATGTAAGGTGAAGTAAATAAGCCCACTTTTAACCCACTTGCCCGCAAGAGCTGTGCAATCATTTTACTTGTCGATCCCTTACCATTTGTACCTGTTACATGAACATACTGCAATTGTTTTTCAGGATGTCCTAAATAGGCAAGAATGCTATTCAAGCGTTCGAACGTTGGTGTTTTGGACCATTTATGCCGACCATGGATATAGTTAATTGCATCCTTAACCGTTTCAATTTTTACCATTATGAGCCCCATTTTATTCAAAGATAAACAAAAACGCCGTCTACATGGTAGATGGCGCTTCTGTTTGTGTAATTTACTGCATTGTAACGACGAACCGCTTAAATTCGTTATTCACAATATATTAAATTATACACTTAAATAATTTAATCGCAAGTACCTATTAACTATGCTTTTGCATCTTGTAATTGTCGTAAACGATCTTGTGTTGCTTGTAGCTTGTTCTCCCAATCCGCTAACTTTTCACGTTCTGCAGTGACAACCTGTTCAGGCGCATTGTTAACAAATTTTTCATTACTTAATTTACCAGTAGCACGCTTTACTTCGCCTTGGAACTTCTTTACCTCATCTTGCAAACGGGCAATTTCTTCATCCAAATCGATCAGCTCTGCTAATGGTACATAAATTTCAGCACCAGAAATAATTTGTGTCATGGCTAGATCGGGTGCAATAATATCAGCTGAAATTTGCAAATTCTTTGGCTTTACAAAACGATTAATATAGTCTTCATTTTCCTTGAAGATACGCTGTAAATTCTCATCAGCTGTTTTAATCAAGACATCAATAGTTGTTGACATTGGTGCATTTGCTTCTGTACGAATTGTACGAACTGCTTTGATTAAGTCAATCAAACTATTAAAATCTGTTTCAGCTTGTTGATTTGCCAACGTTTCATCAACTGTTGGGTATGTCGCCGTCACAATCGTCTCACCTTCGTGTGGCATTTCTTGCCAAATTGCTTCAGTTACGAAAGGCATGATTGGGTGTAGCAAACGTAACGTATTATCTAGTACATAAGCAAGGATAGATTGTACGGTTGTTTGTGCATCAGCATCATCCCCGTTTAACGTCTCCTTAGTCATTTCGATATACCAATCAGCAAAATCATTCCAGATAAAGTTGTAAAGTGCACGACCTGCTTCACCAAATTCAAACTTATCAAAATTCTTCGTTACAGCAGCAATTGTTGCATTCAAGCGTGACAGGATCCATTGATCAGCCAATGATAACTTTGTCCGGTCGGCTGGTAATTCTGCCTTTGTATCATCTGATAAATTCATTAGCACATAACGAGAAGCATTCCATATCTTATTAATGAAATTCCAAGCTGAATCCATCTTTGTATATGAGAAACGCACATCTTGTCCAGGAGTTGAACCAGTTGCTAAGAACCAGCGCAAGGCATCCGCACCATACTTTTCAATCACATCCATTGGGTCAATACCATTTCCCAACGACTTTGACATCTTACGACCTTGCTCATCTCGAATCAATCCATGAATCAAAACGTTCTTGAATGGCCGACGACCAGTAAATTCCTTTGATTGGAACATCATACGTGCAACCCAGAAGAAAATAATGTCATATCCAGTCACAAGTGTATCTGTTGGGAAATAACGCTTAAAGTCCTCTGCGTCTGTATCTGGCCAACCCATCGTTGAAAATGGCCAAAGCGCTGATGAGAACCACGTATCAAGAACATCCGAGTCTTGCTCCCAATTTTCAGCATCCGCTGGTGCTTCCATACCAACATACATTTCACCAGTTTCTTTATGGTACCAAGCTGGAATTTGATGTCCCCACCAAAGTTGACGTGAAATAACCCAATCATGAATATCATCCATCCAACGTGTGAAAGTCCCTTCGAAACGTGGTGGATAAAAATCAACGCGGTCATCTGACTTTTGCATAGCCAAAGCTTGTTCAGCCAGTGGCTTCATTTTAACAAACCATTGTGTTGATAAACGTGATTCTACCTGGACACCAGTACGTTCAGAATGACCAACCGCATGCACGATTGGTTCAACTGATAGCATCCAGCCGCCAGCTTCTAGATCGGCAACCATTGCTTTACGTGCATCAAAGCGATCCATACCAACATACTTACCTGCACGTTCATTCATTGTTGCATCTTCATTCATCGTGTTGATACGTTCCAAATTATGACGATTACCAACGCCAAAATCATTTGGATCATGTGCAGGTGTAATTTTAACCATTCCTGAACCAAATTCGGGATCAACATACTCATCAGCGACAATAGGAACTTCCCGATTAACTAATGGTACAAGTACTTTTTTACCAACTAATGCTTTATACCGTTCATCTGATGGATGTACAGCAACAGCCACATCCCCAAACATAGTCTCTGGACGCGTTGTTGCAATTTCAATGTAGTGCTTACCTTGATAGGTTGTCTCTTTATCCACAAATGGATATTGCACATGATAAAAAGCACCTTCATCGTCTTGGTGAATAACTTCGATATCTGACAAGGCTGTCCGTGCCTTTGGATCCCAGTTAATGATGTATTCACCACGATAAATCAAGCCTTTTTCATAAAGCGTCACAAACACTTTTCGAACTGCTTCTGACAATCCTTCATCCAAAGTAAAGCGTTCACGGTCATAGTCGAGTGACAATCCTAGCTTGCCCCACTGTGACTTAATCGTAGCTGCATATTCGTTTTTCCAGTCCCAAACTTGCTCAACAAATTTTTCACGGCCTAAATCATAACGTGAAATGCCATCTTCTGCTAAACGTTGTTCAACCTTCGCTTGCGTTGCAATCCCAGCATGATCCATACCAGGTAACCACAATGTATCAAATCCTTGCATACGCTTCTGGCGAATAATCATATCCTGTAACGTTGTATCCCAAGCGTGGCCTAGGTGCAGCTTACCAGTTACATTTGGTGGTGGGATGACGATCGAATAAGGACGTGCTTTCTTATTTCCTGATGGCTTAAATCGTTTTTCTTGGACCCACTTATCATAACGTCCAGCCTCAACAGCTGTTGGATTATACTTTCCAGGCATATCAATTTCTCGCATAACCTTCACTCCTTATTTTTTAATCACTCTTTTTCATTGTTGTTCATTAAAAAAGCCCTGAACACACATTACTGTATGTTCAGGGCGAAATTATCGCGGTACCACCTGAATTAGAGTTTATTCTCTATCTCATTTTGACTTAACGCGTCCTCACGTCATCGGCTACTACAATATTCACCGACAAAGCCCACTAGCTACTTTCTAAGTCAAAGTCCTCAAAATCTCACACCAAATGATTTTGTCGCTGTTAGATACTTTGCTTATACTCTCTAGTGCATTGCTATAAAAGCAATTTTACAATGATAGATTAACAAAATCAACCCTAAGGACTGTCATGAGTTCAATTCTGTTGGAATAAAGCCATTTTATTTAGAAGATGTCCAATAATGCTTCAACTAATAAGTAAGCACCATAAATCAAAACGATTAGTCCAGATATAATATTTACCCAAACAAGCACTTTTTTAGGTAGACGTTCTTTTAACAAATTCATGAGAATCGTAATCGTATTAAACCAAATAAAAGTCGCCATAATCACACCAATAATAAATGGCCACACAGCATCTTTTGCCAAGGTACCTCGTAAAGCACCCAGCAACAAACTACCGTCAATCAAAGCCTGTGGGTTGGCCCATGACACAATAAAGGCTGTCATAAAAGCTTGTTTTACTGGTAATTTATTTTGATGGGCATTTAACTGGACCCCATCAGCACTGCGCAAAATTCCCCAGCCGATCCAAATAACTAGCAAACCACCCACTAGCATAACCAATAATCTCAGCCAAGTCACTGAACTAATGATGGCCCCCATACCGAAAAACGCTGCTAACGAAAATAATGAATCCGCAATCCATACAAAAAGAACATAAACTAATGAACGTCGAAAGGAATTAGTCAACGCATTATTAAACACGTACAAATTTTGCATCCCAATTGGTGCCACAAAAGCAAACCCAATCATCATACCCTTTATTATCGTCATTAACATCTCTACAAACCTCACATATTCCTTATAACCATTTTATTTAGTTTACAAAACTAGATGTAACGGTTATGATAATCATAACAATTAATTTAATTTAATCGATAATGTCCTTAATTAGATAAAGGAGAACCCCTATGCCTACTTTAACAAAAGAAAATCGTCGCTACCTCATTACCTACGAAACTTTAAATGCCGTTACCCACGGGATTGGTGTTATCGCCGCAATTATTGGTGCAACCTTATTAATCATCAACAGTGTACAACACCATTTTTCAACCTTTACAATTGTTGCGTTAACCATTTATGCAATATCGATCATTAGTTTTCTACTTGCTTCGACTTTGTTTCACGCACTCATTTTTACAAAGGCTGGTAAAATTTTCCAATTTTTGGATCATTCTGGTATCTATCTTGTCATTCTCGGTAGTTATACCCCATACACCTGGCTATTTTTAGATACTAAAATAGGCTGGCCAATTTGGCTAACCATTCTATTATGCACTATTTTAGGCTTTATTTACGACCTATTTTTTGTTGGTCGTTGGCCATGGGTATCGGTTATTATCTATGTCATCATGGGTTGGCTGATTATATTGGCCTTTCCTGCCCTTCATGCAGCGTTAACACCCTTCGCATTTTACTTATTACTAGCAGGTGGCATTACCTATACGCTTGGTGCCCTATTATATCTCATGCCAAAGCTGCCACTTGGTCACGTTTACTGGCATTTATTTGTATTATTAGGTGCGACACTCATGTATATTTCAATTTATTCAATGCTATTCAACTAACTACAAGGCATAACTTTAACCGTAAAGGGCCGAAGTCTTCCATATTTGGAATTGACCTCGACCCTTTTATTATTTATAAAAATTGCTGCATGAAACATAATAATCTTTAAATTATTTGTTCTTCTCAATACCAGCCTGGACCCACTTATTAAAGCCATCATCGGTTGCTTCAACCTGACCACCTTGTTGATGATTTTGGTAGTCATTTTTTTGTTGCTGCGAGAATGCATCCCAAACCGCACCACCAATTGAGTAATGACTGGCACTCAGTAAGACGTCTTTAATAGCAGGTTCAGCAGCTAACTTGTTAACGGTTGCTAATTGATCCTTTTGCCATTTTCCTGCTACTGCATATTCTAGACCATCTTCTAGTTTAACTTGCCGCGCAATCATCACTGAACTAATTTTTGATTGTTGACCAGCTGCCTTTAAAACTAAGCCAGTTGCCTTAGCATATGCCTTCATAAAATCATCAAGTGATTGTGTCCCATCATCAGCAAAGATAACCGTTAACTCACCATTGTTTTGATTGACCGAGACAATAGCAGGAACATTATTTTGCCCTTTTAGTATGTTTTTAACATCTAAATTCTCTTCTGCGCCAGTAGAACTTGACGACTTGTCAATAGTTGTAGAAGTTTTTGAAACTGCTTTGCCCTGACTGTTTGACTGTTGCTTCTTGTTAACGGCCTTAGAACTGTGTGACGAAGTTGCTGCAGTTGCCGCTTCTTCATGCGGCGTACTATTAAATACAATCGCAAAAATAGCAATTATTGCTGCCACTGCCATAATTCCAATAATCATCGTGATTTGTCGTTTATGCATTATGATTTACCTTTCTTTTCCTTAAACCATAATATTCTATCATAGATAATTTTACGTTTTTAATGACTATGTCACAGTTCCATTAACAAATGCTAACTTTTTATTAAATGAACGCCTGTCTTTGTCATAAAATTAACCTTTTCGACCAAAAAGGCGGGCAAAGAAGCCCCTAATACCACCACGTTTACGTCTTTCAACACGTGATTCTGTTGCGGCTCTCTCATTGTTTTCAGAATCCTTAGCCTCAGAATGGGACGATGTCTCAGCTGTTTTATCCGTTTCTTCTACTGCATCAGAAACATCTTTGTCAGACTCACTCACTGGTGGCGTTGCAATTTCCGTAGATGTCGCTACTTTTTTACTAGCTTCGGCCTCAGACTGATGTTTAACTTCCTCATTATGAACATATTCTGCAATCATTTCATCTGTCAAAGCAGGCATAGCGACTGTCTTTGATGTCACGCCAAGGCCAACAACCGTTCGACCAGTCTTGCCAGTCTTTTGATTCGTTGCATGCACTTCTATCTGACTTGGCAAAATATCATCTGGTAAGACTAACTCAAACTCCAGCCCATTATCAATAGGTAATGAAATGACATGTTCATCACCAATGAAATGTACAGAAATCGAAACATCTCGCTGATTGACACGCCCTTCAAGCAATCGTTGTCCATTTTGAGTAGAAATTACTGCCGTTACAACTGGTGCCGGTTGATCAATGACTAATGACACAACCTCTTTAGCTGATTGATCAGGGAACATTGCTGTTAACGTTACTTCATTGTCTGTATTTTCTGTTGGTATTTTAACAACAAAGCTACCCTTTTCATCTGAAGTGGTTGTATCAACATCATCATTTGCATACTTTACAGTGATCACAACATTCTCTGCCGCCACGTGACCAATAATGGTTGTCCCCAAACTATTTGTCAATGTTGATGCTACCAAATTTAGTTTTGACTCACTCATATTGCGATCTCCATCCCTTATAAACTGTCAATAATATATTTATTGTACCAGATATTTAAACTAACAAGAAATAATAGCCCCAACAACATAAATTGGTTTTCGTACAAATACCAAAAATAATCAAAAAAGCTGAGACAGAAATTCTGTCTCAGCTTTTACTATAAATTAATCTTAAAACGCTACTCATCATCCTTTGTTCGACGAACAATTAACGTATCAACTGTTGCGACACGTGTCACGAACTCAGTAACAGAACCAATCAACAAACGCTCAATAGCATTTAACCCTGTAGCACCAATCATAATCAAATCAATGGCATACTTTGCTGGTGCCTGCGTTGCAATGACGTCCTTAGGTGAACC
This sequence comes from Weissella paramesenteroides ATCC 33313, assembly GCF_000160575.1. Classification (GTDB taxonomy): domain Bacteria; phylum Bacillota; class Bacilli; order Lactobacillales; family Lactobacillaceae; genus Weissella; species Weissella paramesenteroides. Next base: position 42,810 of record NZ_GG697129.1, read on the forward strand.
ATATTCAATTGAATAGTCAACGTTCTCAACGCCGGCATCCTTAGCCTTCTGCAAATATGCGTCCAACGTCTTCTTAGCAGTACCTGCGACTTGCTCAACCATTGTTGTTCTAAAATCAGTAACATTTTGGAATGATCGGGTATCAATAACATGCAAAATATGCAACTTTGTATCTGATCCATTCTGCTTAGCTACCTTGATAGCACGATCTAATGCAGCCTCAGCCTCCTTAGATCCATCAACTGGTACCAATATATTCTTGTAGTTTACTTTTACATCAGCCATAACAGTTCCCCCTGTCCGATTGACCATATGCGACTTTTTCTACACTTTTATTATAACGCATCTGTCACATTTTTTCACATAAATAATGTTTATTTTTGCCATTTGCGATATATATAAATTATTTAAATAAAAGACGAACAACAACAATTGCCAATACAGTTGTTAACAAAGTAGCTACGATGACAAAGAGTCCGCCTGGTAATGCAGCCCCTTTTGTTAAAAAAGTACTTATTAGTAATGAAATAGCATCAATCGTAAACAGCCAGCCAAACCACAGTGCCGGTTGTTTCGCATGTTGCTCTGAGATGCCCAAAAAACCATGGCGATGCGTCAACAAATAAATGCCAAGTATCCCAACCACCACTGCAAACAAAACATAAAGTCCAATAATCATATTTATATTCCTTTTCTTTACTGATAAAAAAGCCGCCCACCTTCGATATGTATATCGAAAATGGCCGACTATCGTCACTCAAAAACTTAAAGTTTTGAGAAACTATGAACACTTGATTGGTGCCGTTAGTAAATTCGACTGAGTTGGCTCCAGTTAAAGGAAAGTGGGTGAATAAGTCCGCGTTTATAACTACTGAGTGAAACAGCATGTTATAGCGGCATCCCGACATCCCCGAGCAAAAAGGTTGTAAAGCAACTACAGATGGTAGAATTACGCGTACACCCAAGGAATTCATTTATATTTCCTATTATACTTATAATTATACAAAATAAAAGCCTTGACAGATCATTAGGCGCGCTATTCTTCATAAGTGCCTAGTTTCCTTTTAACCCATCTCGTTGCGCTTTTTTTAATTTGTCATATTGTTCTTTATAAGCACGTTCAACCTTAGAGTTACCGGCTGGCTTAAAGTAGTTGGCTCCCATCAACTTGTCAGGCAAATATTGTTGTGGTACCCAGTCGCCAGGATAGCCATGCGGATAGACATAGTCTACACCATGACCTAATTTTTTTGCACCAGAATAGTGCGCATCCTTTAAATGATCAGGCACATCACCTGTAGCACCCTTTTTGACATCACTAATTGCTGCATCAACTGCTGTAATTGCTGCGTTTGATTTTGGAGATAGCGCCAATTCAATGACCGCATTCGCTAACGGAATACGTGCTTCTGGGAAACCAAGCTGTAAAGCCGCCTGAATTGCTGTCACAGTTCGCGCAGCAACGGCTGGATTAGCCACGCCAACATCCTCATATGCAATCACTTGTAAGCGTCTTGCAATGATTGGTAAATCGCCAGCCTCAATCAAGCGTGATAAATAATGTAGTGCTGCATCAACATCACTACCGCGGATGGACTTTTGTAATGCTGAAATAACATTATAATGACCATCACCATCTTTATCAGCCGTGATTGCTTTTCGCTGCACAGTTTCTTCGATAATCGGTAAAGTAATATGAATCCGCCCATCTTCGCTTGGATTAGTTGACCTAACTGCTAATTCAAGACCATTCAATGCTGAACGCAAATCACCATTAGTTGCATAAATTAATTGTTGCTGTGCTTCTTGATCCAAATCAACATCAAAGTCGCCCAGACCACGCTCTTTATCGGCTAAAGCACGAGCGATTGCCATTTGCATGTCAGCTTCAGATAATGGCTTCACCTCAAATATTTGTGTTCTAGAGCGAATTGCTGGCAAAATTGTCAAATAAGGATTTTCCGTCGTTGCACCAATTAAAACAATGCGCCCACTTTCCAAATGAGGTAGCAAAAAATCTTGCTTGGTTTTATCTAATCGATGTATTTCATCCAATAATAAGACCACTGTCCCAGACATTTTAGCCTCTTCAGCCACAATCTGTAAATCTTTTTTAGTGTCCGTCGCTGCATTTAAAATTCGAAAGGCATATTTTGTCGACCCAGCAATGGCACTAGCAATACTTGTTTTCCCGGTTCCAGGAGGTCCATATAGAATCATCGATGACAACATTTTAGCAGTTACCATTCGATTAATAATTTTCCCGTCACCTACCAGATGTTGTTGACCAACAACTTCACTGATATTTCGTGGGCGCATGCGGTAAGCCAATGGCTGTTGCATCCAAATTACCTCCTTTAACCGTTTAATTAACTAAATAGTCTTTTATACCACGGTTTTTTCTCATCTTTTTGACCGCTACTAGTCTCACTACTATCAATGGTATCTTCAATGGAAACAGGCTCTTGATGAACCGCTGAATGTGCCGCAAGAACTGCTACCACATCAGACTGATCATAGATTGCATCACTTTTAAGTGTAAATTTTGCCTGTTGTTTCGCAGCTAACTCAATATACTGATCTAACACATTTTTATTTAAATGACCATTTAAATACAGCACTGCATCAGGATGGGCATGCAACTGTTGCTCCCAGGCTTTCATATAGCGATCTTCACCAGCAGTTTCACGCGTCTGTAGTACATAGATGCGTTCACGGAAATTACCTAAGTAATGGTGTTGTTCATCTGGATTAATTTCAGGTGTTCCATATAGTCCGGTTTTGACGTGTGGATCCATTTCTTGTTTGTCCATGAATGTCTCTCCTTTAATTATTAGGTTTATTTTAACATAATCAGCTTCCAACGACAATTTCACTAGGTATGTCAGTATGTAGCTACTAAAACAGCGCATCAAAAAGTGTGATAACACAATCATCATTTAAGTTTTTGGGAACAAGTGAAGGGCTACCCCTCCACCAACAAATTGGTAGAGTGATAACCCTTCAATATACAATGTTCACCTATGGTCAAAACACAATTGTTTATCAAAAAAGAACCAACTAATTTGCACTATTCTCTGGCATTTGGTGATATTTTCTCATCATCTCTGCCATGTGTACTTCATGAACAACAAATTCGTGTGTTCGACAAACAAAGTCATGTTCACGGCCTATTTTTGCAATATAACCATTGATGTAGTCAACCTCCGTTGGGCGTCCCTTTGAAAAATCTTGATACATCGATGGATAATGATATTTGTACTCTTGACTAACAGTGATAACTGAATCAACTTGTTCCTGACGCGTAGCAATCAGATATATGCCGGCTCGTTCACAAGCATCATAGGCTTCATCAAAGAGTTGCTTGGCCATTTCTCGGACACCTGCATACTCAATAAACTGCCCCATCTGCATTTCAAACATTGTACACAATGTATTTGTCACCGCATTAAAAACAACCTTTGACATACACATTCCCAACCAATCATCAGTAACCACCGGATTTAACTTTGCTCGTTTAAAATCTGCAACGATTGCTTGAAATATTTGATCTGCTGAATTGTTATCATATTTAGCTAAATGCATGACTTCCGTCCCTTCGGCACCCATAAAATCCACATTGGCAGGACCATCCAAGCGAGTTGCAATCATTGCCGTACCACAAACAATATGATCTCCAGCAAAATAATTTGCGATTTTTTCAAAGTGCCCCATACCATTCATCGCCGAAAATACATATTGATCTTCATGAAAAATGCCTGCTGCTTTGTCACGTTTTAATTCTTCAGCTAGTTGCATCTGCTTTTTAAAAATAATCCATACATCAGGGTATCCATGATATTCCTCTGGATAGAAAATATTAATAGGTTCTATATGTCGATTCTCATGATCACGGGCAACAGAAACGCCACCTTGTTCACGAACGGCTTCAACATTGCGCTCCCAAGTATCAATGAAGTCAACATCAACATTAGCATTTTTTTGTAACATTACCCCAAACCTATATCCCATTGCGCCTGCTCCAATAATGCCGTACTTCATATTGACCACCTCTTTTTTATTATTTTTAAATCAAACAACATCAATCATGAACCTTAAAAATGTTTTTTTAATTTAAATATTTAGTGTAGTGTAGTCTTTTATGGCAGGTAGCGTCAATGATATATTATAAAAAATATTTATTTTCTAATTTTGAATGAAATAATTTCATCGTTTTTTAATATAAAATAAAAACACTTGTGATTAACAAATAGCGCCATTGGCTTTTATAATTGATCACAAGTGTTTTAATTTTTAGCTAACTAGCAACGTTACCATTCCGGCAACAATTACATATATTAAATATGCCCCAAATAGCCAATGTAATGCATTGAATAATTTTGGAAACCGTTTTAATGCCGAATGACCAGCAAAGTAAACTGCTGTTGGCATTAATAATATCACGGAAAATACCAATGCTCCCATTAGCCAATTCGTTGGCATAACAGGTAACATTAACGTCATAACTTTGCCTCCAATTTAACATCTGGGTACTTATTTGCAAACCAACGTTCAGCAAATTGATTTTCAAATAGGAATACTGGCTTTTCATGTCGGTCACGAACAAGTAAGTTTCGTGAAGAAGCCATTCTTGGATCCAACTGCTCTGGATCTATCCAGCGAGCAATTTTAGATCCCATAGTTTCTAATGAGACTTCGGTATTATATTCATTCTCCATTCGGAATTGGAACACTTCAAATTGCAATGCCCCAACTGCACCAATAATATAGTCTCCGGAATCCCAAGCCGTATACATTTGAATTGTTCCTTCTTGAACCAGCTGCGTAACCCCTTTATGGAATGACTTCTGCTTCAAAACATTTTTTGCATGTACGCGCATGAATAATTCAGGTGTAAATGTTGGCAATTCTTCAAACGTGACTTCATGTTTACCAGCGTATATCGTATCGCCGATTTGGAAATTCCCGGTATCATAAATACCAATAATATCACCTGGATAAGCCGTCTCAACATTTTCACGAGTATCAGCCATAAACTGAGTCACATTTGCTAATCTAATTTTCTTTTGTGTCCGTTGTAGGGTCACATCCATACCACGTTCGAACTGACCGGATACAATACGCAGAAAAGCAATACGATCACGATGGTTCGGATTCATATTTGCTTGGATTTTAAAGACAAAACCAGTAAATTGCTCGTTATCTGGTGCAATTGCTTCACCAGTAATCGTATGCTTAGGTGCGGGAGCTGGTGCAAATTGCATGTATGTTTGCAAAAAGGTTTCAATCCCAAATCCCTGCAACGCTGAACCAAAGAAAACTGGCGTCAATTTTCCACTCATAACGGCTGATTCATCAAATTGGTTACCCGCATCTTGGAGCATCTCAATTTCATCACGAGTCTCGTCCCAGAGTGAATTATTTTGAATAGCATTTGGTGTTGCTAAATCAACACCTTCCTCATTAAGTGGCAAAAAGCGTTCGGCCTCACTAGTTGGTCGATAAACTTCCACATTATTATGGTAACGATCAAATAATCCCGCTAAGATTTGTCCAGAACCAATTGGCCAATTCATCGGATAAGCATTAATGCCTAAAGTTGACTCTAGTTCATCCACCAAGTCCAATGGTTCACGACCATCCCGATCTAACTTATTAAAGAAAGTGAAAATAGGAATATGTCGTTCACTAACAATCTCAAACAATTTTTTAGTTTGTGGTTCAATTCCCTTTGCTGAATCAACCACCATGATAACTGAATCAACTGCCATGAGTGTGCGGTAAGTATCTTCAGAAAAATCCTCGTGTCCTGGTGTGTCCAGAATATTAATGCGCTTACCATCAAAGTCAAATTGTAAAACTGATGATGTCACAGAAATACCACGTTTTTGCTCAATTTCCATCCAGTCAGATTTGGCAAAGTTTCCTTTACGTCCCTTAACGGTACCAGCCTCACGGACAACTCCTCCAAGCTTTAATAACTGCTCTGTAATTGTCGTTTTACCGGCATCCGGATGAGAAATAATAGCAAATGTACGTCGCGTTTGCGTTGCTTCTTTTAATGATGCCATAATTAATCGCCTTTTTATTTTTTTATATTATTTTTAAAAAACTTAACAATTCAGTATAACTAATATTGTCATTTGTTTCAATAGGCCCGGTTGCAACGCAATACACTGATACAAACCGTCAGTAGTTCTCCCAATCATTCTGACACAAAAAAAGACTGCCTTGAATCGGTAGTCTTAATTAGTTATATTATGACAACTATTGTTGACTATTTCGACGTTTAATTTCTAAATAACGTCGATACCACAAGTCAATATAGGCATCGGAAAATGGTCCTTGCTGATTATTGATCCAATCGACTAAGATTTTGACATGCTCACGCACAATATAATCAATATCTGCTGGATAATGCCAACGTGCTTTATGTAATTCATATTCGTCTGTATCTAACAAACGCTTCTCACCATTTGGAAAGACTTTCACATCCAAATCATAATCGACATACTTCAACGCTTCTTTATCCAACACAAATGGGGATGCAAGGTTGCAATAATAAGACACGCCATTCTCACGTATCATCGCAACGATGTTGAACCAATATTTACGATGAAAATAGACAATTGCTGGCTCCCTTGTCACCCATCGGCGACCATCATCTTCAGTCACTAATGTATGATCATTTAAGCCAATAATTGCATTCTCACTGGTTTTCAACACCATCGTGTCACGCCAAGTCCGATGTAAACTCCCGTCATGCTTGTAGCTCTTAATAGTTACGAAGTCGCCTTCACGTGGTAATCGACTATCTTTCATTATTTTGAGCTTTCTGTGAATTTCACCAAATTTTTTTCTATTTCATTGTATCACGCGAGACGTTAAAAAACACTGGCAACTTAGTCTCTTTGCTTTAACCACCGATCAACTAAATTCAAATCATAGCCTTTACGATACATGGCCGCTTTTAATTTGTTTTTAAATTCCCATCCTTCAAATGAAGCGTAGCGATTTGCTGCTATCGTCGCATCTCGATCTAGATTTTCCCATTCTTGATCAGCATCAGGCGCTTCAATTGCCCGATGTTCACTGATTGCTTGTTGTATGAGGCGCTGGTCAAAACCCTGTTGTAGCAATTTTTGCTGCGTTTTTTGTTCTGCCAGAAATGTTGAATGACGGGCATTTTTTTCTAACAATTGACCAACCCTTTCTGCCAATGCATCAACTTGATCTGTAATCGTATATGCAGCTAATGCATCCTCAATCACAAATTGGTCAATACCTGCTTGTTGTAATTTAAATTTCACACCCCGTGGACCTAACTTACCTGCTGACTTTGCTTGATCAACATAGGTCTCAGCATATGTGACATCATCAAGAACATGGTCATCCTTTAAACGACTGATTACGTCCTTAATAATTTGCTGGTCATATCCTTGTTCTTTCAGTTTAAGATAGACTTGCTGACTGGTACGCATTTGACCAGTTGCATAAATTAATGCTCTTGTATAAGCTTTCTGGCTAAATTCTGCTGACTTTATTTGTTCAATGGCTGCATCATCTAAGGTCGCCCCTTTAAACAAGTTATATGTAATTAATATTTTCTCATCAACTGCAAAGGCATACTCATCATCTAAATAAATATTGTAGCGTCCCATTCGTCGCTGCCGAGTCACTTTTGTCACTGTTTGCATCGTGCCCTCCATTCATTCACATCCATTTTAACCGAAATAGCAAAAAACAGCGAACTAAGATTTAAGCTCACTGTTTTAATATTATATGGTATTAGATGAATGAAGATGTCCCAGGATTTAACTCAACAATCTTTCCTGTTCGCTTATAAATAATCCATTCAGCAATATCCGTCACATAGTCAGACGTGCGCTTTAGATAGCCAGCAACCACTAAATAGTCAGTAGCCGCCGTTACCTGTTCAGGATCAGCCTTGCTGGCATCAATCGAGAGCTCACGAATATGTCTCGTCGCATCCGAAACCCCTGAAGCGACTTCAGATATTCCCTCAGCTGCTACAGCATCATCATTAACATAATAATCTAATACTTGCGAAACCATCTTGGCAACGACTGAACCAGTACTACCAATTGTTTTTTCGATTTCAGCAACACGCTTATTACCTTTAACATGGATAGTTGACATAGCAATGTTTCGTGCGTTATCCCCGATACGTTCCAAAACAGACACTGCTTTTAAAACCGTCATAATTTCACGCAAGTCAGTTGTTACTGGTTGATACAAGGCAATCATTTCAAAACTTTTCTTCTCAATTGCGATTTCGCGCTGGTTGATGGCCTTATCACGTTCAATAATGTCTTGGGCGACAACGCGATCATGATCTAAAAACGCCTGTACAGCTTCATCTAAAGTTTCAGAAACAAGTAACCCCATTTCTTTAAAGGATGTATCTAAGTCTGCTAATTCATCATCAAAATACTGTCGCATACCAATATTTCCTTTCTACTGTTTCTCTTATCATACCCTAAGAAGCAACTTATCCAAAGCGTCCTGATATATAATCTTGTGTTTCTTGTTTATCAGGATCTAAGAAAATCTTCTTTGTATGATTGAATTCAACTAACTCGCCATCCATAAAGAAGGCAGTCTTATCAGATATACGAGATGCCTGCGCCATTGAATGCGTCACAATAATCATCGTTAATTGATCGCGTAATTGCATCATTGTATTTTCAACTTTACTAGCTGACCCTGGATCCAAGGCAGCAGTTGGTTCATCAAGTAGTAAAATCTCTGGATTAGTTGCCAATGCACGTGCAATCGACACACGTTGTTGTTGACCACCTGATATTGATAGTGCAGATTTGTGCAGATTATCTTTAACTTCATCCCAAATGGCTGCTTGTTTCAAAGATTTTTCAACAATTTCGTCTAGTTCAGCTTTGCTTTTTTTCCCAGCCGTTCGAACACCAAAAGCAACATTATCATAAATTGAAAATGGAAAGGGGTTAGGTTGTTGAAAGACCATACCAATTTTTTGTCGTAAAGCAACTGTATCTGTATTCGGTGCATAAATATCATTGCCATTGAACATGAAAGTACCATTGACAGTCACATAATCTGTTAAATCATGCATACGATTTAAAGCACGTAAATAAGTTGATTTTCCTGAACCAGATGGACCAATCAAAGCTGTTATGTCATTTTTATTAAAGTCAAGGTTGATACCATGTAAGGCTTCTTTTTTCCCATAATAAAGATGAACATTCTCAGTTGTTAAAATTTTCTGTGTCATCTTCTAGCTCCCTTTTTAACCAAAGTTACCATTTACATAATCAATGGTCATTTGTACCTTAGGACGTGTAAATATCTTTCTCGTCAAATCATATTCAAGAACTTTACCAGTATGAAAGAATGCTGTGTAATCCGAAATACGACTAGCTTGTTGCATATTATGTGTCACAATAATAATCGTATATTGTTTCTTTAATTCCATCAATGTATCTTCAATTTTAGCACTTGAAATTGGATCCAATGCTGAAGCAGGCTCATCCAATAATAAAATGTCTGGCTTCATTGCAATTGCTCGAGCAATAACTAATCTTTGCTGTTGACCACCTGATAAAGATAAGGCTGAATTTTTCAAATCATCCTTCACTTCATCCCACAACGCAGCTTGTTTTAAAGATGTTTCAACAACTTCTGCTAATTTTTCTTTATCACGCATACCATGTTGCTTTAGAGCAAATGTAATATTGTCAGTAATTGACTTTGCAAATGGGTTTGGCCGTTGAAAGACCATGCCAATATGTTTTCGCATTTCATACACATCAATATCTTGTGAGTTAATGTCTAAACCACGGTACATAATATTCCCCTTTACCGTAGCAACATCATCATTCATTCGATTTAATGAACGTAAAAAAGTTGATTTCCCCGAACCAGATGCCCCAATCAATGATGTAATCTTAAATCTTTCAAAAGATAAATCGGCATCTTGTAATGCTAAATGATCACCATAATAAACTTGTAAATCTTTTGTAGACAGAGCAATTTCATGCTCATTTTCGTTCATATGATAAATATGACGATCCGGTTGTTCACCCGTTAAGTTTAATCCTGCTGCCATAAATACCAATCCTCTTTTCTATCTTGTCGCAGTCAAGCGTTTGTATAGAACGCTACTTAAGAACCGTGCTAAAAAGTTAAATAGCAACACGGCAATAATTAAAACGGCAGAAGCCCCGGCTGAAACTGCTGTTGCATCAGGCATAATTCCTTCCGAATTAACTTTCCAAATATGAACGGCTAAAGTTTCAGCTGGTCGCATAATATTTAATGGACTAGCCGTATTGAATGGATTCCAGTTACCAAAGTCCAAAGCTGGTGCTGATTGCCCAGCAGTATATATCAAAGCAGCGGCTTCTCCAAACACACGTCCTGCTGAAAGGACAACCCCTGTCACAATAGATGGCACGGCAGCCGGTAGAATAATGTGACCAACTGTTTCCCAACGTGACAATCCTAATGCAGAACCAGCCTCTCTTTGTAAGTCAGGTATGCTCCGCAAAGATTCTTCTACTGAACGCGTTAATAGCGGTAAGTTAAAGAAAGTTAGTGCAATGGCTCCTGATAAAATCGAGAATCCTAGCTTAAACTGAACAACAAATAGCAAGAAACCAAACAACCCAACAACTACTGAAGGCAGTGAAGAAAGAATCTCAATTGCCGTTCTAATTAGCTGAATCAATCGACTCTTTTGATTTGCATATTCATGTAGATAAATGCCAGCTCCCAAAGCAATTGGAAAAGAAATGATCATTGTAATAATCAGTAGATAAAACGAATTAAACAATTGCACACCGATACCACCACCAGCTGTAAATGAAGATGACGGTGCCGTTAAAAAGTGCCATGACAAGTGTGGTACACCTTGTACAAGAATATAGCCCACTAATGCTGCCAATATCAATATGACTAATCCAGCAATTGCGTACAAGATAGCACTTGCTAATTTATCACTTTGTTTTGGGTTTAACATCTTATATCGCTCCCTTCTTTGCAATTGCTCTAATAATGATATTAAAGATTAATGACATCAATAGTAAGATAAGCGCTAAACTCCACAATGCATTATTTTCTAATGATCCCATCACTGTATTTCCAATACCTTGTGTCAATATTGAGGTCAAGGTTGATGATGGTGATGTTAATCCTTTAGGCATCAAAGGTGCGTTTCCAATAACCATTTGTACGGCCAATGCTTCACCAAATGCACGCGCCATACCGAAAACAACGGCCGTTAAAATTCCTGGCGTTGCTGAACGCAAGATAACTTTATAAATCATTTGCCATCTGGTTGCTCCCAATGCCAATGCAGATTCCCGATAATGACGGGGCACAGATTTTAGTGTGTCTACAGTCATTGATGTTACTGTAGGCAAAATCATAACAAATAGCACCATAGCACCCGCTAAAATACCAAAACCAGAACCACCAAAAATATGGCGCATAACAGGTACAATGACTGATAAACCAATAAATCCATAAACAACTGATGGAATACCAACTAGTAATTCAGTAACTGGACCTAAAATTTTGGCACCACGCTTAGGTGATATTTCTGTCATAAAGACTGCTGTCCCAATCGCAAATGGTGTTGCGACCAGTGCCGCAATTAGGGTCACCAAAAATGATCCAGTAATCATTGGCAAAGCCCCCGCTAAAGGTTCTCCTTGCGCATTTTTTTGCCCAGGGGCCCATTTTGTACCGGTCAAGAAATCCCAAAGATTAACTTTATTAGTAAAAAATGTTGCCAAACCTTTTGAGGCGACAAACCAAAAAATAGAAACAACAACAACTACGATCAATAGCAATGCTGAAAAAGTAATTACGCGACCGAATTGATCTTTCTTAGTAGCTTTCGACTTCTTTAATAATGATTCACGGATTAAATCCATGGCCTAACTCCTTAATCTACTTTATTTAACTTACCATTTTCATCGCGAGAAACTTTCATATCGTGAATTGATATATATCCTAGCTTTGGAACAAGTGTTTTTTGAATATGTTCTGAATCAATATAAGCAAGGAATTTCTTAACTTCGCCGGTTGGTTGACCTTTCGTGTAGATATGCTCATAGGACCAAATTGGCCACTTTCCTGAGATCACATTCTCATTTGTCGCAGCGACACCATCAATTTTTGGTGCAATCACTGACTTATTTAAGTAACCAAATGAAACGTACGAAATTGCGCCTGGTGTTGAACTAACCATTGACTGAACAGTTCCTGAAGAATCTTGTTCTTGTGAATCCGCTGATTTAGCACCATCAAGACCCCACTTCTCAAAAGTAGCTCGTGTACCAGAACCAGTCACACGATTAATAAGTATGATTGGCAAATCAGCACCACCGACTTGGCGCCAATTTGTCACTTTTTTTGTAAAAATTGCAATTAATTGTTTTTTAGTTAAATGATCAACTTGTGCTTTTTTGTTGATCATTGGTGATATACCGACGACGCTGACCTTATGATCAACTAGTTTCTTGGGATTAATCCCCTCTTTTTCACCAGCGAACATATCTGAATTTCCCAGGTCGACGGCACCGGATTGGATTTGTGCTAATCCGGTACCCGTACCACCACCTTGCACGTTAATATAGACGCCAAGATTTTTCCCAGCAAAATCCTCTCCTGCTGCTTCTACTAGTGGCTGTAATGCTGTCGACCCGACTGCAGTGATATTCACGCCACTATTTTTTTGTCGCGTTGCGTAACCAAATGTTAATAGGCAGCCAGCAACAACCACGATTGCAGCACTTATCAACCAATTGCGTTTCATTCGTGAACGCCTCCTAAATTTATTTTGCTATGACCATATATTTATTATCTCTAATCTTTGTAAATGTGATACCTATTTTTTGTAAATTTTTCCTTTACATTTAATAATTTTCCCAAATAACCGTCCAACATTGTCGTGAACATTGTATTTTCCGGTGCTGACTCATCACGGTTAATGGTTTGCTTGGTTGCACGACCATTTGCTGATTTGTTTGCCTGATTTTTATTTTTTGGCCATCACGGTCGAGCGTTAATTCACGCCTACCTAATAAAGGTAATCGTGGCCAATTTTCAATAACTAATCGTTCATCTACAAAGCAACCACCAATTAGTTGCTGCCAAAACCCAGTAAGAATTGGTACCCAGTCACATTGCCAAGTCAAACAATTAAAATCCCCGGTAACGTCTAACGGTGGTGCCCACAGTAATTGTTGAATTTCTGCAATTGATTTTACGAAATGTATTTCATACATTAAACGACGATATAATCTTGCCCAACGATAACCTGTTTCCCAGTTAATATCAAATAATTGCCAGTAATCTTCCCATAATTGACGGTGATGGCCAAATGTTTTTTTAAATAATTGCGTTTCTATTACTAGTTTATCATGTGCCGCATAAAAAACGTGGTTCCCATTTTTTCGTAATGGACGATTACTTACCCACGCATCTTTGGTTGATAAGCCAATTGATATAAACACCGGTTTACTAGATGTCACCATCATTCGTTGTCCTACCCACTGATTAGTTTCAACTGAGCGTATTTTCAAGATAGTTAGTTGACAGTACTGGGTCAACATATACGTTATGATTTGACAGCCATATAAATACTCTTCGCTCACTGTCCAAATTGTCTGGTTATCAATTGATAGGTGTTTTTGATTTAAATAAATTGTACGCAAATCTGCTGGTTTTAATGCGAACGATTGATCCGCTATGCCATAACACTGGCGTTCACACCACATGGCACTATCATTCAATTCACGCCATCGATCAGACTGACATACTGTGATGTGACACAACGCCGCCCAATTATATGCCCAAATCTTTGTTAAAATTATCCACTTCATCGGATTACTCTTTGCAAATCCGTCATCGATAATTTGCATGTACCCATTTGAACCAAGTGACTCACACGTACCGCGAAATTTTAGATACATGGTTTGATTAGTTGCATCAGTCCACTTACCTAAATAGGTCGTCTGCTCATAAACACCCATTGTCGTTAAACGAAAGATAATCTTTTTCATCAAAGTATCCCCGACATGTTTTAATTTGCCATGATTATGGCGCAACAACAAAAATAAAACGCCAGCACTAGCTATTTTTTTACTAACCAGACTGACGATTCGTCAATGTTATTTTTCAATGGTCCAATCATCTAATGAATCAACCCAATGTGTTGGTTGTTTAGCTTGTTTTAATACATCATCTTTTTTCGAAACACCCGAATAAACTAGTAATGTATCAATGTCCGCACTCAACCCTGCCTTAATATCTGTATTATAGTTATCACCAACCATAATTGCTTCATGACGTTTAATTTGTAATTTATCTAGCGCACCATCCATAATGATATGCTCCGGCTTACCAATCACGATTGGTGCAGGTCTGACTGCTGTCGCCAAAAAGGCAACCACTGAACCAGCACCGGGCACCATCCCCCGTTCCGTTGGCAAATTGGTGTCTGGATTAGTTGCAACAAACATGGCACCTTGTTGGATAGCCAATGTACCTTGCAGAATTTTTTCGTAAGTAACCGCTCGATCTAAGCCAATTGCAACTGCATCAGCAGGTGCTTCAGTTACTAGCTCAAAGCCCTTGGCTAATAAGGCTTGTTCTAATCCTTCTTCTCCAATCATCAATACACGATGAATTTGATCAAATTTTTCTAAGTAATCAGCCAATGCCATGGCAGATGTATAAACCTGATCTGGCGTTGTTGGAATTTGGTGATTATTGGTTAAATTTTCAGCAACCGCCTCAGGTGTTTTCGTCGAATTATTGGTCACAAACAAATATTTTGTTTGACTAGCCGCTAAACGATTAATGAAACGACGGCCACTAGGAAATTGTTTCGTTCCTTGATAAATCGTACCATCTAGATCAATTAAATATCCATCGTAGTGTGTTACCATATTATGCCTTATCCTTTGTTTTATTTTTTGAACGTTCCCTTACTTGAAAATGGCGTCGTTTCTTTGAACCAGAAGTAGCAACCGAATTTGAACGGTTTGCAACATGCTTTTCAGGATTGTGTCCTGAATTGATCCGTTCTTTCGTCACTGGTGTACTTTTATGCTTTTTATTTTCATGATGCGTACCACCATGATTCTGTTGTTTATTGGCATGCTTTTTATTTGCCGATCCATTACTACTATGACGATGTTGGCGACGACGTCTCTTAGACTTAGTACTTTCTTTTTCTTCAACATCAACAACTTCATGAGGTGCCAAATTTTCTAAAACAAAAAATGGTGCGCCAAAATTAGCTTCCTCATACAAAAAATCTTGCAAAGCTGATATTTGTTGACTACGTGCGATGCCTTTTGTGCCATCCTTGTAGAACCCTTGTAGTCGTAGTTGATCTGCCGCAATATCTCCCACAATAAAATCATATTTTTCTAAGAAGTCACTAAAACGAGCTGCCATTTTTTGTTGATCATAAGCTTCCCGATAATCTTTTACTAATCGATAAGGACGTTCATTAATAAAAATATCCTCTGGTGTATCACCCGTAGTAATTGCTGTGCCAGCTTGACGCTCAATAAATTGGGCATCAGCCAATTCTTTCATACGTTCTCGATTCATAGTTTTTTCTTTCTATAATTATGGTGCAAATTCTTTGTGTAAATAATTTGCAAAGTCTTCTCTTAATACAGTATCGTATGACAATGTATTTTGGCCCATAATTTCCAAAGTTGGGAAATATGGAATGAACAAATAGTGATCTAATCCACCAATCGTATAGTAAGCTGCCATATCAATTGGTTGATCATGAATAAAGACATCGCCATTTTCATCAATCGTTAACCCTGACCAAACGACTTGACCCCATAGGTTACCACGGAATCCCATCCCCTTTAAGCGATGATTTTCCAAAAAACGATTATTTTTCATGATTTCATGAGCTAATCGCCATAACTCACGTCCCTGTAAAATTGTTCGCATCGGATGAACAGCATGCGGCAATAGAGAATGCAAATCATTGGCTGTCACGACACCAGCTGGTAAATCATTTAAAAACATACCTGTCGATAACATAGCAATATCGGTTTTAGTGCGGGCCATTAGTGCTGCTAAGCCCAAATCAATCAGCCGATGATCGAAATCTAATTCCATATGGTAATCTTCCGGTAATGTTGCGACTACCTGTTTCGTTAGTTGCTCCTCACCGCTTGCTTGATAACCATTAATTTCGATAGCATCACCATAAACAGCTGGCAAATCATCAGTGACAATTGTACGTGCTTGCATGCTAACTAATTTACCATCCTCAACCTCAATATCAATTCGTCCAATATGATCACCATAACGACCAGCGGCCGCTAATAACGAATTAGCATGCTTTTCACCATGCTCAAGTAAATGGTGGGTATGGGCGCCAATAATCACTTGAATCTCACTATATCGCTCCGCAATATAGCGATCCATTGGCAACCCCAGGTGAGAAAGTAATATATTAAAATCAGTTTTACCTGCTAATTCAGGCAATATCTTTGCTAAGGCGATATCGATGCGCTCAGGTGTCCAACCTAGTAATGGATAAGTCAACTCGAATGGCGCTGTAAATCCCAGAACGCCAATGCGGGTCCCTTTATTAGTGGTAATAATACGATATGGCATTGCCCAGGCAGGTAATTCATTAGTTTGACGATCACGTAAGTTTCCCAAAATAACAGGGAAATTTGCCTCGTCATATAAATGGTTAAGCTGATCATGGTTTAACCCAAGTCCCTCATTGTTACCAATGGTGACACCATCATAGCCAATTTCGTTCATTAAACTAATATTTGCTCGACCAAATGTTGCCTCTGTCAACGGATGCTGACGATCCATAAAATCACCAATATCAAAAGTTAAGACACTATGTCCATCACGGACTAATTGACGTTTACGAGTTAATAAATGACGACGAATTTTTGGCCAGCGTTCCAAATGAGAGTGCAAGTCATTCGTATGCAAAATTGCTATTTGATCCGACATTCTTTCACCTCCGTTTTGCAAAATCGTCATGTTTACGTTGCATAATCACTTCAACTTCTTCTAGAGATAGTGGACTACCCCAGATTGGCTTTTTATCAGCTGGCAGATAATCCAAGTCGGCACTATCAACACCAACGTTAATATTCTCGGGGATTGCAACCATCGTATGATGAATATGGCCATGCAAATTAATACTGTTTTGCGTTTGTCCAAGAATCAATGGGTAATGCGTTAAGAAAAATTGATGATGATTGGCTTTGACAATACGCCCCACATCTTCAAAATCAAATTTTGCATTGCCATCAGCTAAAACCGGGCTATGTGCTGCCAAATACTTAAATAGCGATCGCGAATCATGATTTCCTTTAATAAAAACAATATGTCCTTTTAGTTGATTCAAGATATCGGCCACAAGTTCATGCGCATGTTTCTCGGGACGGACGTGGTTCATCATCGCGATATCACCAAGATGATAGACTGTATCCTTTTCATCAACACGTTGATTCCAAGCATCAATCAAACCAGCATGTTCATCTGGTAAATTATTATATGGGCGTGGTGAAAAATGTTCACTTAATAATAATTTTTCATGATAAAAATGTGTATCTGCAATAAAAAATTCCATTGTCAGCCCCTTTTCTTAACGCAATTTACCACCCGCATAACTATTTAGCCACTGTACAAACTGCGAAAAATTTTCTGGATAATCATTATAACCAATGATTTGGTATGGTTTTTCTTCATTATCCCGCTTTACTGTCAATCCCCATTCTTTTACAGGACCAGGGGATTGTTGCTGATATTCTGGCTGCCAATCGGCAGTTATTAATTCCAGTTGGCGTTCAATATTCGGCCATTGAAAAGTAATATTTTGCCAAACCGATGAGAATTGTCGTAAATCTTTATCAGTCAAAATATTGCGTTGATTTTCTTGTGAAAAATCGAAACTCTCTGCTGTGATATCCATAATTGCTGCATCAAGGCTAGCCGGTGCATTAATATAGAATGCATGATTTTCAACTTTCTTTGCATAAATATAATCGAAGCCAGTTGCTAAATTACCTTGATAAAAAGTTAAATATTCTAATGCCATATTTTATCTATCAATCACAATCAAATCTGTTGTGATGCCCTCAGTTAAGTTTTCAAAGCCATCCGGCGTTACGATAACATCATCTTCAATTCTAACGCCACCTTTATCAGTAACATAAATGCCTGGTTCAATTGTTAGAATCATACCTGTCTTAATCTGCTCTTCTGCTGGTACATGACCAGAAAGAATCGGTCCTTCGTGGATATCTAAACCAACACCATGACCTGTCGAATGAGTATATTGCTCACCATAACCAGCATCAGTGATTATCTGACGAGCCACATCATCTAAATGACTGACCGAAACACCATCTTTAATAGCTGCAATCGTTGCTTTTTGTGCGCGTAGTACAACATCATAAATGTTTTGTGATTCGTTATCTAGCTCACCAAAAGCAATCGTGCGCGTAATATCGGAAGTATAACCCTCAACATAATATCCAAAATCAATCGTCACTAATTCACCTTGAGCAATTGGCTTATCTGAATAAGTACCATGTGGCAACGCCCCTCGGTATCCCGAAGCAACGATTGTATCAAATGAAGGCTTGTCGGCGCCATGTTGTTTCATCTTATAGTCTAATAGATTAGCGACTTCACGTTCAGTCATCCCAACATGTAGTTCTGACAACAAATCATTGAAGCCAGCAACCGCAACATCCGCAGCATGACGTAACTTATTCAACTCTTCAGCATCTTTGATTTCTCGTAATGCTTCGACTAAATCTGGAACTGGTGCAATGTCAGTGCCAACAAAATTTTCATCGATATAATCAAAGTCGCGAAAGGCTAATGTATCTTCAAATCCCAACTTTTCAATCTTAAAACGACGTGCTGCAGCCATTGCCACACCCCAATAGTTACGGGTGACTAATAATTCAACACCTGCTGGTAATTGATTACGGTATGCGTCCTCATATCGTGAATCTGTAATCAATGCGGCCTTATCCTTACCAATTAAAACGAGTCCATCCCCAGTACCGCCAGTAAATCCTGTTAAATACTGCATATTAGTCCCATTAGCAACTAGTAACCCATCTATCTTTAAGGGTGTAAATACTTGCCGTACATTTTCAATTCTCGTAGTCATATTAGCCCTCATTTCTATATTACTTTCATTATATCAAATTGTAACACTAGCTTATTGGTAAACGATGGGTTCATGTATTAAATACTTCGCCACGGTCTGCCAATCAATTGCCACACCAATCCCATTATGCTCAGGTAGTGGTAAACATCCTTGATGTACGTAAGGTAAATCGCGGCCAATATCGGCTTCAAAATAATGATCAAACTGTGCACTATCAGCAGGTACCTGGTTCGCTCCTGGTAGACTGGCCAATGCCAAATCCACCGCGCGACCCAGGCCACTTCCTAACATGCCACCAATCCATGGATTTAATTTGGCTTTCGTTGCTAAATTAATTGCTTGGTGCGCTTGATTAATGCCTCCTAGTTTGCCTTGTTTAATCGTCAACGCACGAGTAGTTTGCTCAGTAATGGCTCGTTTAACATCTGCTAACCCATTTAACGATTCGTCCAAACTCAATTGTAACTGATCAAGCTGTTGTTGGACGCTTTTATGTTCAAACCATGCACTAGCCGGAAAGGGTTGCTCAATCAATGCTAACCCGGCATGATCCAACGTTTTTAAACGTGCAATGTCGTCTATTGACCATGAAGCGTTCGCATCCAGTGAAAACATTTGTTCTGGAAATTGTGCTAGTAATTTTTTTATACTCGTGATATCCGTCTGCTGGTCAATTTTAATTTTAATTCGCTGGTAACCCTGCCCAATCAAATTATTGGCAACAGCTTGCGTTTGCTGCCAACTATCCTGTATGCCAATTACCGAACTGACAGCAATTTGTTTTTCTTGACCACCAATCATTGACCATAGTGGCTGCTTGACTTGTTTGCCATAGGCATCCCAGAAAGCCATTTCAACAGCTGACTTTGCAAATGATAAATGACTGCTGTTTGTTAACCAATTAGAAACCATCTGTGGCGTATCAAAATCTAACGAAATTAACTGTCTAGCCATTCGCTGAACCATTTGCAGAGACTGCATATGGGTTTCAGGGACATATTGATCATCTATAAACGACTGTATCTCGCCATAGCCAGTAACTCCATTGGTTAAAGTAATCGCCACCAATGTTATTGGCCGTTGCAAGGTCGTCCCATGAGCCGTTTTAAATGGTGACTTCAAGGTTAAGGATAGTGGATAAATTTTTATTTGTTGCACCTGCAAAACGAATACCTCCCAACTCTTCAATTAATGATGTATTGCATTCAAAATATCAATCACTTGATCAGGTCGTTCGAAATGAACATTATGTCCAGCTTGTGGCACTTGACACCATTGTACGTTTGGCAGTTGTTGCTGCATTTTTTGATTAATCTGAGTAAATTTATGATCATCCATACCAGTTATTAAAGTAACGGGTATATGCATATACGCTAATTCTGGCCATAAGTTTGGCATCGCCCCAGTCCCAAAAAAGCGTAATGAATTAGCAACATTTTGTGCATTTTGGTTTAGCCGTTGTTCATGCATAAATAACTGTTGTGCAGCCGACATACTTTTTTGACTTTTAAATAATGGTAGTTGCTCCCATTCACGGATAAACGTTGACATACCAACTTGCGTAACGTGATCTGCCTTATGACCATCCGCAATAATTCTTTGTTGTCGCAAATCTTGGGTCATCAAGCCAGCTGTACCACTTTCTAAAACTAAGTGGCCGACTCGGTTGGGGACAGTATGACCAAAAACAAGCGCTAATCTGGCGCCCATTGAATATCCAACTAAGTTCACTTTATTAATTGACAGTTTATCCAATAGTCGACAAATATCTGTCACTTGTTGATGTCCCATAAAACGTTGGGATTGCTTGATTGTTTTAAGCTTAGAACCAAATCCTAATAAATTCATATAAATACGAGTACCAGTAGGTGTAATGCCTTGATAATCCGCTAAACTCCCCATAAATCCATGGAAAAAAAGCCAAGTTGGTTTCCCTGTCCCCTGAATTTCTAACTCATATTCATAGCCATTTATGATGACCTTTTTTCTCATGACAGCGCCTCTTTAATTGCACTTGTTAAATCATGGTGTGCGGTCACGTTCTTTTGACGATCACTTTGTACTTCGATTATTCGTAGTCGTGTGGCTGGTTTACGAATTAATTCTGACAACGTTTCGAGCTGATCAACCAATTTATACTCTGCATCATATAAACGTGCAATCCGTTCTATCACAATAGGCAATGGTGTCCCAAACATTGGTTCAAAGTAAGCAGCTGCCTCAGCTTGTGGCAAAAATGAAAAAATACCACCACCTTGATTATTGATGACCACAATTGTCATTGGAACATGTGCCTGATGACTTAACATCAATCCGTTCATATCATGAAATAACGTCAAATCACCCGTTAATAACGTGGTTGGTTTGCCAGACATAGCCATACCAAATGCCGATGAAACCGTGCCATCGATACCATTTGCACCCCGATTAGCAGCAATTTGAATTTGTTGCTCTGGCACAAAATAATTATCCATATCTCTAATTGGCATTGAATTAGCAATAAATAGTTTGGCATTTTCAGGCAAAGTGGCTAAAGCAGCCGGTACTTGGTACTCTATTGAATCTGTCTTTTCTGCCGCGACAACTGCCATGAGTTTACTTGTTAATTCTTGCCACTGAGTTAAGAAAGCTGCATTCTTAACTCCGGGTTCAGCTAATAAATCCGAAACGACTGCATTAGGATCTGCAATAACGGTCGTATGTGTATGACGACCATGGTCGTGTCCAGCATGTTCTTGACCGATTTGAATAACTGGAATTTCTTGATCCCGTAACCATGCAACCACTTTTGCCGAGACTGGTGTCCCACCAAAACGTAGCACCACATCTGGTACCAATGAGTCATCAATGACATCAGCAGCTAACAGACTGTCAATCCCATTAATTGCATATTCACTCGGTCGGAAATTACTTAAGACATCAGCTAAAACAGGTAACTGGTAATGTGCAGCTAACTGTTCTAACTTTTCAATGTCCCACCCAATTTCATCGGGTCCCAATAACATCATTGCTTTTGGCTTACGTAACAGAGCTGCAATTGCTTGAGTGTTTTGCCAACCAGCTTGTCGTTGACCAACTAAAATTCTTTGTGGTGTCACGGTTGGCCATGATTCAGCCAATTTTGGCATTAATGGTTTACGCAGTGGTAAATTAATTTGTATTGGTCCCATTGGATGCGTTAGTGCCATCCCCACTAATTCCTGAACATGATAATCAATATATGCCGTCACATCTTCATGATCATCTTGCATTTCAATAGCTGCATATGCTTTCGTATGGTGTCCATACAAATTTTCTTGTTGGACAGTTTGTGGCGCCCCAATTTGTTGTAATTCAGTTGGTCGATCAGTTGTTAGTGCGATTAAAGGCACATGGGAGATACTGGCCTCCATAAAAGCAGGTAAATAGTTACCAGTAGCTGTCCCTGACGTTGCCAATAAAACAACCGGTTGATGACTAGTTTTTGCAATACCTAATGCGAAGAACGCTGCTGAACGTTCATCGACATCAACCGTTACTCGAACATCATCACGAAGCTGTTGCATCTCAGCTAACAATAATGCAATAGGCGTTGTCCTTGATCCTGGCGAAACAACAAAATCATGAACTCCTTGTAAAACAAGTGATGTTAG
Source organism: Weissella paramesenteroides ATCC 33313 (assembly GCF_000160575.1). Classification (GTDB taxonomy): domain Bacteria; phylum Bacillota; class Bacilli; order Lactobacillales; family Lactobacillaceae; genus Weissella; species Weissella paramesenteroides. The sequence goes on from NZ_GG697129.1 coordinate 65,649, forward strand.
TAAGTGCTTAATATTGCGTGTTAAACTGTCAGTCATTATTTATCTGCTCCTTCAATAAATTCATCATGGGTAATAATTTTAATCCTGTTTCTTGGTACTCCATCTGCGCATCAGACGCTGCTAAAATGCCTGCTCCAGCGAATAAAGTTGCTAGATTTTTACGGTACCACATTGATCTAATACCAACAATAAACTCACCATCACCATCCATAGTCATCATGCCGATGGGGCCACTAAATAAACCTCGCGGCATTTTTTCTATCTGGGCTATTTCTGCAAGTGCCCAATCACGTGGCTTTCCTCCTAATGCAGGCGTCGGATGTAACTCAGCCGCAATTTCTAGCAAACTTGAATCTGATGCTAATTGACCAGTAATCGGCGTATATAGGTGTTGAACCTGTGGGGTTTTCAAAATTTGTGGTTCAGTTGGTACCTGTAATGATTTTACATTGGCTGCCTGCAATCGTTCCTTAATCTCAGCAACGACTGTTTCATGCTCAACACGATTTTTTGAATCATGCCACAATTCATCAGCCAGAGCTTGATCACTAACTGAATCGGCGCCTCGCTTAATTGTGCCTGCTACAGCTGCTGTTGATAGCTGACCCCCTGTAACCTTAACTAACCGCTCTGGTGTTGCGGATACAAACAGCTCGCCACAATGCTTTAAAACAAAGTGATAGCTTGTTGATTGTGAATTTTGTAACTTTGAAAGTAATCGTTGTTCATCTAGTGGATCTGACAAAGTAACTTGACGTTGTCGTCCTAACACAACCTTTTCATGTTGTTTATTTTGTTTCATGTCATCAATCGCTGTTTGAATCCGTGATGGCCAATCCGTTTCATCCGTTATTTGCATAACGTTTGTATCGAAAGTTGTTGTCTGGCGAACTAAATCAATTGGCAGACCCAGCATTTCGTGGTTGATCACATCATAAACAACTGCTGGTTGAATAAAATAACCATTCATCAATTTCGAATCTGCAATTTGCTGTTTATCGAAGGCAAAGCCACCGAAGACTGGTTTGTTTTCATCGTTTTTAAGCGTTGCAAGCCAAGTTTTTACCTGGGCAAAAGAAGCTCCAATTAATTCAGCCTGCTTACCAAATCCATAATACTTGGTCTGACCATCAGGTGTTGCAAAATATACTGCATCATTGGCTAACGCAAAAGTCTTTTGTAGCTCTTCTTCTGTCAAAAATTTCACCATGATACCTCACTTATTTTTAATAATTGTTTCACTGTTGCAACGTTTTTTCCAACATAATTTTCTAATTTGTTACCTTTTGAGCAAAGTTTAGCGTATACTAAATTCATACAGGATAACGGTAGCGTAATACCCCTAACTGTTTTCCTGTGTCCAAAGCATGGAGATTAAGAACTAATTATTCTTAGTCTCTTTTTTGTGCTTCATTCACAGTTGCCCTAAACGATTTCTTAATTTATCATCCGCTGCTGTTAAATATAAACCTCTTGTGCCACGGGTTAATAGTATGTTTAATACATGAAACATCACTGACTGCTTCATTTCTTCCATTGCTTTTTCATCAGTGATATGGGGTGTTTTCTTATATATTTCACGATGGGTCACTTTATCCGTATCAATAAATATCTGGTCGTTTTCCTCATCATACATAAATGGTGGCCCTAAAATAACACCCGCGTAGTTTAAATCAAATCCTTGAATTGTGTATATTGATCCCACTTCATTGATGGATGCAGGTCGTTCTGCCCACGGTGTCGTTTGAACATCATATTCATCCCAAGGCAAATTAAAATCATCGAGATAGACATTGTGCTCAGTTGCTGAACGTTTTACAAAACCAGTCGTCGCCAGCATCCGAGATAAACCGACTGCTTCATTTCGCTGTTTAATTGTTGCATGCATATCGGCAGCCCGTTCAAAAATTTTTAAATCATAATGCCCCATATCTTTTGGTAATGATAATATTGTCCCTGCGGCCAATGCTGATATCCATGTTTGAACACTGGCTGGTGCTTGCATTCGATATTGCATGGTCAATTCAAAAGTTTGGTGTGGATAAGGTGCTAGACATGTTTCTAGTAATGTGCGATTCCAAAACATTTTTGATTGCATGACCTGGTTAAAATCAAACACAACGATCACAACCCGTGCCAATTTAATTAACTCACTCAGCTGATTATCCTGTTTAAAGCGAATATAAGGTTCTGGTTTAGAAAGTAACAAATGCCCCTCATCAACAACAATCACATCATAACGTTGCTTATTTTTATGCGCCTGATTAATTAAAGATGTTGGTCGCATATAGTCGCTCTTTTTTAAACTAGTAACCGTCTCAGATAATTCCTGATAAACTTTCAGTAATTCTGGATGATTCACAGTAAACTTATTCTTCAATCCATAGTAAGCACTATCAGGTTCTTTGGTACCCCGCTGCAATTTTTCAAATAATTTTGTTAAAATGACACTTTTCCCAGTACCCGCAGCACCTTCAATAACCACGACGCTATTAGTCGCTTGCTGCAATTGTTTTTGGATATAATTTTCTATTTTTGTTAATTGTTCCACTTGATTTTCCGTCAAAGCGGTGACATTAAATTTTTCTAGTGCAGAATTTGTCATAGTTCTAGTATACAATATGCAAGCCAAGTTTCACGGGCCATTTCACTTTTTTAAGATTAGACAATGACAGAAAAAATGGCAAGAATTTAAAACAAATTCTTGCCATAACAAATGATATTTAATTCAAGATAAATCTTTAGAATGGGAACCCACTTGCTAAGTACATACCAAATAATCCCAGTAATAAAATTAGCACAATCACGACAATCGCAAAATTTCTGTTTAATTGCTGTCGCTTTTTCTTGGCAAAACTCATTTCGACGATTCCAATCAACAAAATCGCTAAAATCACCTTCACAATTGTCAATATAGGGTTTGACTGATAAGCATAATGAAATAACCCAATACCTGTTACAATCGCCACAATGTAATCCAGACGTGCAATCATCATGCTAACGACACTTACCCGCTTATTCGAGGTAAAAACGGCTAGTGATGCAACGATAATAAGTACTACCCACGTCATGAGATGCACCCACAAATTGATCATATCCTACCCTCCTGTAGAAAGATTACCTCTATCGTACACCATACATTGATAAATACCTAATTACCCTTTAACTGTAAATCGACGGTCCTTTAATTCAATTTGAACATCAGCTTCTTTCGCAATATCACGATCATGAGTAATCAATATGACGGTCTTACCATATTCATGGGCCAATTCTTTAAACAGATCAACAATCAATTCTGAATTTTCATGGTCTAAATTTCCGGTCGCTTCATCAGCAGCTACAATCGGTGCATCAACAAGTAATGCACGAACAATTGCCACACGTTGCTGTTCACCACCAGAAAGCTTTTGAACATTTTTAAATGCTTTTTCTTTATCAATACCAACCCGGGCTAATTGGTCGACAATATACTGTCGATCACCTTTATGTGAAGAATCAGTCACCGCTAGCGCCGTTTCAATATTTTGATAAGCCGTCATTGATGTCAGTAAGTTATACGACTGAAAGATTGTGGCAACATAATGCTGTCGATATTTGGTCAATCCAATTTCATTAATTGGTTGACCATCAATAGCGATTTCACCCTCACGTGGTGCATCTAAACCAGCCAGAAAAGATAAAATCGTTGTTTTCCCTGAACCCGATTCGCCAACAATTGCATAGAACTTACTTGGCTCAAATTCAAGATTAACATCACTATACAATTTATTCGATTCGTCTGTGTACCAATGCGTTAATTTTTTTATGGTTAATGTCATGTTATTTCCTCACTCTCAGACTAATCAGCCTGCAAAATTTTCTTTGGTTTCATGCGTAGAATCGTAATACCGGCACCACTAACAGATAACAAAGCGATTAATATTGCCATCCCACCTAACTCAGCAATTGCTCCCGGTGTTAATACAGTATTTATATTTGTCATCTTGCCAGTTGTTCCAGCCATTCTCATGCCACCACCATTCATTGGGGCGCGGTTGCCTTGACCTTGACCACCTGATTTATTCATGCCACCACCAGGTGCACCTTGACTCATGGCAGATTGTTGCGAACTTTGTTGTTGTTGCAAGAGACTATTTGAAATTGGACCTGAGACTGCAGTTCCTGCAGCAGTTGCAATGCCTAATGCGACTGCCAAAACGATTAATAATTCAGTAAATAACTGTGCAACAACTTTCATTTTGGTTTCACCCAATGAAACTAAAATACCAATTTCACGACGACGCTCCCGTGTTATTAAGAGAATAATCAACCCTAGAATCAGAACACCGGCTATTGCAACGACCCAAACAATCTTTGATGCAAAGCTAGCAACGCCTTTCATTTGCTTGGCAGCCGCCTTATAAGCTGCAGCATCACTCGTCAAAGTCATGTCTGAATCGTTCAAAATCTTCTTAGCAGCTTTTGTAAAGGCCTGTGTCTTTGATGGATCTGACATTGTGTAAGTCACATTTGAAACCTTGCCTTCAGTTCCTGCCAATTGGTTTGACAACGTATATGATGCATAGATTGTATTTGAAGGATCTTGACGTGAGAATCCATTTGTTGTTGTCTTAGCCTTATAGATACCAACAATCTTCACTGACGTTTTCTTCGATGAATCAGAAGAATCAGCAACTTTGATGCTATCACCAACTTTTAAGTTATTAGCTGTAGCCAATTCAGATTCGATCACAACATTATTTTTATTTTCATCACTGGTCTTGATACCACGACCACTAATAATTTTCGCTGTATTATCCGAAAAACTTGATGAACCAGCAGTCGTGCTTACACCATTAACCTGAATGTTTCCAGAGCTTGAAGAGTTACCAAAAATTTGTCCACCCATACCATTTTGATTTGATGAAGATGTTGTTGAAACTGCATTAAAGCCACTCGCATTAACAGAAGTACTTGTCGATATATTGTATGATGCAACATTTGATAATGCCGCAATCTTTTTTACCTTTGTCACTGTTGTCGTTGCCTGAGTAAACGTTGGTTTCTGATTACTTGATGAAGTAGCTGATGACATTTGCTTTTGCATCTTTTGCATCATTTTTTCACGATTTTGTGACAAGGTAACTGTTGATCCAACAGAATTAGTTGCGGTTTTGGCCGACGTTAATGCCGCATTTTGAATAATCAAACCTGCCATTACAAACATCAAAATAACACTGGCCGTAATCATTAACAAAATCGTACGGCCTTTACGGGCCCACAGAGTGATCCCTGCTCGCTTTATAAAATTCATCTTTGTTTCTCCCATTCCGAATAATTTCTGTAATTTCAATATCATTATTCTATGTGACCGAACTTTCATAAATGTTAAACCAGGCTCAATTGAAACTTAAGTTATCCGAATTAGTCGGTGAAAAACCAATAAAAAAGAGGGCGAGACAAAAAGTTGTTTGAAGCCGGTGTGTAACGTGATTTGCGCCGTTTTTGGCCGTAGCAAAGCGAAGGACAGAAACGGCGTAAATCACGTTACATTGAGGCTTCAGACTTTTGGAACGCGTTTATGCTACCAAACTTTCATACTGATAATTAATACATTTTTAGCAAAAAGAAGTTGGAACACATTCTTTTGTCCCAACTTCGAAAAACCAATAAAAAAGAACCCTACCAACCGAAATTAGTAGAGTTCTTTATAGTTGCTAATTACTTAGCGATGATTTCTTTGTATTCTTCGCGAGTTCTTTATCGGTGCTTATTAATTCAATGAAAACGTTGATATAAAGCGACATACGAGCGACAAGTGCCCTATTTCAGGTGACATTTGTTGTCATTTTTGAGGTCAATTTTGAACAGTTTTCTACATATGAATAGGCTCATTTTTCAACAGCAGAGAGTTAAGTTAGTATGAAACATCATCCCAACTACCCCGACATCCCCCAATACAAAAGCACGAAGCTATTCACTCCGTGCTTTACTAGATCATTTACGCTATATCATTCAATTGCTCAATCATGTTAGAGACTTCTGCATTACTGGTTTCCGGCATTACCTTGCGATAGAATTCATTGACCACTGTAATAGTGTCTCCCAATATTTGGCTAACCACCTCCACACTCATGTTACCAAAGTCTTTGGAAAGCATGACCGAGGCAAACGTCCTTCGCAACCCATGTGGCGCAATACAATCACTAGGATCCATTCCCAAAACTTCTTGTTGCAGCTTTCGAAAATGGTAATTCAGTGATGCTGAATCAGGTACACAACCATTGTCATTCCTAATGAGTAAGTGGTTATCATCATGAGTCTGATTATGAATATTATCCCAAGTCACTAACTTATTAAGTAATGATTGTGGTACCTTGATTGTCCGATATGAATGCCGTGTCTTGGGATCCTTTATCGAGTGGCTTGCCCGAGACCACGCTTGCTTAACAGTCAATGTTTGATTTTCCATATCCAAACAATCAGCCGTTAAGGCCTGTGCTTCCTGCGTACGTAGCCCCGTAGATAACATGACTAAAATCAGCATTTGCCAACAATCTAGTCTTGATACCTCTGTTTGATTAAGATAACCAACCAACCGCTTATATTGCGTAATTGATAGCACACTCATCTCTTTTGGCGGCCTATTTTTAGCAGCGCTTCGACAATCAACTAAGGCGACATAGTTTTTCAATAAGACACCATGTTGGACAAGCATGCTCAAAGCTGCGCTTATATTGCTCTTATGTTTCCGCAAACTACGATTTGATAGTCCAGATTTTCCTAATCTATTGAATAATTTAAGCATCATATCATGATTCAAATTACCCAACTTCAGATCCGGTACTTGTCTGGATAGCATTCGCAATGTACTCTCATACGACTTATACGTCGCTGCTGATACCACAGGTCGCTTATACTTTAAGATAAATACTTCAAACGCTGAACAAAATGACACATTAGCATAGTTTATTGTGCGCGTTGTACTACGTAATAGCTGCATCTTACCTTCCCATGCTAACGCCTCCCTTTTAGTTGCAAAAGTCCGACTCTTTCTGACACGATTAGTACCACTACCTGAAGAAATGACAACCTTGTATTTGCCACTACTAATTTTTTGCATATCACCTATCCTTCCTATAATAAATCATCAAGTGATAAGAACTCTCGATAGTTAGTTGCAACATAGTCTACCTTATCCAACAGACCTTGCTTTGGAAATCTAATAGCCCGACCTACCTTAATTCGTGGGAAATCATACATGTCAGATAATTGTTTGAACGTTGCCCGTGATATTCCCAACATCTTGGCGGCTTGCGAAGCACTAATTAGTGTCATGCTATCATCAGCTTCACCCATCTCATCAAATTGCTTCATCGTTTGTATCTCCTGTAATTATCAAGTTTAAGAATTTAGGTGACGTATGCGAATTATTTTCAACGACTTCGATACCATTATTTTTCAAAACTCGTCGAAGTTCAGGAAAAAAGCGTCTGGGACTATCAAAACCATTTTTAGGTATATCTCTTTTTACACAATAATCAACAAATGCATCCAAGAGCTCAATACGCGTAACACTCTCATCATTCTTTTGCTGTAATCTCTCTGTTGCAAATGATGCCACTGGTGAATTATCCTGTGTCATGCTAGCAAACCATGCTTTCTTATCAGCCAACATCTTATGGCTCTCTTTTGGAACCATATCGTCGCGTCCCTTCATTTCCTTTAACGTTTGAATTAGTAACCCACCCAGCTGAGGTAGTTCTTCAATCATTCTTCGACCCAGGTCCTCATCCATTTCTTCTTTAGAAAAGGACTTCTCAAATCGCAGCAAGCAAACTTTACGTTGTACTGCATAAGTTGTTTCAACATTGTTGGTCTGTACGTCCAATGTGTTCATCGCAAACGTACACTGAACATTCATAGGCAATAACAAACTACTAGTATTCTTACGATCAACATTCATCACAGCATTCACATCGGCCAATCGTTTGATTTTAGACCAATCAATGCCCTTGTTAATGGCGTTTTCGTCGACCAAATTAGCTCTGACTACCGTTTGACGATCACCTTGAAGTAGGTATTCCAAGCCAAATTGTCTATCCAGTTGATACGTGGGTACACTCGCTGTTAACTGTGGTGAAAGCATAGCCCTAATCGCATCGAGAAGGAGCGTCTTGCCTGAACCCCCTGGTGAATAGAGGAAGAGCACTTTTCCTGGATTTTGCAAAAGTAAATGTGTTGCTAACCATTCCAGAATAAACGTAACGGTCTCTTCATCATTTTTCCATTGACCGTCCAAATACTTCTGCCAAGCAGGTGGCATTACCTGAGCATCTAAATCTGGTGTTAAGTTCAGCTGATAAGACGTCATATGACGAGCATCAAATGGTTCTAATTCAAACGTGCTTAAATTAAGATCACCTGTGACTAAGGTCGTATACGTACTATTCAACTTGGCAAAATCGAATCTATGCGCAATCTTAGCTAACGCAATTAAAGTTTCAGATTCAGATTGGCTAGTTGCCTTGACTCCCAATATCCTTGTTAGTAACGTCAACCAAAAACCTCCAAATGTTACCTGAAGAGATTGATAGTAATGAAGTGAATTATTATAAACCCTGATAGACGTAACTTCTATCGCTGCTTCAGTTGCTGAAGTCACAACATTCATTATCGAACGTAATCCAACAGCCACTTTACCAGCATCGATAGGCGTTTGATGGCCATCTCTGTTACGTGGCAATCCCAAATGGGTAAATAAGGCCTGCTTCAACAATTCATTTAATAATTTAACTACAGCATGATCCGCTTGATCAGCTTGGCCGTTCCGGTAATGAACCATCTTATCTAACGTAGTCAAATAAATATTCATGAATGACATTAGTTTTTCACCGTAAATAATGACTAGCTTAGCACCAGCATCATTCATCATACTTGGTGTTACTTGCTCAAGCTGCTCTTTAACGGTATCACTCAGATTAAAAGGTCTAAGTTCAGTTAACTCTTCTATCTTTGCTTGAGAAAGCAAAGGGGCAATGAACATGGCCACATCGTCTTGTAGAGTCATTGTATATTTGCTAGTACTATTCATGGTTATCAACTCCAAATCCTAGTCCTTGCCCACCATGATTTTCTAGTGCTGGCATTTCGTGAATCTTTACTAAGTTAATATAGGGTAAGGTGCCACTTTTATTATAGGTAACTTCCACTACAAATGTTGCCCCAATTAAATCATCAGTGTCATACTCTAGCCTGTTATACTTTTCTGCTGCAAATTCATTAAAGCGCTGAATAATAGCCAAGAATTTATCTCCGATATTTTCAAATGTTGCGTCCTCATGATCTGCAAGATACATGCGTGTTTTAAACGGACGTATGGTCGTGTCATTAGGAACCAGTTCAAGAATGTACGCTCGCCATGCCACTTCGCCAAATGAACCTGTTTCTGTATGAGGCTCTAAACTTACTAATTTAACTTCTACATGTTCCTTATCATTAACCAATCGTGGTGTGACATTCTTACCAATTTTCATTAATTTTGTCCTCCGAAATTTTTTATTGTCATTATATGTTCGTCAATGGGGAACTGAAATTTGCAATCATCAATTGCCATTTTCAATGCCAAAATGCCTTGATTCAGCACTGTTCCATCAGTTTCTGATTCAGGTATACTTAACCACAAAGCATCCCTTGGTATTTCATGTACCCATATTTCTGGATTCAATTCAATAAGCCTAGTTGCCCAACGTTTTACCAGGGCCGCTATGATACTTGAAGCCAAGTAAGATCGTCGTTGATTAGGTCGTTTGTCTGAAACATCGATCATAGAGGGTTGTCCTTGTAAAAAAGCGACCTGCATCTTGCTAACTTTTTCTAACAGGGATGTAGATTTTGGAAATAATCCCTGAAGTTCATAAAAAATATGATGAGCGTACCCAGTATCCAGCGAGATTTCTGCCAAAGTAGCAGCCACGCCAGTTAGAGATTGTCCGTACAGGAAGCCCATGAATAGCCGTTTAACGATTTTACGTGGTATTATAATTCCCGTATGCTCCAGTAAAGAGTTACCCACTGATTCGTATAACCCTTCAGAGATTGCCATTCGTAATTTTTCATCATCAGCAACACCAGCTAACGCACGCGGCTCAGCTGAGCCAATATCTAAAGCAACAAATCGTCTTCCAGTAGGTGCAACTAAATAATTTCGGCACCATTTTGGGATAGCTTGTGTGTTGGGGGCACTAGTACTTATCTGCATGGGAATATTAGCATATGCCTCATGTCTACCAACAACATGTACGACTCCAGCAGTCTCGTCAATTACTCGACCTTGCATATTTAATAATCCAGTAGACCATCTTCGAAATTCAAACGTATCATCTATTATTAACTTGTCACTGAGATAATCCTGAATGATTTGATAATAACTAATGGTAAAACCCTTTGAATTAAGTTGTGGTAAAATGTACTTATCAAATTGATCATCTTTACCATAAATTTTTTCTTTCAACTTTACATCCTCCGTTACTAATTAATTCACTCCTTGAATAAACATGCAGGCCTGCGTCAAGGAATATAACCATTGTAGTTTGAAATGCTTTAAGTCTTTAGGCCACTCCGAATATTCAAAGTGGCTTTTTTCAAAAGGAAAATATTTATGCACAAATTTACTGAAGAAGAATGCAAGCGATTAGCTTTTGCTATTTCACTCATTGTTACTTTGGAAACCCAAAGTAATTCGACAAGTACATATAAAATTCAAATCAGGTTAGACCAAAAGGATAATCCATTTGTACTAATTACGAATGGAAATGAAATTGATGAAGATGTTCTTTCAACAAATACAAAAATATTTAATAACTTTGATAAATATTTAATAGAAGATCCTAAGCATAAATATCGCTTTACTGAAGAAAAACGTTCACGTACATTTCGAAAGGGAGCAAATATTTATTTTGAGCTATTTCATATCAACTATGATGAAACCTTATCAATTTCTGACTTGCTAATTTTTTTGCTGCTTGATTTACCATCAGATTTACTTGATAAGATTCTTCGAATAACATATAGCCATTGGGAAACCAATCGGCTGGATATTAAATCTGCCCGAACACTTTTGCATACTCTATTTAAAGAAAATAAGTCTCTAACGAACAACCAAAAGCAAGACATTATTGAATTATTCTCAGGCTTTTCAAATGTAATATTAGACAAAATACTAGAAATTCATCTGGATGAACAAACAAATTCAAGAATAAGTAAAATTAACTTGATCAAAATAAGCGCTTTGCTCAAACTTAGCCAATCATTAGAGTATGATTTTTCTAGCCACCTATCCGGTACGTCCATGAAAAGTTACCCATTTGCTCATTATAAAGAATTCCCCTACATTGCTAGTGCGATGATTATTTATAATGATTGGATTAATATTCCAGTAAGGGACATACAAAGTTTTGGAATCATCATTCATGCATTAAATCAAGTTATTGAAGAGCATGATAATTTAGACGGCCTATTCAATCCTCTTGCTGACAGCAAATTTAACTCAAATAATTGGGGTTCTATGTTCGAATTCCTACACGATGGCATCAAAGAACGTTGCCATCAAGAATTACTCCAATCACAAAAAAATGAAGACATTACAAGTACATACATTCATATGGAATGGAGCTTTCCCAGTGAGATATTTACACCATTTGTTTCAACCCTCACGTTTTCATCAATTGACCAAGTGACTTCCTTATTTGAATTTTTACGCAATAATCAACTTCTGAACGGAATGGCAGATTATGCAATTCAATTTATGGTCGACAAGCAAATAGAAAAAAAGAGCCACTAAGCTCTTAGATAACTTCCAAAGCATCACGAACCACATTGGCTTGTGATGCTTTTTCTTCTGGCATCAAGTGCGCATACACTTCTTGTACCATTGCTTGGGTATCACCTAATACATTAGCGACATACTGTAACGACTGATTACCACCTTCACGTGATAATAAGTAGCTCGCATAAGTATGTCGAAGTGAATGTGTTGAAGTTGTTTGCCCCACTGGTATCTGACAGATTGTATGTTCTAGTTTTTGTACATAGTAATTCACACTGCTTGCATCTGGTACATTACCAAACTTGGTGATGAATAAATGCTGCTCGTGATTTCGATGACCATTCAGCATTAACAACCGATTTTGTTCAAACCGCCATTCTCTTAAGCGCTGCAATAAAAATTTGGGTATCGGTATTGTCCGATATGAATTTTTGGTCTTAGGTGCTTTACTATCGTGCACCGTTCGTGAATAACTTGAGTCAACGCGTAACGTCAGTTTGATTTCGTCAAGATCATCCTGTCGCAAGTCAATGGCCTCACTTACTCGCATACCGGTACATAAAATAACCAGTATAACCATCGTGTAAGGTGTCATCTGTGATATTGGTCGTTGTTTTAGTGCTTGCAGTAACTGTTTGTACTGACTGATACTAATAAATTTTTGATTGGCATCCTTACCCAAACGTGCCCCTCGAATGTCTATTTCTTGCATGGGGTTTCGCTTGATAACTCCTTCCGTAACCAAACTGCGACAATACTTTCCGACATGTACCTTGATTTTCTTAATCGTATTTTTAGTATAGTTATCAGCGATTAATTGATTGAACAACTTTTGGCAATGTCGACGATCTAGTGTTTTCACTAACCAACCTTCACAATATTTTGCAAGGATCTTTCCCGTAAAATAGTAGCCTTTTTCTGTTGCTGGACTGACCTTACTAGTCACAAAAGTAGCCACCCATTCATTATAAGCATCCGTGATTTTGGCATCATCGCCAACATAGGTTGTCCCTGAATGCATATCCGCATTCATTTCCAGTAACCATGCTTTGGCATCACTCACCGTCGTAAAACTTTTTGATTTACGTTTACGTGTGTTACCCGATCCAATGCTAGCGGTTGCCTTATATTTGCCACTTGGCATTAAATCAATTCCCTTGGGCAATTTCATTTTTATGACCTCCTTCTACAAAAGATAAAAAAATAAAGCATCCTCATTTTCAGGATGCTTTATCTAACCAATTTTTACGTCGTTGTATGAAAATATAGCTAATTCACTTAACGTAAATTAGCACTTACTTCAATTAACGCTTTGCCAACTGCAATCATCATTTCTTTCACAATAATTGAGATAATGTCTACTGCCATGTACTTTCACCCACTTTCTTTTCAAAGGCAACATCACCATGATACAAAGCTGCTTTACCGATATAATTGCCAGCCAAATCATAATAAACGACTACCAACAATTCTTCTTTTTGGTTGATCGTCCCAGCTAACATAAAACAATTGACTGTCTGCTTGGATAATAAAAAAGATGGCACCATAGTCGGTTCCATCTCATCAATATCCAGTCTGACATTATCCAGCCCTGAAAAGTCTATTCGTTGCACATTTTGCATATCTAACAAACTCACGGCCAAATATACGATATCTAATTCTATTTCTGGCACTATACGTGTAACATCCATATCTTCCTCCTATACAAAAAAGAACCAACAATGACATGTTGGTTCTTATAATTAATGTACTAATCATACATTTTTAAGATATGTGTCTGAAAAATTGTTAACAACCTACCTGGTTGTTGCTAGTGGTCATGTGCTAATCATTATTGATCGCTGGCCATTTCTCTACTACTAAATTATCCTTTACCTCTTGTGCTTGTTCCAATGTTAACCCAAATGTCTGACCTGCTTCATCAACCCCTAAGACAACAATCCCTGTACCAACTTGTGGTAGCAAAGCCATCCCAAAATATTCTTGTCCAAATTGCACACGATAGGCACTTGCAATACCGGTCGCTAAGGCATCATCACGAACCCAAGCGTCATATCCTATTTTTTCATCTGTCGCTAGACGTAACGCAATAATATCAACTGCCCCTTCAAATGTTTTATATAGTTGGTCGTTGTTTCCATTACCTGACCATTTTGTAATTGTTGGCACAATATACTGGCCAATCATATCGTATACCACTGCATATTCCATTGTTTGTTTCTCCAATACAAATTTTTAACAGATTATACTGTCATCATTAAAATATGTATTTGATACTTCAAAATCGTACATTTTTGAATCAACTTCGTTGCTTTTTATTGAATAACTCTGAATGATTTTAGTACCTCACTATACGATACAGTCAGGTAATACATTCAGGAGGTGACCTTATGTCACAAAAAAACACTTTACTTTTTCATGAATACTATCTTCAGTGGATGACACTTTATAAGGAGGGAGCTGTTCGTCAAATAACCTACGCCAAATATCAACAAACGCACAAGCAGTTAAGAAAATTAGTTCCCGATTTATGCTTATGTGATTTAAATCGCCAAGTTTACCAAGCACTATTAAACACTTATGCGGAAACTCACGAAAAGCAAACTGTACTAGATTTTCACCATCAGGTAAAATCTGGTATATTAGACGCTCTTGAAGATGGTCTACTAACCGTAGACCCAACCAGAAAAATTGTCATCAAAGGGACCATAACGCAACATCACAAAATTAAATACCTTAACCAGCAACAGTTAACAAAACTTCTCGCTCAGCTTAACTTAGGTGAAGAACTTTCAATTGATTATTTTTTCCTATTAGTTGCAAAGACTGGTCTTCGTTTTAGCGAAGCCTTAGGAATTACACCTGATGACTTTGATCTATCAAGGCTAACGCTTTCGGTAAATAAAACCTGGGATTATAAGTCAAACGAAGGTAGTTTCTCGCCAACCAAAAATACTGCATCAATGAGAAAAGTACCCATTGATTGGCAAATCGCGATGCAGTTTGCTCAGTTAGTTAAGGATTTACCTAAGAATCAACCAATCTTCATTACAAATGGCAAAAAGTTTTATAACGAAACTGCTAACGATAAGCTTGCCCGTTACTGTCAAAAAGCTGGTATTCCAGAAATTAGTGTTCATGGACTGCGCCACACTCACGCATCATTACTACTTTATGCTGGCGTTTCCATTGCCTCAGTTGCACAACGACTTGGTCACTCAAACATGAATACAACACAACGAACTTATTTACACGTTATACAGGAGTTAGAAAATGCTGATACTGACAAAATTATGCGTTATCTAACGACATTAATGTAATACAAAAATTTCATTACAAAAATATTATTCAAGACCATGTAATTTCGACATAAACCATGGTCTTTTTCTTTAGTCTAACGCTTATGGTAGATAAAATTGCAGCGATAAGGTGTCATTTCGGTAAAAAAAAATAAGCTTACTAATTCGCTGGTTGACAGTTATTAGAGTATCAAGGTACTGAAATAATGTTCCTATCTTAACTTGTTCTTTGTACTCAGGTAAATGAACCTCAAATATAGATAACGCTTCTTTGGTTATTGTCTTAATAGTTCCACCAGGAGCTCTACGTTTCTCTATTTCAAATTTTTGTTGCAAGGTGTATGCCCAAAAATATTCATTAGTTGGTTTTACATAGTTTTCGAAAATAAGTAATGTGCGATCGACATATGAATCATATTGAGTAATGGCAACACGTCCAATACTCCCTTGTAGGGTAATAACCACTTTACCCTTAGGAACAAATACACTCTTTGACTGAGCTAACTTACTAATTTTTTGTTTTGTATCATCTACAAGCGTTAATTTATTAGTAACATCGACAACTTGCACAAAGGGCATAGAATCTTTTCCACCATACCATTCTTTATTTCCATATGGTTGTGGAAAAGAACCACGTCTATAATTAGCGTACTCTCCTAACCTACGCTTTTCCCAAGTTTATATTATTGAAGTAATGTGTCCTTCTGTTATTACTTGGGAAAAGCGTAAATTGGGCGATAATATTATTCAGTATAATGAACATACTATTGAAAATAATCAGTACCCTGTTTTTACATCTTCAAGAAAAGGACTGTTTTTTCAAAAAGACTATTATGATGGTCATCAAATAGCATCAGTAGATAATACGGGATACAATATTGTACCAAAAGGATACTTTACTTATAGGCACATGTCTGATGATCTTATCTTCAAATTTAATATAAATGACTTAGCTGATTATGGGATAGTAAGTACTTTATATCCAGTATTTACCACGACTGAAAATTTAGATGCAATGTATCTTATGTATCAGTTAAATGAGGGAACAGAATTTAAACGGTTTTCACTTCTTCAAAAACAAGGCGGTTCAAGAACATACATGTACTTCAGCAAGCTTAAAGAATTGAAACTAACAATACCTAATATTAAAGAACAAAAGTCCATCAGTGAGTTATTCAAACAATTGGATAGTCTCATAACTGTCAACCAAGATCGAATATTAATTTTACAAAAATCATCAATTTTTAAATTAACGCTTTAAAAAATGCCATCAGAATTGACTGATGACATATTAAAAATATTCCTTTTTAATCTAAATAGTTGATGTATATCATGAATAGTGATTATCTATAGAAACGCAATATTATAAAAAAGAATAAATCATACACTGATTTCAAAAAATATTTACACAAACATCTTTTGTAATAAGGCTTTTTTCTCTTGTTTTAGAAGATCTACTCTACGCTGGTTGACAGTTATGAGGAAATCAAATAAGTATAGTAGTTCACCAATTTTTTCCTGCTCATCCAGATTAGGTATAGATATAGATGTATTTAAAATGTTTTTATTATACAATCTCTTGATTGTGCTTCCTTCAACTCCAGACCACCTAACTATTTTATAAAATTGTTCAAGAAACTTGTTGTCTATTTGGCCATCATGTTCAAGCCATACAATGTTAGAATCCTGAAAGTATGCGTCTTCGCCATGGTACACAACAGTTTTGCCTATGCTACCTGATGCTGATATCAATACATCACCATTTTTAGGAAATGGATATTTAGCCTTGTATTCTGTAAATTTTTCCCTTGTAATAAATGAGTCTGCTATTTTACCGAAGGTTCCAATTTTATAAAATGGTACATCACCATAATCAAAGGTTTCTGACTTAAATATCCGTTTGTTCATAGCAACAGAACCAATGTCACCTAGCTTACGCTTTTCCCAAGCGTCAGTGTATCCCGCAAAACGTATTTGAGGATAATTTTCCTCATTTTTTGGAAACATTTTTTGTAAAAAGCCTTTTTTCAATTCTTTCAGCAAATCAACTTTACGCTGGTTGACAGTTATCAGCTTGTCGATCTGTTTAAAAAGTCTACCTATTTTTTTCTGTTCAAAAATTACAGGAACAGATAGTGGAGTTTCTCTAAGTGCTTTTAAACCTAAATTTTTGATTGTCGTCCCTGTAAGACTATTCATAAAATAACTATGAACAGTTTTTGTTTGTAGATAAGCATAAATAAACTCTTTATAAAAATCAGAAACAGTAATGAATGCCGCACTCTTTCCAAGAGATATTTTCTCCCCATGATAATAGGCTAAGTTCCCTATAGTTCCATTTATTGACATTAAGATTGTATTATTTGTTAGCCCTTGGTCTACAGACGATTGGGCTGTTTCAGCAACGTGTTTTGTCTCTTTTGTAATCTTTATTTCACCATCAATAAAATTATTGCCATTTACAAAATAAACATTTCCCTTTTCAAAATATTTTGGTGTTCCATGTAATCCATCTCCAATTTTTTCAGAGCCATCCAATAACTTACGCTTTTCCCAAGCGTCAGTGTATCCCGCAAAACGTATCTCTGGTTTATCCTTTGGCATGATCAGTACCTCCAATTAAGTTCTTGGCTGCATTGATTATGTCTTTGTTATCATCATTTACTGCTAATTCATTCATCATTTGTAATAGAGATTGCTCAGTAGCTGCAATTTCTTGATTAACTTCGGTCATCTCTTGACTAACTTTAACCAAATCGACTGGCTCTTCCTCTTCAAATGTATCAACATAGCGAGGAATGTTGAGGTTGAAGTCATTTTCCTTAATTTCATCGAACGTCGCTACATGTGCATACTTATCTGCATCTTCACGTTTTAAGAACGTCTCCACAATCAAATCAATATCTTGTGCACGTAGCTTATTGTTATTCTTTTGTTTTTCAAACCCTTTAGATGCATCAATGAACAAGACATCATCGCTTGTACGATTCTTTTCTAAGACCATAATAATCGTTGGAATACCCGTGTTGGTAAAGATTTTTTCTGGTAAACCAATCACAGCTGAAATATTATGATTTTCAAGTAGTTGTTTACGAATCCGTCCTTCTGCTGCGCCACGGAATAATACACCGTGTGGCAAAACGATCGCCATCCGACCATCTTGCTTTAAGTGATACAAACAATGTTGTAAGAAAGCAAAATCAGCTTTTGACTTAGGGGCTATACCCGACTTAAACCGTGGATCGTCTTCTCGATTCGTGTTATCCCATTTTAGTGAATAGGGTGGGTTAGCCATAACAGCATCAAACATCCGTGGGCTATCAACTCCCTCAACAACTCCGTCTGGCCAATCCATATTCAACGTATCCGCATTATGAATATGAATATCATTGTACTCAACACCATGCATCATCAAATTGATACGTGCCAAATTATATGTTGTCGTAATGACCTCTTGCCCATAATATTTAATTGCGCCACGGACACCATCATTATGCATATATGAAGCCGTGGTCAACAGTAATGAGCCTGATCCCAGCGCTGGATCATACAAACTGTATTCCGCCATATCTTCACGACCAGCTGTCAAAATTCGAGCCATAATATCTGAAACTTCATGGGGAGTATAAAACTCTCCCGCTTTAGCACCAGAGTTGGCTGCAAACATACCAATTAGGTACTCGTACAAGTCACCTAAAACATCCGAACTTTCGTCTAGTTCAATTTGATCAATAAGACTTATCCAGTCCATTAAAGTCTTCGTACGAGTTTGCGTATTACTCCCCAAGCGACTTGATGCTAGATCCATATCATCAAAGATACCTTCAAAAGTACCCTTAGCACCTTGCTGAATACCTTGATTAAAATGGGTTAAAGAATCAGCCACGTTTGTAATGTTAAACTGGTCAATGTTAATAGCTGCTTGCCAATCACTAAACATATCACCTGGTTGAATAACATACCCTAGTTTACTTTGCATAAAACTAGCTGCTTTTTCAGGATTCTGTTGCCAAACATTTTCCCACGTTTCTCCACGTAATTGCGTATTCAACCAACTTTGCGCTTTTTCTGACAGAAATTTGTAGAACATTAAGCCGAAAATATAATTCTTATATTCAGATGGTTCAATCTTACCTCTGGTCTCATTTAAAGTTTTCCAAATTAATGTCTTTTTATCAGCAGTCAATACCATATTATTTTTTTCCTTACTTATTTGTTGTTATATCTGCAAAATACTTTAGTAGTTCATTTTCAAAATCGGCAGTACCAAAGAACCCAATCGCTAATTTATCTTCAATCTCTTGTAGCTTAGTATTCAACTGTGGATTATCCACCAATTCAACACCGGGTAAGTATAACTGATAAGCACTCATGATTTCATTACCATTGTAATTATGGTCTGCCGCCCATTTATAAACTTTCAGCTCTTGTTGCTCATGACGAATTTGCTTACGTACCTTCTTCAGGATTTCCGTATCAAAATGTTCTTGATAAGTACCATCTTCAATACCATCTAATACTGAATTAATTTCATCCCGACTAACTTGATCTAATGGTTGTACATGATCTTCAATTGCCTGACGCTTTTCAGTAGTTATCTGATCCATATAGTCATTTAACAAATCAACTAGCAAATCGTAATCAATAATTTCACTAGCAAATGATTCCATAGCAATCTTAATATTGGTCACATCGATTTTCTTCTCTGGGGGTAATAAC
Organism: Weissella paramesenteroides ATCC 33313; assembly: GCF_000160575.1. Classification (GTDB taxonomy): domain Bacteria; phylum Bacillota; class Bacilli; order Lactobacillales; family Lactobacillaceae; genus Weissella; species Weissella paramesenteroides. Next base: position 85,473 of record NZ_GG697129.1, read on the forward strand.
TCATTAACATCATTTAAGCGAGCTTGTAAAGTATTTAGCTGATCAATATCTGCAATATTTAACTTTGTTTCTTGCCCTTGCACATCTTCGACTGAACTGCCGAGCGCATAGCCTTGTTGCGTAATTCTTTGTACCTGGCCATTAACCTCGGCTGCTGTTATAGCAAATTCAAGCCTATCTTTTTCAGAACGTGGTAATTGTGAAAAATCATCACCAGCTAATTCTTGCAATCTGGCAATTTTGGGGTTCAATTCACTAATTTGGTCAGCCAATCTTGGTGCTAACACATCGTCATCCATTAATTCCTGTTGTTCTTGTGCATTAAGTGGCTTGGTTGCATCTGTTATTGTGTCATTACCACCTTTAGTATAGATAACCAACGCATTTTTGACATTTTCCGTCATGACCGAACCTTTACGATAGAAACGTACTTTTCCATATGGTTTTGCATTTTTATTAATCGTTCGGTTGGTACGTGACATTGCTTGAATTAACGGTCCTTCAGCCATAATTTTGTCCATATAAATCACATTAACATACTTTGAATCAAAGCCTGTTAATAGCTGGTCAGACACAATAATCAAATCTAGTCGATCGTCATCATTTCCTTTGTTATATGGTTTTTTACGGGCCAGTCGTTTCGTAATATCATTCAAGTAAGCCCGTTCAGCATCTTGATCTTCTAAAAAGTTCCGGGTACCATAACGATTCATGTAATCCTGCATACCTTGCTTCAAAGATGCTTGCAAATCCGAAGTACCTACACCATTATTTTCATCGCGTGAATAGGTCATAGCCACTCGAATTTCAGGCGCAATTTTCTTGAATAGGTTATAATATGCTACTACTGCTTGTTTACCTGAAACAGCTAAAATCCCCTGAAATTGATTAGGCTGGCGGACACCCATTTCGATAGGTCCACTGGCAATTTTATCCCAATTATCCTTAATATCCTGAACCACCAATTGACGGAATGGTAAACTTGTATAGACTTCTTTTTCCAAATCAGCTTCTGAAAGCTTTGCTTCATTATCGGTTTCATAAGTAGACTCATAGTAGGTAACGTCGAACCCAAGCACATTACCATCACCAATGGCATCTTTAATTGTATAACGATGTAATCGCGGACCAAAAATATCAAAGGTTGAAATGTTCTTCGATGTTTTGACTTCATTAACTTCATCGCTATAAAAGTTAGGTGTCCCTGTAAAGCCGAACCAAGTTGTCCGTGGTAGGTTCTTTTTAATACGGTCTACTGCATCACCACTAGCAGAACGATGTGCCTCGTCCATTAAAATAACCATGCGATTCTTTGACGCAAGACCAGACTTAACAGCTCGATCTAATCCTTGCACAGTAATCAAATAGATATGGGATGTCTGCGTGTGCTTTAGCTCTCGTTTTAGTTCATGACCATTAACAACTTTGATTCTGTTTTCAAAAGTTTTATACGCAAATGATTTAAAATTTTCAAAGGTTTGATTAACTAGATCCACACGATCAACAATGAACAATACATCTTGTACACGCGGCATTGATGCTAACAATTGTGCAACCTTAAATGACGTAACCGTTTTACCTGAGCCAGTTGTATGCCAGACATACCCGCCTTCCTTTTCAACCAAATCGTTATTATTCATTTCACGCATACGATCGAGAATTTTCCGAGTTGCTTGAATTTGATATGATCGCATGACCATCAAATTATCATTGGCTGCATCCGGAATCATATTAACAGTAACAAGGCGGTGTAGTGCTGGAATGCCCATCACTTCATGAATAAATGCCATCGTGTCAGTAACATCTTTTCCATTTTCATCTCGCCAACCAAAAACAAAGTCACGATTATATGATCGTTCATTTTTGGGGCGTGCGAAATAGTGCGCTGAGTGCTGTGATAGAATAAATTGCACCTGTACAAAAGAAAAGAGCCCCGTATACATTCCGTCACTATCATATTTTTGTAACTGTTCAAAGGCATTCCATTGATTCTGTAAAGATTCGTCTTTTTCTTCAATATGTGCGACTGGCAATCCATTAATTAACAGTAAAAGATCAATTCGCCTTTTCGTACTCAAACTAAACGCTAGATGATTAAATGTAACCTGGTTAACCAATTCATAGCGTGAATGACCACCAGCTACTTCATCTCCATAAAAAATTTCTAACTCTAACTGGCTGCCATCATCACGATTCAAAGGTAACGTTCCGACACCGCCTGCACCTGCTAACATAAGCTGTGCATCATAAGGGGTCTTATTCTGATTGAGTTCCAACTTAACCTGTTCAAACTCATTATCAGTTAATGGCACGCCGTCTAACCGCTGCGCATTATTTTGATTCAAAATATCACGCCAATGATCATATAATCTATCGACCGTTACTCCTGAATAATCGCGTAAATACTCCCAACCTTCAGCTCTTAACTTTTGAATTACGGCTTGTTCAAACTTATCTTCTGCCATTCTTGATTATCCCTCTAATAATCTTTCTTTTTTATACGTCATCACTGTAATTATCTTACCATAATTCAATTTCTATATTTCTGATATACAAATTCTTTTCCTAATTTTTTTGGGGTTCTGAAAAGTGAGAAGCGGGCATTCTATCTTAATCTAGATCATCATGTGAATTTCTATGCTTTGTCTCTTCAGAAATTAATTCATTAGCTATATAGGCTTCTATATCTGCTGTATCTTCAGATGTATCATCTGCCGTATTATTGTCGACAATGCTACCTTCAACGTGTGGCGGAATAGAATTATATTCCACTATTTTGTGAGCGAACTTCACAGATAAATACCCAAAAACGATACAGGCAGTTATATCTTTGATTTTCGGAAATGATAAGGATAACGTCACTAGATGGGAGATAAATTCCCAAGCCCCGATTGCTAAAGAAAAATAGCCAAATATCAAAAATATTGGTGCAACATCTTCTAGTTCGTACATTATTTTTTTCATAAGTCTTACCCCTCTAGTCCATAAATTGAATCAACTGCAAAATTTCTGGTACTACTTAATTACATTGTACACACTATTTGATCTTCTTCATTCATTTTTGGGGTTATTGGGATGATTGGGGTGATATTTTTTATTAGCCCAAAAAATATCAAGATCAACCATGATCCACCCATTGAATAAAAGTAGTGACAAGCAGGTGACAACTGGTGACATTTTTGGAGTCAATTAAGGTCAATTTTGAACAGATTTACGATAACCACAATTTTCCTATTCAATATAAGTCATACGCATCAATTCTCACAAATCCTATCATAGCAACAAAAAATGACCTTACTAACCGAAATTAGTAAGGTCATTTTATTAGCTAATTACTTAGCGATGATTTCTTTGTATTCTTCGCGAGATACAACTGATACTTGGCGCTTGTCACGGCCCAAACGACCGAACTTTACAACACCATCAGTCAATGCGAACAATGTATCATCGTTACCACGACCAACGTTAACACCTGGGTAGATGTGAGTACCACGTTGGCGGTAAATGATTGATCCAGCTTTGATGTCTTGACCGTCAGCACGCTTTGTACCTAGACGACGACCAGCTGAGTCACGACCGTTGGCTGATGAACCACCACCTTTGTGGTGAGCAAGCATCGTCAAGTTATTCAAATTTAATTGCATGATTTAAATCCTCCTATCCGATGGCTTAGGCAATTGAGTCAATGACAACCTTAGTATAAGGTTGGCGGTGACCTTGCTTAGCATGTGAGTGCTTCTTTGGCTTGTACTTGAAAGTAACAACTTTCTTTTCCTTACCTTGCTTCTCAACAGTTCCTGATACAGTAACACCTTCAACGTAAGGTGCACCTACTTTGCCATCAGCGAAGACAACTTTGTCAAAGACAACCTTGTCACCTTCTGCGGCATCCAACTTCTCGACGTAAATAACGTCACCGGCAGAAACTTTGTATTGCTTTCCACCGTTCTCAATGATTGCATATGCTGCCATGAGTCTGTAGACCTCCATAAAAATTTTTGTAAAAACTTAGACTCACCAATGCCCGCGAATTCAAAGAATTACTTAATACAGGCCATGAGTGGTTGCAGTTTGTGAGATTCCACAAACACAACGTATACTATTATAACCTAATCATTGATCAAATTCAATGATAACAAGTTGATTGCCTTAAATAAGTACCATAAATTTACTGCAAAATAAAAAACAAGTCTTAGAAACGCTGTTGTATCAACATTTCTAAGACTATATCAATGCAACTGGTGGGACTCGAACCCACAACCGCTCGGGTAGAAACCGAGTGCACTATCCAGTTGTGCTACAGTTGCATATCAAATAGATGGAGCAAATATGCATCCGCCTCATCTATTGTACGTTTATTTGCATAATGAATCAAGCATAGTTGTCATTAAAATTTTCCTGCACTGCAAGATGAAGATCATGTTGCGAAATTTTCAACTCCACTAAGCCCAATTTCAGAAAGGAACGCCAAGCGTGCGAGAAGTCTGCTTGTCGCTTTTGATGATAACTATTGAGCAACATCGTCTTAATGCCCATAAATTGATGTGCCAAATGCCTTTGTGGAAAACGTTCAAACTGTGCAATGTCTTCATCAGTCATGACCATTAGGTGTGTCCACTGTTGTTTTAAACTGATGGTTAAAAACTGTACAAAAGCCTGACTATATAAGGCTAATATTTCTTGTTCATCACGCAAAGGCTGTTGTCCAGGTACATTCAATAGTACTGACTGCGTTTTAACTGCTAGCTCACTTAAACTAACATCTAAATTCAAATAGTCATTCAACAAAATTTGTTTTGGACCAATTGGTGTTTCCCATTGCATACTGACGTCGTGCATCATGACTCTAGTTTGTCGCAAATACATTGCAATATCTAACTCTGTCATCTGACTACGACTCCTCTGATGTAGTGAGCGGCTGAGGAGACAATACTTCTGGTTGCACCGTGTCCTTTTTGGCCGCTGCTTCTTCGTGTGCAGTTGCTTCTTGTAAGTCCTGATCAAATACAAGTGGTGCACTTTCAACCTCAATGTATTGTCTTTCAACCAAGTACCAAGCACCAATAAAGTCATAATCTAATAGGACATCCAACCATGACACACTATCCTTGCCGTCGATAACTTGGAAGTGCCACCTTTGTGCATCGGTTGCTGTGGCATCATTAACATAAAAGACACGAACTTCAACATTATTTTCCAAAACTAATCCTGCACCATTTGGAATTGCTTGTAAGAAATAATCCGAATCGGCTGATAACACAAAGAGCCGGTCTAAGATTCCTGCAGGCATTTCTTTTTGGCGTAGTGGGTATAGGAAATCATCTGTTGTCTCCAAAATATTGTAATCCACTTGATAACCAAATGTTGCTGCCATATACCGACCAAAATCGGTTAATAGCGTAACAAGTGGCCGAATACGAGCAACCGTTGTTTTCTTACGGAAATTTTCCACCAACAAATCCGTAATTGCTTCTGCGTTAAAGAAAATTTGTTTCCGAGTTAATGACCAATAGAATAAGCGCTTATCAGTTCCTAACTCTTTAAAATAAGCACCCCCATTTTGGTCTTGATTAACTTCAAATTGGAAAGTTGCTGGTACATCCAATTCTGGAAATACAAGCGTCAATTCTTCACGATCTGCCGGTGTTAAAATATCATATGCTGAGACTTTTGCAAAACTCAACAAGCGATCGAGTGCTAACATATACCAATCCGCTTGTGAGTATTGACGTGGTACAACAACCCATTCAGTATCAAGGGTCGCTGTTGTTAGTTGTTGTGCAAGCAAATGTACTTTCTTAGGATCATCTGCATTAGCCAATTCATTAACTTGAGCCAATAATTGCTGAATACGGCCAATATCATCAGCCAGAATATTAACATATGAATCAACACGTTTTTGTAGGTGTTCAGTCATCTTAAACACCTCCTTGCTCAGAAGCAACCGCTAAGCTACCAACATATTCCTCATACAAATTACCAACTGCTTGTTGAAACGCTTCAAACGTCCCAAAAGTATCCGTGATTGCTCGTTGCTCATAAATTAAAATCGTATCTTCTTTTGAATAATTCAAAATTTGGGTATTATTTTCAGCAATCAGTGCTGGTACCGTTTGCGCTTTAGCATCAGCTGAGTCCAAATGCTTTAAACGTTCTTTCAATACTTCACGTTGCTCTGATTGACCGCGGTTCCCAAATAAGCCGCCACGCTCCTCAGATGCTGATAATTGTGCTAGCAATTGTGTACGTTCCGCATCACGTTGATTTTGTTCATCAACAATTTTTTGCAACGTCTCATTTGCTCGGGTAGTATCTTCAATAACTTGTGCGTTATATCGTTGTCCACGTGCTGATAGTTCCACTGCCTTGACGAGCTTTTCATATTCATCATCATTAAAAATAAACTTAACAGATAATGGATCCAGGATACCAAAGTGGCGCCGATCCCACCAGTTTCCAAAGTACAATTGGAAAACACCTAACTTTGTTTCTTCATAGTAAAAGAAAGGGAATTTTTCAGATAAATAATTAATTAACTTTTGTCCCAAATGATGACTCAGTTCATCTTTCATATCATCAACTAAAACTGATAATGGTCGATTTATCTCTGCTTCAGACTTTTGACGTATTTTTAGATCATATTTCTGACTATCTAATAGTTCATATACCTGTCGGTCGTCCCCCGCAACAACCGCTGATTGAATACTAGTCAAGTAGTCTAGTTTCATCTGCAATTTTTGTTGTAATACGGATTGATTCGACGGTAAATCTGTCTGAATGTATGGCGTACTTTCCATCTCAACCCCTCCTATTTTTATAATCATTAATAAATTGATTAGATTTGGCGATTAAAATAATGCCTACTACTATCATACAACCTAAACTTAAAAAACAGCGCGACTTGAGGACAAGTTAGCGCTGTTTTTTATAAGTTTTAAACAAATTTTAGTATTGTTCTAGGTATGTGTCAATTTCCCACTGTGAAACTTCACGACGGTAAGCTTGATACTCAAGACGCTTAGCATCAACGAACGTACGACCCATGTGTTCACCAATTGCTGCCATAACAACATCATCGCTATCCAAGAAGTTAATTGCTTCGAATAATGTGTCTGGCAAATCAGTAATACCTGCACGACGACGCTCAGCATCATCCATTAAGTAGATATTACGATCAACCGCATGATTTGGTTCCAATTTGTTCTCAATACCATCTAATCCAGCAGCCAAAATAGCTGCGAAAGCTAAGTATGGATTAGCGGTAGGGTCCACAGAACGTAATTCAAGTCGGGTTGAATTACCACGTGATGCTGGGACACGCACCATTGGTGAACGATTTGATCCTGACCAAGCAACATATACGGGTGCTTCATAACCAGGTGTTAGACGCTTATATGAGTTAACAGTTGGATTTGTAATTGCTGTAAAGTTAGCTGCGTGCTCTAATACACCGCCTAAGAAATGGTAAGCTGTCTCTGAAAGTTGTAATTCACCATCTTCATCATAGAATGCATTACCTTCATCAGTAAACAATGACATATTCGTATGCATCCCGTTACCATTGATACCAGAAATTGGCTTTGGCAAGAAGGTTGCGTATAGACCATGCTTGCGAGCAATAGTTTTAACAATCAATTTGAATGTCTGAATATTATCAGCTGCATCTAAAGCATCAGCGTACTTGAAATCTACCTCATGTTGTCCTGGGGCAACTTCGTGATGGGCCGCTTCAACTTCAAAGCCCATTTTTTCCATTTCAAGTACGATTTCACGACGAGTATTTTCACCCATATCCAAAGGTGCCAAATCAAAATAGCCACCTTTATCATTCAAATTCATTGTTGGCTTACCGTTCTCGTCCATCTTTAGCAAGAAAAATTCGGGCTCAGTACCAATATTGAATTTCGTAAAACCATCCGCAGTCATTTGCTGTAAGACACGCTTTAAGTTATTTCGTGGATCACCAGAAAATGGCTCACGATCAGATGTGTAGATATCAGCAATAAGACGTGCCACTTTTCCACCATGTTCATCAGTTGCCCATGGGAAAATCATAAACGTTGATAAGTCAGGATAAAGGTACATGTCTGATTCTTCAATACGCACAAAACCTTCAATAGATGACCCATCAAACATTAAATTATTAGCTAAAACTTTCTCTAATTGAGAAACCGGCACCTCAACATTTTTAATGTTGCCAAAAACGTCTGAAAATTGCAGACGTAAAAATTCAACATTTTCATCAACAATTTTCTGTCGAATATCATCTTTTGTGTATGCTCTACGTACCATTAGTTCAATTCTCCTTTATCCTATATCACAACATCTTAAAATCTTTGTTGACCGTTAAATCGACCAATATTTAATAATTCGTCAGCTAATATATGACGTAAACTTTCCTCGGAAGGATCTGTATTCTTTTGTTTACGCTGTTGTTTTTGATCAACTTCATGAATTTCAGCAACAGTGTAACCCGCATCCAAATACTCAGCAATCTGTAGCAGACGATCAACATCTTCCAATGAAAAACGCCGTTGTTTACCCGCACCTCTGTGTGGTTCAATTAACCCCTGCTGGTCATAATAACGTACTTGACGATCTGTTAAACCCGTCAATTCTCGCACAACGCTCATTGGTAAGACAGCTAAATCACGTCGTAATTCTCGTCCACTCATATCACTGACCTCCCTATGACTAGCATATTACCACTCTCGCGCACGTTGTTGGTCATTAATGTCAGCTATTCTAACATAAAGTTGTTTAATTGGTCCATAATTTGGTCTAGTTCGTCAGGTTGTTGCACTAGGTCAAACCAGCGAATATCCTGGAACTGGTTATTAAACCACGTCATTTGACGCTTTGCATATCGACGTGATGCCTGTTTTAACCTCATCACTGCCTCTGCATAAGACTCATCGCCTGTCAGGTAACCGAATAATTCTTTATAGCCAATTGCTCGTTTTGCCGTACTTTCAGCCGGTAAATGATAAACTAATTCTGCCTCAGCTAGAACTCCTGACATCATCATGTCATCAACCCGTTGATTAATACGTTCATATAATAAAGATCGCTCAGTTTTCAGGCCAATAATGAACGCATCATATTGGCGTTTGGGTTCTGGCTGTAATGAAGAAAATGGCTGCCCGGTCTGAGTACTAACCAATAGCGCACGGACCAATCGACGAATTTGTCCTGGTAAAATTCGTGCTTCACTGACAGCATCAACTTCTTTTAAAGCATCTCTGACAACCTGCTCACCATCCCTATGAGCAATTTCTGTCCAATGTTGTACGAATTCTGGATCATCAATATCAGATGTTTTCGCTAAAGGTCGATCCCCTAATAATGCCTGGACATAAAATCCTGTGCCACCAACCAATATCGGTAATTTTCCCCGTTCGCTAATATCAGTGATTGCCTTTTGTGCAGCAGTCACAAACTTTGCTGCAGAATAATTTTCATCAGGATCTGCAATATTAATTAAGTGATGGGGAACTTCTAGTTGTTCAGCAACCGTTGCCTTTGCTGTGCCAATATCTAAGTTACGATAAATTTGCATGGAATCCCCTGACACAATTTCACCGTTAAACTTTTTGGCTAATTTAATTGATAGTGCTGTTTTACCAACTGCAGTCGGACCCACAATGACAACAATTTTTTTCATAATTAATTTTTATTTCCTTCTTCGATATTTCAGTGCTTGGCTTATATTATCAGTGATAATTGCCGAAACTGCCGTATGCATCAACAGCCACGTCACGCTTGGTCGATTAATTGTCCACCAATAAGTTGGTAACCACCAAGGTGAAAATATACGCAGCGGCGCATAACGATAATCCAGGTTAACTTGCTGAATAATTTTATTTTTTGCCAATTGCCAACTTAGTCGATTTGGATAATGTCGCAAATAACCAATGGGGATTTCTTTATCCAATGCCCGCCATTCACGTAATGGTCGCTCCCAAAATGATTGCAACATCAGCTCGTTATCTAGTGCAGCCTCCTGCAACTGCTGATAGAGCTCCTGCGCCCCTTCACTGCCTTTCAATTCAATTAACAGAAAGCCATGATACTTTGATGCTTTGATTAAGTTTAAAAATTCCTGAAAGGTCGGTAAATTCGCAGTTTCTTCTTCATTTATATCGTGCTTTAATACTAATCGATGATTGGCCAATTGAACATCAAGCTCTAATCCTTCTGCATCCATATCAATTGCGCGTTGGAAGGCAGCTAATGAGTTTTCTGGTGTCCCATGATCATGCACACCACGATGGGCAATGATTGTTTGTTTTGATAAATGCATTTTAATACCTCTATTTATTAAATGCTGTTAAATATGTTAGAATAATCTTAATAAAAATTTGGAGGATCATCGTATGAAAAAATTTGGGGTTGGCGTTCTTACCGGAGTAGCAAGTACTATTGCAGCTGCAGCAACTGCGGCTGTGACTTTCCATAAGATTGCAGTAAAACCAATTACCGATGAAGAGGCAAAGTTTGAAGATACTGAGCGTAAGGCTGCTCGTAAAGCCGCTCAATCACACGGTAACCGTTTCTAATAATTACATGATAACAAAAAACCAGCTAGATGGCGTATTAACCTTTTTCATAAAGTTAATACAATATCTAGCTGGTTTTACTTTTACTGATTGGTCTTTACTTTACCTTTGTAGTCAACAAATCCATTTTTTAAAACATACAATTGGTTGTAGCCTTCTTTTTTTAACATCTTGGCTAATCGAGCGGCAGTCTGCATATTCTCATCGTACAAAAATACTGGTCTGTCCTTACGCAGTGCAGCATGGTTTTCCTTTAACATTACGTACTGAATATTACGGGCACCAAAGACATGCTTTGACTTAAACTTGGCAGGTTCACGTATATCAACAATATCATGTCCGTGACTCTGTGATTCAAAATCCTCGGATGATAGAACTGTCGCAGATTTTTTCAACATGTTGTTTGTCCACAACTTGTTACCAACGTACCACAAGAACCAAAGTAAAATAATCGTAAATAGCGTTATCCACATGCTATAATTCCTCATTTCTTAACTCATACTTATAATATCATATCAAAAATTCGAACAGAAATCTTTTAAAAATCCTAGAACACTCAAAAAAGCTAGGACTCTGTTCTAAGATCCCAGCTTTTTTGAAATTTACTTCTCATTTATTATTTAAGGGTAATAATTAATGGATGAATGTCAAACCTGAGGCAGAAATTGTACGTGTATGATAAGCCATACCAGCGTAGTTACCTTCAGAAATTGTAATTGAGTTGCCGTTAACTGAGTCAACAACAGCAACGTGTCCCAAAGCACCTGCACCTTGCACACCTGCGCCAAAGACAACTACTGAACCTGCTGATGGTTGACCATTAACAACACGGCCTGCTGCGGCAGCAGAAGCACCCCATCCAGAAGCATTTCCCCAGTTGTTACCAACCCATGATAATGCGTTCTTCACAAACCATGTGCATTGTCCAGCTGGATATGAATTACCTGCTGTACTGTAAGTTGGTGCAGCTGGTGTTGCTACTTCAGTAGTAGCAACTTGTGCTGTCGTAGTCGTTGCAGTTTTTTCAACGTTTTGAGTTTGTGTGTTTGTGTTGTTAGTTGATGCCTTGTCATTAGTTGTAGTTGCTGAAGCATCCAACTTCAAAACTTCGCCAACGTGGATTGTATTTACGTCTGACACACCATTTGCTGATGCAATTTCATCAACTGACAAATCAGTTGCAGCAGCAATTGTTGAAAGCGTGTCACCTGACTGAACAGTGTATTCCTTACCAGCTGTTAGTAAGACAGATTTAACATCTTCAACAGTTTTTGCACGCCATGAAGCATGTGAGTCATTGCTATCTTTTGTTTCATCAGCAGATGCAGTTGTTGTTTGTGTCATTGGTAAAATTGCAGCGGCAGCAGCAGTTGCGGCGGCAATCAACCAACCCTTATTTGAACGTTGTGCGTTTGAAGTCATGTGTTTATTCCCCTTGATTTGTGATTGTTCTCTCAGCGATGTTTTTATAATAGCAAGTTGATTTAACATCCGAGTTACATTGATATAACAGTATTTTAATAAAAATTTAGGGTTTACTTGTTATTAAAAAATCAAGCGCCCTTCAAAAATGTTGTTATATCAACGATTAAAAGGAATTTTAAAGACTTTATTAAGAAAATAGGCAATCTTTACAAAAAAATAATTTGTAACATTTTGTTACAAATTATTCAAAGGTGTATTTATTTTTTAAGCCTGGGCTTGCAATGCCAAGGAAGCTGCACCATAAGCGCCTGCATCATTACCCAATTCAGCTAATTTCACTTCTGTCACATCACGTGTCATCTTAAAGGCAAAATCATTGAAATTCTTTTGTACTCGCGTTAGCAAGAACTCACCTGCTGCCGAAACACCACCACCGATAACAATTGCTGATGGATTCAACATGTTCGCAATATTTGCTGTGGCTAGACCAAGGTAAAAGGCAACCTTATCAACAACCTCATTGGCTAGGTAATCGCCTTCCTTGGCCAAGTCAAATACGATCTTTGAGGTGATTTCATCACCATTTGAGACCATTGCCTTCAATTTTGAATCACCAGCATAGGCATCTGCATAGTCATGTGCTAAGTGCACAATTCCTGTTGCTGAAGTGTATTGTTCTAGACAACCATAGTTACCACAAGTACATAGGTAACCACCAGGCTCAACGATCATATGACCAATTTCACCTGCTGATCCTTTAACACCATGGATTAATTTACCTTCATTAACTAATCCACCACCAACACCTGTTCCAAGCGTCACAAAGACTACTTCCGGTTGATTGTTTCCAGCACCACGCCATTGTTCACCCAACGCTGCCGCATTTGCATCATTATCAATTGCAACAGGGAAACCTAACCCAGCTTCCAAATCTGCCTTTACATTTTGTGGTTCTTTCCAATTTAGATTGAATGCTCCCTGTACCGTACCGTTCTTTTCATCGACAGTACCTGGTGTCCCCATACCAACACCAATGATGCGATCTTTATCTAATTGATATAAATCAAGATGATAATTAATTGACTCAATAATATCAGGAACAATATGGCTCCCTTCGTCAAGAATATTGGTTTGAATAGACCACTTCTGTTGAATTTCACCAGTTGCCGTCATAATTGCAAATTTAATTGTGGTACCACCCAAATCAATACCAATTAATTTATCTTTCGCCATGATTTAAAACCTCTTTTTCAAAAAAATATTATAAAATCTCCAACACTTTCTGTACCATTATAACGGTATCTAAACGATTACACAATAGATTTGTGAAAACGTTTACAAATCATTCTTGCGACGTTATCCCTTGACGACGCTCCTCCATCTCATGTTCATGAGTTAATACTAATTTAATTTGCGCATATTTCTTATTTTCTAATAACCCTGCTTTATACAAGTTATCAATTTCAATTGCTGCTAATTCAATGTCCCACAAACGATTACCTAGATGAATATAAATATCATATTTTTTCAGTAGCTGTAAAACATCTAAAAAAGTTCTCATTATTTTTACTCCTCAATTTAACGGTAACCAAAACCAAGCGTTAACAATATACTGATATAAATGATCAATCCAAGTGCCGCCACGATTTTTTGTTTACCTGTGGCTTGCCCCCTTCTCAACAGAAGTGGTGCAATTAAAAAGCCACTAGCTAACCCACCAATATGCGCACTTATTGCGATATTCGTACCCCCAAATATTGGTATTAGGGACAATATAACAAATATGCCCAACGTCTTTGCCTGTGTCAACCAAAATCCTTGTTTATCCAGTAATCCTAAAAGAAAAATCATACCAAACAAGCCAAAAATTCCGCCTGAGGCACCAGCTGAAATCGCAGTTATCGACCCAAAAGCTAGTGAATTCAAACTACCGATAATAATAGCAGTTATATATCCAATAAAATATTTCAAACTACCAAGGTACTGTTCCAATAATCGTCCCACATAATACAGCGTTATCATATTGAGAATCAAATGCATGAATGTTACGTGTAAAAATCCTGCCGTAATCAATCGCCACCATTGATGCATCATCACAACTGCTGGTGTAAACATCGCTCCTAAATGATACAGTGTCTGCGTTGAAACACCCATTTGTCCACTCACGACAACTTCACCAATAAAAATGACAACCATGAATCCGATTAATGAAGTAGTTACTGGCGCTTGTTGCCATGTTATTTTAACGTTTCTCATCACGATTCACTATCCAATACGATTACCTGATCAACCACTTGGTCGGTTTCTTCAATTGGCCAAATTGGTTGTTCATACAAATTTTTTGTCACAGTCGTAGAAACTTTGATAGCTTTAACTTTCGGTAACCAACGATCATAATAGCCACCACCGAAGCCGATTCGGTCACCATGACGTGTAAATGCCAAACCAGGTACTAGAACAAAGTCAATTTCACTTGGTGAAACGACTCGACCACCAACTGGCTCTAACATACCAAATTTATGTCTAGCATATACAGTTTCACGATTTATCGTTGTAAATTCCATCTGTCGCTTGGGTAGAACACGAGGCAAAACCACTATTTTATTTTGTAATAGCGCAATTTGAATCAAAAGTTCAGTAGATAATTCTTCATCTTGCGACATTGTTAGTGCAACCGTCTTAGCTTGTTGCCAAGCTGGTAAGGCCGTCACTTTTTTGACCATATTCTGCATCAGGTAAGTTTTCATCATATCAGACATTCCTGATAAATTTGCTGAAGCTTGTTCTCGAATTGATAATTTTGTTGTCATATTTCCTCCATATAGTAAAAGCACCGAATGTTGTCCCTTTCTTGATGATTGGTCCTCACTCAGTGCTTTCATTATATACTATTTTGTTGCTGAACCTGAATCTTGTACATCTTTCCAATAGGCAGCGTAAATAGCTTTTGCAATTTTTTGATTAACATTTTCATTGGCCTGATCAACGCCAGGTACAACAATTGCCATTGCAACATCGGAATTAGGAACAAATGAAATCAATGAGCTAGTCAATGTTGAATGTCCATCAGTAAATGTCTCAGCCGTTCCAGTCTTTGCAGAAACTGCAGGTTTAATATCCTTTAGTCCAGTTCCAGTTGCATAACTCGAACTACTGTGAACAACTTCATTCATACCATCCCAAATCATCTGACGCTGTGCCGCTGTCCAGTTAACGGTTCCCATAACTTCTGTTGGTATGGTCGTTGTAATTTTATTATTATTTCGGTCACGTGTCGTAATTGCCTGTACGATATGTGGACGAATACGATAACCCCCATTTGCAATGGTTGCCGCATATTGGGCAAGCTGCATCGTTGTATAGGTATCATACTGACCGAATGATTCATCCAACGCCTTACCAATATCTGAACGCGATGTTGAACCACGAATACCTGTAATTTCACCAGGTAAATCGATACCCGTCTTAACTCCTAAACCAAAGCGAGAAAAGCCATCACGCATCGTTTGGAAAACACTAGTTGGTAATGATGCCAATGACATCCCCTCATAGTAGTTCAAACCACCAAGTTTCAGCATAACCTGCATAACATACGTATTAGATGACATCATCAACGCCTTGTCTGCAGTTAGTGGCATGTTACCACTACCATTTTGATTCCACCAAGATGTTTTAGCAGCAGTTCCGGCAACCTTAATTGGTTGGTCGGTCAATGTACTATTTTGTGGTGTAATCACGTTGTTCATAAATCCAGTTGTAATGGTTGCTGGCTTAACAACAGAACCAACAACATTAGCCTGATTAACCGTTGATAGAGCGTCTGATGTTAAGGAACCAGTCGACGAGTCACGATTAATTCCTGAAGATGCGTAAACGCCACCAGTCTTAGGATTTAGAACAACCGCATATGCACCTGTTGTATATCCACTAGGAATATTATCTTTTAAGATTTGTTCCACATCATTTTGGAATTTATTATTAATTGTCAAATTAAGATTTCCACCGGCTTGACCAGCATAGAGTGTTTCTTCTGTGGTCTTATCATCCTTACCAGTGGTGACCTTAACACGACCCTTAGAACCCTTCAACGTATCTTCATACTGTTTTTCCAAATATGATGTACCAACGATATCATCTCGTGAGTAACCTTTGGTCAATAATTCGTTAACTGAATCTGATGGTAAACCACTTTTAGAAGTTGATGTTGCACCAATTAATGACTTAATATCATTGCCACCTGGATAATCACGTGTGTAGTAAATACCAACACGCACACCTGGCATCTTAGATTGTCGTTCACCAATGTTAGCAATTTCTGATTGCTTCACGTCACTTTCCTTAAGATAAACAGTAGATAGTGAATAGGCATTGGCCATCTTTTGGAAAATTAGCGCCTTATTTAATTGCGCATCAGTCAACGTGAATTGATCTTGATGTTTTTCAACATATTTTGTCAATGCATTAACATAGGCATCTGTACCAGGTGCGGCCGCCGTACCAGAAGCTTTTGCAACTTTTTGAGCACGCTTTGTAGATTGGATATAATACATGGCAAAATTAGCTCCAGATAATTGCTCAGAGCTTGTATCAATCGTGACATATTTACCAACCTGATTAGCAACTTTATACATTTGCTTATTTGTAATCGTCCGTGGCTTCGTGTAAGTAATGGCCTGTGAACCCTTATTCGTAACCAATACTTTACCAGTACTATCGTAGATTAATCCACGTTGCACGTTGGTTTTCTCAATGCTGGATTCAGCGCTAGTTACCTCTGTTTTATATTTGGCACTATCCGTGATTTGTAAATTAACCAATCGCCATCCTAATGCTACCAACATTAAAATCACAATACCCATTAAAACATTTAGCCGAACTGGTATCCGAGACATTGAACCTTTTTTGGTTTTACGACGGCTACCATGGCGTTTAGGAGATCGCATAATCTAAACCCTTTCCTTCATTCTCTAGTCTACTCATTGTAGCATAAATCAAGACGACCAAGCCTTAATCGAGCAACTGGATTTTCAAAACTCTCTAACAACTGATTATAAATCATAGTCGAGTGCCTGTCATTTTTATGTTTTAATAGTATTAACTGAAATTAACTTGGAGAACTATTTTATGTTTACAAATATTAATCCTCTCAAATGGCGAACATCGACCAAGGCACTTTGGATTAGTTTCCTATTACCAATAGTGATTATGCTTACCTATTTTGCAAGTCGTCATATGGCACCATTTGGGTCAAGTTCCATATTAACAGTCGATCTTGGCCAGCAATACATTGACTTCTATGCTGGTTTTCGTCAAACAGTATTACATGATCCCTTGCGCATCTTCTATGATTTTTCTAAAGGATTGGGTGGTGAGTCTTATGGTGATTGGGCCTATTATTTACTAAGTCCAACAAACTTTTTATTACTTCCTTTCTCAAATGTACATTTACCAGCTGCAATCCTCTTGCTAACTGTTCTAAAATACGGATTAGCTGGTTGGAGTTTTGCTTTTGCATTACGCAAAATGCACTGGCAAATTGGCTGGCGCCTACCACTATTTGCCGTTTCTTATGCTTTCATGGGCTGGTTTGTTGCAAATGATTTAAACTTATTGTGGTTAGATGCTGCCATTCTTCTGCCACTAATTGTCACTGGATTAGAATACTATCTTACCCATGAAAAAGGCTGGCCATTCGTGCTCGCACTAACAGCGGTCATTATTATCAACTACTATATGGCCTACATGATTGGTATCTTCTTGATTCTGTACTTTATCTGGCGTCTAACTTGGCAACCCTATCGTTTAAAAGAGCGCTTGACGATGTTACGCCGCTTTATTTTAGGTGGTGTCATTAGTATTGGACTAGCGACATTTGTCTGGTTGCCAACAGCTTATACACTAATGAACAGTAAGGGCCAGCACATGTTGGCTAACTTAAGTTGGAAGTTTGACTATCAACCAGCAGATATTATAGGAAAACTTTTTCTAGGCACATTTAACTTTGAACAAATGCCTACCGGTTTACCTAATATCTTCATTGGTAGTCTTCCCATTATCATTCTATGGTTTTTCTTTACCTTAAAAAATATTCGCTGGCAAACACGGCTAACCGCACTTATTATTACTGCGATTCTTGTTATCTCAATGATGTATGCCCCATTAAATCTCCTTTGGCACGGATTCCAATTTCCTGTTTGGTATCCCTACCGCTTTTCATATTTGTTCAGTTTTTGGATTTTATGGTTGGTTGCATCTGTCTGGTCACCATATTTACGATTATCTTGGTTCCAGTTTTTAACATTATTGATTCTTACTAGCGGTGGTTTCATTTACTTATTCTCACGAATGTCGAGTCTCAATTTCTTGACAACTGCCCAACTATATATTGGTGGTGGTTTCTTTATTGTTCTGCTATTACTACACGTGATGCCTGCAAAAATTAAATTCTGGTTACCAATCGTTACCTTATTAGTGATTGGGGAAATGACAACCAGCACTGTTTGGACCTTAAATAATTTTAGTTACCTTACCAATACTGAATATCAAACATATATTCGTAGTCTTAACGCGATAACAAAGGATTTACCAAAAAGTAAAACTGACTTTTACCGGGTTGCACAGTCTTTCCAACGAACAAAGGGTGATCCGCTTCAAGGCAATTTTAATGGTGCATCGACGTTCAGTTCGGCATTAGAACACCAGCAAAGCGATATTATGGCTGCACTGGGACAGCCTGAAGGTGATAACTATATCGCCTACTCAAGCGGTACATTAATGACCGACTCCCTATTAGGTATGCGTTATCTACTGCAACCCACTGGTAGTCAACCAGCAGTTAATGGCACACCAACAAATATGCAAACATACTCCCGATCAGATACAAATGGCACGTATCGTTTAGTTAAGCAAACCAAACAGGTCATTCTATCCCAGAATCCGAATGCATTACCATTGGGATTTGCCGCAAGTGATAATGTTCGAAACGTCAAATTTAAGGAAAATGATCCTTTGCGCAACCAAAACATTTTGTGGGAGAGTTTAAATGGGTATAATCAACAACCCATTTTTACGAGTGCTAATTTTTCAAAATCAAGCGCAAGTAACTTGAATGCACCATCAACTATTACCGGTGCCTATTTAACAAAGATAAATGCTGGTGAAGGTGCCTCACTAACATTAACCTATGTACCAACATCAAATAATCCATACTATCTGACACTAGGTAATGCTGTGACAAATGATAATTTGGAAATTCAACTAAACGGGCAAACTCTACCTGCTATTCCAAGTCATCGCCATACGATTATTGTGCCACTGCCTGCCGATACAAAAGGACAATCTCAGGAAATTACACTTTCACTGAAAAAGAAAGATATCTGGTTACAAAACGTTTCATTGTACCAAGGTAATAAAGCACAATTAAATCGACAATCAAAATCATTGCAACAGCATCCATACAAAATTAAGCATCAATCACCGATTAAAATTAGTGGTGATATTACGATTCCTAAAAACGATAGTATGATGATGACAACTATTCCTAAGGCAGCCGGTTGGCAAGTTTATGTTGATGGCAAAGCAACGGACACCGTTACTGTTGGTAAATTCTTTATCGGTGTACCACTTGAACCTGGTCACCATGAGGTAATTTTCAAATTTAAAACGCCTTTGTTTAAACTCGGTGCGATTATAACACTAGGTTTTCTTCTAATTATCATGGGCTTCAAATGGTCTGAAAGTAAGAAAAGACAGCACACATTGTTTTAAAAACCCCGAAAAGTTCTTTACACACGCATGTCTGCGTGGTAATGTAAACCTTGAAACTTTGGGGATACCATTAGTCTAAATAAATTTTTAATGCACAGGAGAACTTAGTCATGGCTGAAGAAAAAACATTTCCAATGACTCTCGAGGGAAAAGCCAAAATCGAAGAGGAATTAAACACACTAATCACAGAAACACGTTCTGAAATTACCGGACGTATTCAACTAGCACGTAGTTTTGGGGACTTATCAGAAAATTCTGAATATGCTTCAGCAAAGGATGAACAAGCCTTCGTTGAAGGTCGTATCAAAACTCTACAAAACATGCTTGATAATGCTGAAATCATTGATTCTTCAGAGATTGCTGATGATGAAGTTGCTGTCGGTAAGAAAGTGACTTTTAAAGAATTACCAGATGAAGAACCAGAATCATATAGTATTGTCGGAGCTGTTGAAGCTAACCCATCAGAAGGTAAAATTTCAAATGAATCACCAATTGCGGCTGCCCTAATCGGTCACAAAGTTGGGGATACAGTTTCCGTAACATTACCTAATGGTTTTGACATGGAGATTGAAATTCTTTCTGTTGAAATTGCTTAATTCTTAAAAAATAAAAGGCGAGCACAAATTTCTTTTAAAATTTGTGCTCGCCTTTTTATTTAAAACAATATTTTTATTTTAATAACTAATTTAACTATATGCGGCAGCAATTACCTGTAGAACATCTCGCCCATATTTATCTGCTTTTGCTTGACCAATACCTGAAATATTAAGTAACTCAGATAGTGTTTTCGGCTGCTGGCGTGCTAATTCAACTAATGTCCGATCATTAAAAATGATAAACGATGGTATCGCTGTTTTCTTTGACAATTCTAAGCGCCACTTTCGTAATGCAGTGAATACAGCTCGTTCAGCTTCATTTAAATCATCTTGCGTCAATGGCGATCCTGTTGTAACCCGCTCATCAATCGTTTGTTTTGACTGTCGTCGCATAACCTGGTGTTCTCCACGCAAAACCTGCAAACCCGTTTTCGAAACCATTAAACCACTATATTCGCCAGTTACTTGTAAATAACCCGATGCCAACAAAAAATCAATTAATGATGTAATCCTAACTCGTGGCACACCATGCATTAAACCAAATGTTGGTAATTGATCAAAATGAGCCCATTTAAATTTTTCCGGTACATGTCCTCGCAAGGTATCAGCTGTCACCATCTTGCCAAAGGCATCTTTATTTTGATGAGCATTTCGCATACGGACAACATGACTCAATACCTTTTGTGCATCAGTCGTCACATCAACTGCCTGTCGTGTATCCAAACAATTAGTACAATGTCCACAAGGTAAAGTTTCTTCACCGAAGTAACGGGTAATATACTGTTGCAAACAAATTGTGGTTGCCCCATAGTTCGCCATTTCTTGCAATTTATTTTTTTGCAAACGCTGATATTCTGGCGTTTGGTTATCACTATTTTCAATAAAAAAGCGTTGTGTTTGCAAATCGGCCGCCGCGTAAAGCAAAATTGCTTCTGCTGGTAAATGATCCCGACCGGCACGCCCAATCTCTTGATAATAAGCCTCAACCGATCCAGGCATGCTGTAATGAATCACAAAACGTACATTGGATTTGTTGATTCCCATCCCAAAAGCATTCGTCGCAACAACCACATTCGCTCGATCAAACAAGAAATCATCTTGTGCTTGATTACGTTCATCATCTGTCATACCTGCATGATATCCCACAACTGATAAATGTTGACTAGCCAAAAATGTTGTTAAACTAGTCACCAACTTTCGTGTTGGTACATAAATAATACCAGCCTCGTCAGCATGTTTTTGCAAATAACGTTTTACATAATCATCTTTGTCCTTCTTTTTTAACCCAGTTTCAATCCGAATTGTTAGATTATCTCGAACCACACTTGTACGAACAGTATGATCTATTGCCAAACGTTCTTCCAAATCATTTTGGACACGTTTCGTTGCCGTAGCGGTTAATGCCATAATTCGTGGTGCCGAGTTAAGATTGTTGATTAAATGAACAGCTTCTAAATAACTTGGTCGAAAATCATGCCCCCATTGTGACAACACATGCACTTCATCGATGACCACTAATGAAATTTGCAATCGATTTAATAAGGCATAGGTGCCCTCACTTTTTAACCGTTCAGGCGCTAAATAAAGCAACTTTGCTTGCCCGTTCAATAAATGATTCATAGCGTGACGATAAGCTTCTTCATCTTGTGTCGAATTCAAAGTAACCGCATCAATGCCGTTGGCAATTAACTCATCAACCTGGTTTTTCATTAATGAAATCAACGGCGAGATAACTATAGTAATACCTGGTAACATTAAGGCAGGAACTTGGTAAGTAATTGATTTGCCACCACCCGTTGGCATGATGCCTAGCGTTCGTTCACCAGCCAGAACTGCATCAATAATTTCAGCCTGTCCTTCACGAAAATCATCATAACCAAATGATTGTTGTAATATCTCTCGTGCTGACTGCATGTTCTCGCTCCTTTGTTGATTAATTAAATGACAAATAGAAAAGTCACATGTTAAAGTTTGACGACATAACATGTGACTTTATCTGTGCTCCGAAAGATTAAATTTTAATACCTAACCTGTCGTCCTTCTTTTTAATTATCTGCACTATTTCCTACGGCAGTATTACCAGCTTCTAGGTCGCTAGATTTACCTAAGTGTTCGTCATAAGTTGCAGAGTAATAAACTTTACCCGTCTTCAAATTAGCAACAAAGTATAGATAATTCTTATCTCGGTCCTTTGGATTCAACACCGCTTCGATAGATTCAGCTGATGGATTATTAAATGGTCCTGGACCATAACCCGAATACTTATAAAGATTATATGGATTTGTACTTTGTACGTCTTTATTAGACAAATTAGTCTTATTAGTTTTAAGTGCATATTTTGTTGCAATATCCGATTGTAGGGGCATATTCTTGTCAATTCGGTTCAAGAATACACCCGCAATGGTACGTCGACTATCTTGGTCAATTCCTTCACGTTCAACCAGCGAAGCAAGTGTCAATGTTTCATGTACGGTCAAGCCAGCATTCTTGATTGCGTCAAACTTACCCTTTAATTGTGTGTATGATTGGGCAACCATTTGATTGACTAATTCACGAGCATTATTAGAATCTTTCCAGTTATAAGTTGCTGGATATAAGTATCCTTCTAAGCGATAGCGAATATCCTTTACTTGTTTACTAGATGCCTCAGAATCAAGCAATCCTGGGTATGCAGACTTCAAACGATTAAAGAATGCTTTATCGTTAACTGCCTTTAAAAATTCTGCCTTAGTAAACTTTGTCTTTTCGCCCACCTCAGTCGCAATATCATCAATTGTCTCACCTTCACGAACCGTAACCGTATCTTGATTATTTAATGGTGCAGAGGCGCCACCTTGACGTAAAGTTTTAACAATAGCACTAACGGAATCTGAAGGTGCAAATAGGTAATAACCTGACTTCAAATTAGAAATATTATGTGCTGAGAGATAGTGCATAAATGCCTTTTTTGAGCGGATCAAACCAGCTTTGTCCAACTTATTAGCAATCTCTTCTGAGTTTTCCCCGTCTTTAATTTTAACCTGCTTATTTTTCTTATCTTGGCTATTCAAAGCTGAATAATCGCGCTTATCTTGATAACTCATTACGAAGCTAACACCACCAGCAATAAGGGCTATCAATATCAGGAAAAGAATGATTAACCGTCCTTTTTCTTTCCGACTACGCCGCTTCCTATTACGCGTACGTTTACCGTTGTTCATAATTATTCTCCTAAAATCATCTTTAGTCCATAACGAAAACAGTCGCTATTACCCAAGTATATCAGTAATAGCGGCTATTTATATTTTTTTAATTAATCTTTAACGAATTTCGGCACCAAATTGTTCAGCTAAAGCACCGGCAATGCGATCAACTGTTTGATTGGTTTCATCATCAAGCATCGTTTGTTCTGCATTAATGAATGTTAGGCCAAAGGCGATTGACTTCATGTCACTTGGGACGTTTTCACCAGTATAGACATCAAAGGTAACAATATCGTGCAGATGCTTACCACCAGCTTGCTGGATAGCCTCCTCAATGCGTGATGCAGGCACATCGCGATTGACCAATATCGCTAAATCACGTGACACAGCTGGATAACGTGAAATGACTTCATAGCGTCCTTGATTCTTTGGCAAGGCAATAATAGCATCCAAGTCTAATTCAAAGGCAAATGTTTCATTGATACGGTATACCTTCGCCGTTGTTGGGTGAATTTGGCCAACAAAGCCGATCAAAGTATTACCAACATAGATATCAGCCGTACGACCTGGGTGCATATCTTCACGGACAGTATTTGCCACAAAATGAATAGGCTCAACAAAATCATAGTTCTTCAACAATCGTTCAACAATTCCCTTAAGCATATAAAAATCAGCAGCTTGTGCTTTTTGTGCCCAAGTACGCTCAGTAACATTGCCAGAAAGAACACCAGCAATGTGCTCAATTTCTGCTGGTTGCTTTGTCAAATCCCCATCAGAAACAAAGACACGTCCTTGTTCATATAAAGCAACATCCGTTTGCTTACGAGCCACATTATAGGCAACATCGTCTAAAAGACCCGTTAGTAAACTACTTCGTGTTTGTTGACGATCTTGTGACATTGGGTAATCCAATTGAATTGGTTCACCATCATGTAACTTAAAGCGGTTGGCCTTTTCTGGCGTTGTCAAAACATACGAAATTGCTTGATTTAATCCCAAGCCTTCTAGTGCATGACGACTAGCACGAATTAATTGTTGTTTTGGTGTCAACTTACCCGGTGTGGTTTCACCAGTAGGTAAAGTTGCTGGCAAATTATCAAAACCATACAAGCGAGCAATTTCTTCAATCAAATCTGCTTCAATGGTAATATCCCATCGACGGGCTGGAATTGTAACTGAAAAGACGCCGTTATTTTCTTCGTAATCAAAGAACAGACGATCAAAAATAGCTGAAATTTCAGCCGTCGTAATGTTCGTACCAAGCACATGGTTCACACGATCAACACTCACATCAACAACTGGTGCTTCATAGGCGTAATCTTGTGCGACCACACGTCCGGCAGTGACCTGTCCACCAGCCAATTCAGCAACTAAGGCTGCAGCATGATCTAGCGCTGTAAAGGTATCTTCAACATTGACACCACGTTCAAAACGCATTGAAGCCTCTGAATGTAGATTTTGATCACGCGCAGTATGACGAATTGATTTTGGTTCAAAAATAGCCCCTTCAAGGACAATGTCCGTTGTTTCACGGGTCACTTCTGTTGTTTCACCACCCATAACACCAGCAAACATCAAGGCTTCATCACCAGAGGCAATCACAATGTCTTCAGCAGCTGCTTCACGAGTTACGCCATCTAATGTCCTAATCATTTCCTTATCATGTGCCCGACGAACATGGACTTCTGGTTCAGGTAAGGCATTCAAATCAAAAGCATGCATTGGTTGACCGTACATTAATAACATATAGTTGGTGATATCAACAATATTTGAAATTGGTCGAATACCCATTGTCCACAAACGGCGTTGTAACCATAGTGGTGAATCCTTAACAGTGACATTCTTAACCACACGAACAGCATACTTGGTTGCCAATTCGGCAGGAGCCGTTGCTGAAATCAAGTCGCTTGTTTGCTCGGCTGTCTCAGTTAATTCAAAATTAGGTAAAGTTGGTTCTTCTGAAAGAATGGCAGCAACTTCCCATGCTGTACCATTCATTGAAAATAAGTCTGCTCGATTAGGTGTGATCCCTGTCTCAAGGACATCATCATCTAATCCAAGCACAGTCAAAGCATCTTCACCTGGTTTCAAATCGGCAGCATCAACATCATTGAATACCCAAATCCCCTCTTCAAAATCTTTTGGTGCAACTTTATCTTCAAAGCCAAGCTCTTGTAATGCAGCTAACATACCATTTGATACTTCACCACGTAGTTTACCTTTACGAATTTTTTTATTATCGCCAATGACCGATCCATGCTTGGCCAAGATAACAGTTTGGCCCTCAGCAACATTTGGTGCACCAGTGACAACTTGAATTGGTTCATCTTCACCAGCATCTAGTTGTGTAATTACCATATGGTCTGAATCTGGGTGTGGCACAACTGATAAGACCTTAGCAATAACAACCTTTTTCATATTCCCCTTTGGTTGATACTGTCCCTCGATTTCAACCGCTGTACGAGAAATTTTTTCTGCTAATTGTGATGCAGGTAATGCAATTGGTAAATAATCACGTAACCAATTTACTGAAACTTTCATTTTGTCTTATCCTTTCTGATCAAATTGCGTTAAGAAACGCACATCATTCAAGTAGAAGTTACGAATATCTTCTACCCCATACTTAAGCATTGCGAAACGATCAGGGCCAAGACCAAAGGCAAAACCGCCATAAACGTCTGGATCAATACCAGACTTACGCAAAACATTTGGATGTACCATTCCTGCACCAAGGACCTCAATCCACTCAATATCCTCTGGATTCATATCTGGTGTCACTGCATGCCATGAAATATCAACCTCAACGGATGGTTCAGTGAATGGAAAGTATGATGGACGCAAACGAATATCATGGGCTTCACCAAATAAATTATGGGCAACTGCTAATAAGGTACCTTTTAAATCACCCATGGTAATATGTTTGTCAATCACAAGACCTTCCATTTGATGGAACTGATGTGAATGTGTCGCATCATCAGTATCACGACGGTACACACGACCAGGAGAGACCATCTTCAAAGGTCCTTTGCTAAAGTCATGCGCTTCCATCGTACGTGCTTGAACTGGAGAAGTTTGCGTGCGCATTAAAATTTCAGGTGTGATGTAGAACGTATCCTGCATATCCCGGGCTGGGTGATCTTTAGGTAAATTCATGCGTTCAAAGTTATATTGATCTTCTTCCACCTCTGGTCCTTCAATTACTTGATAACCCATGCCGATAAATTGATCTTCCAGATTTTCAATAATTTGTTGTAGCACATGTGGCTGACCTTGTTGGACAGTACGTCCTGGTAAGGTGACATCAATTGCTTCAGCTGCTAACTGCGCATCCAAAGCAATTGCTTCTAAGCGTGTTTGCCGCTCAGCAATCGCTGCCGTCAATACATCACGTACCTCATTGGCCAATGCACCAACTACTGGACGTTCCTCTGGTGTCAAATTTTTCATACCGCGTAGCACTTCAGTTAGCGGACCTTTTTTCCCTAACCAATGTACTCGTACTTGATTCAATGCTTTAACATCGGCTGCATCATTAATTTGTGTTAATGCTTCATCGCGCAATGTCGTGAGCTCATCTTGTAAACTCATTTCTCTTCTCCCTTAATATTCATAAACTTTTGCAAATAAAAATCCCTTCGATAAATAACTTATCGAAGGGACGCTAATTAACGTGGTACCACCCAAAAAATTCAGTAATCTTACAAAGATTACCCTCAGTTATCTGTTAACGGTGATAGACCGCATCAACTTTTCACTGATGAACTCCTGACTGAAATTCAGTGCTTTCAAAGACAGGCTCTCACCACTTCCTGCTCGCTAATCTTTAAAAAGGTACCTACTAGGTCATTCATTGTTTCTTGCTCTATTGTACAAACTTTATTTTAACTTTTCAAGTTTCTATTTTGCAGGGCACTGCCACTTATCTGACCACTCATGAATTGCCGTCATCATATCACGCATTGATTCACCACGTGCTGTTAACGCATATTCAATCAAAGCCGAATCATCATAAGTACGTCGCTCAACAATATCTGCAGCTTCTAACTCCTTCAAACGTTCAACTAACACGCGGTCTGAACATTTTGATACTGATTGTGCTAGGTCTTTAAAACGGCGTGGTCCATTGACAAGCAACGTTTCAATAATCATACCATTCCATTTGCGACCAAGAATTTCAAAGGTTGCGACAAACTTATCACATAATTTATTTTCACATAATTCTGCAGCATCGGTCGCCTTATCGGTTACAACTACCATATTTTTTCTCCTTAACTAGCTATATTTCTCTTCTCGTATATTCATTCTATGCTTTACTTACAAAAAATGCACGGAATAACTTCTAATTCCCACATGACCCATTATATCGTCATTTATTGCGCACGAAAAGAGGCGATTTGACAGAAGGTGTATAGTTATTTAGGAAATTTTTTTGAAAGATAGGTACAGTATTACGTCAAATAGTGACTCCTCTAGCATTTTTAATGCAACTTTTATTCAATTGTTTATTATTCAAATTCTTAGTATGATGACTTTTTACAGTCTATTTGTCATCATTGGTCCATATGCGGTTCATACCTACCATGTTAGTACAACCATTGCTGGCTTAATAACTGGTATGACCATTATTGGTACAATGGTGGCCCGCTTTAGTGCCGGTATCATGACGGCAAAATTTAGTGCTAAAAAATTAACGATTCTAAGCATGATTATTCTCGTACCAATCCTACTTGCTTATCAATACGAAGGTGGGATTATCTACCTGTTGATCATTCGTTTTATTCAAGGATTAGCAGTGGGCTTAACTGGTACAGTTACTAACACAGCAGTCATTAATGTGATTCCTCTTGCACGACGAGCAGAAGGCATCGCATACTTCTCATTAGCCACTATCTTAGGAACCGCATTTGGTCCTTTCTTAGCACTATTGATTGAACAGCATTATTCATATACCATCTTATTTTGGTTAGAATTTGTTACCGGTGTGGTTGCTTTGATTGCTTCATTTCTAATTGACGCAAAAAAAGTCACTATTAAAGCAACGTCAACAAATAAAAAATTTAATTTAAAAACATTGATTGAGCCAAAAGTTCTGGGTATCTCTTTGACCCTTGGCTTTGTTACATTTGGTTATGCTGCTCTACAATCCGAACTAGATTTTTATGCCAGTGATTTAAACTTAGTAACTTTTGCATCTTATTTTTTCTTGGTATATGCCCTGGCCATACTAGTTTCTCGGCCGCTAGTTGGTCGATTAATGGATAATAAAAATGAAAATTATGTTGTTTACCCAGCATTAATTATCTTGGCGATTGGTTTATTTATTCTTGGTAAAATGTCAAACGGCTGGATGATGTTACTTGCTGCCATTTTGATTGGTTTTGGATTTGGTAATTTTCAGTCTGCCGTACAATCAACAACGACACAAATGGTGCCTGCTGATCGTTTAACACAGACAACCGCCACTTATTTTATTTGTTATGAATTTTCATTGGGATTTGGCCCCTCTATCATTGGTTTTATCCAGCCAATGCTTGGTTACCAAAACTTATTTATCGTGATGGCAGTGATTGCACTAATTGGTATTATCCTTTACTACTTTATTCACGGTCGCAAAGTCAGCGCTCACTGATTAAAACAATAAAAAATTAAAAGGCTAGCTTTATTCTGATGATCAATACATCAAAATAAGGCTAGCCTTTTCTATTTTCTGTCACTTTTATCGTTAGTTCGTATGGAATAAACGTTTCATACGAGCTGACGCTGGTGAGAAAAATTCAGCAACTGCCAAATAATCATCAACCAAATCAACTAATAAACTTTCACGATAATGTGGTAATTCACTCGTGGCACCCCACATATGTTTTAAAATAATATCCTTTTCCATTGGAGAAAGATTGGTTATTTTTTCAGCATTACGCAGAGCAACTCGCGGATGAATAAACGCATGTGAGCCTAGTTCAAACTTTGTTTCACACCAATCGTAGAAAAACAAATCATGCAACACTCCTGCGCGTGCGACTGCTGTAGCATTTAAACCAAAGCGTAAAGCTAAGCGATAACTAACGTAAGAGACTGTAATACAGTGTGTTAATCGATCAGAATGATGATGTTGTGTATAATTTGCCATTTCCTGTACTTGCGGATGTGACAACAAATCTTTCACAATATCACTATATACTTTATCTTTTTGCCAATCTAGCATTGCTCTTCCCCCTCGCACAAACCTAGATTACTTTATAAATCTTTAACGAGCCTTTAATGCAAACATTGCGATACCAGCTGCAACTGCAACATTTAATGACTCAGCCTGACCGGAGATTGGAATATATAGATTCTGAGTTGTCATCTTTGCCAATTCTGGTTGCATGCCTTGCCCTTCATTCCCCATAATTAAAGCAAATTGTGTCTGCGCTGGCACAGTAAAGACATCTGCAGCTTCTGGATCTAATTGCGTGCCATAGACGTTCATACCATTTTGTGTAAATGATGCTGTCCAGTCTGCTAAATTACCAGTTGTTGTTGTTAGATGGAATTGTGAACCTTGCATTGCACGCAATGCTTTTGGTGAATATGGATCAACTGAGCCATGACCAAATACAACACCCGTAAATCCAGCAGCATCTGCCGTTCTGACCATTGTACCGACATTACCCGGATCTTGAATCGCATCCAAAAACAGCCAAGCACCATCATGAATAAATTGTGGTTCACGCGTGGCACTAGGTAATGACACTTCTGCAAAAATGCCTTGTGGTGTCACCAAATCCGATAACTTTTTCGCAATGTCATCTGTAATTTCAAAAACGGGTACGCCTAGCGGTAATTCCTCCTGGTGTTCTGCTAATTGTTCTGCCGTTCCCATCACTGCGTGTAATTTACCATCATGTTGAATAGCTTCTTGCACTAAATGCCAACCATCAAGTAGATAAGTTTCACTGGCTTGACGGCCTTTTTTAGTCTGTAATTTTTGCCATGCTTTGACACGGCTATTTTTTGCTGATTTAATAGTTTCCATAAAGTTCATTATACGCTAAAAACAATTTTATTGCCTATGTTATAATTCATAAGGAGATCTAAATTAGCCATATGCTAAAGAAAGAAGGATAACATGCCAGTTTTAGATTTAAGTGACACGGCAGCTGTCAAAAAATATGAAGAATTTGTGCAACACTCACCTTATGGCCAAGTCGGACAAGATCTAGGTTGGGCAAAAATTAAAAATAATTGGGAGCCACGTTACGCTTACGTCACTGACGAAGCCGGTAATATCATTGCTGCGATTTCAATGCTATTGACCCAAACAAAATTAGGTAAAAAATTTGCCTATGCTTCAAAAGGTCCGGTCATGGATATTACTAACCTTGATTTATTAGAACAATTAATGACCGAAGCAAAAAAAGCACTAGCTGATGATGATGCTTATGTCATCCGCATGGATCCAGAAGTTCTTTATTCTGATGAATTGAATACGCAACTTCAGGAACATGGCTTCGAAACACGCAACCGTAATGTTGCTGATGAAGGGATGCATGCAACGATTCAACCCCGTCTAAATATGGTGTTGGATCTAAAAGCAAAACCAGATGCAAAAGAGACCTTTGATTTATACCCATCAAAAACAAAGTCAAAATTAAAACGACCAATGCGTGATGGTGTAAAGGTCCGCTATGGTAGCGATACCGCCGCAATGGATGCCTTTTATGAAACTTATGTCAATATGGCCAATCGTCATGGTATCACTTATCGTCCGAAGGATTACTTCGAACGTATGCGTGATGCTTTTGGTGACAATGGTATCATGCGCGTTTACATAGCAGAACGCGAGGGTGAGTTACTCTCAACTGGTATTGGTTTTAAATACGGTCGTAAAATTTGGTACATGTATGCAGGTTCAAATGATGGTCCTACTTACTATGCTCCTTATGCTGTTCAAACGGCAATGATTCAATGGGCTCTCGATGAAGGTGTCGACCTGTATGATATGGGTGGAATTGAATCACAATCAACTGACGATGGACTCTATGTCTTTAAGCACACTTTTATTAAGGCTGATCCGCTAGAATACATCGGTGAAATTGATTTAGTATTAGACGATGCTGCCTATACTGAATTAGTTCGTAAATAGATACTAAAATGAATGCAACAAAAAACTGAATCCATCAACCTGTCCATCTCAATTTGGTAGGTTGGTGGATTCAGTTTTTTTGCAATAACCTTCAACACACTTTTTATTCAGGGTTTTGTTCTGATAAACGCCAACGTAGGTAAGCATTAATAAATGGATCTAAATCACCATCCATCACTGCTTGCGGATTGCCCGACTCGAAACCATCACGATGGTCTTTTACCATACGATAAGGTTGGAAAACATACGACCTAATTTGCGAGCCCCACCCATTTTCTAAATGGTCACCAGCAATCGCTGCACGTTCCTTTTCTTTTTTATCCATCTCTAATTGGTACAGTTTTGCACGTAGCATGGCATAAGCTGTATCTTTATTTTGAAATTGTGAACGCTGTTGTTGTGAAGCAACCACAATACCAGTTGGTATATGCGTTAAGCGGACCGCAGATGATGTTTTATTGATATGCTGACCACCTGCTCCTGATGCACGATAAACATCCATCTTAACATCAGCCGGATTAATATCTACCTCTACCGAATCATCTAGTTCAGGCATCACATCAATTGACACGAATGATGTATGCCGACGACCAGCAGAATCAAATGGTGAAATACGCACAAACCGATGTACACCACGCTCTGAGCGTAGATATCCATAGGCATTATGTCCCGTAATCATTAGTGTCACTGAATCAACACCAGCAACATCCCCAGGATGATAGTCCATAATATCTACTTTAAATCCGTGTTGCTCTGCCCAACGTGTGTACATACGCTGCAGGTTGGCACCCCAGTCAGCAGATTCAGTCCCACCTGAACCAGGATGAATCTCTAAAATAGCATTATTTTTATCATATGGCTCATTTAGTAACTGTGCTAAGCGATAAGCCGATAAATCTTCACTTAGTTTATCCAAATCATCAGCCATCTCGGTTGCCATATCTTCATCATAAAGTTCACTTAACAGATCAATGGCTGCCTCTACATTTTCAACGCCGTTTGCCAATTTTAAATAATCATCACGGCGCCCCTTTAAGACATTATTTTCATCAATAATTTTTTGTGCCGCAACATTGTCTTGCCAAAAATCAGGTTCAACCATTTTTGCTTCATTTGCTGCGATCTCATCATTCAATGCGTCTAAATCCAACGAATCACCGAATTTTTCGATTTCTGCGGACATGTCAGCTAATTTGCGACGTGCTTCAGATATTTCCATTATTTCCTCCCTGTAAGCATTACAAATAAACGCCAGACAAATGATGTCTCTACCAAAAGGCCTCTTTTGTGACACATAAAAGCCCGCAATCTAACATTAACTACCGCCAGATTCCGGGCTTGCCCGACTAAGAAATTATTCATTATTCTTAATCGCATCACTTTGTTTCAATAGATGTTTATTTACCGAACATTTTGACGGATTTCTGACTTCATAAATAGTCGCGTGACATCATATTCAACACCCGCAATCATTTCATCAAACATACGGAAACCTTCATTCTGATACTCAATCAATGGATTCAATTGACCGTAACCACGCAGTTGAATTGCATCACGAAGTTGGTTCATCGCTTCCATATGGTCAGTCCATTGGGCATCGACCACACGTAGAATAACTACTCGAGTAAATTGTAAGAGACGTTCTTCATCGTCACCAAGCGCATGGCGCTTTTCATCATACATATCCTTAGCGCGACGATAGATTTCATCCTCAATTTCTTGGGCTGACTTACCTTGTAAATCTGCAACCTTAATTGAATTAACCGGTACGATGGTTGCTTGCGCAAATTCAACGATTGCATCAAGATGCCATTCTTTTGGTTTACCGATTGTTTGATTCTTGATCACTCGATGTATCGTACGTTCAACCATTGGTAGCAATACGTCTCTTAAGGACTTTTCCTCATCAATGACTTGATTTCGGTTTGCATAGAAGGCGTTACGTTGTTGTGACATGACGTCGTCGTACTGCAACACATGCTTACGAGAATCATAGTTATTTCCCTCAACACGCTTTTGAGCAGACTCAACTGAACGCGTAATCAAACCATTACGGATAACAGCATCTTCATCACCCATATTCATACTTTCCATCAAATTCTTAATACGTTCACCACCGAAGCGAATCATCAAATCATCTTCTAGTGACAAGAAGAACTGTGAGTATCCTTTATCTCCCTGACGTCCAGAACGACCACGGAGTTGGTTATCAATTCGACGAGATTCATGTCGCTCAGTACCAATAACCGCTAAACCACCCATCTCAGCCACACCAGGGCCTAATTTAATATCGGTACCACGACCGGCCATGTTAGTAGCAATCGTAACCGCACCACGTTGACCAGCATTAGCAATGATTTCAGCTTCACGGGCGTGATTCTTCGCATTCAACACATTGTGTGGAATACCTGCTTTATCCAATAATTGTGAGAGCAACTCTGAAGTTTCCACGGCAACTGTACCAATTAGAATTGGTTGTCCTTTTTCATGCAAGTCCATAACAAGCTGTAATACTGCGTTAAACTTTGACTTTAAATTAGGATACAACAAATCAGGTTCATCCACTCGTTGGATTGGCTTATTTGTTGGAATCGTCGTAATTTCCATATTATAAATTTCACGGAATTCATCCGCTTCAGTCTTAGCCGTACCAGTCATACCTGATAATTTGTTGTATTGACGGAACAAATTCTGGTAGGTGATTGACGCCATGGCACGATTATCTTCTTGAATTTGTACTTGCTCCTTTGCTTCCAAAGCTTGATGCAAGCCATCAGAGAAACGTCGACCTTCTTGAATACGACCTGAAAAGGCATCAACTAATACAACCTCACCATCACGAACAACATAATCTTTGTTATTAAACATGGTGTAATTTGCACGCAATGCTTGATCAATATGGTGAGTCAATGCGACATTCCCGGTACCATAAAGATTCTCTAGATTAAAGTATTTCTCACCCTTGGCAATTCCTTCATCGTTCAACAGAACTGATTTTGATTCATGATCAACCTTGAAATCTTCATCTTCAGTTAATGACTTTGCAAAACGATCTGCGCGAATATATAGTTGCGTACTTGTTTGTGCTGGTGCACCAGAAATAATCAAAGGTGTACGAGCCTCATCAATCAAAATAGAATCAGTCTCGTCAACTAGCGCAAAATTTAAGCCGCGCTGAACACGATCTTCTTTACGTGCCACCATGTTGTCACGTAGGTAATCGAATCCAATTTCTGAATTTGTTGTATAGGTAATATCGCAAAGATATGCTGCACGTTTTTCATCTGGTGATAACTCAGTCAAGTTGATACCAACTGTTAGTCCTAACCACTTGTAAAGTTGACCCATTTCTTCACCATCTCGTTGGGTCAAGTATTCATTGACTGTAACAACATGGACACCTTTTTGAGGTAAGGCATTTAAATAAACTGCCATTGTTGCCGTAAGTGTTTTTCCTTCACCAGTCTTCATTTCTGCAATATTACCACCATGCAAAACTGCTGATCCCATAATTTGTACCCGGAATGGATACAATCCTAACACACGTTTTGCACCTTCACGAACAACCGCAAAGGCTTCTGGTAAAATATCGTCTAATGTTTGACCATTTTTCAATAAGTCTCGAAAATATGGTGTTTTTGCTTGTAGTTCTTCATCAGATAAGGCTGCCATTTCGTCGGCATGGGCTTCCACTTTATCAGCCAAGTGACCCAAGCGGCGTAATTTTCCTTTATCACTTTCAATAATTGTACGTAATGGATTAGCCATCTTTATCTTCCCTCTCATCGGTCATTATTAGCTATTTTTCGCTAATTATACTAAGTAACATTCTAACATACTGATGACCATAGTGACATGACTTTTAGTATAAAAGTGCCTGAAACGTTATTAACCATATATAAACTGAAAAAGACCATCAGCCTACCGCTTTAAAGCCAGTAGACTGATGATCTTGAACAAATCTTTATTACACTTTCATCTAAACAAACATTTATTATAAGAACTCGCGGATATTTGCTAAGGTCTGCTCACGACCTAGTAATTCAAGCAATTCTCCTAGATTAGGACCTTGCTCTTCACGAGTTGTTGCAATACGTAATGGATTCCAAAGTGCGCGACCCTTAACATCCATTTCATTTTGAATCTCACGAATTGCATGTAATACTGCAGTCGCTGTAAAGATTGGCATTTTTTCAATCTTATCGATGAATAGCGTCAACATATCCTTTACATTATCCCCATTCATCCACTCTTTAGCAGAATCAGGAATATCAGCAGCTGCTGGCATTTCAAAGAATACTGGCTTAATAAGCGGTACAATTTGTGCAGTGTATGAAACACCGTCCATATAGACATTCATCACTGAACGCAACCATTGCATCTTTTCAGCTGTCAACTCAGCAGGATCAACAACCTTTGAATAAACCAATTGTTTAATCAACTTATCAAAAACCATATTTTGGTCAGCGGTCTTGATCCATTGGTTATTAACCCATTCCAGTTTCTTATTATCAAATTTAGCAGGTGACTTTGATAAACGATTTTCATCAAAAATCTTAACCAATTGTTTCTTGTTGAAGATTTCCTTTTCACCAACTGGTGACCATCCAAGCAATACGATGAAGTTCAACAAGGCCTCAGGTAGGTAGCCCAAAGAACGGTATTGTTCGATGAATTGCAAAACTGTTTCGTCACGCTTTGACAACTTTTTACCAGTATCACCGTTAATAATCAATGTCATATGCCCAAAGATTGGTGCTTCCCAACCAAAGGCCTCATAAATCATTAATTGCTTAGGAGTATTCGATACGTGATCATCCCCACGCAATACATGAGAAATCTCCATCATGTGGTCATCAACAACAACCGCAAAATTGTATGTTGGCATACCATCAGCTTTTTGAATGACCCAATCACCACCCACAGTTGATGAATTAATTGAGATTTTACCCTTAACAATATCATCCCAAGCATAATCTTTATCCTCAGGGACACGGAAACGAACAACATAAGGCAAGCCTTTTGCTTCAGCATCAGCTTGGAATGCAGCTATTTCTTCATCAGACATATCTGCATATTCATAAACATAGTGTGGTGCTTCCTTTGCAGCAACTTGTGCCTCACGTTCAGCAGCCAATTCTTCTGAGGTTTTAAATGAACGATATGCTAGCCCACGATCCAACAAGTCTTGAATAAGTGGCTTGTAAATTGACAAACGTTCAGATTGACGATAAGGACCATACTTTCCTGGATTAGCTGGAGATTCATCCCAGTCTAAACCAAGCCAAGCTAAATTATCTAACTGTGACTTTTCACCATCAGCAATATTACGCGTCTGGTCTGTATCCTCAATACGGATGATAAATTCACCCTTATGGTGACGGGCAAATAACCAGTTAAATAATGCAGTACGGGCATTTCCAATATGCAAATGTCCAGTTGGTGATGGTGCGTAACGCACTCGAATTTTCTTTTCGGTAGTCTCAGCCATGCTAATCGACACTCCTCTTTATCTTATATTTCTAAATATATACCGACTACTAATATACCGCGCTTTCTCGCACGATTCAATGTGTTCTATTGATTAAATGTTTAATTTTTTTAAATTAACTGTTATTTTTCAATAACCGTACCAAAAATCATACGACCTGCATCTGTTTGCAAGGCCGATGTCACTTCAACTGTCACTGTTTTTTGTAGATATTTGCGTCCTTCTTCAGCAACAACCATTGTACCATCATCAAGGTATCCAACAGCTTGCTGGCGTTCGGTACCATTTTTTACCAACAAAACAGATAAATGATCACCCACGGCCACACGTGGACGTAGTGCACCAGCTAATTCGTTAATATTCAAAACTTGCACATTTTGAAACTTGGTAACCTTGTTCAAATTATAATCATTAGTAACTAAAACACCATTGATATCTTCTGCTAAACGAATTAATTTCTCGTCAACTTCAGAAATATCTTCATAGTCACCTTCCCACATTTCAAGTGGCACATTATTGTTTTCACGTAACTCATTTAGAACATCAAGTCCTCTACGACCACGCACCCGCTTTAATGATTCACCTGCATCAGCAATATACTGTAGCTCATAAAGTACAAAGTTTGGTACTAATAGCGTTCCCTCAATAAAGCCAGTTTTAACAAGATCAAGGATACGACCATCTATCAAAATATTGGTATCCAAAATTTTGTAATGATGGTAATTTGTCTCAACCTCCGTCAAAACATCGCCGCGACTGATTTCATCTTGTGGACGTACCTTTTTTGTTCGTCCCGTTAGCGTTGGCAACAATTTTCGCCATTCATCAATTCTTGTCGTACCTAATCGGAACCCTAAATACCCCAGTAATGCCATAACGATAACTGGTACCACGCCACTTAAGAAAAAGTTGTTCATATGCTGTAAAGGCACAGTGATTACAACCGCAATAACCAATCCAATTAAAGTTGTTAATGAACCAATTAGTAATAATAGTGGCGATTGCTTGTTCAAATAATTTTCAATACGATGAATCATCTGATCAACTGGTCGCCATAGTGGCAAACTTAATAAATAAAAAATAATAGCACCTAGAATAAAATTGACAATAATGTTATTAATCCATACATGGTCCGCTAAATTAAAAATACGCCATACTATTGGAAGTAATGTGATAGCAATTGCCCCACCAGCAAGTAAAAAAATTCCCTGAATAATTCGTTTCCGTAACATATCATACTCCTTTCTGCATTATCCCAATGCGTTTTGTAATGCCTCTGACAAAGTCTTAGTTGGCATAATTTGAATGCCATCAATTCCTGCTAATTGTTCTGACACATGTTGTGGAACAAAAACTCGTTTAAATCCCAGCTTTTTTGCCTCATTTACACGTTCAACAACATTAGGTACGCGTCTAACTTCACCAGTTAGTCCAATCTCACCAATAAACGCATCTGTTGATCGTGTCTCAACATCATTGTAGCTTGAAGCAATCGCAATTGCGACAGCTAAGTCAATTGCTGGTTCATCAAGTTTAACACCACCGGCAGCTCGTACATAGGCATCTTGATTCTGTAGCAACAAGTTAGCTCGCTTTTCTAAGACTGCCATTAACAATGATACACGATTTCGGTCAATTCCTGAAGCTGTCCGTTGTGCATTGCCGAACACGGTTGGCGTCACCAATGCTTGGACCTCAACTAAAATTGGTCGTGTGCCTTCCATGGCCACAACGACTGCTGAGCCACTCGCATCTGCCAGGCGTTCTTCTAGAAAGAGATCTGATGGGTTCGATACTTCAACTAAACCGCCATGTTGCATATCAAAGACACCTAACTCATTGGTTGATCCAAATCGATTTTTAACGGCACGTAGTAATCTAAAACTTCGCTGATTGTCACCCTCAAAATATAGAACAGTATCGACCATATGCTCTAAAATTTTTGGCCCGGCAATCGCACCTTCTTTGGTAACATGACCAACAATAAAAATTGTAATATTATTGGTCTTTGCAATTTGCAATAACTCTGCAGTCGTCTCACGAATTTGGGCAACTGAGCCAACTGATGAACTGATATCTGGCTCTTGCATTGTTTGTATCGAATCAATGACAACAAATTCTGGCTTGGCTTCATCAATTGCCTGTCTGATTTGCTTCATGTCTGTCTCTGGGAACAGTAAAAAGTCTGAATCGCCACGAACACCTAATCGTTCTGCACGTAATTTAATTTGTGACGCACTCTCTTCACCTGCAATATATAGGACTTTATTTCCCATATTAGCTAGCTGACCAGAAATCTGTAGTAACAATGTTGATTTTCCAATTCCAGGATCACCACCAATCAGTACCATGGAACCGGGGACAATGCCACCACCAAGCACGCGGTTAAATTCCTCATTATCTGTCTTAATACGTGGTGTTTCTTCAATGTTGATTTCATTCAATCGTTCAACCTTAGCTACTTGGCCAGCTAGATTGATTCGTGACTTACGATCCACCTTTTCCGGTTGCATAACCTCTTCGACAAACGTTCCCCATGCACCACAATTAGCACATCGTCCCATGTATCGCTGTGAGACAAAACCACAATTTGAACAAACGAATTGGGTTTTTGTTTTTGCCA
Source organism: Weissella paramesenteroides ATCC 33313 (assembly GCF_000160575.1). GTDB lineage: Bacteria > Bacillota > Bacilli > Lactobacillales > Lactobacillaceae > Weissella > Weissella paramesenteroides. The sequence goes on from NZ_GG697129.1 coordinate 125,241, forward strand.
TAATTCACCCCTTAGTTAATACCAGAGCTACCAAAGCCACCCTGGCGTGTTTTTTTAATCTGTTTTTGGTCATCGTCTGTAACCAGAAATGGCATAAAAATACCTTGACCAATCCGTTCACCCTTTTTAATTGTCACGTCATGTAGGCCAAAATTAATCATTTGAATAAAAATTTCACCTTCATTTTTAGGATTATCAACATAATCAGCATCAATGATGCCAACCCCATTTGGTAAAATTAATCCTCGCTTCAACGGATTTGATGAACGATTAGCAATCATCAAATACTCATCATCACCCATATAGGCTTTAATACCAGTTGGTACTAGTAATGGCTTGATAATTTTTGATGCTTGTTCGTCACTTTCAGACGTGACGACATCATTATGTCTTATCTGCCATAAAACTTTCAAAAATGGCATCCGCCAAATAGATGGTAATATAAAGTCCTCTGCTGCTTGAAAATCATATCCTGCAGCATGTTCTGTACTTCGACTTGGCAAACTCAAATTAGCGTTTGCATACTTATTAACGACAGCAAATCCTCGTTTCATCACAATTCCTCTCAAATAAATACTTAAGACTAAGTATAACTTAATTTCAAGGAAATTAAAAAGCACCCGTCGAAATAACGCGTGCTTTCAAAACAAACTTAATCTTTATAAGCTATTTTTTGATATTCTGGATTTCTAAAAAAGGCTTGTCGCGCGTAAGTACATACTGGTTTTAATTGTACATTAGCCTTTGTTGCACGATCAACGACTTCTGCCAACATTTGACCTGCAATGCCTTGTCCCCGAAGTTCTGGATCAACATACGTATGATCTATTGACCAAACTGCACCACCTAAAATTTCAGGAAATAATATTTCGGCATCAACAATGCCATCAGTTTCATGAAATAAGCGACCAGGTTCATAAGTAAATTCCATATTGAAACCTCCTGTCCTTATTATAACTGAAAAATGGCTTCATGACTGTTTTAACTACCTTATCGCACCAACAAAATCTGGTAACCATTTTCTTGAAATAGACTTAATTGTTACTTTTTCTGTAAATACGTCCACTGTCACATACTTACCACCGCCAATGTAAATACCGGCTGTTGTAGGCAACAGCGCACTTCCCCAGACTAATAAATCACCTGGTAAGGCCTCAGAAACCTGAAATTGTGTAACAGATTTCATTTGTTCACCAACTTCATGTGGAAACCCTACACCAACGACTTTGTTAAACATGTACTGAATTAAACCACCCGTATCGAATCCTTTATCGACACTCTGTCCATCCTTTAAATATGGTACATCAAGTACTTCTTCTAAAATCACTGTCAAACGCTCACAAATATTTTCCATAATCATTTGGAGCATTGTTCTTTGAATACGAGCTCCTGTTGTTTTACGAGCAAAATTAGAAGCAGTAATTTGTACTGGTTTATCTGCAACTGGTGGCTCAAATAAAATCTCTGCATCAGCTTGATCAAAATCATTAAAATGAACGACCCGTCCAGGTTCAATCTTAAATGGCATTTGTCTTTCACTCCTTTAATTATATAAAAAAAGACCCGCTAACGAGTCTCCTTAAATAATGGCTTTTATTGGTGAATGAATCCTGAAACTGATGACAAAGAAATTGTACGTGAATTGTACAACTTACCTGCATAGTTTGCTTCTGAAATTGTGATCGTACCATCTGAATTTACAGAATCAACAACAGCAACATGACCGTAAGCGCTAGCGCCACCAACACCAGGTGCGAAATATGCTACAGCTCCAACTGACGCTGTACTATTTACAGTATGACCAGCTGCAGTTGCTGATGATGGCCATGCTGAAGCATTACCCCAGTGATTACCGACCCAGCTTAAATCACCCTTAACGTACCACGTGCATTGTCCATATGGATAGGTGTTACCAGTTGTATCTGCTGAAACAACATTGTTACTTGCTGTAGAAGTTGCAACCTTTTGTGGTTGAGCTGCTGCTGAACTTGCTGCAGCCAATGACGCGTTTGCTGCTGACGTTGCAGCTGATTGTGCGGCTGCTGAGCTTGCTGCGGCCAATGATGCGTTTGCTGCTGACGTTGCAGCTGATTGTGCGGCTGCTGCATTTGCTGCTGACGTTGCAGCTGATTGTGCAGCAGCTGAGTTAGCTGCGGCCAATGATGCATTTGCTGCTGACGTTGCAGCTGATTGTGCAGCAGCTGAGTTAGCTGCGGCCAATGATGCGTTTGCTGCTGATGTTGCAGCTGATTGTGCGGCTGCTGAGCTTGCTGCAGCTAATGATGCATTTGCTGCTGATGTTGCAGCTGATTGTGCGGCTGCTGAACTTGCTGCAGCTAATGATGCATTTGCTGTTGACGTTGCAGCTGCTGAACTTGCTACTGGGGCACTACTTGCTTGAGTTGCTGAAGCAGTAAGGTTGATTGAATCACCAACATAGATAATTGATGAAGCTTGCAAACCTTGGTTAGCTGACAACAATTCTGACAAAGTCAAACCATTAGCATTAGCAATTGCCCACAAAGTGTCACCAGACTTTACAGTGTATGATGTTCCCTTTGCGGCTGGCTTTGTTGCAGCTGAAGATGCTGTTGATTGAGCTGACGTTGCTGATGAACCTGGTAATTCAATCTTTTGACCAGTAAGGATTAGATTTGCGTTAGCAATCTTGTTTGCTGAAACTAATTCGTCAACAGTCACGTGATGTGCGGCTGCTAAAGCATATAGCGTATCTCCAGATTTAACAGTAATAGAGTCAGCTGAAGCAACAACTGAACTTCCAGCCAATGCAGCTGCAGCTCCGGCGGTTGCTAATAGCGTATTTTTTACAGATGCGTGCATATTAAGTACCCCTTCAAACTAATTATTTGTTGTCTATATATTAAATAAGATTTGCCCACGAGAACATTTCTTAAGATTTTCTTTATTTTTACTACAAGCACTATTGTACGTTAGAGACTTTTCAAAAAGTTGCATTTAATGTTTCATTTATGTTACACAACACAAAAAGCTTAATTTCTGCTTTAATTTATGCACTTTACCCACTCAAAAAATTTCAACGACCTTGTCATTGTACAAAAAAAGACAGCGTTTGTAGTCGCTGTCTATATGATATTTATCTTTTTTTAAACATATTATGAATTTTATAGGGTACTTTTTGTGCCATCTTCAATCTGGATATTGTCATCCACTAGCTTAGTGGTTAATTGCTTAATATCTGGATTATCGAGATAAAAGTCTGCAATTTGATCTTCTAATTGTTCTTGAATAACACGACGTAGTGGTCTTGCTCCCATTTCTGGATTATATCCCAAATCAACGATCTTTTGCTTAACATCACTAGTAACATCAATGTGCAGTCCTTTTTCTGCAATTGCCGCATTCATGTCAGTAATCATTAAATCAACAATCTTCAACAGATTTTCTTTAGATAACGCATTGAATTCAACAATACCATCAAAACGGTTCAAGAACTCGGGCTTAAAGTATGGTGCTAGACGCTCTAATAGTTGTGATGAACCATGCTTATTTTCTGGATCAAAGCCAACCTTAGTATCCTTAACTCCGGTACCAGCATTCGATGTCATAATAATAATTGTATCTTTGAATGAAACAATATGACCTTGTGCATCTGTTAGACGACCATCATCAAGAATTTGTAGGAACATATTCATAACATCTGGATGTGCTTTTTCAACCTCATCTAACAAAATCAATGAGTATGGGCGCCGGCGAACTGCTTCTGTCAATTGACCAGCCTCTTCATAACCGACGTACCCTGCCGGAGCACCAATCAACTTTGAGACAGAATGCTTTTCCATATACTCTGACATATCGAAACGAATCATACTATCAGTTGTGCCGAATAATTCTTTTGCCAATTGCTTTGCTGTTTCAGTCTTTCCAACACCTGTAGGTCCAACAAACAAGAAACTACCAATTGGTCGTCCCGTTTTATTAAAGCCAACACGATTACGACGAATAGCACGTGCAATCTTTTCTGTTGCCTCATCTTGACCAATCACATGCTCTGCTAAATTATCACCTAAATGACGTAACTGTGTTTGCTCTGACTCAGCTAGTTCACCAACCGGAATACCTGTTTTCTCTTCAACGATTTTTTGAATATCCCCCACCGTTACCGTTTGGGCTGCTTCATTTTGTGGCGCCTGTTGCTTAACAGCTTGTAGCTGTAACTCTAAATTATTTACCTGATCACGTAATTGACTTGCTTTTTCATAATCTTCACGTTCGATTGCAGATTGCTTTTGCGCTTCTGTTGAGTGAATTTTATTTTCCAATTCCTTCGGATCTGCAATTTTTACGGACAAATTCTTTTTCGAACCTGCCTCATCAATTAAATCAATCGCCTTATCAGGCAAGAAACGATCTGAGATGTATCGATTTGAAAGGTTCACGGCGGCTTCTAACGCTTCATCCGCATACTTAACCTTGTGATAATCCTCATATCGTGAACGAATACCCTTTAAAATTTGCAGTGCTTCGTCTGTTGAAGGTTCATCAACTTGAACTGTTTGGAATCGACGAGCAATCGCTGCATCCTTCTCAATCTTACGGTATTCATTTAATGTAGTTGCTCCAATTAATTGGAATTCACCACGAGCTAACGCTGGCTTTAAAATGTTACCTGCGTCCATTGAACCTTCACCAGCAGTTCCGGCACCCATAATTTCATGAATTTCATCAATAAAGAGGATAACATCTTCACGCTTCGAAACTTCGTCCATCAATTGTTGCATACGCTCTTCGAATTGTCCACGTACACCCGTTCCTTGAACAAGTGATACCACATCCAATCGAATAACTTCCTTACCTTGTAACTTGCCTGGTACTTTAGCATTGACGATTGCCTGTGCTAATCCTTCAACAACCGCCGTCTTTCCAACACCAGCTTCTCCAATCAAAACTGGATTATTCTTAGTACGACGATTTAGTACTTCAATAACACGTGCAATTTCATCATCACGACCAATCACCGGATCAAACTTGCCCTTGCGTGCCATCTCCGTTAGGTTAATACCATATTGGTCAAGTAAACCATTGCCTTGTCCGCTATCGTTTCCACCGTTCCCACGTCCCATCTGTGTACGCGGTCCTTGCTGTGAACGCTGTGCTTGTTGTGTCCTTGCTGCTTCATTGTTCATCATACGAAAAATATCATCAAAACTTGAAAAACCAAATGGATCTTGTGCCATAATTACGGCCTCCTTACAATCTTTTTTATATTCATTACTCCCAGTAGGTCAACATTGACTCTCTTTTGACCTTTATTGACCTTGCTTACATTATCTATATTAGCACTCTAACACTGAGAGTGCAAATGTTTTTTATCGTTTTTTAGACAAAAAAAGAATGAATTTTAGTTTACATTAAAAATTCATTCTCTATCATTATTTTGTTCATTGATTAATATTTAATAACTAATTTGCCCAACATATTACCAGCAGAAACTTTTTGTTGTGCATCCTCTATGGTGGCGACTGATAGCCCATCAAGCGTTTGTGAAATGGTTGATTTAACAACTCCTGACGTGACTAGATTTGACAATAATTCCAGAGCGTCCCCTTGACTGGCAATATCTTGGCGAGCATTCGTTTTTGCAAACATAAATTCCCAATCTAACGATGCTGCCTTGTTTTTAATTAGACCTACTGGCAAAGGTTGTGTCGATTGTACAATGGCCCCAATATGGCCATAAGGACCAACCAACTCTGCTACTGCCTCAAAATGTTGATCAAGCGAATGCAGCACAGCAATATAAGGGACTTCATCGAATCCTAAGCGTTTCACTTCAGCCACATAATCTTTACGATGATTAACGACAAAATCAGCGCCCAATTGTTGCACCCATTCAATCGTCTCATCACGTGAAGCACTAGCGATCACAGTCATTCCTAACCACTTAGCTAATTGAATCATAATCGAACCTACACCACCGGCACCGTTAATAATAAGTAGTGCCTTACCAGTTGCAGACCCAGCTGTCATCTTAATGCCAAATTTATCAGCAAGCATTTCATAAGCCGTTAAAAATGTTAAAGGTAATGCGGCTGCTTCGACATCCGATAAATTATCTGGTGCTTTAGCAATTAAGTTCTCATTAACTGCTTCATACTCAGCATTAGATCCGGTACGACCTAGTTCGCCTGCAAAAAAGACCCGGTCACCAACTTTGTACTTTTTCACCTCACTACCAATTGAAACCACTGCACCTACGGCATCAAAGCCAAGAACACGCTCTTCTTTTGCTGCCATAGCTAACTCAAGCTGTTTAACATCAACTGGATTAACACTAGTAGCAGCCACCTTCACAAGAACATCATAGTTGCCAACACTAGGTAATGGTACGTTCTTTTCCGACAATGGTTCATTTTCGTCAATTGTTGTAACGACCGCCTTCATTAATTCTGTCATATTCATACTCCCTCAATGATAAATATTGAAATTTCTTTACGTACATCATACTATGAACGCCAAAAAATAGCGATAACAACACATTTGAGTATTGTTATCGCTAAATAATGATTAATCTTGTGATCCCTCTGCTGCGGCAACCCCTTCTTTTAGGCCATCCATATCAACATGGTGTTCACGGAATTCTTTATTATCAATTGGTAGATGCAATTCATAATTATCAAAGATCGTTAAATCTCCCTCAAGCTTATCAGCATCAAAACCAAGAACGTGACCACCAAAGGTACGATCATCACTTAGAAAATGCACGTGCCATCCAGCTGCAACAGTTCCTTGGTACAGCTCTGGTGAATAATAACCAATCAATGTACCACTAATATTTGTTTCTTCAAATTCACGTTGTGTTTTTGTAATTTCAGACAATGATGGATAGGGGCGTTCCGATTTCGGTGCCGAACGAACTTTCATATAAGCAAAGCTACCTTGCAAAATAACACCAGAAAATGTGTTTTCCAGTTCACGATCATCAATCAATGAGACCATTTCTTTCATATTACCAGCACTAAACTTCACTTTTTCTGAAGAATCACTAGCATGGTGTACTGTTGCAAATGGTACCGTTTTTGCCATATCAGTCACATGATGAATAGTTCCTTCACCATCCATATAATAAACCTCACCATTTGCCATGATCATTTCACCATCAAGACCATCAAATGTACCAATTCCTGTATCCCCATGTTCTTTTAGCTCGGCCAAGGTTGCTGAACCTCCAAGAACCTTGCCCATTAAAGCTGCTAATGTACTATGTTGATATACCGTCGACATTTCTCTGCTTCCTTTCCTTTTCTCAAGAAAAAACGTCCAGAAATCTGGACGCTTTTATTTTTTATTCTGCGTCATCAATTAATTGTGACATCAATTCATAATTATGTGAGTAATCTACTGGAATCTCAACAACAACTGGTCCTTCAGTTGCAAATGCTTCATCCAACACGGCATCCAATTGATCAGGTGTATCTACACGCAATCCTTTAGCCCCAGCTGATTCAGCAAATTTAACAATATCGATATCAGAGAACTTGACACCAGCTGATTCACCACCGTATTTCACTTCTTCTTGGAATTTAACCATATCATAGTGATAATTATCTTGCCAAACGATATGAACTGTATTTAGCTTCAATTGAACAGCTGTGGCCAATTCCATTCCTGAGAAGAAGAAACCACCATCACCAGATACAGAAACTGACTTAGCATTTGGACGAACCATTGCAGCAGCCATAGCCCATGGTAATCCAACACCTAAGGTTTGCATACCATTTGAAATCAAGAAGTGACGAGGAACGTATGACTTAAAGTGACGTCCTAACCACAAATAGTGTGAACCAATATCTGATGATAAGGTCATTTCATCTGTCATGTGCGCTTGCAATGACTTAATAATACTCAATGGGTGATTCAAATCTGGTTGAGCAGGTGTATAAGTTGGTTCTGCTGCTGCACGTAAATCAGCCTTTAATGCTGCCAACGTATCTTGAGACTTTGCAGGCAATTCATAACCCTTAATTTGCTCTTTCAAAGCACTTAATGTGTCTGCCAATGTACCAACCAATTGGCGTTCAGGCGTAAAGTGGTTATCAATTTGAACGGCTTGTGTGTCAATCGCTGCAATCCGTAGGTTAGCATTCTTGTTCCAGTTACGTGGTTCATATTCAATGGCATCATATCCAACTGTAATAACCAAATCAGATTGTGCCAATAAACGGTCACCAACCTGATTACGGAAGAACCCAATACGACCAAAGAATGTCTGCTCTTCTAATTCACGAGAGATGACACCAGCACCTTGGTATGTTTCCACAACTGGCAAAGTTGTTTGTTCTAGCAATGCATGCAATGCGTCAGTTGTTGCATCATCTGATCCGCGAGCACCAACTAACAAAACTGGTAACTCCGCAGTCTTAACTTGCTCAGCTAACCAAGCAATGTCATCAGTAGCTGCCGCACCAAATGTCGCTGGCTTAACAGCAGGTAATGCATCAATAGTAACTTCAGCTTCATCAACATCTTGTGGCAATGAAACGAAGGCTGCCCCTGGTTTAGGACCATTTGCAGCAGCGAAGGCATTAGAAATGATTTCTGAAATATTATTTGGATCTTGAATTTCAACTGAGTAATTTGTAATTGGCGCAAATAAAGTTGCTGAAGGCGTACTTTGATGCGTTAATCGATACAAATCCTTACGCTGTACTTGACCACCAATCGCCAATACAGGATCATTTTCAGCAGTTGCTGTCATCAATCCAGAAGCCAAGTTACCCACACCTGGACCTGAAGTAACAGCAACGACACCGGTCTTACCAGTGATACGTGAAAATGCTTGTGCCATGAACACAGCATTTTGCTCATGACGAGTAACAATCAACTTAGGTGCTTTGCTCCCCTCTGCTGGATGATCCAGTTTTTCAAACAAACGATCAATCTTAGCCCCAGGAATTCCAAACACCAAGTCAACGCCATGGTTGTTTAAACTGTCGACAACTAAATCGGCACCGGTTTTCTTCTCTTCAGACATGTACTCTACCTCTTTAAATATATTGCAATAAGCATCAATGGTTACATTGTAGCGCGTTCTTAACGTATTTAGTAGTAAAAAACCCGCACCAATTCAGCAGGAATATTAGTTCATATTTTCACAATCCTTACGGTATATGACAATATAACGCTTACACACTTAACGATATTTTATTTAAATTTTTTCAACATGCAAAAAAGCGTTAGACATTTTAAAAAAATGACTAACGCTTTCCGCATCTGTAAACTGGGCATACTGGATTCGAACCAGTGCATGATGGCACCAGAAACCATTGCCTTACCGCTTGGCTAATGCCCAAAAACAACTATTCCATCATACAACATACCCTAAACAAATACAAGCCCAATAATATGAAAAAGTATTTTTTAAAACACAAATCAAAAATGTTTTCAAAAACTACTGTCAATAGTGTTGCATTATATTTTTTGTCAGTGCTTTTTCATCAAATTTAATCATATATTTGAGTATTTCTGTTGCTCGCTCTTCACCTAGTGAAATTAACCAACTATCAAAACGACATTCAATACGGTCTGTTAGCTCCCGCTCGACTTCTTGCCCACGTTTCGTTAAATGCAATAGCATTCGGCGACGGTCAGTCACATCTGCTTCCTGCCAAATATATTGTTTTCGCAACAACATTCGAATTTGTCGTGAAACTGCGGCCCGTGTAACTTGACGCTTTGCCACAATATCGGTCAACGTTAATCCATCATGCTGCGCAATACCTTGCATAATTAAATATTGTTCAAAGGACAAATCATACTGTGCAGCCGGAACCGCTACCATTTCATTTAAGTATTTTATAGTTGATAAATAAGCATTAATGTATTTTGCTACTAAAGGCATTTTTCTTCTCCAAAAGAGTATTTTCGTACTATAAGTTATATTTTATAAAATAAGCAATACTCTTTCAGACTAATTTTTTTAAAAAAAGAGATTAGCACGCGAATTGCCAATCTCTAATGAATTTATTTTATTATTAGCGAACAATCATGACCGTTACTGGTGCATTATTTGCCACGTAACTTGATTGCGAACCAAAATACTTTTCAGTACCTTGCTGTGAATGAGAACCAATCACAACCATATCTGGTTTAACTGCTGGAATAACATCCTTTACAATGACTTCCCCCGGCTTACCTTCAGCAATACGTGTGTCCACATCAGTCACACCGTTTTCAAGTGCCATTTCACGATACCGCTTTAAAGCACGTTGCACATCATCTTCAGCTGCCGTCGTACTCTCTTTTGAGAAAAAGTCAAAAACATTTAATTGACCCTTTTCAAAAATAGAAATAATCGTTAACTTTGCATTGTCCTCTCTTGCTTGATGAATACCGTTAACTAAGGCCATTTGGCCAAGATTTGAATCATCAACAGCTACAAGAATATGTTTGAATTGTTTTCCTAATGCCATCTATACACTCCTATTCATATATGATCGTCAAAACAATCAAGCATATTGACTGTTTTGACGTTTACCGATAAATTCCCCGATCATCAGCCTGTTTAATCCACCCAAATTCTTAGCTAGTAAAACCGCCAAACTTGGACCATCACTTTGCTGCAACGGATCCTCTACTGAAAATAACACCATCAGTAAATATGCCTCCTTGTTTTTTGGTACACCTAATTATCTATCTAGCCTCATAAAAAGTAAAGTTATTATCAGTCTTTTATTTCATGGATAATCCTTATACAAAAAGGGTATGGCTTGACAAACAGCTAAAAATAATGTAATTTAGAACAGTTGAAAAAATTAGATTATTACACACTGCCTTCTTTCTAACACGGCGGTGTAAGGGAGGATATAACTATGGCAGTTCCTGCACGTAAAGTTTCAAAGCACGCAAAGCGCACTCGTCGCGGCGGTCAAGGCGGATTAAAGACGCCAGCTATTCACATGAACGAAAATGGTGTTTACGTACGTAACCACCACGTTGCTGCTGATGGCACTTACAATGGTAAGCAAGTTGTTTCACCTAAGTAAGCTCATTTATTAATCTATTTTAAAATAGATAAAAATAAACGATTATTAAGACAGAGAATGGTTCTAACCATTCCCTGTTTTTTTATTTTACCCACTTTTAAGACCTTTCTTCAACTTACTGTAAATAATACCACCCTACCGTCATTAACGCTTAAATCACGCCTTTAATACCTCTCACAAAGATTATAAACTGCGTGTCATCGAAACTTCAGACTTTTAGCTCTATTATATAAAAAACACACGCTAATAATTATTAGCATGTGTTTACTTGATTATCATATTAAATTTCTTGCTTAAAGTCTTCTGGCTTGTATAACTTAAATACCTTGGTAAATAACAAGTCAACAACAATTCCAGCGATGATTGGCACGATTGCCCAAACCAAGATAGCTGGGATAACACCAATTGTATTCGTTTGGAATGCTTTATCGGCAACGTCACGGACAACAGACTGAATTGGTGAAACAAATCCGATCCAACCAAATCCGGCTGACGTTGGTGTTCCTTGAACATTCAAGAAACTAATTGGCAATGCTGAAATTGCAGCAGCAACCATAAATGAGAATAACATAACTGGCTTCTTAAATACTGAAGGCATCATTCCCTTCATGGCACCTAAGAAAATGGCAACAGTTGTTCCAACTTTGTTAACACGAATTGAGTTAACTAATAGCACAACAGTTGTTGCAACGATACCGACACCAGCGGCTGCAGAACCTAATCCTGACAATGTAATTGCTAAAGCAATACCAACTGTTGAAACAGGTGTAACAATAATAACCGCGAAAGCCATCGCAATAATAATTGTCATTGGTAATGGTTGCAAATCAGTTGCTAATTGCACCATCTTACCAATCCAAGTAGTTACCTCACCAACATAAGGTGCGATTTCCTTACCAATTAAGCCAACGCCACCACCGACAACAATAGGGCTTAAGATAATAGCTAATGAACCAAATCCTCCTAGATATTTAGCAATTAGCCAAATAACAAGAACTCCGATTGCCGCAACGATCATTGCGTTGATAACATCTCCAGCTCCAGCTGCCATATATACTGTACTTGGAGATGTAGTAGTGACACCAGTTATCGGATTCTTAAATCCTGCTGGCACTGAAGCCCACTTGATTGATCCGCAGGCAACGCCAACAGCAATTGCCATAACACCAACGTCTAGTGACTTCATGTTAAATTGCATGGCAATTGCCAAACCAATCAACATTGGAATAAGTGATGAGAATAACGTCAAAATCGCACTCAGGTCAACAGCCCAACCCATTCCACTTTGTACAAACGGACGAATAACGTACTTCAAAACAGCTGATGGCAAAACACCAATCAAAATACCTTGAGCAGAACCAGACAACACCTTAAAGAAAAAATCTTTAAACTTTAGTTCGTACGAACCGTCAAAAACTGCACTAGCCATAATATTCAATTACCTTTCTAATGTGACTATGCCACATACCCACTCACAGTAACAAAATCCCACAATCATTACTGTAAAACTAATGATTAATACTTAACTTGGTTTGGTGTCTCTTCACCCTTAATAAAGGCAAGTGAGGCATCCATTGATTGTGTAACCATCTCATAGACAGCCTTAGTTGTATAGAAGGCTGTGTGAGGTGTTACCAAAACATTGTCGCGAGCAATTAAATCTGCAATCTTAGCATCTGGGAATTCTTTACCTGACCAGTCACTGTTAAACAAGCCAACTTCGTTCTCATAAACATCCATTGCAAGACCAAAGATCTTACCTGAATTCAAACCATCGATAACAGCATCAATATCCATCAAATCACCACGAGAAACGTTGATCAATACAACATCATCCTTCATCTTTGCAATTGACTCTGCATTAATCATGTGGTAGTTTTCTGGCAAACTTGGTACATGAAGTGAAATCGCATCAGCTTGTGCGTATAATTCATCTAATGTATCAACGTAAATACCTTCTGCTTCAAGCTCAGGGTTACGGTATACATCATAAGCAACGATTTTAGCTCCGAAGCCCTTCAAGATGTCGATCAACACACGACCAATGTGTCCAGTACCGATAATTCCGAATGTTTGCATGCGAACCTCACGACCAATTGTTGGTGCCCAACGCAAGTCATGGTTAGCAATCTTGTTATCTAATGCTTTTGTTTGACGTAGCACGCGTGCCCCTTGAATAGCTGCGTGTTCAGCAATCGCATTAGGTGAATAAACAGCAACGTTTGAGATTGAGAAGTCGAAACGACGAGCAGTCTCAAAGTCAATGTTATCTGTACCTACGTTACGTAGTGACATTTTATTAATGCCCAATTCATGCAAAGCGGTCAACGTTTCAGGTGTGTATGATAGTTGTTGGTAAACATCAACTGCATCTGCGCCTTCAGCTAACTTAGCAGTTTCTGGATCCAATAACTTATCAGTAAAGTCTACTTCTACTTCTGGGTGGTTTGACATCCACTCACGTAGTGCGGCTTGCTCATCTTCTCGAATACCATATGCAAAAATTTTCATTGTTCTTTTCCTCCAAAGCATGTCTTAACACTCTTAATTATAAATACATTTGTGAAATATTCAACATAATAAACACAAAATCTTCAAATTTGGCGTTTCAATATGGGACAAATCACTTTATTTCTAGTTAAACTATAATATATATTTTTAATTTAAAGCGCTTACACAATGTGCACAGGTTCACAATAAGGAAGTATTAACTTTTGATATCAAAGCACTTCCCAATTACAATAATACGGTGTAAATGACTGTTCTGTCAACAAAGAAAGCGCTTACTTAAACTTTGTGAAAAAAGAGGGCCTAACCCTTTTAAAAAACAGGGTAAAAGTCCTCTTTGTCAACATTAAATTTTATTTCAAGAGCAAAATTTTCTATGCTTTATCCTTAGCACTAGTCATAATTTTGTCAATCAAACCATATTCAAGTGACTCTTCAGCATCCAACCAGTGATCACGCTCAGTATCTTTTTCAACTTCTTCAAATGGCTTACCAGTATTATCTGCCAAAATTTGATTCAACTTCTTACGCGTCTTCAAAATTTCTTCAGCGGCAATGGCAATCTCAGTTTGTTGTCCTTGTGCACCACCTGATGGTTGGTGAATCATAAACTGTGAGTTAGGCAAGATAAAGCGCTTGCCTTTAGCTCCTGAAGAAGCTAGTACAGAAGCCATTGATGCTGCTAATCCAATCGTAATTGTTTGCACATCGGCACTAATGAAATTCATGGTATCGTAAATTGCCATACCGGCGTTAACTTCCCCACCTGGAGAGTTAATATACATATAAATGTCCTTATCTGGATCTTGGGCATCTAAGAATAACAACTGTGCAATAATTGCCGTTGCCATTTGTGATTCAATTTCACCATTAACCATGATAATACGGTCAATTAACAAACGTGAAAAAATATCATAAGAACGCTCACCATGTGATGATTGCTCAATAACATATGGAATTGGTGTCATTTTTTATTTCCTCCTAGTGTTCAAACTCAAGAACATAATATCATTTTATCATTTCGTCAAGAATGGTCAAACTTTATTTAACTAATTACACTATCCTCTTTGGATCTCTTTCGGAATTTGTCCAGTATCCCTAATTTCATCAGCCATTTTTGTCAACTTTCGCAAACGATGATTGACACCTGATTTCGAAATCTCGCCAGACGGGACATATTGTCCAAGTGCAGATAACGGTTCTTCACGGTGAGCCAAACGAACTTCAGCAATTTCACGTAGCTTTTCAGGCAGACGTCCCAGACCAATTTCCTCATCCAAAAACAAAATGTCATCAATTTGTTTTTGACTTGCATTAACCGTCTTATCCAAATTTGCATTTTCAGCATTTACTAATCGATTGACGGAATTGCGCATATCACGAATGATACGCACGTCTTCCATACGGAACATCGCATTTGTTGCACCAATCACCTTCATCATATCGCCAATCTTTTCTGCTTCTTTTAGATATACGATAAAGCCTGAGCGACGTTCAACCACCTTCGCATTCAAATCAAAACGATTCATCAAGTTCGCTAATTGTGTCGCTTGTTCTTCATATAAAGAGTATATTTCCAAATGATAGCGACTAGTTTCTGGATTATTAACGGATCCTGCCGCCAAAAAAGCGCCCCGTAAATATGAACGGGCTTTACCTTCTGGCTCTAACCATTCATCAGGTACAGTGGGCAATAGTTCAAAATCTTCGAAGATGTGTAAGTCATCAAGTAATTCACTAACACCTTGCGTAATACGAACAACATACAAATTGTTTTTCTTTAATTTCATTTGACGGCGTACAGATATTTCTGATGGCAAACGATAGAATTGCTGCAATAATCCTAATATTCGTCGCGCAGTTGCCGCATTTTCAGTTTGCACATTGAGCGTAAAATGTTGATTTGTTAGTCCCAGCGAACCATTCATACGTAACAAAGCTGACAATTCAGCTTTAGCATTATCTGGATTGCTAATTTCTAAGGTGGTTAATTCTTTTTTAACGTCACTTGCAAATGACATTATCGCCACCTCCTCATTCATTTTTTCTATTGTTTTTTCACTAATTGCATAATTAATTGTGCGACCGCATCCCCATCATGGAATGCACCATCATCACGCAAGGCTAGTAAGTCACCCAAAACTGGCTCAGCTCCCAGTGCTTGCACAGCCTCTGGATCTGAATGTACCTGGTATGAAATCTCATTCCAACGTTGCCAATCAATATAATCCTCAGGCACTGTGCCAGTATTCATGATCACGGCATCAACAATGCGTTCTCCGACATGCTTATTAATCGCCTCAACATGATCCGCATCCGTAAAATTATCTGTCTCACCTTTTTGGGTCATAATATTCGCAATGTACACTACCTTAGCACGCGTTGCTCGTAACGCCTCGGCAACATTCGGTACCATTAAATTAGGCAACACGCTAGTAAATAAACTGCCTGGTCCAAGCACCACAATATCAGCCTCTAAAATAGCATTCACAACTTGACTAGGTGATTGTACAGTATGTGCAGCAGATGTTTCTTGAGACGTCACCCAAATATGGTCAATCGCCTTATGTGCTGCTGTTATTTCAGCCTCGCCTGCTAGTTTGGTGCCATCCGAAAAAGCAGCATGTAGTACTAGTGGTTCATTAGCAACTGGATATACATGACCTTGAACTTGCATGATTTTTGTTAATAACTGTATCCCATCAAAAATATCATGTTCTTTTTCAGCCATTGCCGCAATAATCAAATTTCCTAAGGAGTGATGTGCCAGCATATCATCTTCTGGCTTAAAACGATATTGGAAGATATCAATTAAACTGGCTGGTAAATTTGACAATGTCGCAATCACATTCCTAATATCTCCAGGCGGTACCATTTTTAGATAATCACGTAAGGTGCCAGACGAACCACCATCATCAGCAACTGTGATAATTGCCGTTAAATCACTATCATATTTTTTCAATCCATTTAAAACAACGGGTTGACCGGAACCACCACCAATCACAACGATTTTAGGGACACGTTTAACTGTATATTTTTCTGTCATGATCGGTTACTACTCTCCTTTCGGCGTTCGATATCACGGTGTCGCTCATTGACAACCCAATTCTTCGCTAAATCTTCATGCAAACGATGTGCAAAAGCAACCGAGCGATGTTGACCCCCAGTACAACCAAATGCCACAGTCAAAGTACTCTTTCCCTCGGCTTTATATTTTGGTAGTAGCCACTTTATTTGCTCACTAATGCGTTCATAAAATTCCTTTGCATCATCTGTGCGCCAAACATAGTCAGCTACTGCTTTATCTAAACCTGTTAGTTGCCGCAAATCTTCTTGGTAATAAGGATTAGGCAAAAATCTCACATCAAAGACTAAATCGGCATCAACCGCAATACCATATTTAAAGCCAAAGCTCATGACCTGAATTGAAAACGTTCCTGCCTGGTCAGTTTCTGAACCAAAGTGCGCTTGAATATAATTTCGTAATTGTCGTGGTGCGTAATCGTCAGTATGAATGATTTCACTGGCTAAGTCACGAATTTTCGCCAGTTTCTCGCGCTCTAATTGGATACCATATAAGGTACCACCTTCCCCAGATAAGGGATGTGAGCGTCGTGTTTCTTTATAACGGGCAACTAGTTCACCATCAGAAGCATCGATATAAACAATTTTCAAATCATACTTGTCATAACTGTTTTTTCTTAGTTCCCGAACTTCGTGATCTAAGTCAGCAAAAAAACTTTGTGATCGTAAATCAATCATGACTGCTGCACGTTGGATATTTTCTTCATCTGAAATCATTTGCCAAAATTTTGGTAACATTGCAGGTGGTAAATTCTGAACTGTAAAATAACCAAGATCTTCAAATGCCTGAATGGCAACCGTTTTGCCAGCTCCACTCATACCAGTGACTATAACTAATTCTTTTTTGTCCATCTGGTTATCCTCCTCTTAATTTATCTTGTCCATTGTATCATTTTTAAGATACACCCGGGTATTCTCATTAATGAAAAAACTGGTTCCCAAACCTTGAGAACCAGTCAAATACTGCTATTTTTTAGTTGTTTGTCGACTTGCTTCGTGCAGTGCTTTCAATGCACGCTTACGAGTTTTGATATTAGGACTCTTCATTTTACGTCTAGCTGACGCAACATCTAACTTCTCTGCCATGATTGTTACCTCTCAATACATTGAATTTAACTTACAAAATATAAGTATAATACTTCGTGATAAAATTGCAAGTCAGACCTAATTTATTTCTTTTGCTCGTTGCCGATCTCGAACCATAATTGGCCCTAAATATTGTCCAGTGTATGAAGTTGGAGTTGCAGCAATTTTTTCTGGCGTTCCTGTTACCAAGACATTACCACCGCCTTCACCACCTTCGGGACCCATATCAATCAACCAATCAGCTGTTTTGATGACATCTAAATTATGTTCAATAATCAAGACTGAATTACCACCATCAACAAGCCGTTGCAGAACCTCTAACAACCTAGAAATATCTGCCACGTGCAAACCTGTTGTTGGCTCATCTAGTATATAGAATGTTTTCCCTGTTGATCGACGTTGCAATTCAGATGCCAACTTCATTCGTTGTGCCTCACCACCTGACAAGGTTGTTGCGGATTGACCCAACTTCACATATCCTAGACCCACATCAACCATTGTTTGCAACTTACGGTGAATTTTTGGAATAGCAGCGAAAAAGTCGACCGCTTGCTCCGCAGTTAAGTTCAATACATCCGCAATTGTTAAGCCACGATAAGTCACTTCAAGAGTTTCAGAATTATAACGGGTACCACCACAAACTTCACAAGTCACATATACATCTGGCAAAAAGTTCATTTCAATTTTAATAACGCCATCGCCTTTACATGCTTCACACCGACCACCTTTCGTATTAAATGAAAAGCGTCCTTTCTTGTATCCGCGCATTTTGGCTTCGTTTGTCTGAGCAAATAGTTCTCGAATGTCGTCAAAGACCCCTGTGTAGGTCGCTGGATTTGAGCGTGGTGTACGACCAATTGGGCTCTGGTCAATATCAACAATTTTATCAATATTTTCATAACCCGTTATTTTACGGTACTTACCAGGTTTCTCCGAATTATGATTAAGTTCCATTTTCAACGCCCGTTTAAGGATCGTATTAACTAAGGTTGACTTACCTGATCCTGATACCCCAGTCACTACGGTAAACTTACCTAATGGGAAATCAACTTTAATATTTTTTAGATTGTTTTCGGCAGCTCCTGAAATCGTAATCTTCTGTCCATTACCTGGACGACGTGTTTCTGGCACTGGAATAAATTTTTTCCCAGCAAGGTACTGTCCCGTTAACGACTGTGGATTTTCTTCAATTTCAACCGGTGTCCCGGTAGCCATAATTTCACCACCATGTTCACCAGCACCAGGTCCCACGTCAATAATGTAATCAGCTGCACGCATGGTATCTTCATCATGTTCGACCACAATCAATGTATTGCCTAAGTCACGCATTTGATGCAACGAATGAATCAAGCGATCATTATCGCGCTGATGTAATCCAATTGATGGTTCATCAAGAACATACATAACACCAGACAAATTTGATCCGATTTGTGTTGCTAAACGAATTCGTTGTGCTTCACCACCTGACAAAGTTCGAGCCGAACGTGACAACGTCAAATATTCTAGCCCAACGTTTTTCAAGAAACGTAATCGATCTTTAATCTCCTTAACAATTGGTGCTGCAACTTCTTGATCCTGTTGCCCAAATGACAATTGTTCAAAAAATGATAGTTCATGGTCTACTGATTGTTCAGAAATCTGACCAATATTTTGACCACCAATTTTCACAGACAATGCGCCCTCATTTAACCGATAGCCATGACATGCTTGACATGGTAATTCATCCATATAGCTACGCATTTGCTCACGTGTAAAATCAGAATTTGATTCACGATAACGCCGGTTAATGTTATTCATCACACCTTCAAAGACAACGTCAACGTCACGCACACCACCAAAATCATTTTCATAATGGAAATGAAATGTTTTTTCTCCTGATCCATATAAAATAAGTTCACGCTGTTCATCCGTTAACTCTTCAAAAGGTACATCCATTGGAATGTTCCTTGAATCGGCAAATTGACGAAGCATTTCAGGATAATATGATGAAGAAATTGGGTTCCAAGCGTCAATTGCTCCTTCAGCTAAAGTCTTACTCTGATCAGGCACAACGCGATCAATATCAACTTCCAATGTGATACCTAAGCCACCACATACTGGACAAGCTCCCAAAGGCGCATTGAATGAAAATAGCTGTGGTTCAAGTTTACCCACTGCAAAGTTTTTTAAGGGTCCAGTGTAGTGGTCTGAATACGTCAACTGTTGTTCTTCTCCTCTAACAACATCCACTGTTACCAAACCTTCCGCTAGCCGCATTGCAGATTCAAAGGATTCAAAAAGTCGTGCCCGTGAACTCTCACGGAGGATAATTCGATCGACAACAATCGCAATATCATGATATTTATTCTTATTTAAATCAATATCATCAGTCACCTCATGCATTTCACCGTCAACAATAAATCGAACAAACCCCTCCTTTTGAATTCTTTCAAAAGCAGTGGCATGTGAACCACGTTTATGGCGAATAATTGGCGCCAATATTTGTAATCGACTCCCTTCAGGCAATCGTTCTGAAAGATCATTTAACATCTGATCGATCGACTTTTTAACAATCGTACCATCTGCCGCAGGATCTGGTTTGCCGACACGTGCAAATAGTAAACGATAGTAATCATTAATTTCCGTAACGGTTCCTACCGTTGATCGCGGATTTTTTGATGTCGTTTTTTGATCAATTGAGATAGCCGGACTTAATCCATCAATTGCATCAACATCTGGTTTGTCCATTTGTCCCAAAAATTGACGTGCATACGCCGATAGGCTTTCAACATACCGTCTTTGCCCCTCAGCATACAACGTGTCAAATGCTAACGAACTCTTTCCAGAACCTGATAATCCTGTCATGACAACAAACTTATCTCTTGGGATATCCACATCTACATTTTTTAAATTATGAGCGCGTGCGCCATGAATTTTAATCCAATCATTGACCATAAAACGTCTCCTTTAATCTCGATTATGCTAACTGTATTATACCCCTTTTGACAACCGTATTGTTAATTAAAACTTAATAATACGCCATACCATTAATTTTAACAAAATTTTATTTTATAATTTGCGATATTTTCTACGTTTTTTGGCCACCGACCTTAATTTCACGTATAATGGAGCTTAGTATTAACTATTGGAGGTTGTCAACTCATGAATCACAAGACTGCCAAAGCATGGTCTTTGCGCTGGATTGCACAGCATCTTGCATCATTTATCCTATTGATTGGTGCTGTACTTGCTGCTGCTGCTGTACTAACAGTGCTAGTTATTGCGGTTGAAGAGGTTATCGCACTTGTCTTTGCACAACGTTTAATTAACACTTACACCAATGTGTATGGCAATGCCTGGACAACTATCGCTTGGCATTTTGTTATCGTATTTTCTCTGGTCACTTTTTGGTCAGCCGTCGATACATTCATTCCAGAACCAACAGAAGAATAATGATATAAAGCCTATGGAGTTGAAATGCATTCTCCATAGGCTTTTTCATTATCATTTTAAACTAGAAAAACTGTGGTGTTGTTGTCTGATGATTCATTTCTGAAATAAATAAAATAGCTAGTTCTTTTGGTGGTACAAAATTATTGCCTGCCAGTAATGCCTGACCGACATTTTGATGAGCTATTCGTTGGCTATAACTTTGCAACGCAGGTATTTGCTCTAATTCACGACTTGTATTTAATTGATGAACCAAATAATGCCCAAACTGACCTAATAATTCAACAGGTAAATCAAGTGGACTTTGCGTGGTCAACATTAAGAACAAACCCACTTTACGTCCTTCTCGAGCAATTCGAAAAATACCATTTGTTGCTAAATATTCCGTCATTAAGTAACGATGGGCCTCATCAATCAACAAGGTAACTGGCACACTTTGCCGCAATTGTTGCTTTTCACGTAATAATGCTGTTGTTAACAGTGATACAATCACCTGCCCAATTTCTAGGTCACCAGCAAATGAAGAACAGTCAATGACTAAAATTTTGTGGTCACTACGATGACTAGCAAACAATCGTAATAGGTACATTACATCTGTTTGCATATGAGATGGTTCAATCTCATCTTCTAACAAAGGCATATGAAAGAGTTGTCGGAAACGTCTTTGACTGGTTAACCGTTTAATACGCCGAACTAATGGTAAACATTTTGCGAAACCCGTCTCATCAATTTTTTGACCAATCAAATCAAAGTTATCCACTGGCATGGCATATTCTTGTCTGAGTTGCTCAGGAAGCGCTTCTAAATCAACTGGCTGTGGATAGTGATAGAGGCTATGCATGTCCTTTTCAAAAGTGTTCCAAGGACGGTCTACCTTTTTATATATGCCATTTTCATGGACAATATTTTTTTGTATTTTTAAGCTGTCCAATGCATCGGACAATTTTTCTTGTATATCATGGTCTGTTACACCAAATAATAAACTCAAATCCTGACCGGTTAATTTTTCGTAATCAATGTATGCGTTATAGCCTAATTTGGCCACAACAGCATTTGGAAGGTGCGTATATTCTCCAGTTGGGTCAATAATCATGGCGGTTTGATTTTGATCCATTAGACCATGCAAAATCGTCATGGCACTTGTTGATTTACCACTGCCAGTTGCCCCTACAATCAATAGATGTTGTTGTAATAGTTTATCTGCTGATACTGTTAGTTCTGCTGATAATGGTATTGATATCATATTTTCACCCTTCTTTGTCATATTAAATCAAACGAATTAAATCCCAAATAACGTTTATCAACCAGATAGCTGCTGTCGCAAAATATAGCCATTTTTCTTTTGTGCGGACACTAAAACCAATAATGCCAAATAAAACAACGACTACCAAGTGGTACCAAATAACCTGATTTATAAACACATCAAATAATGAATAAATCCCCAAAAGTATCATCATCAATGCAAATATGACCAGTACCCACTTACCAAAGTTAAATCCTTTTTTCACGCTTTACATTCCTCCAATAAAATCACTATCCTTATGTTACCGTTAGTTACAAAATAATGCGATAGCAACTACTTGCAAATTACTATTTTAAATGCGAAAGTAGATTTAGATTACTAAGGAGGTTTTTTATGTCGATTCCAAATATTACATTAAATGATGGTCACCAGTTACCTAACTTAGGACTTGGAACTTATCAACTAAAAGGAGGCGCAGGATTCCAACAAATTCTCGCAGCAATTAAAAGCGGTTATCGTCTAATTGACTCAGCTACTAACTATGATAATGAAGGAATTGTTGGTAAAGCAATTCGTCATTCTGGCGTACCACGTTCAGAATTCTTCATTACATCAAAGCTACCTGGTAAATATCATGACTATGAAAGTGCGCGGGATGCTATTCAAGAATCACTAGCCCGCATGGGGATTGATTATTTCGATTTGTTTATCATTCACTGGCCATTGCCAAAACGTGGTTTATACGTTGAAGCTTGGCAAGCTTTGGTAGATGCACAAAAGCAAGGTCTCATTCGTTCAATCGGTGTATCGA
Source organism: Weissella paramesenteroides ATCC 33313 (assembly GCF_000160575.1). Taxonomy (GTDB): domain Bacteria; phylum Bacillota; class Bacilli; order Lactobacillales; family Lactobacillaceae; genus Weissella; species Weissella paramesenteroides. Next base: position 148,426 of record NZ_GG697129.1, read on the forward strand.
ATTTCGAACCTGAACATTTAGATCGAATTATTGAAGAAACTGGGGTTAAACCCGCTGTCAACCAAATTGAAATTCATCCTTATTGGGTGCAAGAAGACAATGTTTTGGAAAACCTACGTCGCGGCATTAAGGTTGAGGCTTGGAGCCCACTTGGCCGTGGTAGCGCAGCTTTGAAAGAACCAGTGATTCAGAAAATTGCCGAAAAATACGGTAAATCAACAAGCCAAATCATTACTCGTTGGCATATTGACCGTGGTATTATCCCGGTTTTGCGCTCATCTAACCCTGCCCACCAACGTGAAGATCTTGATGTCTTTGATTTTGAACTAGAAAATAATGAAATTGCCGCAATCAACGACCTAAATCGCGAAGACGGTCGAATTGATGGTCAAGACCCAAATGAGTACGAAGAGTTTGAGTAATAAAAAGAGCTGATTAATTTTCGCTCTTGGAAGTGAATATAAGGCGTAACCTCGACGTATTCGCCGTAGCGACTGCGTAGGCATTACGGCGTGTTTATGACTTATATTCACTGGAAAGAAAATTTATCGCGTTTATGGAGAGCGTGACAATAAGCGCTTAGCGTTCTGGTATAAGGTCTGTTTTGTGCCCTGGCGCTGCAAGCGGCTGGGTCAAAATTGGACTTATATAAGGAATGCTGCTTATCGGAGCGCGTTTAGAAAAAGAGCTGATATGCTGCCGTTTTGAGGTCCAATAACTTTTCATTGAAGCTAATAAAAGCACAGATGTTTTGCACCTGTGCTTTTACTTTGCAATTTTACTTTTCATTCATCAACTCACGTACTCGAGCTTGTAATCTTGGTACAATGTCAGCTTCAAACCAAGGATTTTTGCGCAACCAGATATTATTTCTTGGTGATGGATGAACGATTGGCATAAATTTAGGTTCAAATTCTTGTGACCGTTTAATAACAGCTGTCATAGTTTCAGATTTTTTAATTGGTAAATAGAAACGTTGTGCATAAGCACCCACCAAAATAATCAATGAAACTTTTGGCATATCCGCTAGCATTTTAGGATGCCATTTTTCAGCAAATCCCTTACGTGGCGGTAAATCACCACTTTTGCCTTTACCAGGAAAATAGAAATCTAGTGGTAAATTACCAACTTTACCACTATTGTAAAATTCATCTGAGGTAATACCCATCCATTCTCGTAACCGATCACCACTTTGATCATTGAACGGAATACCCGTTTGTTCCACTTTTGCACCAGGTGCTTGACCAATAATCAATATACGAACATCTGGTCCTACTTGATAAACTGGTCCAATGCCCCGTTCAGTATAGGACTGATTTTGTTCATCAGCCATAATGGCCTGTTTGATATCCAAAAAATCACTCATTCGTCTAATCCTCTTCTGACGTATTTTTCAAATCATCTTCACTATATGGACTCATTCTAACACGTTGATTAATGCAATGCACTTGACCTACAAATTACAAAAAGTGTCCGTTTACCTCATGCCAAATTATCTTTACTTAACGCCAGTTTAACCAAATCAGATTTGTTATAATAGGAAACAAAATAACGAACACAGGAGTAATTTATTATGACTGAATCTATGAATTATTGGATTAAAAATCTCCATCTTGAACCACATCCAGAGGGTGGCTATTTTGTTGAAACTACCCGCAGTAATGAATCACTCGACTTGCCACAAGGAAGCCGTCCACTATTTACCTCAATTATTTTTTTATTGACCACTGATAACCCTTCACACTTTCATCGTTTATCTTCAGATGAAACTTGGTTTTACCATGCTGGTTCACCACTAACGGTACACTGTATTTTCCCAGATGGTCATTATGAGGCAATTAAAATTGGCCCAAACCTTACAAACGGTGAATGCCTTTCATATACTGTACCTAAGGGCACAATCTTTGGTTCAAGTGTTAGCGATAGTTTCAGCGTTGTCAGCTGTGTGGTAACCCCTGGGTTTGATTACAATGATTTTGAACTTTTTACCCAGTCAACATTAATTAATAAATATCCAGAACATACATCAGTTATTAAACAATTAGCTTATGAAGAGATTCTAAAACAATAAAAAACAATCAGTGGCCTATTTATTACCACTGATTGTTTTTTGTTAGCATCCAGCTGACTTCAACACGCCCGCTGTCTCATTAACTTATAGTTTTGCTTCAATTTCTTCAAAAACCTTTTGCGTACCAACACCAGTTAGCAAGGCAACCCCATTGATAACCTTATCTTTAATTGCACTTGGCACCATCGTTGTTGAAACCACAATATCATAATCATCATTTTCGATAGCACTAACTTCATCAGCAATTTTTGACTGCAAGAATTTTACCTGATCAATCTTGCCAACTGATTCAAGATAATCCTTAATTTTACCTGTTGCAACTGTTGAAGTTGCGATACCTGTTCCACAAACGACCATTAATGACTTTGCCATAATTATTTCTCCTTTTTACGAGTAACTTTTTATTCTTCTACTTTTGCAGTTTTCTTGAACTTGTTTAGCCAAATCATCAAACCAAGAACAATGACAAAGACGATAGCCATACCGCTCCATGACATTAGTTTTCCTAAGCCAACAATTAGCAATGTCGTCCAGGCACCACCATCTGACAAAACTGAAATTGATGATGCGCCATTCATTGCAAAATGCGCTGATTTTGCTGCAGTTGTTAGAAGTGGGGCAATCCAAGATGCAATATACAATGATACGGCAATGTCGATAATACCACCAACAACAATTCGGAACACGTTACCACCGAATACTGCGGCCATGACAGCTAACATAAATGGAATCGTTGCTAAATCTCCGAATGGTAAGACACGATTTCCTGGTAAGATAACCGCAATTAGTAATGAAACGGGTACCAAAATCAATGAAGCTGACAGTACGGCTTCTTGACCAACAGCCAAGGCTGAATCCATTCCAATATACAAATTACGTCCTGGGAAGTGCTTTTGTACCATGGTGTTTGCTGCTTCTGATATTGGTGACAAACCTTCCATCAAGATAGCTACCATACGTGGCATCAAAATCAAAACAGCAGATGTTGTAATTCCTAAGTTTAATATCTTAGTTAAATCATATTGTGCCAAAGCACCAATAACAATTCCAATAATCAGTCCCATGACAGCTGAATCACCAAAGACACCAAGTTTCTTTTGAATCGTTTCTGGTGTCCAATGAATTTTCTTTACACCAGGAATACGATCTAGAACCCAGTTAATTGGCAGAGCCAATACGAATCCTGGGGCAGAAGCTCCTTGTGGAAATGAAATTCCCTCTAATCCATAATGTTTCTGAATTGTTGGTGCAGCCAGATCTGCTAAGAAATAAATCCACATAGCATGTACGATCATCGTAAACAGACCCAAGCCAAAATTATTTGTTGCTGCATAGACTAGTGATCCTGAAAATGCAATGTGCCAATAATTCCACAAATCGACGTCCAATGTTTTAGTCAAGCCAATCACTAACAAGACCACATTCAAAGCAACACCAATTGGGATAGCTAAACTTCCTAATGTTGTCCCATATGAAATAGCTGAAGCTGCTGGCCAACCAACATCAATCGAGTTTAATGATAGGCCAAAATTTTTAACCATCGCTTGGGCTGCTGGACCTAAGTTATCAGTCAATAATTTAATAACTAAGTTCAACCCAGTAAAACCAATACCAACCATCAAAGCAGATTTAAAAGCCTTGCCTGGTTTAATACGTAATGCTAGTCCAAAAATAAATAGTAATAGTGGTAAGAATACTGTTGGGCCAGCATCTAATAACCATTTAATCACTCCCATAATTTTCCCTCTCTACTTTATTCCTGCGCTCTTTAATGTTTCAATAATTTCTTCTGCATTTTTTGCTAATAACAATTGTTGTATTTTTGATTCATTTTGAATCAAAGCAACTAAGGTTTGTAGCATACCTAGTTGTGCATGTGCTTCCTTTAGCGCTAACATAAATACAAATTTAACTGGAACTTTTTCACCATCCCCCATTTGTAAAAATGTCACTGGGTCTCGTAATCGTAAGACACCAATTTGATCATAATTAACATGCTCTGCATCTGTATGCGGTATTGCGATACCAATCTTATCTGTTGCCAAACCAGTTGGAAAGTCAATCTCACGTTGTAAAATGGCTGGTTTGTAAGAGGCTTTAACTGCCCCACTTGCAATTAATCGATCCGCTAATTTTGCGAGTGCTTCTTGATCATCCGTAGCACTTTCATCAAGTAAAACGATTTTATCTGATAACATTCAAACTCACCTCCTTGATAAATTTTTCTAATGCTTGTTGCGATGTAACTTGTTTTAATTTGATCAGCATTTCTGACTGTAAAAGCTCACCCAATATGCCAATCAATTGATTATCAGGGTTTTGACTATCAATAACTAAAATTAACGCATATTTTGATTGGGCATTAATAAATGATAATCCTTGGACAGCAAGATTTGGCAGTTCAACATGTGGCATAATCATATCTTCTGCAATCGCTGTACTCCCTAATGCTTCACGTGCCTGCATCACAGCCAACACATCTTTATTATTTAGATTGAATTGGTCTGCAATAATTTCTGCCATTGCAGGTATCGTTGGTAATGTCGCCATTGATAAAAATTTAATTTTAACCATATAACATCTCCTCAACTTTGCGACGATCGCTCTCGTTAAATAATGCACTGACCTGAATAACTGGCGATGCTGGTTGAAAATGAATAGCAACAGTTGAAATAACTAAATCAATCTGCTCAAATTTTTTGAGATGTAACTCATAATCTCGAGCTGAAATTGTGCCAACAATATCAAAATCAGGAAATGCCCGTCGCACCTTAGTCTGCAATAACTGTGCCGTGCCAATTCCTGTGGAACACATCAATAGCACACGTTTTTTCACGCTGGCTTCTTCTAATGCTCTCACAACATATAATGTTAAAAAGCCAATTTCATCTTCCGAGACATCATACTGTGTATGTTGCAAAACTTGTTGCACCTGAGAAAATGTTTCTTCATAACTAAAACGAATATCATTCAAAATTGGATTAACAATCAGCATATCTTCCTTCATACGATGAATCATCGGTCGGACATGTCCAATCAAAGCATTGCGTAAATTTTCGATATTAACATGGGGTGGTAAAGGCAATCCATGAATCAAATAGTCCACTAACTGACGTGCCTCGTCTTCTTGGCTGTTGTCCAATGTACGATCATATCGTAATCCGACTAAATATAGCATCAGGTTCTCAATTTCCTGACTGTTAATTTCAACATGAGCATATTCACTGATGTTATTAATAACCTGTCGCGCAACCCGTAATAGTAACTCATCGTAATGATGATTTATCTCAGTTGGTGTCGCCAATTCAACATTATGCGTCCTAACTCTATCTAATAAAATGTAGAGATGTGAAAAAATATTAACCGTATATGGGTCCAAAATCTCAACATCAAGTTCTTTTTCAATCAATGTCATTTGCGAGCTAATAAACGTTTGATCAGTTTTTGAAATATCTGGAAAAATGCCAGCCAACCCTTCAACAACTTGTTGCGTAACGGTATTCTCTAACAAAAAATAATTCAACGCTTTGCGAACTTGTACCTCAGTCCCCACAACTTTTGCCTCACCAGCAGATCGATCAATACTAATGTGAAACGAATGCAGCATGTCATTTAAAATACTTAAATCACGTTGCAATGTTGATTCTGAAATGTACAACTTTTCTAACAAATGCCATCGATTTAACCCATGCGGAAACGAATGCAATAAATTAATCGCTAAATCAAATTGCCGTTGTTCATCTTGCTCGGTCGTCGGCGTTGAAGGACGATTCTCTCGTAAACGGTATCCACGCCCACGTTGTGATTCAACCACTTTCTGTTCTTGATTTAACTTGTTAATCATGCGATATACGGTCTTTTTTGACACATCAAAAGTCTGTGAAATTGCTTGGGCATCAACAAAATCCGTTTGTTGCCCCAAAAACATCAATATTTTACTTTCTAAATTATTGGTGCTCATTTTTCCACTTCCTTTCTACAATTTATATTCTATCGTGTATCTGAAAGCGTTTTCTTAATTAAATGACCATTGCAATGGCCATTTAGTATTGGCTACATTTTAACAAAAATTTGAGCCAAAAAAATAGCATGGCATTTAATCTGCCATGCTATACATTTTACTTTCTTCTTAACGCTAACAAATCATGTGACAACTTAGCTGTTTGACCATATATCTGCTTGTATAATTCATAATATTTATGATACTTTGCAACATTTTCTGGAATTGGTTCATAAGTTTGACCAAAACTCATAAATGTATTGGCAGCCTCTTGCACGCTATCAAACCAACTAAGACCAACAGCTGCTAGGATAGCTGCTCCCATACCAGGACCTTGCTCATTCTGTAATGCCACAACTTTCGTATCAAAAATATCTGCCTGTATTTGTAACCAAAGTGGTGATTTTGCCCCACCACCAATGGCAACAACTGTATCAAAGTTAGCACCGGCTGCTTCATAAATTTCAAACAAATCTTTAAATGAGTAGATAATACCTTCTAACACTGAACGCACAAAATCCGCCCGATTCTGTGTACCATCAACGCCAATAAAGACACCACGAATATCACCGTCACCACGTTCACCAACAATATATGGTGTAAACAATAAGCCGTTAGCCCCAATCGTTGATGATTGTGCTGAATCAACCATTTCATTAAATGTTATTTCACTCGCAAAGTTTTTCTTAAACCAAGATAGTGAATAACCTGCTGCTAAAGTCACACCCATTGAATAGAACTTATTTGGAATTGCATGATTAAAGAAAGTTACCTTACCGTGATAGTTAACATCTGCAGTATCTTCATACTTTAAAACCACGCCTGATGTACCGATTGATGACATCACCATATTGGGCTTTAAAATGGCAGCTCCAATGGCACCCGCTGCATTATCAGCGGCACCACCAACTACTTGTGTATCAGTTGATAAACCAGAAAATTCTGCATAAGCTGCTGAAATTGCGCCAACGTTATCTATTGATTGAATAATTTCTGGGAACATTGTTGCCGGCAAATCAAACACTTCTTGAACTCGCTTCGACCAAGTTCCTGCAGCGACATCTAATGCAACTGTTCCCGCAGCATCAGATATCTCCATTTGTAATTTACCAGTCATACGATAACGTAAATAATCTTTTGGCGTCACGATTTTATCAATTCGCGCAAATGACTCTGGTTCGTTCTCTTTCAACCACAAAATAGCTAGGAGTGTGAACCCTTCTTGCGCACGATTACGGGTAATATTAATAAATTCATCACCCATTTTTTCATTGATCTCACGTGTTTGTTTAGATGATCGTGTATCGTTCCACAAAATTGCTGGTCGAATGATTTTGCCAGATTTATCCAATGTCACTAATCCGTGCATTTGCCCAGAAAATGAAATACCTTTAATTTGATCAGGACTTAAGTGGTCATTCAGAATCAAACGGACAATAGCGACCGTTGTACCACTCACCCATTCCTCTGGATTTTGCTCACTATACCCTGGCGCAGGTTGTGATAATGGATAATTATATGCCTCTTGTGCAACGATTGTTCCTTGGCGGTCAACAGCGGATACCTTAACTGCCGATGTGCCTAAATCGACACCTAATACAACTTCTTTTGTCATAATTTTTCCTATCTTTTATGGAAATTGGTACATTATTAAAGACATATCGAAATGCCAATACCAAATTCCTCGCCGCAAAATTTTTTTACTTGATTTTTTATAATTTCTCAAATTTAATTATTCTAATTTAACTTGTTTATAACTTTATCATACTTTTTAAAAATAAAAGATACTAAGACTATTCATAATTAATTACTGATTACAGTAGCATAGCGTACTGACTCATCATTTATCAAAACATTTATTGCTATTCTTTATCAAAACAAAGTAGTGTAAAATGGGGCTAACAACATTAGTTAGACTATAACGAAAGGTGTGATATCCATCATGGGAAAACTACAAGTCATCGGTCGATTAGCACGTGTTGCAGCAGCTGCACTTACTCCGGTCGCCCTAGATGAGGCTACCAAAATTATTAATCGCCAACTCGATAAAAGAAAAGATTACGTCAAAATACCAGATGTGAAATCATTATCTTTAGACGAAGCAGCGAAAGTACTTGAACAGTATGAATTCAATTACGCACTGGTTAAAGTAAAAGCTGACGTGAAATATGCCTACAATGATAGTGATACTGTGCTACGTATCCTACCTAAAGGTGGTGCAAGCGTTGATCCAACCACTTTTGTAAAAATTTACTATGCAGATGAAGAAACCATCCAACAAAGTAATGTTCTATTTAAAAATATGATGGATCAAAAAGTTGATAAGCAGGAAAAACGTCAACAGGCTGTCCGTGGCTTGACTGATAAAACAAAACAAGTTGCCACAGATGTTAGTGGTAAATTAGGGCTAACAAAAAAAGACAAGAATAGTGATATTTAAAATTAAAAATAAAGAGACTGACAGCTAAGGATTCCATCTTAACTGTCAGTCTCTTTCAATTACCCAATTTTACGATTAAATTTCTTGAATTCAAATAATTCATCTATTTGCTTCAAATACTCTGATGGATAAGTTTTACAGATTTATGATTCTGCCTTTTACAAAGTTTAATTTATATTAACCATAGTCCTCGTATTTCACGCACCTTTTATTACTCCTAAACTTAAAAAAATAGACAAAGGTGACAGGAATTCCATCGTCTTTTGTCTATTTTTATATAATCTTTTAAAACAATCCAATCAAGCAACCAATCGTAATAATAACGACCATAATCAAAATTACTTTAGTAGCTGACATTTGTTTACTTGAAACTAACCACCAACCAAGCATAACCATTCCTAATGGCAACAACCCTGGGAAAATGCCATTTAGGACACTTTCAAGTGAAGCTGTTTTACCACCCATTGGAATATGTGCGGTTGTCTTCAATACAATTGTATTAGCTGCTAAGGCACCAACAACCATCACACCCAAAATATTGAATGCATCAGTGATTCGCTTAGAGTTTTCACCAACAATTGTGTCAATGGCACTAACCCCTAGTCGATATCCACTTCTAAAGGCAATGTACGAAATTGAAACACCAACAACACCATATGCTAAAATGTAGAAAATTGGACCAAATACACTACCACCAGCAGCTAAACTCATTGCAATCGACAACAGGATAGGTACGATGATTCCTTGAATTATTGAATCACCAATACCAGCGAGTGGTCCCATCAAAGTTGTCTTGATATTAACAGGCATTTCTTCTGAGACTTCTTCACCCATCGCAATTTGCTCTTCAAGTGAAGCGACAATACCATTAATTAATTGACCAGTTTGTGGTTCCGTATTATAGAACATCGAATGGCACATGAGTAACCGGCGCTTTTTTTCGGGCTCATCCTTATAATGCTTACGAGCAAAAGGCAAATAGGCATATGCCCAAGAATGTCCTTGAATCTTCTCATAACTCATTGAACTCAGATGAGTAAATCCCCAACGTCGCCAAATTTGATTTAATTCTTTATTTGTTAGAATCGTTTCCTTTTTTTGTTCAACCATGATTTACTGCCCCCTCATCCTTAGAACAAATCATCATCTTCATAGACATCATCCGTATCAACATTTTGAGTAGTTTCAGCAGTAGTTGCTGCTTGACCACCACCCTTTGAAGATGATGCGTAGAAATACATGTATGCAACTAATGCTGCAATAAATACAATGGCAATCATACTTAGCTTTGCAAAGGCCAAAAGAACGAACCCTGCAAAGAAGAAAATCAAGTGTGACTTATTCTTAATAACAATTGACATTAACATCGCAATTCCTAAGGCTGGTAGAACACCACCCAATACCTGGATAATGTGCGTAACCATATCTGGAATACTTTGAATTAACCAATCTACAAGTCCCTTTCCAAAATAAATTGCTAAAAATACTGGTACTGCTCGAATTAGGAACGTTGTAATTTGTGGGAAAACCAAATGATTTAATACGATACCGTGATCATCATTATTTTCTGCTGCTTTTTCAGCTCGTGTATTCCAATATGAATAGAAAGCCATACGGAAGTTGTAAAAAATAAGTCCAAATGTTTGTCCAATTAAAATGGCCAGCGTCACTGCAATTGCAGGATCCTTAGTTGTTGCCATTGCTAGACCAATACCACCATAAGCTGCATAAGTGATTTCACTATTTGTTGCACCACCTGTCGAAAGATTAGCGATAAACACTGCTTGAACAGCTAATCCACAAAGTACTCCCGCTTTGATATCACCAAAGGCAATACCAACTAACAAACCGGCCACCAATGGTCGACCAACAATATAGAATCCGCCTGACATTCCAAACAGCCAGGGAGACTCAATCGCTCCTAAATAACAGAAAATTCCTGTTAATAATGCTGGTATAAACAAACTCATGGCATTGCCTCCTAGTCCATTGAATCGTATTTATTCTTTAATGTTGTCCAGCTACGAACGCTGTCATCAGGTAATAATTGGAATTGAATCTCAATGCCATGATCGTTAATATTTTGGAAAGCATCATAATCTGCCTGATCAATAGCAACCGTATTTCCCAACACCTTTGTATCAGGACGCGTGTTCATCGGACCAACATTCAGCTTCTGACCAAAATCAACACCCATATCTACCAATTGTGAAAATGTTTGTGGTGAATCACTAATCAAAAAGAAACGTTTCTTTGATGCCACACCATTGGCAATTTTTTCTGGTGCTTCAGCAACTGTATAGATTCCAACCTTTAAGTCATTGGCTGCAGCCTTTAAAACACGGCGCCGTAACTTATTATGAGCAATACTATCACCAACAACTAAAATACCATCAACCGGACGTGCTTTTGTCCAACGCGTCATTGTTTGTCCATGAATTACACGATCATCAACTCGTACTAATGAAATTGTCATAATTAAAATCCCCCTCTTGATTTAAAAATCAAGGTCATCTTCCTCTTCATCATCAACATTATCCGGAACTGATATCCCATTAACACCAGCTGCACGGACCAAATCAACTGCTTCATCTAGGCTACTCAAACCAGAAATCATCGTGGCAAGCTCAATCACCATGGGTAGATTCACACCACTAACAACTCGAATATCATCTGGATGTGCTAAGTAATATGCAAATGATTCATTGTATGGCGTACCCCCTTTTAAATCGGCCAATACAATTAAAGGTTCTGATGCTTCTGAAAATTTTTGTTGCAATCGATGCCTAAAATCTTCAATACCCATTTCATCTAATGCTACCGATTCAACATGATCTGTACTACCTGTGATGAATGATAAACCTGACATTAGCCCTTCTGCCAATTTACCATGGGTTGTAATTAAAATATCCACGATGTTTTCCTCCTATTTGTCATGACATATTTGTTTTTACGATTACATTATATGTAAACGTTTTCATTGTGTCAATAACGTGTTTTTCGAATATTAATTCTTTTAATATATACCAATTGACAATTTTAAAAAATAACATAAAATTAGTTATGTAAGAACATATAAGGATTCATATACGGGGGATTTTTAACATGAAATATACTATTGATGATTTTAGTCAGCTAATCGATCATACCAATCTACATGCTGATGCAAGTGCGGCAGATATGAAGAAACTATGCCAAGAGGCGAAGGATTACCACTTTAGAATGGTGGCCATTAATCAAGTACAATCAAAGTTATGTTCGGAAGAACTAGCTGACTCCGATGTACATACTGGGGCTGCAATTAGTTTTCCACTAGGTCAAATAACCATTGCATCAAAAGTCTTCGATACACGTGATGCCATCCATAATGGTGCGAATGAAATTGATTATGTCGTTAATTTAACGGAACTAAAAAACGGTAATTGGGATTACATCAAAGATGAGATGACCCAAATTACCGCTATTTGTCGTGAAAACAATGTTATTAGTAAAGTTATTTTTGAAAATTGTTATCTTGAAAATTCAGAAATTGAGCATTTAGCTCAAATTGCGAAAGAGGTTAAACCCGATTTTATAAAAACATCAACTGGTTTTGGAACTAGTGGCGCAACTGTTGCTGATGTTAAATTGATGAAAGAGACTGTTGGTGACGCGGTTAAAGTGAAAGCTGCTGGTGGTATTCGTAACTCTGATGATTTCTTAGCACTTATCGCTGCTGGTGCCGAAAGAATTGGTACAAGTTCCGGTATTAAAATTATCAATGTGTTAAAGGAAAGAATGACACAAGACGACGTTTCATACATTGAATTATAAAGTCATAATTCATAACCCTCTTGCGGCTATCATGCAACAAGAGGGTTATTATATTATAATTGTTTCTACATACATAAATTTAATTTCAATAAAAAATACCACCACTCAAAGTTATTTCGAGGCAAACTATGACACAAACACAAGCAAAATATCGTAATATCGCAAATAAAATTCTTGCTAGCATTCAAGATGGTACCTATCCTTTGAATAGTTTCATCCCCAAAGAGATGGACTTAGTCGAGCAATTTCAAGTGAGCAGACCAACCATTCGCCAAGCTATCCAAGTACTAGTGAACGAAGGCTATTTAGCACGGCGTAAAAAATTAGGCACTTGGGTAAAAGCAACTAAAATTGAACAAGGCTTCACCCATGTTATTAAAAGTTACTCCGATGAAATGGGAGAGAAAGGCGTTATTCCAAAGACCAAGGTCATTAGTTTGACCAAAATGCTGGTCACACCAGAAATTCAATCCGAGTTACAGCTAACTGACAAGGATACTGTTTTTGCACTAACTCGTTTGCGCTATGCAGATGACAAGCCCATTTTGTTGACAACCTCATATATTCCAACAAAATATATTCCTGATTTTGATCAACACGATTTTGAAAAAGAGTCCGTACTACACACGTTTGAAAATCATAATCTTTATATGACCCATGCTTCACGAGAATTGGAGCTACTTCGTGCTGACGAAACAACTGCTGCACTACTAGAAATTCCATTAGATGATCCGCTGTTCTACTTCCATACGATTACTTATACAAATCAAGATATTCCAGTAGAATATGCCCTTTCAAAATATCGTGGTGATATTAGTTCTTTTAAGATTGAAATTAATCAATAAAAAAGAGGTTAGTTTGTAGCTAGCGATTATAGACTAAAAGGGGCAATAATCTACCTATTTGATTTCGGTAGATTATTGCCCCTTAAACGTCTTTTGTCGCACTCTATTTATCTAAGCCTTAAAAGCTTCATCAATTGCCTTATATTCATCTTCTGTCAGATGAACATCAATTGACTTTGCTAAATCAGTTGCTTGCTCAGCATTACGGGCACCAGGAATAACTAAACCAATATTTGGATTTGCCATATACCATGCCAAAACGGCATGAGTTAGTGTCACATCATGTGCTTCAGCAACTTGCTTTAGGACATCAAGGCCTTTAATAATTTGATCAAACTTTGCGTCATCTAAGCGATCAAACTTGTCACGATCTGCTGCACCGTAACGTCCTGTCAACAATCCTGACTCTAGTGGGAAGTAAGGTACGAAACCGATACCATTCTCACGAAGATATGCAAAGCGTTCTTGCTCTTCATCACGATGTGCCAAACTGTAGTAGTCCTCATCAAAGTCAACTTTACCAGTAGCATTAGCTTCCTTTAATTGATCAAAACTAAAGTTTGAAACACCAATGGCTCGAATCTTACCCGCTTGCTTTAACTTATCAAGCGCTTCTACTGCTGCTAACTTATCAGATGTTTCATCTGGAAAATGAATATAGAAGATGTCAATGTAGTCAGTCTTCAAACGCTTCAAAGATTCCTCAACTGTTTTAACCAAGAACTCAGGACTATTATCTGACTTATAGTCATTATCTGGGTTCTGAGCACCCTTCGTTGCAATAATAATCTTGCTTCGATCATAATCTTGGATAACATCCCCAATAATTTCCTCAGAACGTCCTAAACCATAGACAAAAGCTGTATCCAATACGTTAATCCCTGCATCTAATGCTGCACGAACCAAATCATAACCATCTTGCTCATCTAGATCTTTAAATAAATTGTGTCCACCAACTTTATTAGTCCCCAAACCTAACTTATGTGTAAATTCTAATGTCATATTTGTACTCCCTCTAATCTAAGTATTGTGTCATGAAACAAGTGCTTCATTTCACTTACATGTTAACATACTTTTCTTAAGTTAGTAAAAAGAGAGCGTGACAAGAGACGTTTTGAATCCGGTTGTAACGACGGTACCACCATTTTTGATCGTAGCAGAGCGGAGATCAGGAAGGGTGGTATCTCGTTACATTAAGGATTCAGTCTCTTGGAGCGCGTTTATGCAGAGCGTGACAACAAGCGTTTAACATTCCGTCTCTACTCTTGAAAGTCTGCCTCTTCCAAAGTTAATAAGGCTTTTTTTCGCGCCAATCCTCCGGCATAACCGGTGAGTGACCCGTCACTACCTACCACACGATGGCAAGGAATAAAAATCATAAATGGATTGGCACCAATTGCATGACCGACTGCACGTGATAAGTTTTTTGCTCGTTGTTCATCATCTGTTATCAGATGGCAAATCTGTTGGTAAGTTACGGTATGACCATAGGGTAATTGCTGTAACGCTTGTAACACCTGCTGTTGAAATGACGTAACTTTAAGCTTAATTGGCAATGTTGCAATCTCTGGTGCCTTACCCGCAAAATAATCTGTTAACCACTGCTTAGCTTTTTGTAACACCAGTGTATCTGATTCTTCTGCCTTGGTTAGGTCGTACTTACCGCCAAAGTGCTTTTGGTTTTCAAACCAGCAGCCTAAAAAAGATTGACCATCACTTAACAATGTCACCTTTCCCAGCGGTGTTTGCATGACTTGAAAATATTCCATCTCCGATTACCTCGCTATCTGTTTATTGTTTCTCTTCAATCCGCTTCATTAAATATGCAATGACCTTTCGCACCATTTTTTTGGTTCCCGCATCCAATGAATACGTTAATAGACCTTCAAGTTTAAGAATAACCCACCAGTTAATTAAACGCACGCGATCAACATGTTGACTGACTTGCTCTGGCCAACTAATACATGGTAATAGCATTTTATCAAATCGATCACCGTGTCCAAAAGTATATTGCGTCATCCATAAACTGACAATCTTGGTTGCTATCAACTGTTTAATAAATTTATCTTTATGCTTTGCAATTTGCACCACCGTCCCATCACGAAGCACGACACACGTTCGCATACCTCGTGTTTGCACATTAACAATTTGACGAGCATTAATCCATGTCGTTGGACCACTTTTATAACTAGTGACTGGCACAAATGCATGATTCTGCATCACCCAGCTCCGCATTTGACCACGCAATGCTGGTGGCAATAAACAATAATAAGCTTCTACCTGGTCATGTCGTTTATAGCCTGTTGTTTTTTCTAATTGATCCATTAATCGATTCGTAGAGACTAATGTGTCAACAATCATACCATCTGCATAATAGATTCGTGAAACTGAACGCTGATAGCGATCACGAGCCGCAATGATTAACATTGTCTCATGTGGACAAATATCACTAGCTTCTGAAAGTTGCGACAAAACATCCTGAGAGTAACCTTTTTCTGAAATTATGATTGAATTTGGCATAATTATATGTTCCTTTATTGAAAATCTATGCAATATGATTTATTGATCATTTGCCGTAATAATTTTAAGTGGCGATAATATGTCATACGATGAATTTCCAGACGAATACACCGTTTTGTAACTAAATCATCTGGATATTTCATAAAATCTAATAATAACTGTCTGATTTTTTGCTGGCAAACTGATTGATTCAATAAATTTTCAATAATTACCTTTAATTCAGTATTTTCGAATGCTTGTTCCATTTGTACAACTTCAGGTGGTGTAATTATAAAATCATGACGCTCTTCATATTTTTGATTACTTCGTTGTATATCCCTTAGTCGCCACAATAACCAGCGAAATAAATTTGAATTATTGGTTGGTGCTAACTGATCACCTGCTAATAAGCGCTGAAGAATCAATAATCGCAATTCCTGCCGATAATCATCAAAATTTACATTCCGCCAATCGATATGCCCCGTTTTTAAAACACCACCAATGATAGGTTCATATTGCTCCCATCGATTAATAACTTCTGTCGTCATTTGAAACTCCTTTGGTTATATTTTTTGATACCATACCACCCAAGTCGTTCGCCTATCGCCAGAGAAAATCCATAAATAACCATAGTACTTAATCAATTACTTATAATGACAACGTTTGGTAAACTCTAATCACCAGACTTTTAGTCCTTTTTACTAGAAAAGAGGGGTAGACAAATAAAAAAGGCCTCATTTCGTAAAAAATATGACGGATACACATGAAAGTCTATCCGTCATATCATTTTTTATTATGAGTTAATCTAGATCCAAAACTGCTTCTAGACTGTAATTATCGTTACCACGAAGTAGCTGTGATACACAGCAACGATTTTCAACTTCTGATACCAATGCACGGGTTTGTGACAATGTCTGCCCTGGAACAGCAACCTGTGCATGAACTAAAAATTCATTATGTCCCTTTCCTCGAACGTATGAAATCTTTGCATGTGCTCTTGGTTCCACATCAATTTTATGTTCTTTCAGAATAACTTCCATCGTACCTACTAAACAAGTACACAATGACATTCCCAATAATTGTTCTGGATTTGTCCCTGGATTATCATTTAATGGGCTACTAGTCTGCACCTCAATGCCATTTTTAGCATAAGCATGGCCATCTAAACCTTCTATATTATAAGTATCTGTCGTATACAATGCCTTATCCCAACGCACATCATTTTTCATCTGACTTCTCCCCTTTTATAAAGCATATTACCATTGTAAGCGTTTTCGACAGATAAAACACCTATCAATTAATCAAAATGAAAAAGGTGCAATCCTCACCGGAATTGCACCTCATAAAACGTATTCAATTATTTACTTTTTTGTAACATCGCCATTGGCATTCTTAGTAACCTTCATCTCGTTTACTGGAATGTATCCCAATTTCTTTACTGTACTCTTCATTGAATTAGACTTCACAAACTTGATAAACTTTGTTGTATTCTTGTCAGGTTTCTTGGTCGTATACATATGCTCATATGCCCAGATCGACCACTTATTATCCTTAACATTCTTCACAGTTGGCTTAACTTTATCAATGGCAAGTGGCTTCAAATTTTTAGCCTGGTCACCAGTTGTGTATGAAAAGGCTAAATATGAAATAGCACCTGGTGTCTTAGAAACAATCTTTTGCACCGCACCATTATCATCTTGTTCCTGTGAAGTTTTTGTTGCTTGACCGTCCATCACTTCTTTTTCAAAAGTGAAGCGGGTTCCAGAACCTTGGGCACGGTTTACAAGTGAGATTTCTTGATCTTGACCACCAACATCTTTCCAGTTAGTGATTTTACCAGTGAAGATATCACGTAGTTGTGACATCGTTAATGATGACACTTTCACATCAGCATTTACGACTGGTGTAATACCCACGACGGCAACTTTATGGTCCTTTAATTTGTTTGCCTTGATACCATCTTTTTGTTCAGCAAAAATATCTGAATTACCGATAGTCACATTTCCTTTACCAACCTGGCTTAAGCCGGCACCGGAACCACCACCCTGCACATTTACTGTCACACCTGGGTTCTTACTTCCAAATTCATCAGCTGCCTGTGCTGCTAAAGGTTGTAACGCAGTTGAACCAACAGCAGTTACCTGCTTTGATGAGTCAGCATACACGTTACCGCCCAATAATCCTCCAGCAAAAACCAGTCCCGCTGTACTCATCAAAAATAATCCTTTTTTCATCACAAACTCCTTCTATTGTGGTTTATGTTTATAGTAGTCGCAAAGAGCAGGGTTCACTCACAATTGGCTTTTGGTCATAGCATCGGCGTGTTACTCCTTACGACACTTATTATTTTATAAAAAGAATGTATCGATTTTGCTTGAACTTCTTGTGCCTTTCGTGTGTATTACGTAAATAATTACGTTACAAACATTTTTTTATGTAAATATGAGCAGATTAAAAATCTCTAAATTTAAATTTTAACGCCCCATTTCAAGGCAACACATGGCATAATAGAGTAGTTACTGAATAAATAAATTTTTGGGAGTATAAATATGTTAAGTATGGACGAATTGATTCAACAATTAGAAGACATCCGCAATGCTGCATCAGATGTCAAGAAAGTACCCGGTGCACGGACCATCTATTTGGGAGCGGGTTGGTTTTCCGACCGTCAAATAGAGACCTTGCTTGCATCTTACAAAGCTTTGAACAATAATCCAACGATTAGTTATGTTCATGTGCCTTTGTTGAATCAATTTGGTGGTCAAGCATTTGACGAAAATGGTGATTTTAACCCTGATTTTACGTGGGCAGTGGCAACTTATAATGCTGATATTACTGCTATTCAAAATACAGATGTCACTTTAGGGGTCATTACCGCTGGTAATGAAGATAGTGGTACTGCATTTGAATTGGGTTATGCTGCTGCTTTGGGTCGTCCATCAGTCGCATTCTTTGACGGTGATTGGGAAGCTAAGCCAATCAATTTAATGCCTGCTATTGGACCATCTTCATACGTTCGTTCAACTGATGAATTAGCAACCTTTAACTTCATGAGCATTGCAACTCGTGTTTACGAAGGTAAGATTATTTAATTAAATACTTTGAAAATAGAAACAGATATTAAGGTTGGAACAAAAGAAAATGTTCCAATCTTTTTTTGTAAAATAATTTTAATTACGAGCCTGAAAATTTTATAACATAAATGCGTTACACACCAGCTTCAAACCAACTTTTATCTCGCTCTCGCAATGCCTGTTTTTTCATTTTCTTGTATATAAAAAATATTTTAAGCTCCAATTAATTAGTATATTTATACTTAGACATTAATCAAAAGTCTAAGGAACTTATATTATGAAAAAAATAATTAGTACACTCGTATCGCTCATTGTTCTAATTGCACTGATTATCGATGGCTATTGGTTATTCTTCAAACAAAAAATAACTAGTGCAACGACACAAACGACAACTTCACAAAGCGCTGCAAGCTCGCAAGATAATTCATCAACTACTAACCAGACAAACGCTAATCAATACAAAGACGGTACGTATACTGGTAAAGCAACCAGTACTCAGTGGGGTGACGTACAAGTCCAAGCTACTGTTAAAAATGGTAAGTTATCCGCCATTAATGTATTGGAGTATCCGAACGAAAATGGCCATGATCAGCAAATTAACCAACAAGCGCTTCCTATATATAAGTCAGAAGCGCTTAAAAAGCAAAGTGCAAAGATATCACTTGTTTCAGGTGCTAGTGAAACCTATAAGGGATTTACTGGCTCTCTACAAAACGCTTTAACACAGGCTGAGGGATAATTATGAATGATGCCAATGAAAATTATCAAATAAAAACCGTCACCATTGCTTCTATGGCTATGCCTTTTACTATTCAAACCGTCTCATATCCAAATCGTCCTTATCCATATGAAATCACAAAGCAAGCAATTCAATATTTACAAACTTATCTGGATCAAATTGATCAGGATTTTTCACCTTTTAAAAACAACTCGCTAGTCAGTCGCTTCCAAAATAACCAACTATTACCTAGCGAATTCACTGATCAGTTTCAAGAGGTATTGGGTCTTACAACGATGTTTGGTAATTTGACTGAAGGCGCCTTTGATCCTTATTTCAATAATCATTACGATCCAACAGGGTTAGTAAAAGGTTGGGCCATTCAACATGGATTCGAAGATTTTTTAAAACCATTACTACAACAAGATTCAATCGTTGCGATTGCTTTAAACGGTGCTGGTGATATGCAATTGAATACAAAAGAAAATAATCCTTTTCAATGGCACGTCGGTATTGAGAATCCAGCTGATCCACAAAGCATCATTCGCGAAATAACGATACAGGATGGTGCGATTGCTACCAGCGGCTTCAGTAAACGTGGTCAGCATATTAAGCGAATATCACCTGATGACTCCCTGACACAAGCCACAATTATTGCCAATGAACTCATTGTTGCCGATGTTATGGCAACCACTGCTATCGCTATGGGACGGCAAAAATTTGAAGCATTCGCCAACAAGCAAAATCTTCATGGTTTACTTATCACCAATACTTCGCAGCAAATAAATTTTTAGAAGGTAAGCACGATGCTAAAAAAAATTCCTTACATACAAGGATTGGTTTGGGGAACCATCCTATTTGTACTACCACTCCCCCTAATTCAGACATTAGCGATTGGTGTGCCGACCATCTACCAAAGTGAATTATTCGCCTTTCAACTCGGGTCAGTGGCTTATGTTTGGTTTTTGGTTGCTATCTATCTGAGTACACGGCCCAAATGGTTAGATCGTCTGATTGGCTTACCAAGCATCTACATGATCCATGGCATATTAAGTCTGGTGGCCATTTTACTAGCTTATTTACACAAAAGTCTGTCTTCGTCTAATGGACTAATTAAATTAACTGGTGATTGGGCATTCAATATTTTTATTGCGATCATGCTCTATTCACTGGTTTTCATGGCCGGATGGCTAACTACTAGATTGCCAATTATCAATAAAATCAAAAAATGGTTAGAAAAAGTTTTTAAACATGAAATTTCCGTCTGGCTACATCGTGTTAACTTGATAGCAGTCATCCTAGTATTTATACATGTACAATTAATTAGCTATATCACGGCAATCAAGCCTTATATCACGCTTTTTGATATTTACTCATTAGTTTTTGCGACAGTCTATCTATACGCAAAGTTCAAAAACAGTCGCTTACTCCCCAAAGCCAAGCTAATTGATAAACATGAACTGGCCAAAAATTTCTACGAATTTACTATTCGTTTTCCACGTTCTCAAAAAATCAATGTTCAAGCTGGTGATTTTGTCTTTATTAATGCCCCTGATAACAAGGCACTGCACGAATTACATCCGTTCTCAGTATTAGACTTTCAAACTGAAACACGCACGCTCAAGCTCGCAATCCGTGGCGATGGTGATTTCACGCGTGAGATTCAGCAGCTACCATTGGGCGCTTGGATTCAGGTTGATGGCAGCTATGGTCGCTTCACAACTTTCATTCATGATCACGGATCTAAAGATTTAGTTTTAGTTGCTGGCGGAAGTGGTATTGTGCCCATGATTTCAATCATTACTTCCTACCCAGACCGTCCAATTACGCTCTACTATTCTGCTCACCGTCAAGCTGATCTCGTGTATGCTAATGATCTGCAACAATACGCTGCAACTCATCCAAAGCTAACCCTGCATATACAGACTGGTCGGTTTAATAGCAATGTTGAGGCTAAGCAGTTACCACAGAAACAAACTATCTATCTTTTATCTGGTCCCAATCAATTGGGGCACGCCTGGCAGCAATCGCTTAAACGTAACAATATTTTACCTAATGATATTTACTATGAGGAATTTAGTTGGTAATGAAATTTAATTAAAAACATCCCCACGTTGCTAAAAATACGTGGGGATGTTTTTTGGGAAAAGTATGTTTTATGTCTGATGTTTTATGTCTGATTTCTTACCATTGATAATTTGTTTGATCTTGACGACCCTTGCCAGTTGCTTTATCTAATAGGACACGTTGTTCAAAGTGTGCCACATTATGCTTCGTTGTCTTAACCATGTCAGGGTTAACGGATACATAATCAATACCTTGTTGAATTAGGAATTCAGTAAATTCTGGGTATTGTGATGGCGCTTGACCACAAATTGAAACCGTCTTACCGTCCTTATGAGCAGCTGTAATCAAGTGGGCAATCGCACGTTTAACTGTCAAATTACGTTCATCAAACAATGATGCGACAGTATCATTATTACGATCTAACCCAAGTAATAGCATGGTTAAATCATTTGAACCAATTGAGTACCCATCAATAAATTGATTAAACTGATCAGCTAAAATAATGTTAGCTGGAATTTCAGCCATCATATAAACTTTAAAGTCAGCTGAACGTACTAGACCGGCGGCGGCCATAATATCCGTCACCTTTTGGGCTTCAGAAACTGTTCGCACAAATGGCAACATCACATTCAAGTTGGTTAGGCCAAACTCTTCACGTACCTTTTTCACCGCAGCTAACTCCAGTTTGAAAGCTTCAATAAAGTTAGGGTCGTAGTAACGTGATGCACCACGCCAACCTAATAGATCCGCTGGTTCATGTGGTTCGAACTCTTCGCCACCTTTTAGATTACGGTATTCACTAGACTTGAAATCTGATAAACGTAGCACAACTGGACGTGGATTCATTGCACGTGCCACTTTACTGATACCTTCAGCTAGCATATCAATAACTTGTTCAGACTTGCCTTGCTTAATCATATATAGTGGATGTTCGTGAATGTAGCTTGTCCAAATAAACTCTTCACGCATTAAGCCAACCCCATCAGCAGGTAAGTCAGCATACTTTTCTGCTAAGTCAGGGTCACCCAAATTCATCATGACCTGAGTTGCCGTTGGAGCGAAGTATTCGGCCGATGCTGTGCCTTCATTAGCAACAGCAGTTTGCTTAGCTGGTGCCAAAATTGATTGCACTTCGCCTTCATAAACAATTCCGTTCTTAGCATCGACAGTGATAACATCACCGGTCTTTAATACATCCATTGCCGCAACACCACGACTGGTGGTACCAACAACACAAGGGATTTGCATTTCGCGTGAAACAATGGCTGCATGACAAGTCCGGCCACCATTATTTGTAATAATCGCTTTGGCTTTCTTCATTACAGGAACCCAATCAGGTGACGTCATCGCCGTTACCAAAATTTCACCAGGTTGGAATTGATCAATATCTTCTGGATTTTCAATAACATGAACTTTACCAGTTGCTACACCTGGACTAGCTGGTAGACCTTTAACAAGCACTGTTTGATTTTCATTGGCAGCCATATGTTGTTCCTCTTTCTCTATTAATTGGTTCTTGTTTTTCTGTGACCAAACCGTCTCTGGACGTGCTTGTACTAGCCACAATTTATTTGTTTTTTCATCTAACGCGAACTCCATGTCCATGTAGCAACCGTAATGCTTTTCAATGGCTTTGGCATAACCTGCCAACTCCTTAACTTGTTCATCAGTTAATGAAGGTTGGTTAGCTTGGTCTGTCGGAACTATTTGTTCTGCAACACCACCATCAGGTAAACGTTTCAAGGCAATATTTTTCGTTGTCACATCTTTAGAAACAATCTTCAACGTTTCCTTATCAATAAGGAAATCATCCGGCGTTACTGTCCCCTGAACAAGATATTCGCCTAATCCCCAAACACTGTCGACAATAATTTTGGTGTCATCCCCAGTACCAACATTCACTGAGAACATGACCCCTGATGCTTTAGAAAAAACCATCATTTGAATCGTTGCAGATAAAGCAACTTGGTCATGTGGGAAATTCTGCTTATGACGATAGTAAGTTGCGCGTTCTGTATATAGTGAGGCAAAACACTCTTTAATTTTTTTTACAACATCATCTGCACCCTGAATGTTTAGGTAAGACTCTTGTTGACCAGCAAAAGATGCATCTGGTAGATCTTCAGCAGTTGCACTTGAGCGAATAGCAACGAACGGTTGTGCCTCACCAACTTTTTCTGCTAATTCAGCATAAGCTTGTTGGATTTCATCAACTAAGTCTGTCGGCATGTCGCTATCAATAATGATTTGACGAATCTTAGCGCTGACCTCGTGTAGTTCTTTAGAATTTTCATAATCATGAATACTGTCTAGGAGTGCTTTAATTTTATCAGTTGCCCCTGTCCGATTCATGAAGTCACGATACGCATGAGTGGTTGTTGCAAAACCATAAGGTACCGGAACATCTGTTGCAGAAGTCAGTTCACCTAAAGAAGAAGACTTTCCGCCAACTAAATCTACATCAGTACGATGTAATTGATCAAACCATAAAATATTAGCAGTTTCTCTATTTTCCATGAAAATATCTCCTTAATAGCTAAATATGCAACCGCTTACTTAGCAATTTAAATTAAAAGGTCGGTTTACCGACCTACTTCGTAATTGATGAAGTTCATTAATTTCAACTTTGTATCTGTTCACTTGCGATAATCATTTATGAATCCGCTTACCACTTATGAACAAATTTATTGTAACGGAGGTTTGAACAAATGTAAACACATTATTTGCACTTTTGTTCATGTGATTAAGAAAATGCCTGAAATTGTGATATAATTTACATAAATTCAATGGGGAGCTTCTAATCAATATGGTCAATACAGCAACTACCAATAAAACGCAGACAGCCTTAGAGATTTGCCATTTATACTATGAAGATGGCCTAAGTCAAAATGAAATTGCCAAAAAATTAAAAATTTCACGACCAACGATTTCTCGGTTTTTAACTTATGCCAAGGAAAATGGACTGGTCCAAATAAAAATCATGGATCCCAAACAAGATTTAAGTTTGTTACAAATGCAACTTAAGAAAAAATATCAGTTAAGAGAGGTCTTGGTCGCCGAAAATTTCATTGACGATACCCAAATCATCAATGAAAAGATTGGAAAGTTAACCGCTGAATATCTTAATCACATCGTTCATGACAATGATATTATCGGCATTAGTTGGGGACGTACTTTAAATGCCGTTGCTGCTAATCTCATTCCAAATGAGCATCATAATGTAAAAGTCGTTCAGCTTAAAGGTGGTATGTCAGAGTCAGACCTTAGTGACTACGCCAATGATATTAATCGTAAATTCGCCCAAGCATTTCATACAAACACGATTAATTTACCCCTACCGACATTTCTCGACAATGCAATCACCAAGGATATTGTCATTAAGGACAAGTTTATTCATCAAATTTATGAAACGGGGATGCAAAGTAATATTGCTATATATACGACTGGGACGGTTCAAGATCACGAAGAATTATTTGGCCTTGGCTATCTAAACCATCCTGAAATTGATTCATTACATCAACGGGCAGTTGGTGATATCGTATCGCGTTTTATTGATGAAGAAGGACATATTGTTAATCCGGAACTGGATGATCGGACAATTGGCATTGACTTAGAAAACTTGCGTCAAAAAGATTATTCAATTTTAGTTGCTGGTGCTAAAAAGAAATTGATTTCTATTCATGGTGCCTTAACTGGTCGCTATGCCAACGTCCTCATTACAGATAAACAAACAGCTGTCGACTTATTAGATAAATACTGACCATATAAAAACAGCGTTGCCACAAAAAGCAACGCTGTTTTCTATTTCAATTTTTTATTTCAATAACATAATCATATAGTTCATAAAACGTTCTAAGTAAAAAGGTACATCAACGTCAATTGCTGCATAGTTGTTAATATGTTCATCCTTCAACTTATCTAGATCACCAATTGTGCGACCATCGTCGGGAGTCACTGTCATATTAAGTGGTAACAAGGTGACAAATTTCGGATCGACCGCAACACCAACAGCTAGCGGATCGTGTAGGGCAGCCCCGTTTTTATTAATATCAAGGTCATAATAGGCATCGATATAATAATCAAAGATGTCAGCTAAGATGCGACCTTTTTCCGTTCCCAAATCACGCCACTGCTGTGTTTCTTTTTTAGTCAATAGCGTTCTCAATGTAACGTCTAATCCCACCATCACAAGATGCTTTGCATGTTTGAATACATAATCCGCAGCCGCCACATCTTGATTAATATTCGCCTCAGTATATGGTGTCACATTACCAGGGACAGTTAGTGCACCACCCATTAATGTGATATTACCAATTAATTGTTCAATTTCTGGGTCTTTTTTAAAAGCAGCTGCAAGATTGGTTAGCGGACCAGTCGGTACCATGACTAAATCATCTTGATACTGATGAGCAGCTTCAATAATGAAATCCACGGCATGTTGCTTTTCAACAGAACGAGATGCTTTTGGCACATCAACATTACCAACACCATTTTCACCATGGATAGCTTTTGAAATTGCCATTGTTTCAAAAGAATCCGTAGTTGATGAATGTGCTTCACCCAAGAAGACTGGTACTTCTGGTGCATCTAACAAAGCTAGTAAATTCAAGCTATTTTGTGCTGAATTTTCAACTAATGTATTACCATATGAAGACACAATACCAATCAAATCAGCATCTGGTGTTGCCAACGCATAAGCAATTGCTAATGCGTCATCGACGCCAGTATCCAAATCTAGGATCATCTTTTTCTTTGCCATGTTTTTCCCCTTTATTTTGGCATTCTTGCAACTTGCTTAATAAACCATTCATTAAACATCTCTGCATCGATATCAACACCCACATTTGCGTTGTAGGTACCTGGCTCATGCCATCTGTTTTGAATATCTGCAACTGTAGCCCCAATTGCTGGTCCGTCGGTTGCCACTTCAATATTCATTGGTTCTGTCGTAATTAATTCTGGATCAAGCGCATAAAGTATCGTGTTCACATCATGCATCGGCTTACCACCTTCATGCACATCCCCATAAGCAGAAATAATCTTATAAAGCATGTCACCCGACTTACCCATATCCTTGATTTTACCGACTGTTTCAGCAGTAATTAATGCTTTTAAAGTCACATCCAGACCAATCATCGTTTTTTCAATCGGTGCTGAAAAAACGATTTTAGTGGCATCCGGATCAGTGAACACATTAAACTCAGCGACCGAACTACAATTTCCACCTGAAATACTACCACCCATCAAAATCAAATGTTCAATTTTATCTAAATCATTGGGATATTTTTGAATGAACTGGGCAATATTTGTATACGATCCGGTGGCAATCAAGGTTATTTTGTCAGCGGACTGATTAATCGTCTGATGGATCGCTTCAACAGCCGGTAAATCAATTGGCTTCATTTGCGGTTCTGGAAAATCATAACCAGGCATTCCTGAACTACCATGAATTGCTGATGCATCAGCAAATGCCTTCTTTAATGGCGCTTTTGCACCCATGGCGACCGGGATATCCTTATTAAAAAAGGTCAATAATTTCAGCGTGTTGTCCGTTGTCTTATCTACTGAGACATTACCAGCAACCGTTGTGATCAATTTAACATCTAAATCTGGATGATTAATGGCAACTGCAATCGCTGCTGCATCATCAATTCCTGGATCCATATCTAATATGACAGATAGCATGACAAGTTTCCCCCTTGAATAATTTATTATACTAACTGATGATTACCAAACAAACATACCAGCTGTAGCAGCTGAAAGTAATGAAACTAGCACACCAGACAAAAGCATGTATCCAACACGTGAGCTGATGTATTCGTTCTTTTCTTTATTGACCAATCCCTTAAAGGCACCAAGAATCATACCAATCGTACCGAAGTTAGCAAAACTCGTTAAGAACACTGTCATAACAATTCTTGCGTGTTCGCTAGAGAACAATCCCTTGTTGGCCATAATTGACTTTGAAATCTCACCCATAACAACGAATTCGTTAGTAACCAACTTAGTTCCCATAAATTGTGCGATGTGGAATGCATCTTGAACATTGAAGCCCAACAACCAAGCAAATGGGAACATGATAACGCCAAAAATATTTTCAAGTGTCAACCAGTGGAATCCAGTTAGGCTAAATAATTGGTCAATCAATGCGGCCAGGGCAACGAAAGCAATAACTGTTGCGGTAATGATCAAGATCAATTTACCAGCACCAAGAATTGAATCACCTAGGAATGAGAAGAATGGCTCTTTCTTACCATTTTCTGAATCGACCTTAACGATGACATCATCTTCAGGTTCAACCTTTGTTGGATTTAAAATAGCTGAAATAACAATTGCGCCTAAAATATTAAGCGGTACGGCTGTTAAAACATATTGACCTGGCACCATTTGTGTATATGAACCAATAATGGCTGAAGTCACACAGCTCATCGACATCATCGCTAACGTAAAATTACGTCGTGCTGACATGCTCTCTAGCTGATTCTTAGAAACGGCTAACACCTCTGTATTACCAAGAAACATCATTTCAATTGAGAAAAATGCCTCGAACTTTGGTTGACCAGTAATAAAGGTCAAAGCCTTTCCAATCCACTTAATGATCCAAGGTAGAATACCAAAATAAGTTAAAATATCAAACAATGGCACAACTAACAAAATAGGTAGCAATGCCGAAGTTACAAAATTAGGACCACCATTATTTGCAGTTAACCAGTCTGGCAAAGCAAAGGCAATTCCCTTTGAAGCAACAGAAACTAACCAATTAAAGCCATCGGCTGCTCCTTGAACAGCAATTTGACCTGCTTTGAATTGGGTAAAGAACCAGGCTAAAAATACCTCTAGCACAAGAACAATCCCAACGGACTTCCATTGAATGTTCTTTTTATCATTAGAAAATAGATAAGCAACCCCGATAAAAACAAGGATTCCTATCACATTAATAGCAATTAACATTTTGTTTACCTCACAAAATTAATTTTTCTTTATTAAAACATTTAACTATGATAATATGATACCTGTAAATGAGTAAAACGTTTTACCAAGTATTAGTATAACAGTGTCTTGTTATTTTTGAAAGCGCTTTCTATCGTTGCTTATTTTTTGGTGATCAATCATACCACTAAAAAATGCTTTCAAAATATACGCAGACGCAAGCTATTCAACAATGCTTGGGTTTTGATACCATAATTGCCCAACTATTTTTTAGTAAAAGATAATTTTTAAATTCTTTAAATATAGAGGGATAGAAAAATGCAAAATGTTGTTATTATTGGCAGTTTAAACATTGACGTATTACAAAAACTAGATCGCTTACCTACTGTTGGTGAAACAATCAGCATTAACAGTAAATCAACTAACTTTGGTGGCAAGGGAGCAAATCAGGCAGTTGCTGCCGCTCGCCAAGGTGCAACCGTGTCCTTCATTGGGGGTGTTGGCGAGGACCCAGAAGGTCGCTCATATATTGACCTACTCAATGAAGAAGGTATTCATACCGATGCCATTTACACAAAATCAGTACCCACCGGTACCGCTTATATTATGCTCGAAAAAAATGGTCATAATACAATTTTAGTCTACGGTGGCGCAAACATGGCGCTATCCAGAGCAGATATTGATCAAGCACAAGATTTAATTAAACATGCTGATGTTGTGGTCGCACAACTAGAAGTTCCACAAGACGCTATCAAAAGGGGGTTTGAATTAGCGCATCAATATGGAGCCAAAACAATCCTAAATCCTGCACCTGTCACAGATCATGTTGATCCTGACATTTTAAAAAACACTGATTTATTGGTGCCTAATGAGACTGAAGCGGCTGCCCTACTTGGCTTAGAGCCAACGACAGACTATGAAAAGCTAGTTGCCCGGACACCACTATTCAAAGATAATTTGGCAATAGAAAATGTCATTATTACCCTCGGCGAACACGGTGCCTTCTATACAATCCA
Source organism: Weissella paramesenteroides ATCC 33313 (assembly GCF_000160575.1). GTDB lineage: Bacteria > Bacillota > Bacilli > Lactobacillales > Lactobacillaceae > Weissella > Weissella paramesenteroides. The sequence continues at coordinate 177,899 of NZ_GG697129.1, forward strand.
TGGTAAGCCGGGGCTAATCAAAAGTTTTAAGGCTGATGCAATTGATACGACGGCCGCTGGTGACACTTTCATTGGCACAATTGCTGCCACACTTGCTGCTGACCTATCTAATATTGAAGAGACTTTAAAAAAGGCTAGTATTGCCAGTAGCATTGTCGTTTCACGACCTGGTGCCATTCCTGCCATTCCTTATCAAGATGAAATTGTCGCAAAATTATCATCAAATAACTAAGGAAGTATATCAACATGAATATTAATTTACAGAAAAAGAGCGCTGCACAAGCAGCTGTCAACTATATTGATGAAGGCATGATCGTTGGACTAGGTACTGGTAGCACGGCAAACTACTTTATTGAAGCTTTAAGTAAAAAAATAAAAGCCGCCAACTGGCACTTAACTTGTGTGACAACTTCTACAAAGTCACGCCAACTCGCTGAATCCTTAGGCATACACGTTGTTAGTATTGATGATGTTAATCACATTGATGTAACCGTCGATGGTGTTGATGAATTCGATCCACAATTAAATGGTATCAAAGGTGGCGGTGTAGCACTTTTATTTGAAAAAATTGTTGCACTTAGCTCTAACAAGAATATATGGATAGTTGATACCTCCAAAAAAAGTGATAAATTGGGTAGCTTTTTACTCCCTGTAGAAATTATACCATTTGGTTCTGTGCAACTGTTTACAAAGCTAAGTCAAATGAACCTAAAACCACAATTCAGAGTGGATAATCAAAACCAAAAAGTATTAACTGATTCCAAAAATTATATTATCGATGTCGACATCAGTCATGTCTCCGATATTCATAAATTGGCTGATACCCTCAAGTCATTGACAGGTATCGTAGAACACGGTCTATTCCTTGATCTTTGTCATACAGTGATTATTGGCGGCGAACATATTGAGAAGATTGACAGGTAAATTATGCTATATATTTTAAGTCTGTTCGCTGGACTTGTTTTAGCTGTCCAGAATCCTTATAACGTCAATCTTGGTAAACAATTACACTCCCCTATTCTAGCAGGATTCATGACATACATCATTGGTACCATCGAATTTCTTATTGCCTTGTTTGTACTAAAAATTAATGTTATTTCAGTTTTGTCGGAAACGTTTCAGAAGGGATTCCCATGGTTTATTGGTGGTATCCTAGGGGCAATTTATATTACAAGTATCATTATCCTTTTCCCAAAATTAGGTCCAATTAAAGCAGTGATTTATCCAACCCTTGGTCAAGTCACTTCTGGTATTTTAATTGATGCAATGGGTTGGTTTAATGTCCAACAAAGCCCACTAAATATGATTAAAATCATTGGCCTTGTACTACTCATTATTGGTGTGATTTTGAGTGCCTATACTCCCAGGGTAAATAAGTTGAACGATGTGAATTCTAATAACTGGTTGCTCTGCCTTTGGGGATTTATTGCTGGTGTCCTATCGACAATTCAAGGAATATTTAACGGTAATTTGGGGACGTTACTACATAAAACGGCTGAATTCCAAAATTCAGCTGAATTGGCTGCCTCGATTGCATCATCGTTTATCGCATTCTTGTTTGGAACATTATTACTCTTAATCGTCGTTAGCGTAAATCGAGAACTCACACCTGGTAAATTTGTATCCGGGGTTCGGTCTGGTACAGCATGGGCCGCATCTTCAATGGGCGCATCTTTTGTCCTATGCATGACTATTTTAAATCCAACAATTGGCCCCGGTTTAACAGTCAGTTTGAGTATTATTGGACTAATGATTGGTTCGATCACCATTGAACATAATGGTTTGTTCCAAGTTCAAAAAAATAAAACAACCCGACTAAAAATAATCAGTGTCGCTGTCTTCACTATCGGTATCATCATCATTAAAGTTGTTGGTTGATATTACAGCAAGTCTTCAGTCTTTTGGAACACGTTTAAGGGGGCATCAATCTACCCAATTTAAATGAGTAGATTGATGCCCCCCTTTCAGTTTATGATGCCTTGTTATAGCTCATTCACTTGTTTTCTATTTGCTCCAAGCTTGAATGTTTTGAAGTTTCGAGCATGCGGATATAAACCAACAAACTAACTAAAATTGCGAAGGAAACATAGAAAAAGAAAATATTTTCGTGACCGATACTTTTCGTCCATAGCGCAACATATTCAACAGTACCTCCAAAGATGGCAACAGTCAAACCATAAGGTAAGCCAACACCTAACGCTCGAATTTCAGTTGGAAACATCTCTGCTTTTACTATGGCATTGATCGATGTATAACCACTAACAATCAATAATCCACCCAACATCAATAGAAAAGCCATTATCGGACTTGAAAAATATTTCAAACCAATAAAGATTGGTACTGTGAGTAAGGTTCCCAAAATACCAAACCAATACAACAACGGCTTACGGCCAATTTTATCCGAAATAGCACCAAACAATGGTTGGATTGCCATAAAGATTAGCAAGGCCAAAAAATTGATCGCCGTTACTATTCGATTTGATAACCCAAGAGAATTAATCATGTACTTTTGCATATAGGTGGTGTACGTATAAAAGGCAATCGTACCACCAAAGGTCAGGCCAACAACCGTTAACACTTGCCTTGGATATTGCATGAGTATTCGTAATGAACCACGTGATGCCTTATCCTTTTGATTCGCCGTATTTTTAAATTGTTGCGTTTCATCCATTGATAAACGAAGATAGAGCACTAAGATTGCTCCCAATGCCCCAATTACAAACGGAATTCGCCAACCCCAAGCTTGTAGTGCTGATTCATTTAAGAAAAATTGCAAAATGCCTTGAATCGCAAGGGCTGCAAGTTGGCCACTAATTAATGTGACATATTGGAAAGATGCATAGTATCCACGCCGGTTTGACGAAGCCATTTCTGATAAATAGGTTGCTGAAATGCCATACTCACCACCTAGTGAAAGGCCTTGAACCATACGTACCAAAATCAAAATTGCGGGCGCAAAAATACCAATCGTTTTATAACTAGGAATCAGTGCAATAATCATGGAACATGTTGCCATAATTGTTACTGACAACGTTAGCGCTGCACGTCGACCACGAACATCAGCATATTTTCCCATGAACAAACTTCCCAATGGACGCATTAAGAAACCAACGGCAAAGACACCTGCCGCACTCAATAGTTCCGCGGTCTGATTAGTACTTGGAAAAAAAGATGGCGCGAAATAAACTGTAAATGATGCGTAAATGTACCAATCGAACCATTCAATCATATTACCTAAGGAACCTTTGATGATATTAGCAGTGATTTGCCGTTGGCTAAAGTTTTGCATGTCTGGCCTCTCTTTCTCATGTAATTAATTTTCTTCTAATAATAGTCACATATAAACGCGGTGTCAACTAAGTTATGAAACTTATTAATATCATATTTCATTAATAATAAATTCAAAAAACCACCGTATAATCATGAGCATTTTTCGCACTGTTGATTATACGGTGGTTTAAATTATGATTGACAATCGATTCCTACTGCAAAAATTCACGAGCAATTTTTTGATAAATTTTAATCAACGATAGATAACTACTAATGGTCGTGTATTCATTGAGTTGATGTGAAGATTTGTCCCCATCAGCACCTAAAATCACTGTAGGCAGACCTGGATTATTCTTCACAAAGACACTGGCATCGGTTGCACCATTCATCGTCAATAAATCAACTTGACGATCTGTAAACGTTTCTTGTGCCGCTTGTTTAACGATTTGAATAAAACCATTATCACTTGCTGTTTCAACTGGTTCAAAATTATGAATAATTTCCAAAGATAGTTGGGCATCATATTGCTGATTTAGTTCTTCCACAGCTGCTTCAATTCGCGCAATCACCTGTTGATTATCAAACGCTTGGGTGGGACGAATATTACCTAATAATTCAGCAGTAGCTGGGATAGTGTTAACCTGCTCACCACCGTGAATGACCGTAATACTGTGCTGCACCCGTCCCAAGTAAGGATCTTCTGGAGTATCTGCAAAAAGGTCTTTTTCTAAATTAATATAATTGACCAAACCTTGAATGGCATTAATCCCCTGGGCTGGACGTGAGCTATGAGCCGCTTGACCACGACTTGCAATGCGGTAATTAAAACTTCCTGAATGAGCAAAAATAATTTGACCATCTGTAGGTTCACCAATCACAAGTGCATCAGCATCATCGATGGCGTGTTGCTCATTTAAACGATATGCACCAGGCGTACCAAATTCTTCGCCTGCCGTCGCAATAAAACGCAGTGTTCCATTTAATGTGACCGCAGGATTTTCAGCTAATTCAATTAAGGCGATCACTTCAGCAGCTAAACCACTCTTCATATCCGCTGCCCCACGTCCATAAAGTTTATCACCAATTATCTGTGCCCCAAATGGTGGTTGTTCCCAAGCTGATTCATCATCAATTGACACTGTGTCTTGGTGACCAGATAATACCAGAATCTTCTGATCAGCATTTTTACTGCCAATTTCAGCTTGTAGATTTGCTCGTTTATCGCCAAATTCATCAATTGTTGCCTTAATTCCATGTTCAGCAAATACCTGTTGTAGATATGTCGCAACTGCTAACTCATTACCATTGACGGTATTGATATTAACCAAATCCTGTAAGATCTTAATTTTATCTGCTTTTTCCATAATGACATCCCCCATTAATTACATCTTTTTCTATTACTAGATATTCTCTAAACAAAAAAGCTTTCACCCCTTGTTCAAGGACGAAAGCTTCGCGTTACCACCTTAATTTGTACTCTTCTTACAAACAGTACCTCCATCACTTACCCAGTTAGCAAGTGAGACCATAACGAGTCTACCCGTAACCATTGCTTGCACAATGATTAATGCTCAGAGCTCATCTTCGTTTCTTTTCATTTGCGGTCTTCTCAGCTAACGACCTTCTCTGGACAAACTACTTAGAAATTACTCTTCTCATCATCGCAATTTTCTAATAATTATCTAATAAAGAAGTTACTCGCTTTGGCGGTTGTTTGCAAGTGGTTTTTGATAATTAAAGTAACCAAATTTTGTCAAAATACAGCTTATCGATACGCATTAAGTAGATTTTGCAATTCTGCCTGTGCCGCTTGATCTTCTGAAACTTTAAAAGTATACGATGGACCATACGGATTTTTTTGTCCTTCATCGGTATATTCAGCAAAACCAGCTGATAAACTTGCATCACCCTCAGCCAATTTTAGTTCATATACCTTGCCGTTATCACCAAGCATATACTTCGTAATTGGCTTGCTCATTTCGGCTTTATCCCCATAACCACCAGCAATCGTCACTACGGCATCATCTTGGCGACCAACAGATCCATCTTTCATTGTTAAGAAAACACAACCGCCGATCGCATGGATTGGAAACGCTGACGGACCAGGATTATTTTGGTCTTGTACTTGAATTTCACCATCCGTTGTATTAGCGTACCAATCTCCTGTCCCGGCTGCCCCATGATCAAAATACCAATCGGTCACTGCCATATTACCAACCTTTGCGCGCCCAGCTGCCCAATTCAAAAAATCCGCATTAACTGCCTGTTTCTGTGCTGTCGTTAATTGAACCGGTTCATTAGTCGTTGGTTCTTCAGAACTGGAAGAGGTCGAAGAAGTTGATGATGATTCACTCACACTTGACGATGTCTGGTGTGAACTAGACTTTTTTTCACTAGTCGCTTTCTTTTTATCCGCACTATCCATTTTTTTAGATAGTGAACTATTTTTAGCTCGTTCCTCCTTTAGGTCTCTATCCTGTGACTGTTGGTTAACGTACAACATACCACCTGCCCCGAGACCAATAGCTACTACGACAATAATCGTTCCTATCCAAGCTCCCTTACTCATTTGAAATCCCCCTTTGATTACAATGGTATATGAAAATTATAGCATTATATAGGTGATTCCTTTATTTGGGCGAACTATGGGTAATACGCTTTAAAACTGTCCATAATAAAAAGCCACCAAATATATCAAAAAATTTAGTGGCTAATATTGTTCGATAATTATTGCAGAGATGTAATCTAGTTTTCCCAGATTAACTAACTCGCTCTAACAAGTCCTTTTTAATTTGAGCTTCTTTTTTCTCAAACTTTGAATAAGTTAACATGATGGCAGCACCAATCATAAAGCAGATTGCTGGTAACCAAATAAATGAGAACTTAATACCTGCTAATGCAGATGCAGTTTGTTGTTTGTGAGCAACATAACCAGCAGCAGCCATAATCTTAGAAGGTAAGAAACCTCCTAGTCCTGATCCCATCTTGATGCAGAAAGCACTACCAATTGCTGTCAAGAAGCCCGCTGAACGGATGCCGTTCTTCCATTCACCATAGTCAACCGTATCTGACAACATAGCAAATGGCATTGATACAGCGATTCCCGTACCGATTGAAGTGAATATCCATGCAGCCGCAATTAACGCAAAATTGCTACCAACAAATCCCATTAGAATTTGACCAAGCGATGCGATTGAAAAACCAATAATCAAAGTTTGTCCCTTTGAGAATTTTCTAACCATAAATGGAATCAAAATGTTTCCGACGACTTGGAACAGAACCAATCCATTTAGTAATGATGCATAATTTAGATGTCCTAAATTATATTGTGCATAATAGATAACTGTTGATGTACGTACTGTATTTCCCAACCAGTACATCACATTGGCTAAAACAATAATAACCCATGGCCAGTTCCCACGCATTGCTTTAAAACTGTCTTTGATTGGAATACTTTGTACTTCTTGAGGACCTGAATTAACTTCTTGTGTCTTTGCAAAGGCGAAGATGAACATCAATAGTCCGATTACAGAGTAGACAGCAGCTGTAATTGCAAACCCTTTTTGGTCATTACCACCACCAAAGAAAGCGACCAATGGCAAAGTAAATGAAGCTGTCACGAAGTAACCAATATTACCACCAACCATACGGTAAGAATTCAATTTCACACGCTCATCTGAATCATTACTCAAATTAGGTAAAATTGAAGTAATTGGTGTTGAAATACCTGTATAAATAATTCCCGTGATTAAATATGTCACCAAGGCATAGATACCTTTTTGTGCCGCAGATAAATCTGGTGACAAAAATGATAGCGTTAAAAAGATTGCAAATGGCGCAGCAAGCCATAAGAACCACGGGCGGCTTTGCCCATACTTAGAATGCGTATGATCAATAATCAATCCCCAAATTGGTGCATCTAATGAATCAATCACTCGTGCAACTAGTAAAATCGTTCCAGCTGCACCGACAGAAATACCAAACACATCAGTATAGAAATATAGAATGAAACTTGTTAGTGTACAGTAAAGCAAATTTCCTGCCGTGTCAGTACTGGCATAAGCTAGGATATTTGTCAGGCTTAATTTTTTTTGCATTATGTTTCCCCAAAATTATTTTTTATAAGTGGCGCGATATGTCTTAGGCGCCATCCCCGTCATTTTTTTAAACTGATTTGTAAAAGAGATATAGTTTTCAAATCCGACTAATTCGGCAATATTCTTAATCAACTTGTTAGTGTGAATCAAATATTGTTTGGCCGTTTCAATACGAATTTCTTCTAAAAGTTCTATTGCCGTTTTCCCATAGACTTTAGTCATCACACGGGCAATATAGTTAACATGCAGATGAAATTCATCAGATAAGCGATTATTATCAATATGTTCAGCTAAATGTTCAGCCAAGAATAGGTGAACTTTTTCTGCTAGCATGGTGACACGATCTTTTGAAATACCACGAGTATCAATATATTTAAGAAATTTTAAAAATAATTCTTCTGTATACCAGATACTGTCAATTCGACTACTTTCGGTACTTTTTTGAATTTCATTTAGTAAATCAAAAATCAAATTTGGCTCAGTAATTTCACCTAGTTTTGGTAATTGCAATGTATAGGATTTTTGATGAAAATGTAATTCTGGAATCGGCAATTCAGATACAAAGCGCATTGGAAAATTACTTTGTTGCCATCTTGAAGTTGTATAGATATGCATCCAGAAAAAACTTGTTTCCTCTTCGCAAGGTTGCCAAGAATCGTGTTCACCATTTGGTAGAAGGATAAACATTTCATTTGCGTGAATTGTGTACTTTTTGCCATCTTCACGTAAAAATAACGCACCCTTCTTGACGAAAATTAAATCAAAGAAGCCAATATTATATCGATGATCATGGCTTTGCCCTGCTTTAAACGTAATATAATTTCCTTCGATAAAACTAGGAAATGGTGGCATTGAAATCGAAATAATTTGTTGATCCATCCTTTTTCCTCCGATACATCACCAAAATTAGTCACTAACTCATTATTTATTTATATCAAATAAGTAATTATCAGCCGAAGTTACTTCTGATAACTGTCGTGTACCAGTCTCATCAATCAACCAAAATTCCTTTTGATATGGTGCAAAACTAATAATGTTAATCTGATTTCCAACTTCCTCATAGGTACCATTAATGACTGACCAACTATCATTTTGATGAATCAAATAAGTTCTTTGACCGATACCATCTAGGTAAGCGACTAGTTCCTCACCCATATCCCAATCTGGTGTTTCATTCGCACTGTTAAATAATTTAGCAAAGATACCACCGTCTGAATAGAATGTTGATTGACCAAAACGGTTACGTGATAGATCAGGGCGATTAAGATGCGGACCAGCAACTGCATAAGTTGATGCAGCCATTCCCTCACTTAACTTTGTCGTGGTCACTGAGTTTGTATCATAGCAATACATAATGGCTGCTGTTGCACGATAACTAGCATCCAAATATGCCGTATCTTTAAGTGCTTCATAAACTTTAAAGGTTGCTGCAGCTGTTACACCACCCCAGAGCGAATGAATCATATAAGCTAATGCTTCCCACCATCGATCTGGATTTTGTGCTCTAAAATCATTTGAATAACCAATGTTTGCTAATAGCAATTGACCATATGTCTCAGCACCACTAACAAAGCCAGCTTCACTTAAAGCACCAGCAGTTGGACCAAAGCCAGCATTATCAAAATAGTGCTCAGTAATCGCTGCTTGATAGCCTAAACGATCATCGTCTAACTTTTTGGTCACTTGCTGCCATAGGTTATTGATTTTGTCATAATAATCAGTTAATCCATGTGACTTTAGCTTTTTAAGCAAATCCTGAATGTATAGGAAGTAAACTCCTAACATTTGCGCTTCTTCTTTACCACGCGCTGTTTCATGCAAATCAGGATTGACCCGTAACATAAAGACATCGGCTGCCCATTGTAGGTACTCTTCTGATGAATTCAGTAATAGCGTGTCATCATCAAACTCTGATAATAGCAGGAATAAATGCGCAATGTATTCAAAATCCATGCAGCGATAGAAATCACCATACAAATTACTTGGTTGTCTGAAATTACCATCTGTGAACCATTTTGGTCGGACATAGTTCACCGCACTTGCTTCTACTTGTCTGACTTGTTGCTGGTCTAAAGCACCCATCAAGTTTTTCTTCAAAACTAAACTTAACTTACCTAATGATTCACCCTGATTCGAAATCGGCGTAAATGCATATGGCACTTCTCCATCTGCGCCTTGGTAAAGTTCTTCCGAAATATACTGCACACGGCGATCAATAATTTCATTTAATGGCGTCATCACGTTCAGCACAACTGCATCTTGCGTACCATCTGCAAAATCAAAAGTAATCTGATGCTCGCCTAAAATCGTTGGTTTAAAAACTACTTGATAGTGGTCTGATGATTGTTGGAATTTTAGTTCAGTTGTTTGTTGCCCATTTTCACCAGCAACGGCTGTTACACCAACTAATTCATGACCGTTGCCTGCAATAGTCAAATAACTTGGTTGATTAACAATATTTAACGGTTGATATGAAATAGTTGGTTGTCCAACTTCACGTGCTTTTTGATAAAAATCTTGTTTAGAATCGGTTGGTTGCATGACATAATGCCACACTTTCGTTTCATTTGCTTTGATGATGATTGGATTTTTGTCATAAATCCAGTCATTATTTTCAAAATCTTCATCATAACCACCAGCTAGGATTAACTGATGGAATAACATACCATCCAAAGATGGTGAAACATTTTCAAAAAACAAATTGTTATAAGCCGCATAGGTTCCAACTGATAATGTTTTCCCTGCTGTTTGGTAAATACCAAGATTACCGGATTGATTATCCCGCCGAACTGCATTAATTTTTGTAAAATCACGCGAAATTGATGGGTAAACTGCCGCCGATTCATGGATATTTTTAGCAACATTTTTGTCACGGAACATCACATAAGCAAGTGATAACCAGACACCGAAATTATTAATTGTTAGTTCGTCAGTTGTTAGATTTTTTAGACTGATTTCCCAATCTAATTGATTATCATCAGCTAAATCATAGATAAAAATAACCTGTACTTTTTGCTGTAAATTATAGGTAACGACTGCCCGACTTGAATCACTTGTTATTGTTGGTTCTAAATCATGACTATCAATTTTTTGCCCATTGATAGTAATCGTAAACTCACCAAATAATTTATCTGATTCATCAAAATCTGTTTGTTTCAGATATTGATTATCAATGACCCAATTCATTTGATAAGGATCATCTTTCATGACTAATGATTCTACATAACCGCGGGGATGCACCTGCAATCGCAGTTTATTATTCTCCATTGTTTAACTCCTTAAGCCTTTTTAACTAAGCTACCCTTGTAGTTTAACACGTAAATGAGACCGCTTACATTACCTATATACAACTAAAAGTTATAGAATTTCACACAAAAAAACTCCAAAGGATTGGTTGATTATCACAATCCTTTGGAGTTTT
>NZ_GG697129.1:188959-230571 GCF_000160575.1 Weissella paramesenteroides ATCC 33313
TATCACAATCCTTTGGAGTTTTTTTAAAATTATTAGTAAATAAAAACTTCAGTTCATTTATGCTTACATCATGAAATATTTTTATCTAGATAATGTTTTTTCTATTTCTTGCTTGTCTAGGTCACTAACATATTTTTCTGAGCTGAACAGAGCTTGTAATTCGTTTTTATACTGTAATCGCGCCCTTGCAGCTGCAAAACCATTGAGTTGTTGCACTCTTTGGTACTTCGTAACATTTTCAACTACTTTCTTATGAGTACGATTTTGTAAAATATTATCAATTTCATTCTGGATAATCACATTATCAGTAGATTTCCGAATAAGTTTTAAATCAGTATCTGAAATCGTATTATCTTTTATTGCTTTACTCAACCCATATTCTTGTAATAACATAAATCGCAACTTTTCGTCTAACGTCATAAAACGCTCCTGTTTAACGTCACTTGGACTTAATTTTGACAAATTAAAAACCGTGCTCAAATATACGAACACGGTTAAAGTGACGTATATCCGTTTACAGTGAAGCACCTTACCATTGGGCAGGTTGCTACTAGGTCATTGTGTGTAACCACTCGCTAGTTCTTGATATAGCTCAGAATTAAATTGTTATTTTCATTATATTAACGATTAGCTAATTTATCAAGAAAAAAGTAAAGTCCTTATGTTCGTTTATTGGAACTTTAAATATGGCTTTATATTCCTTGATTAGTCATCTTTAGTATCATCATGAGAAATCATATCTGCAGATATGAAAGATTCAATATCATCTTTCATTCTTTCATCATGTGTTACTATTTACGCAGCTATGTATGTTTTAATATCATCATCGTTATCACTTGTATTGGACATATTTTCTTCCACAACCTTATGAGCTAATTTTATAAGAATATATCCCAAAAATAAACAGTGAAGAATATCATTCGCATGGTTAAAGGAAAAAGACCATGTAAAAACATCTTCAACTAATTCCCACAAACCAAGCCCTATTAATATATAACCAGTTATTAGAAATATGGGAAGAAAGTCATCTAAAAAATTGTATATTCCCTTCATATGGTCTCCTTATTTGATTATATGTAATTACTTAATTTCCCGCGTTATAATGTTATAATCGATTAAATTATAACTCCCTTCTTCCTAAATTACACACATTACTGCTTTACTAGTCTGTCACCAATAACGCTTCAAATAATTTTTTTGAACTGAATTAAAAAAATTTGAATAAAATTTAGTCAATGAATAGGTCATAAAAATTTCCGAAATTTACTTATTGCTTTAATAAGAAATATAGTTATTGATGATAGATCTCAACTTGCCATGTCTTTTATAGTCATCATAAAATGTCATAAGGGCATGCGGATAATTTTCATCAAAAATATTAAACTTGGTTTTTCTTAATTACATTTTATTCTTAGCTTTGGTTATAAATTAATATTGATGTAAAGATGAAACGTAAAAAGCCCATGTGTATGACATAAAAATCAAACTCATAGGCTACTTTTACTCAGAATATATTTATTTATCTGTTTTACTATTGTTCACTTTATTTTATACAAAAACATTTAATAAATATATCTAATTAATCTTAATCGGATCTATCTTCAAATGAAGTAATACTAATTGGTTGAAACTGTATATTTGATAACTTCCCATTTTCTAATAAATTCGGTCCAACATCAATTGCCTCACCCTTTTTTAATCCTTTAAGAAGCGATTCAACTTCAGCACGTTGCTTATCATCAGATGTTAAGCTTCTGGCTAAGTTGTGTACTTGAACCTCAGGAGGTAGAAAATGGATTGACTCTGCTGGGTTATATATTGCTTTTTGCCCATCACCCTTAATTGAATCAATCTGTTGTGTAGCAAAAATTCCTGACCATCCAAATTTACGTCCCTCTTGTAGTATTTTAACAGTAGGTGCATTTGATCCGAAATTTAAGTTTTGCACTTCATCTAGTACAATTGGAATTGGCCTATTCTTAGCATTTTCTCCTCTACTTTGGGAATAACCCCACAAATCCCACAGCATAAATTCAATAAGAATTTTTTGTATATTGGGCTGAAATCCTTTTAGTTGAAAAATGTGTATAGTACCTGTGTTTGATAGCATACTATCCCAGCTAAATTGGTCTTTATATGAAAAAGGATCACGATCTAGCAAAGATGATATTCGACCAATAAGTTTATCATGTGGTGTATCATCGTCTACCAATCTTCCCTTTAATTTAGTAAATGTCAATCTGTCCCCAAAAGTTTGATAGCCTTCTTTAAGAGCCACAGCTAACTCATTTTTTTGTTGTGGACCCAAATTAAATACAAAATCAATTACCTGTGTAACCCTATCAACCATATCTTGAGTGTCTTCTGGAAACTTCAAACCACCTCCAAAATCAATTTCTCTTAGTTTAAATGGATTTATTGGTAATTTTTCTTTAAAAATAATTTTTTGATCAATCTTACTGCCAAGTGATTTCAATAACATTGGTTCCAATTGATTTGGTAAAAATCCATCAGTATAATCTACAACGATAGCATCAATATTTTTTACTGATAAACTATGCAATAATGTCTGTATAAAATATGTCTTTCCTTGTCCAGATTTACCAGTTATTAATAAATGTCTGTTGGCCAATTCTCGATGGCCATATTCCCAATAAAATTGTTGGTTTGTAGTTGTTCCCTTCCCAAGTAAAAGACGAACATTTTCAAAATTATTCTTGTGTTGAACTTCATTATTATCAAAATATTGTTCATTTATTGAAATCGAATCTGATACAGATGGCACAGATTCAATACTCTTTTCTATTTTATGAATATCATTTGTTTTTTTAGGAATTCTATTAAACATGTTTGATAATAATTTAGATTTTGGAAAATCAAATTTATCTGTCTGTATCCAGTCAGTTAATTGTCCAATATTTCCATCAACAAAATGATAAGCATCTTCCTCTGGAACTTTTATCAAGGTTATATCTCTGCTATCATCAATCATAATACTTCGATTTGTTATATGACTAGTAAATTCAAATATAAATCCTTTGTGATAAAATTTTTGTATATCAAATGACACAGTATATTGTCCCATAGATAACTCATCTAATATTTTATCCATAGAATTCCTGAAAACTGTAGGTATAGCAATCAGTTCACTACCAATAAGCTTTTGCATATTAGTTACTAAAATCGACTTAAAGAAATTTCTATAGAACATCCGTGAAAAGTAATCATCATTTTGATCTGATAAATATTCTTCAAGAATTTTAGCAGTGTGCTTTAATTGACCGATAGCTTTATCTGTAACTTTATTATCATTATTACCAACTTTGACCTCTACCGGTACAAAGTGTAACTTCAATTCTCCATCAAATTTATCAATTCCAATAAACAATAAATCATCACTAGTAACACCTTTTTGAGACAGATTTTTAGAACTAAACATTCCTTCGGATTGTTTTAATCCAACCATCGTTGAAACACGTAAAATTTCTTCTAACGATATTGGAATCCAAAGAATATCCGGTGCATACAAAATTCCCATTGTTTCCTTAAACGCAGAAATTAAACTTAATTTTTCCCTAATTACTGTTGTATTATGTGATTTCCAACCTTCAGACGCCAACCTTAGTAGCCATTCTCCATTCAAAACATTAAATGACTTAATAATATTTTCTGTATCAACATCATTTATATCAGCCACATTCTTAATCAACTTATTTTCTAACACAGTTTTATACTGTTCAATATTAGCGGTTACCGTAATAGCTTCGTACTGTGAATTTGTATTTTGATCCATATAATGAATAACAAAAAAATTATTTTCTTCACTAGAAGAGAAAAAATAATTCAAATCTACATCTGGATTTAAAATTGTTACCCAATCACTATTATTCAAAAATTGCGGAATTGTATTATGATCTAATCTACGAACATTATTCGTTAACATTTTATTTTTCAGATAATCATTTATATCATCATTTGCTGCTAGTATAAAACTATTCCATTGGATTGCAAAATCAATCAATTCATTATTACCAGCATTACCACTTTCACCAACACCAAAACCACTTGTAAAAAAATCATCACTATCAGCTGTAAATTGTAACGAGTTAACCAGACCATCAAGTGCATAATTTTTAGGAAGACTCATTATTGATTTTTGTGCTGAATTATTAGATTGCGTAAATTGATAAAATGTTACATGATAATATACATCTGAATTAATTTCAGTATAAATATTAATTTCTTCATGCAACATATTTAAAATTTCATAATCCTCAAATTCAATATTAGAATTTTTTCTATATTCATTAACCAGCAAGTCATTTAAATGATCTAAACTAGTCACCTCATAAAACTGTTTAAATAATGAATTAATTGTAATACCAATATCTTTAAAATATATGTTTACTCCCGTCATTTTAGTAATATCAGAATTAGGAGTAATTTTATTTAGCATAAAATGAATGATAGCATCAAATAGATTTCGTTCATCCACAATATTAATAACAGCGACGTTCAAAGACAATTGATCATTTATACCAAACAAAAACTCATATTGCTGTTCATAATTTAGTAATCTCTGTTGTATAACTTTAGAAGTCATATCTGTCAGCATTCGTTTCTTTTGTTCTTGATAATTTAACCATCCTGGTCTTTCTGAAGAATAGTGTGCCTGTAGCAGGTGCCCATCACGTTTAATATACGGTACCAAATTTTCGGCATTGAGATGTTTCAACATAAATTTTGAAGGAACTTGTGATTTTTCGAGTGTTTTTGCAAGCTGAACTTGATATTGCAATAACATAGGGTTTAATGGTGAAACATCAATCTGACCATTCTCTAATTCAACAATCCCAATATTTCTAATGTTTTTCAATTCAATATCAGAAATTTTTTGTTCATCAACTAAACTATGGAATGCCTTTTTAATTGTTTCCAAAACTTCGTTCACTATTAAAATATATTCATCACTTAAAATAGCTAAACTTGGTAAAGTTTTTTGATTTTGGTAATATTCAAATAATCTATTATATGCATTTTCAACCTCTTTGGGTATATGTAACTCAATTGCATCATATTTATCAACGTCTAACTTACCATAAACTGACTTCTTTAAAATCATCTCTTGTTCAAGATTAAGATAAGTCTGGTAAGTATTCATAACGTTTCTGATTACACTACCAAATAAAATTTTCCCATCACTATAAATCAATTCTTCTTCAGAATTTAATCGCTCATATTCAATATCAATTGGTTTGGCTGGAACGGGTTTGTCCATTCCTCGGAAAATTATTGGAAGTTTATCATTACCAATTCTAACAGGAATAATTGGATCAACATCATCTTCCAGTACCAAATTATCTAAATTCAGAATACAATTTTCGAGATTTCTATTTTCTAAATCAGCTAATTGGGTTACATCTAATATCTCATTACTATAGTATCCCAATTGTTTCTCAGGATTATCTGTAGATATTCCCAGTCCATATTGACTTTTTTCCCCATTATGCTGTTTAAAAACTAATATTTCAAAATCAGGCTTGAGTTTTTTTATTTTGTTTAATTCAAAGGGCAGAATCATAAATTTAAGTTTAAAAGTTAATGATGGAATATTCTTATGACGATATGTTATGAGTCCTCCATATGTTTTAGTGTCATCAAAATGGTTTAAAAAAATTCTAATTTTTTTACCTGAAGTTTCAACCTTAAAATCATCGGTCGTTATCCTTTTTTCACCTAAACCACTAAAGACATACGTATTTGTTTCAACTATTCCGGATTTTTGGACATTATTATCAAAATAAAAATCAAAAGCAAACGTATGACTAGATATTTGACTCTGAGGACGACCTACTGAAGAAAATAATATATTCATCTTGCGTCGTTGTGTTGCAGATTCTCCACTTTTTCTAATCCATTTATCTGTTATATCGTTTGCAAAGTTGTCATAATCCAATTCTAATTTGACTTTTTTATTTTTTTCAAATGCATCAGAAGCACTTAATACTTCTTTGAAAGGGACATTTCTCCATTCATCAGCTGTAGATAATGTATTTATTAAAGAATTATCAGCAATTAGAAAATTTCCTAAACGGTCAGGTGTATCAATCGCCTCCTGCGCTTTAGAAATCTTACTAAATAATTCTTTATTTTGGTTAATTCGTGTCTTTATGATATCGGAATTATCTGTATTATAACTAAATGAACCTAATTGAGAATCTTCAAACAAGTGCATGTCAGAATACTGATTTGAACTTATCTTAACATCTTCTATGATAGAAAAAATAGTGTCAAAATCTTTCAAGGCCGTTGTATTAACACCTTGATCCATATTCTTCAAAAAATCTTTTATTATTTGCTTTTCAAAAATTTGTAAATTTGACTTTTGTACTTCCTTGTTAATATCTTTTTTTATTTCGTTAATATCAAAAGGACCATTTTTCTGTCCAACATCATAAGCTCCTCCAAGAATTGAATCTAAAGGATCTGTAACAATGAAAAATATAGCTGTATTTTTAAATTCCCCTAATTGTGCACTAATACGGTTACGTAAAGTGACCAAAAAATCATTAGTCACCTCAGATGAAGCACTAATAATTAATAGCTTTACATCTTCAATTTTAAGTGCATGCGTAGAGAATTTTAGTGTAGGAGAATTAAATTCAAAACCATCACTTATTTCATCCGGCTTGAACGCATTATATAAATTATCCACTTCAACTTGATCATCAAGTAGTGTAAAAAAACGATCACCTGATTGTATATTATTATTAGATTTAACCCATTTATTAAATCTTGTTATTAAAAAATTATAGTATTGATTTAACATACTGTGCATCCCCACTATCGCTCATCTTTTCCAATAGATTTACTTCTTCATAAAATTTAACAATTTCATTTTTACTAGTTTTATCAAAAAATAAGCCATGATGTTCAAATCCTTCAAAAACACGTCTAAGTAACAAATGTTCATTATTACCTACTACAATTGCTGTAAATAATAAAATGATTTCTTGTGATGCATTTAATACGTTTCCCAAACTCCCTCTGGATTTTAAATAGTTCAACTGTTTTATTTCATCATATGACTTACGATATCTTTTTTGAGTTTCAAGCGATTCATCCATCTTTAACCACTCTTTTAATTCATTAATTTCTTTAACCAATTCATTTTGAATATCAGTTTCAACGGAAATGTTGTTTTTTATATAATCATGGCTAATTGTTTGCGAATATATGCCTTTAAAACTTTGTAAATTTTGTAACAAAGTAAGCAATTCTTTGCTATCCAATGATAGCAATTCAGCAAGCTTTTTTTCACTTGAGTAGGTTTCGGGATTATTAATAATAAAATTTCCCGATAAAACATTCAAGTAATGCATAATATCAATATCAACCAAAATATCTGCTGATAATTCTTTTACTTCATGATAGCCATCAGTTACCGCATATCTCGAACGCGATACTTGTTCTTTTTCGTACGCAAAGTAGTAACGCTTATTATTTTCATTTCTATCTAAAATAGAACTTCCTGTATATACAATATAAATTAAGTAATAGAAACTAAATAGCTTATTAATATTTAAAGATATAAAATCAAAATTTCCGCTCTCCATGAGTATATGAAAATCCTCAGTAAATAATGATTTATAATAATTTGCATTTATTAGTGTAAATTTTTCTTTATTTGTATCTTGAATTTCTAAAGCCGGCAAAGAATCTTTCAATACTTGCGAGTATAAGTTATTCGCATTTTGACCAGATAGGTAATTTAACCAATCTTTGTTATTCTCTAAGTCTAGTAATTGGACAAGTAGATTAGCAACTTGAATTTTCCCTTTTTTATCTTTAGAATCCGAAATAGATATATAGGGTATTAATTGTGATCGCTTTGTATTTTTAAATGCAGTTTGAAAAATCTCAAGTAGCTGATTATCGCTTATATTATCAGGAACCTCTACTGTTTTACGTAAGTTTTCAATAAATTTTTGATTTAAATCTGATAATTCAGGCTTATTCCCTTTAGATATTCTCGCAATAATACCTGTAACCTCTAAAAATTCCTCTTCGAATTTATATCTTTCTGGTTCTCGTGTAAAAAAAGGTAATAAAGTATATCCAAATTTATGCATATATTTTATATATTGTTTTTCCGGATTTAGTTTCAAAAAATCAATTAAGTCTTTAACTGCGCTATTCATAGTTAGTACTATTCTCCTAATTCACGTAAAATAATCTTATCGTACACTTTTTTTAATTCATATTCCTTATTTAAATTAGGGTTATATAATATGTTAGTTCGTTCACCTTTTGTTGATCTAGTAATCGAATTAACAAATTCTTCGAACTTCACTACCATTTGGATATCCTCTCTTTTTAAGATATACCCTTTAACAACTTTTCTAAGTAAAGCATATGTTTTATAGTCAATTTCAATTTGTTGTATCTCGTTTTTTGCAGTGGCATTTTGATTTTCAACAGTTACAACAACACTAAAATTTTTAACTTCCCATGAAATAGGCTCTAATTCTAATTCAACTGCAATTGCAGTTGAATTTTTTGCTCGCATCGTGACAACATATCTCTCTTTAGAAATTCTCCCATTCCATAGATTTACACTTTCATTAATTAACTTAAATAAATCCAGACTACTTCCCGTATTATTTACATCCTGTAATATTTCTATAAAGTCTTGAAATTCAGGATTATTTAATACAGAATTTTGTGCATTAATTAAAAATTTTACTCTGAACATTGTATTCACTAACAATTTAAAATATTTTAAATTGTCTTCCTTATTTCGAAATTTATCAAACATAGGTTCAAATCTTTTATAATCATCTCTAAAGGTTTCTTTAATAAAATTAAATACATCGTTTGAATGAAACAATTTCACGCTCAGTTTATCAACTTCTCTGTTTTGATTATTAGTCGGATCCATAAGACTAATAGTTTTTAGTAAAGCTGATGTTTCAGAATTATCAAAAACTAAGAATGGCAAGTACGAATCATAGTTAATCTTTTCTTTATTAGAAATTAAAATATCATATATAAAATTCATTAGTGTGCGAGCTGAAATTATTTCTTTATATTCAATTTGAGCTCTAATTAAAAGATAAATAATGCTGTTCTTTATATTAGAATCTAGTAGTAATTTATAATTAGCATGAAAAGCTTGCGTATGGTGATTTTTTTTATCTTGTAAATATGCTTGATAGAACGGGTTTTCCTCTTTCATTGAGAATACTTTATCAAACATTGCCAAAAAAAATTGAGATTCTACTTTATTATCATTAACTTCAAACATCTCTTGATTAAAAAATGAAACATTACTAAAAACTGGATGCGTATATGGTTGAACTTCACCATTGCTTATTCCTGATTTTTTTAAATAATTAACCAACTCATTAAAGTTATCATTCTGCTCGAGTTTATATAATAAATTAGTAATAACCCCTAAATTTATTGCAATAATCAAACGTTTTTGTCCACGTTGAATATTGTGATCATTATACATCTCTAATTTGTTAATAAGTGTTTCAATAGCAGTATGATTGGGACTATCACTTTCAGTTGCATCATTAATTAACTCTATTTGTCGATCATTAAACTCATTCGCATACTTTTCTTTCATATATGCCAACAAATGTGACTTACCATCTCCAACATTTCCAACTAGAAAAACTATCCCTTTTGTTTTTTCTAATAGTTTCTGGATTTGGAGTTCTAATTCAGCTTGAATTGGTCTTTCGACATGCATATATTTTTTTAACTCACTAAAATACTCAGAATCTACTACTGCTTCTTTTGACCGCATAGATAATGTTTCCAACAAAGGGCCTAGTGCTGTTTTCTCTACATCTCCTGCAGCATTTCCATTCTCAATATCTAAAATTAAGGAGGCTAACTTTCTTCGCTTTTCCTCAATTTTCTCTTTTGATAGTTCTACTTCTTCATGTTCTAAAATATATGTGACCCCAACAATTTCATCAAAAATAAAATCTGTAATTTTTTTATTTTTTCTCAGGCTCCAAGCAGCATCCCACAGATTATCGGCTGAAAACTGAACTGTTTTAAATTTTTTTGGTCCAACAATTGCTTCATATAACCTTGATGCTTGTCTTTCATATTCTGAATAATTACACATAAACTCTCCTCAACAATAAATTATTAATTAACATTATGATACTAATGTTTTTTCCCCTCAATGATTTTTTAATTTAGTTTATTTTTTATAACTCCCCACTCAAATAAAAAGGCATTAACACATCAAGTCTTGGTGAATTAAAATGTTGAAATTCCCAATACCAATATAATTACCTAAAAATAAAGTAATATTGTTAAATACTTTTTTGTTTTACGAACTATCTCTCCTTTTTTTATATTACGTAAATCATACTATTATAATAATATCAAAAATTAGTATAGTAAAATATAGCTAATTACTGAATTAACTTTAAAATCAACCAAAAAACTCCCAAGTCGGCAAAACCAACTTGGGAGTCATTTTTGTATTCGGATCTTTGACAATCCAACAAAGTGTAATAGTAAATATTAACGCTTTGAGAATTGTGAAGCCTTACGAGCTTTCTTAAGACCTGGCTTCTTACGTTCCTTCTTACGAGGGTCACGAGTAAGTAGACCAGCCTTCTTCAATGAAGCGCGGAAGTCAGGATCAACAGTCAATAGGGCACGGGCGATACCGTGACGGATTGCACCAGCTTGACCTGAGAAACCACCACCATCAACGTTAACCAAAACATCGTAGTTTCCTAGAGTTTCAGTAACGTTAAATGGTTGCACCATAACCTCACGCAAGTTAGCGAAAGGAATGTATTGTTCTGCTGAACGACCATTGATCGTGATAGCACCGTTACCAGGTACCAAACGTACACGGGCAACAGAGTTCTTACGACGGCCAGTTCCAGAGTATTGTACTTGAGCCATGATTAAACTATTCTCCTTTCGTTAATTAAATAAGGTTGGTGATATCCAACACTTCAGGGTTTTGAGCTGCGTGTGTGTGCTCTGAACCAGCAAACACGTGTAGCTTCAAAGCTTGTTGGTGACCAAGAGTACCCTTTGGCAACATACCTTGAACTGAAAGTTCGATCAAACGTTGTGGGTTCTTCTCGCGCAAGTCACCTGCTTGACGCATCTTCAAACCACCTGGGTGGTTTGAGTGGTGGTAATAGATCTTGTCAGTGGCCTTCTTACCAGTCAAAGCAACCTTACCAGCGTTGATAACGATAACGTTATCACCAGTGTCGATGTTTGGTGTGTAAGTTGGCTTGTTCTTACCACGTAAGATTGATGCTACGACAGTTGACAAACGTCCCAATGCAATATCAGTTGCATCAACGACGTACCACTTGCGATCGATCTCACCTGGCTTTGCCATATAAGTTGTACGCATGGAAAATTTCCTCCAGTTTTCTGTTTGTTTACTTTACCAATAATTAAAAAGTCGTACCAGGACATTCCCATTTGTGGTTGGTAAACAATACCGATTTCTATCTTATCCTGTTTTACAGGAATAGTCAATGAAATGTCCTTGACAACTTGATGTTTTTTTAATATTTAACATCCATTAAATATAATCCTTGGGCTGGGGCCGTAAATTGCGCTTGTTGTCGGTCTTTTACTTCGAATAAACGCTTGATATCATCTACCGGACGCACCCCATTGCCAATCTCTAACAAGACGCCGACCATGATACGAATTTGGTTATATAAAAAGCCATTTCCTGAGAATTCAAACCAAATTTCTTCTTCCTCAGGTTTAACCCACATTTTTGCAGAATAAACCGTGCGCACCGTTGTTTTTTGTTGATAACCAGAAGCCACAAAGCTTAACCAATCATGTTCACCAACATAATCACCGATGGCTTGCTGCATCAATTCCGGATTTAAACGGCGATGCCAATGACCCGTATAATTACGCTTAAATGGATCAATATACTCACTCGTTGAAAAGCGATAAAAATAGGTTTTATTATGAGCATTAAACTGGGCATGGAAGTCATCACTGACCTTCTCAACTTTTTTAATACCAATATCGTAAGGTAGCATCGTTGATAGCCCCTTTCGAACGGCGTCAGCTGGAATATCAAATGGCAAATCAAAATGTGCCACCTGTCCCTTGGCGTGTACGCGAGCATCCGTCCGACCGGACCCTTGCACACGAATATGCTCGGCTGGATTCTTAGCCATTTTATTGACCACTAACTCCATCTCTGCCTGCACAGTTCGCTTATTAGGTTGTACTTGCCAACCAAAAAAATCAGTCCCATCATAAGCAATGGTTGCTTTATAACGTGGCATGTTTTAAATCCTTTCTACATCATCCACCGCGTTGCAATCAAAGCAATCGTGAAGATAACAAATCCAATCATGGCAACAGTATCTTGGGTATGCCAAGTTAAGATACGATACTTTGTTCGATGGTCACCACCACGATAACCACGTGCTTCCATCGCATCCCCCAACTCAATAGCCCGCTTAATGGCGTTCACAAATAACGGAATCAACAAAGGCACAAATGATTTGATACGTGCCATCAGACTGCCCTCATTAAACCGCACACCACGTGCCCGTTGTGCATTCATAATACTCTGCGCCTCATCCATTAACGTTGGAACAAAACGTAACGCAATCGATAACATCAAAGCTAGTTCAGAAACCGGTAAGCCTACTTTCTTGAACGGCTTCAATAAACTTTCCATCCCATCAGCAACGGCTAATGGCTGCGTCGTTAATGTCAAAATCGTTGAAAACATGATAATCAACATGAAACGCACGAACACGACAATACTATTGATCACACCATCAGTTGTGATTGTAATAAATGCCCAGTGCACCAAGATATCCCCAGTCTGAACAAAGAACAGTTGGAGTAATGTCGTAATGAACATCAATAAGACAAGTGGACGTAAACCACGTAGGAAGACACCAATGCCTAGTCCCGTCATCATAATTGCCAGCAAGGTAAAGGCCGCTGCTAATGCATAACCAATGACATTGTTCGCAAAGAAAACAACAAAGATAAATGCAATACTTAGTACCAATTTAGTACGAGCATCTAGCCGATGGATCCATGAGTCACCTGGCATATAGCGACCAATAATCATATTACTGAACATGATCCACCTCCCCGTTTAATCGGGCAGCTAATTGATCAGCCAATTGATCGATGTCTAACACATCATGTAATTGCACACCTTTTTCTGCCAAGGCATCCGCAAACTGTTTGGCTGCAGGTACATCCAGTTGCTTTTCATGTAACCAATTTTCATCCGCAAAAATCGTAGCCGGTGATCCTGATTTAACAACCGTCCCATGTTCAAAGACCACCACATGATCAGCATATTGGGCAACATATTCCATTTGATGCGTAATCAGCACCACCGTAATTTGTCGTTCTTTTTGTAAATCAGTAAACAAAGTCATTAATTCACGTTGCCCTTGTGGGTCCAGACCTGCTGTTGGTTCATCTAAAATCAATAAATCTGGTTCCATGGCAATAACACCCGCAATTGCCACGCGACGCATCTGACCACCTGATAATTCAAATGGTGATCGTTCATACAAATCGGCCGAAATACCGACTTTTTCTAAGGCAACTTCAGCAGCTGCCCGGGCTACTTTATCTGATGCGCCAAAATTTTTAGGTCCAAACATCACATCTTTAATGACTGTTTGTTCAAACAATTGTGCTTCTGGAAACTGAAAGACTAAACCAATATGTGCACGCAATTCATTGAGTTCTTTTAATTTTGTCTCAGCAGTCACAATTTGATTACCCATCGTGACTTTACCAGTTGTTGGCAAAACTAATCCATCAAGGTGTTGCACCATCGTTGATTTACCAGAACCTGTATGACCAATCACAGCTGTAAATTTACCATCTGGAATTTCAAATGAAACATCATGCAGACCTGATGTCGCAAACGGTGTATTCGGTTGGTAGGTAAAACCTACTTGGTCGAAATTGATTGCCATAACCACGTTACCAGCCCTTCCGTTGTCAAATATTCATTAGGGACGCTAATTCCCCGTACCCGTAATTGTTCCTTTAACTGCTCAGCGAATGGTACTGCCAGTCCAAAACGCCGTAATTGATCCGCATTTGCAAAGATTTCTTCTGGTACACCTGTTTCCATAAGTTCACCATCATTGATAACCATGACACGGTCAGCACTTGCTGCTTCATCAATATCATGAGTAATCGAAATAACTGTTAAGTCATCCCCCATACGTGCTTTCAATTCATGAACTAGCGCAATCATCTCACGACGCCCTGTTGGATCTAACATAGCCGTTGCTTCATCTAAAATTAAAATCTTCGGTTGTAAGGCCAATACTGATGCAATTGCCACACGTTGCTTTTGCCCACCTGACAAACGAGCTGGCTCACGATCAGCAAATGGTGCCATCTGCACTTCGGCTAAGGCAGCATCCACCCGTTTAATCATTTCATCACGTGGCACACCACGATTTTCCATACCGAATGCGACATCATCCGCTACCGTAGCACCCACAAACTGATTATCAGGATTTTGAAAAACCATCCCAACCATGTCACGAATCGTCCACATATTTTCTTCAGTGGCAACAACATCGTTCACTTTAATTTCACCTTCAGTCGGTGCTAGTAAGTAATTTAATAATTTTGCAAAAGTTGATTTACCGGATCCATTATGGCCGATAATCGCAACCCACTCACCTTTATTGATTGTTAATGATAAATCACGTAAGGCAGGTACGTCACTATTTGGATATGCGTAAGTCACATGCGACAACGATATAATTGGCGTCATGTCCGCGCCTCCTTTTTATTTTCTCATACCTCTAATCATAACAAATTACTAGTCAATATGCTTTGAAATGTTCAATTTCATCTTATTTTATCAGCCCTAACCAAGTTTGACACGTTACACGCCCCCCGATAGAATTAAACTATTCATTCTGGTCGATGGGCTAGTTAATAAGGAGCAACTATGTCAGATATTGATTTAACACGTTCAGCTGATTATCGTAACGTGACTGATTTTTATAAAGGTAAAACTGATGATGAGATTCGAGCATCATTAGATATGCATCGTGGTAAAATGATTTCCATTATGCAAAATCTTAGCCATGATTTTAACAAGGCGTCTGCCGTTCGTAACAGCAATGCCTTTGGTATGCGCAAGTTAATTTTTTTGAATCCCGAAAATCCAGCGATTCCTGAGGCAACTGAAGGTATCAAAAAATGGGATCGACGTGGCTCATTAGGTACGCAAAACTACGAACACATTGAACATCACCGCATTATTGATTATCCAGCCATTTTTGAGCACCTTCATCAAGAAGGTTACACAATTTACGCCGTGGATAATACCCCTGGTTATGACCCACAGTCGCTGTATGATATGCACTTTCCGGCTAAATCGGCCTTTCTATTTGGTGAAGAAAAGCTCGGTTTGGCTGACGATCTGATCAATGCAGCTGATGCAATGGTATATATTCCACAATATGGCAGCGTGCGCTCGATCAATGTCGGCGTTGCTCATGGTGTTATTGCTGCATTCTATGCATCACAACACCAACCAAAATTATCATAAAAAAAATTACTGGTGACTTTATTAAAAGTCACCAGTAATTTTTGTTTTTAACAGATTACTTGTGCATGTCGTTATAGTGTGACTTTGCTTTACCATACCATGATGCACCTAGTGAACGCTCTAGGAATGGTGTTACCCAGTAATCCAATCCGATTGTACGTCCAGCACCGTTCATCAAGGCAAGTGAGGCAAATGGAATTAACAAGGCAGCCACAGTCACACCGGTACCAGCAAAGACCATTACCAAACCAAAGATGAAACCAACAAATGCGGCAATTGATGTTAGGAAACCAAAGACAAGCAACCAACCAACGATTGTTGCAATCATACCAGCACCACCACCAAGGGTTGCACCTAATGAGATCCAAGTAATTCCCATAACAATACGCAAAGGCACTGACCACAAAACGTTGCCGACACGTGACGTCCAACCGAAGAATGGGTTACGCCCATTTGGTGTACGGAAGAATTCATCCAATGTGTATTGGAACATGTGGTAACCACTTGAGATTTGCATGAAGAAGTAGAAGTTGATAATGTGCTTGAACATGTTAGCGATAAAGCCAGTTACCGACCAACCATCCTTACCAATCTTCATATTACCAATTTGTTGTACAACACCAACCGTGTAATGTGAACCGATTGAAACGGCATATCCTTGGTAGTGACCCTTAAATTCATGACGTTCACCAGTTTGACCAGTTACATCGTAAACAACGTTTGGTACAACAGTGTTAGCAGCTGACTCACCACCTTCAACAGTTTGTGGTGTCCAACCAGCACGTGGATTATTAGGATCTGCAAGTGCAGGTTCTTGATAAGCGGCCACGTCACCCGCAACATAGATGTCTTCTTCACCCAAAGCACGTGAGTACTCGTCGGCTAGGAAACGGCCACCAGGGCCTTGTTGTAAGCCCCACTTAGCACCTTGTGGCTTAGCCTTAACACCGGCTGTCCAAACCAAAGTCTCAGTTGGCACCTCTGTACCATCCTTCAATAGTGCAGCGTGCTCCTTAACCTCAACAACACCAGCTGACTTACGCAACTTGATGCCGTGGTTGATCATGTATTGCTCACCCTTGCCGGCTAGCTTACGATCTGACAACATATTCAAAATTGTTGGCACAGCTTCGATAACTTCCAACTTGATTTCTGATTCATCCAAGTTGTTTGCACGAGCTAATTCACGACGTTGTTCAATCAATTCACCAGCTAATTCAACACCAGTAAATCCTGATCCGACAACAGCAATCGTCAACTTTGCCTCACGTAATGCTGGATCGGTTTCCATCGCTCCTTCGCGGATAACTTCTTCGATGTGTGCACGTAATTTAACAGCTTCTTCAAATGACCATAGCGTGTACCCATACTCTTCAACACCAGGCGTACCAAATGTATTTGTCGTACCACCAGTTGCAATAACCAATTTCTCATAAGTGAATTCACCTTCTGATGTCTTGATTACCTTTGCTGACTTGTCGATGTCCTCAACGTTAGCCGTCACGATTTTTACATTTGATTGGTGCTTAAATAATGTTCCCAAATCAAATTGCACGTGCTTTGGCTCGACACGCTTCGTTGCAACTTCATGTAACTCTGTCATGTAAGTCATAAATGAGTGACGATCAATCAATACGATTTGATAGTCGGTGTTTTTCAGTCTTTTAGCCAATTTACGCGCAGTGAATACACCGGAAAAGCCGGCCCCTACTACAACGATGTTTTTGCTAGCCATATTAAATCTCCTCAATAAAAATTCCTACAAAACCAATAAATTAATAAGTCCAATGATACATTGTATCGTTGAATACTCGCTTTGTAAACCTAGTTACCCAGAATGTTAACCGGATAGCTAATTTTCTCACAATTCCATTATAACAATTTTTATGGAAAACAATCACAAATTTGTCACAAATATCGTACAGTTATTCAAGTAAACAAAAAACGCATTAACTAGTTTAAAAACCTAATTAATGCATCTATTACTTATTGATTTATTTTGCTAACATACCGTCATGAATTTTGTCGATATTCCACTTAACCATGTCGTAGTATGTGTCACCTTGCGTACCCTTCTTAGCCAATGAATCCGTATAAATTTTTGAATAAATTGGCAACTTTGTTTCCTTTGATACTTGCTTCATCGACTTGGGTGAAACTGAACTTTCAACAAACAATGACTTAACGTCTGACTGATCAATCTTAGCTAGTACTTGTTTCATCTGTTCAGGTGTACCTTGCGCTTCAGTGTTGATTTCCCAGATAAATGCCGGTGTAATCCCGTATGCTTTTGAAAAGTATTTAAAGGCACCTTCCGATGTCACTAATAAACGTTGCTTTTCTGGGATATCTGCAAACTTACTTTGCGCTTCTTTATGCAATTTTGCTAACTTTTCAACATATGCATCTGTCCGCTTTTGATATGCTTTTGCGTGCTTCGGATCCTTATCTTGTAGCACGCCGCTAATCATATTGACATACTTTATCCCATTGTTAAGATCTAGCCAAGCATGCGGATCAGTTTCATTTTCCTTGCCAGATTCAGTCAAATACATTGGTTTTACATGTTTTGAAGCGGCAAATACTTCTTTATCATCACGCTTATTAGCTGTCTTTGTTAACTTACTGAACCAGCCACTTCCCCCCGTTTCCAGATTCAAACCATTGTGGAATAGTACATCTGCTTCGGTTGCTGCCGCAATGTCATCAGTTGTTGGATCATATTCGTGCGGGTCCGTGCCACGTTTGACAATACTGTAAACTTGGACATGCTTACCACCAACTTGTTCAACCATATCTTCTAAAATAGAATTTGTTGTCACGACCCGCAACTTCTCGCTTGTCGTTGATTTTTGTTCACCACGACCATTGACGAAGAAGAAAATACCACCACCGACAACTAGTAAAGTAATGACAACAATACTAAGCTTTTTTAACATTTTTAACTCCTAACTTGGCAAGAATACCTTGCTTTGGGGCAACAACAAATGAAACCAAAAAGATAATGGCTGCGACTAACACGATTGCTGGACCAGATGCCCAATTCATCGTGTATGACAGATATAATCCAATGATTGAAGCTAAGGCACCGACACCAGAAGAGACAAATAACATGTGTACTAAGCGGTTTGTCCATAAGAACGCCGTAGCTGCGGGCGTAATTAACATTGCAACAATTAAAATGATACCAACCGTTTGCAAAGCTGAAACAGTTACTAATGTCAGAATAATCATTAAACCATAATGAATAATGCTCGTATTCAAACCATATGACTTTGCAAACACTTCATCAAATGAGGTGATTTGCAATTCTTTAAATAAGACGAAAATAAAAATGATAACAATCGCCAAAACAATAAATGTTGATAATAGATCTGAATCAGAAACCGCTAAAACATTTCCGAATAGGATATGATGCAAGTTTGTTGATGATTCTGCCATTGAAATTAGAATAAATCCTAATGCAAAAAATGCTGAAAAAACAATACCAATAGCTGTGTCATTTTTTAACTTACTATTTGAGGCAACAAAACCAATCAATAATGCTGCAATAACACCAAACGTTGTTGCACCAATCATCAGGTTGACACCCAACATGTAAGCAACGGCCACTCCAGGTAAGACAGAATGTGAAATCGCATCACCCATTAATGACATACCACGTAAAATAATAAAACTACCAATGATTCCTGACATAATACCAACCATAATGGCCGCCATCAGCGCACTTTGTAGGAAGTTATAATGTCCTAATGCATGCAAAAATTCAATAATACTTTTCATATTAAGCACCTGCAATCTTATTGAAGAGCACGGCACTTAAATCAGCAGAAAACGCACGCGTCATATTCTCCTGAGTGTATACCGTTGAGACGGGACCATGAGCAATCACACCATGATTCATAATCAGTAACTCATCAAAGTAGGCAGCCACTTTGTTTAAATCGTGATGCACAACGATAATTGTTTTACCTGCATTACGCCAGCCACGTAAAACATTCATAATTTCTTCTTCAGATTTCATATCAATACCGACAAATGGTTCGTCGAGAATCACAACATCAGCTTGTTGAACGATTGCCCGTGCAACAAAGACGCGCTGTAATTGGCCACCTGATAATTCACCAATTTGACGATTTTTAAATTCG
The DNA here is from genome assembly GCF_000160575.1 of Weissella paramesenteroides ATCC 33313. GTDB lineage: Bacteria > Bacillota > Bacilli > Lactobacillales > Lactobacillaceae > Weissella > Weissella paramesenteroides. The sequence continues at coordinate 208,712 of NZ_GG697129.1, forward strand.
ACTAGATTGACTTGTTTTAAAGCATCAATTGCCAGTTCCCTTTCTTTTCGACCAGGGCTTTTGAATAATCCTAACTTGCCATACGTGCCAGTTAAAACCACCTCAAAAACACTGATAGGAAATGTCAAATCAAGTGCCGCACGTTGTTCAACGTAAGCAATTTTTTGACGCACCCGGTTAATGGGTGTCCCACTTAAAGTAGCATTACCAGAACGACGGACTAATCCCAAAGCACCCTTGATTAAGGTTGACTTACCAGCACCATTCGGTCCAATTATCCCTGTAATTTTCCCTGATGCAAAATTAACGGATAAATCTGTGAATACTGGTACATTGCTGTAAGCGACAGTTAAGTCGTTGATTTGCAGCATAAATATATCTCCCAATTCATAAAATATTTTCATTGTTTTAAAAATATATTTTTCTTAAAACAACTTATTCATCATAATAAATTTCATAAAACTAATCAATATATTTTCTTAAATGAAAAATAACCGTAAAGACATCTCAACTTTGTAAATTTTGTTGCACAAAAAAGAGCCGATTTAACCATTTAAAATTGGTAAATCGACGTCTTATGAAATCAAATATTAAAAGTAACGAAGCCTTATTTTAACAACAACACTGTTCTTATTTTGCTAATTCACGATAGGTTTGTTTTGATAACTTCTCGATTAAATTAATCCCATCTTCTTCTGTATCACTACCATTTGTCAAGACAGCAATGACATAATCCGCTTGCTTGTTTTTAATGTGCCCAATACTATTAACGATCCATCCATCATCATCTGGTAACCAACCATTTTTTAAGGCCATCTTCGCATCAGATGGTACACCAGCAGTAATTCCCCAACGTTGACTAGGTTCTACCTGACTCATCAACTTCTGCGCGAACTGTTGCGAATCTGATGACAAAATATTACTTCGATAGAAAATATTACGTAACAAAATTACTTGGTCAGGGGCGGTTGTTGTTGAGCTACCCCAGGCCGCAACATCCATTTTAGAATCATTCATTGATAAGGCATTAAATAAATCATCAGGCGCAGCATACCCACCCATTTGATATAACAAATTTGTCGTCGCGTCATTGTCACTATCTTCAATCATGGCTGTGGCTAATGTTTGCTGATCGTCTGTCAATGTCTCATTAGCAACCTCGTGCTGACTTAATAGATTCGCCAAAACAGACACCTTCACAACACTTGCTGTCGGAAAGGTTTCTTGATTGCTATCACGCAATGTTATCAATTGCTTATGTTTTTGATCATAAACAGCTATATCGACGTTAACTTTTTCTCCCTTTAATGATTTTTGCCATGAATGTGTGAGATTTTTTTTATAATCAATTTTTTTCATCTTAGGTGTAATGGTTCTCATAATTTCTTTATGATGTGGCCACACGATAGCAATAATACCAACGGTAAAAATTGCTGCAATGGCCAGTGATAACCACTTCATCTTTTTCTTTTTAGGGTTTTCTTCACGCGAGCGTAACCCTCTCATGTTTTTATTATTCATATCTAATAGTATACGACAACATTCAGTAAACGGTGTTAACCAATTGTGTCATAGATATGTCAAAATCATTTGCTATTAGTAACGTCACATCATTTTCAAATCAAACTTACTTACAATACAAAAAAAGCTACTTGCTTACACAAGTAGCTTTTTTTAGTCATTTCTGACTGCTCAACCGAATAAAATTACTTTACAGTAACTGCGGCACCAGCTTCTTCAAGCTTTGCCTTCAATTCGTTAGCGTCGTCTTCTGAAAGACCTTCCTTGATGATTGAAGGTGCATCGTCAACAAGACCCTTAGCGTCCTTCAAGCCCAAACCAGTTGCTTCACGAACTGCCTTGATAACCTTAACCTTAGCAGTACCTGCTGAAGTCAACTCAACGTCGAATTCAGTCTTAGCAGCGGCGTCACCACCAGCTGCACCAGCAGCTGCAACAGGGGCAGCAGCTGAAACACCAAATTCTTCTTCGATAGCTGAAACCAAGTCAGCCAAGTCCATGATCGTAGCTTCCTTCAATGAAGCGATGATTGAATCCTTATCAAATGCCATGATAAATAATCTCCTCTTAATATTTGCTTTTTGCAATTTTAATTTTGGGCAATGCCCGATAGTTTAAGCTGCGAATCTAAGCGATTGCTTAGGCTTCAGCTTCTCCCTTTGCGTCTGATACAGCTTTAACTGCATAGGCAAAGTTGCGAACAGGTGCTTGCAATGTTGACAACAACATTGATAGCAAACCGTCGCGGTCTGGCAATGAAGCGTACTTATTGATTTCGTCAATAGATACGATATTACCATCGATGTATCCACCCTTGATTTCCAAGGCATCGATATCATCAGCATACTTCTTCAAAACACGGGCAGGTGCGATTGCATCGTCGGCTGAAAAGGCAACAGCTGAAGGACCAGCAAATAGGTCGTTCAACTCTGACAAATCAGCAGCTTCAGCGGCGCGAGTCAAGACTTTGTTCTTGATAACACGTAGCTCAACACCTTCTCCACGTAATTCAGCACGCAACTTGTTTGATTCCTCAACAGTCAAGCCACGAACGTCAGCAACAACGGCAGACGTTGCGTTCTTGAACTTGTCAGCAACTTCGGCAACTTGTTGTGCTTTAACAGCAATGGTTGCTTCACTCATGGTATAATGTTCCTCCTGTTTAGATTTTGATTCTTACCAAAAGACCCCCAGTACATACTGCACCGGGGGTCAAAAGTCGCTTTCGCGTTTTTTCACTTCCTCGGCGGGATATTGAGTCTTGCGACACCTGCGTCTTAGGTAGAATCGATTTATTACTTCAACTACTTTAACAGGTAGTCGAGGAAGTGTCAACAGATGCTTCGACTATTTTTTAGAATAATCTAAATTATAGTGAAGAAATGTCGATGTTCACAGCAGGACCAAATGTTGAAGCGATTGATACGTGTTGTACGTATGTTCCCTTAACAGCGGCTGGACGTGAACGCAAGATAACAGCAGCCAATGACTTGATGTTTCCTGCAAGCTTGTCAGCATCGAATGATACCTTACCAACTGGTACAGCAACGTTTCCGTCACGATCAGTACGGTAAGTAACCTTACCTGACTTAGCTTCTGAAACAGCCTTAGCAACGTCAAACGTAACAGTACCAGTCTTAGGGTTAGGCATCAACCCCTTAGGTCCCAAGACACGTCCAACACGTCCAACTTGTGCCATCATATCTGGTGTTGCGATTGCAACATCAAAGTCTAACCATCCACCTTGGATACGTTGTACCAAGTCAGCGGCTCCGACAACATCAGCACCAGCTTCTTCAGCTTCTTTAGCCTTATCACCTTGTGCAAAGACCACAACAGTTTGGTCCTTACCAGTACCGTTAGGCAAAACAACGGCACCACGCAATTGTTGATCAGCTTGACGCGTATCAACGTTTAAGTTAAATGCAATTTCAACAGTTGCATCAAACTTGGCAAAGTCAATATCCTTTACCAATGCAGCAGCTTCCTCAACAGTGTACAACTTGACACTGTCAACTTTTTCAGCAGCTGCTAAATAATTCTTACCATACTTAGCCATGGTAGCTATTCCTCCTTGCAAACGCGGTCAAACGGTCATTGACCTCCCGCTTGATCTTGCTTAGTTTCCTATGCGATCCGTACGTTACTTGTTTAATTAGCCTTCAACAGTGAAGCCCATTGAACGAGCAGTACCTTCAATCATGCGAACAGCTGCATCTACGTCAGCTGCGTTTAGATCTTGCATCTTAGTTTCTGCAATTTCACGAACTTGTGCTGCAGTAACTGTAGCGACCTTCTTCGTGTTAGGCTCACCAGAACCCTTTTCAACACCAGCGGCCTTCTTCAAAAGAACAGCTGCTGGAGGAGTCTTGGTAACGAACTCGAATGAACGATCTTCATATACAGTAATAACTACAGGGATTAGCAAACCGCCTTGGTCGGCAGTGCGAGCATTAAACTCCTTTGCGAATCCCATGATGTTAACACCAGCTTGACCCAAAGCAGGTCCAACTGGAGGTGCAGGTGTAGCCTTACCGGCTGGAATCTGCAACTTAACAATACTTGAAACTTTCTTAGCCACGATTGTTTCCTCCTTCGTGTTTGTGGTGTAAATGGCGCGTTTCGATTTACGCCTCCCACATATGTGCCTAATAACAACACATACTAAATTATAATAACAAAACACTCAGCTTATAGCAAGCTAAGTGTTCAAGTTTTTTATATTTATTTAACTGGCTTAATGTCGTTAAATGAAATTTGGGTTGGTGTATCACGACCAAACATGTTGATCAAGATCGTTACTTCTTGATGTTCATCATCAATGGCTGTAATTTCACCTTCTTGACCCGCAAAACTACCTGAAACAACATCAACTGAATCACCAACGACAACATCCAAGTGTTCAACTTTACGTTCAACTAAGTTCATTCGTGCCAACATATCATCAACTTCTTCTGGTAGCAAAGGCACTGGCTTTGAACCACCACCGTGAGAACCTAAGAAACCAGTCACACCTGGTGTATTACGAACAACGTACCAAGCTTCGTCAGTCATGATCATTTCAACCAAAGCATATCCTGGGAAATCATTTTCTTTAACAATCTTTGTCTCGCCGTCTTTTTCAACTTCAACTTCTTGTTCTGGCACCAACACACGGAAAATATAATCCGTCATACCCATTGTTTCAATACGTGATTCCAAATTTGACTTCACACGATTTTCGTATCCTGCATATGTGTGCAAAACATACCATTGCTTATCGAACGACTCAGTTGCCATGATTGCCTCCTCAGACTAATTGACATAAATTTTTGTAAATTAAAAACCCTCCAAAGTTGAGGGTTTTATCTGCTAATTGATAGCTATAGTATAGCGCATTTTGTTTACTTAGACAACCAAGTAATTCCTTGTTCAAATACCCAGTCAGCGCCCCCAAAGATAAGCGCAAAGGCTAATCCGGTAAACACAACAATCGTTGTATTATGGACATTCTCACTAAAGGTTGGCCAAGTAACTGTATGCATTTCTTTAATAACACTTGATATAAACTTCATCTGTAAACCTCTGTTCGATGCTCTTACATTGTTTCTCGATGCAACGTGTGATTACCACAATACTTGCAAAACTTCTTTACCTCTAAACGTTCAACACGAGTAGGCTTTTTAACAACCATGTAATTTCGTGAACCACAAACACTACATGCTAAAGCGACTTTTTTCACTGCCATTTGGCGCCACCGCTCTTCCTAATTTCTATTTTCGTACCATAAAGTGTAACACTTTTATTAGTAAACAGCTAGTTGTTTTTCATTTCTAGCTGATAGAGATGGTGCCATTTACGCCGAATGCCATAACACCATGACCGCGAGCGCTGAATACGTTGTGCTGCTTCTGCCATCCCGTAACCTTGCACCAGCCAAAAGACTAGTTCACGTTCTTTACCGGGAAGTGTCGCATACCATTCCAAAACAAACGACATCAAATATTGTTGATGACTCTCAAAGCGTTCGCAAGCGGTCTCTGTTTCATAAGGGACAATCGTTTCTTGTAAAACAGGAACTTGAAAATCCAGTACACGGTATTCATTACGCCAAAGTTGCACAACATGGGTTTGTAAAGCTTGCTTGTAGTAGAGCGTCAGTGCTGCCCAGGTCCGATTACGTAATAATCGTAAGGTCTTATGCAGGACGACCCGACATTCATGCTGCCAATCAATTGGCTGCGATCGGACACGTTGTTGTTGATAGGTCTTCCAAATTAGTCCCTCAAATTCATTGAGAATGGCTTGAAATGCTATCTCATCCCCAGATTGGGCAGGCAAAATTAAATTCACTCGTTTGTCACGCACAGTATTCACCCTTTCCTTACTAATGTAAGAAAAGCATACTGTAAATCCTGGCAAAACGTCACACTTATGCTGCACAAAATAACTAGCACCCACGTAACTATGTTGTCAGAGCATATTTTCTTATGCTAATGGATGACGACTATTATAGCCTTGATAAATAAGTAGGCTGGCTGCCACTGAAGCATTCAAACTTTGGACATGGCCAATCATTGGGATGGTCAATGTTTCATCAACAGACTTTTTCAATAATGGTGAAATACCCTTACCTTCATTGCCAATAATTAATGCCGTTGCTCCTGTGGCATCCCAACGTCGATAATCGTTACCATTCATATCAGTACCAAATACCCAAACACCACGTTCTTTTAGTTGTTCAACTGTTTGCACCAGATTTGTCACCCGCGCAACGGGTACATGTTCAATCGCACCCGTTGAAGTTTTAGCAACAACTGACGTTAACTGCACTGCTCGGCGCTTTGGAATAATAATACCGTGAACACCTGCAGCATCAGCCGTTCGCATGATTGAACCAAGATTATGTGGATCTTCAATTGAATCTAGCACTAAGAAAAATGGTGCTTCATCTTTTTCAGCTGCTTTAGCAAACAAATCATCAATCGTTACATATGCATAGGCTGCAATTGATAACACAACCCCCTGATGATTTTCACCATTCGTTAATTCATCAAGTTTTGCCTTCGGTGCATCTTGCATGACCAAACCACGTTTTTTAGCTAAGCTCGCCAATTCATTACGTGCTTTATCAGCCAAGCCGGTCTGTAACCAGACTTTATTGATTTCTGTTTGACCTTTTAATGCCTCAACAGCTGCATGATGTCCGTAGACAAATTCCGCTTGATTTTCACCTTGTGGTTCATGTTGTTGTCGCTTGCCACCGGCTTGTTTTTTATTATTTCGTTGTCCCATGATTAACTGTTTGCCCACTTTCCACTTGTTTATAAATCCATGAAATTAGCTCTTCTAAGCGTTCTGTCTGATTACTAGCACCTAAATAACCAATGACTGCTTCGAAACCAGTTGAAATTCGGTAGGTAACAACATCTGTGTTCTTAGCCTTGGTATGTGAATTAGCATTACGTCCGCGTTTAAAATATTTTTGTTCCGTTTCGGTATAAATTCCTTCTGCTTCGATTAACGCATATAATGCTGCATGTGCCTTAGCTGAGACATACTTCTTTGATTCACGTTGTAATTTAGCTGGCTTGGTAATACCTTTTGCTAGTAGGTGTTGTCGAATGTAAACTTCATAGACAGCATCCCCATAATAAGCTAAATCCAGCCCATTTAATTGTTCATAATTTATCTTCTCGTTCATGTTTCCTATCATACCATTTTATGCATAAAAATGGACATAAACTCGTTGATGACTATTCAAGGGTCCTGTGCCAGTCAGCAATCATCGTTAACTCTTCAGCAGTGATTTTACCAGTTTGTTGGGCAACCTGAATTAAGCTAGAAAAATTAGTGAGTGATGAAAAATGCGTGGCTGCTTGAGCAAAGTTCATCGTGGCTGCGGGTAATTCATAAGAGAAAATAGCCGCAACTCCCAGCACTTCACCACCAGCAGCTTGTGTCGCCTTCACAGCGCCCAAAACAGAACCCCCCGTCGAGATTAAATCATCAATTAGGACAACTTTTTGTCCGGCGGCCAGCAAACCTTCAATTTGCTTTCCAGTGCCGTGGTCCTTGGGCTTTGATCGGACATAGATCATTGGTAACTCTAATTTTTCAGCAACCCATGCTGCATGGGGGATCCCAGCAGTCGCAACACCGCCAATCACTGCGACATCTGGGTATTGTTCTTTAATTAAAGCAGCAAGACCATCAATAATAATGCGGCGAGCATCTGGGAAAGAAATCGTCTTGCGATTATCTGTATAAATTGGACTTTTAATACCTGATGCCCATGTAAATGGATCATTTGGTTGTAATTTGATTGCAGCAATATCTAATAAAGACTTAGCAACCGCTGTTTGATAATCTACCATTTTTCACCTCTTATGAAATTCTGTCACTACTTGTTCGTAGGTCACAACTGGATCCAGTGCCTGAGTGATTGATCGTCCAACAACAATGCCATTCGCACCTCGTTGTTGTGCTTGGACGGGTGTCATGACGCGACTTTGATCACCTTGTTCATCGCCTAATAGGCGGATACCTGGTGTAATCGATAAAAATGACTCACTGGTTGCACCATGAATTGCTTGTGACTCATATGCTGATGAAATCACACCAGCCAGTCCTGATTTTTGAGCCAGTTGTGCCAGATGAATAACCGAATCATTCAACGACACTGCCAGTTGTTGCGTGGCTTGTAATTCGTCTTCAGTGAATGAAGTTAGTTGCGTAATTGCTAATAATTTTGGTCCTTTAGTCTGCGTCAATGTTGCTTCTTTAGCTGCAGTCATCATGCGAATACCACCAGCAGCATGCAATGTTAAATAATCCACCCCGAGTCGTGTGATATTCTTCGTTGCCTGGCCAACTGTGTGTGGAATATCATATAATTTCAAATCAAGAAATACTGTGTAACCACGTTCCTTCAAAGCGGTGACAAATGCTGGCCCTTCACGATAAAACAATTCCATGCCGACTTTCACTGCTAGTTGTTGATTTTTTGGAAATCGGTCTAGAAAACGCCATGCTACTGACGCTTCAGGAAAATCTAAGGCAATAAAAACTGGATTTAGGGTACTCATGATTGCTCCTTTTTAATAGTCTGCCAGTCATGTTCATTCTCTGGTAATGCACGTAATGCATTAGTGACATCACTTACCTTATCAAAATGATATTTATCTAATGCTGCCGGCAAAGCATCGATCAACTTAGGCAGGCATAACTTATCAATGCTATTCATGACCCCGACCTGGACAGCTGATGCGCCTGCCATCATTAATTCAAGGGCATCGTCAATCGATGACACCCCACCAACACCGATAATCGGAATATGAACAGCTGATGCGGCTTCCCAAATTAATTCTACTGCCAATGGATGCAGCGCTTCACCGGATAAGCCACCCTTACCGCGATATAAACGTGCGGAACGGCTTTGCAAATCTAAGCTCATACCGACGAGCGTATTAACCATCGTCAAGCCATCAGCGCCTGCATTTTCTGCAGTAACCGCTAATGGTTTAATATCTGTAACATTTGGTGACAATTTGGCATAAATGGCCTTTGTAGTCACTGCACGTACGGCACTCACAACTGAATGAATCCCTGACTCCGTAACCCCAAAAGCACACCCACCTTCATCAACATTGGGACATGATAAATTCAATTCAATCGCATTAATTGCTGGTAATTTGTCGATAATTTTAGCCAATTGCACAAACTCATCAACTGTTGCACCTGAAATTGATAACATCTTCGGTAGGTCGGGTAATTTTGCTGCTAATTCTGGTAAAAAATCTGCTTTTACGGCTGCAATACCTGGATTAGCCAATCCAACTGAGTTTAAAATACCTGCTTTTGTGTTTACGATCCAAGGTTGTGGGTTCCCTGTGCGTGGTGCTAAAGTGGTGGTTTTTAACACTAAAGCACCTAACTTATTGAGGTCAAAGTCATCCATATGGTCAAGACCATAATAGAAGGCCCCCGACGATGGCATAAAGGGATTCTTAAGCTTTAGGCCTGGTAAAGAAACTGCGTAGCGTTCATCATTCATGTGCTAATTCTCCTTTATTATCGTGTTATGCCGGGGTAATCGTAAATGCTTGCGATTCAAGCACACTTAATAGCGCCTTCACTGTATCAAAGGCTGTAAATAGAGGCACCGCATTTTCAATAGCTGCATTACGAATCAAACGGCTATCGTTAACAGTTGCCACATCTTGGTGCGTTGAATTAATCACTAACTGTAAATCACCTTGGCTTAGTGCAGTCACCGCATTATGATTCGTTTCACTGATTTTATCGAGAACCTGCACATGTAATCCGTGCTGCATCAGATACTCACCTGTCCCGGCTGTTGCAAATAATTGGAATCCCAGTTCATTAAAACGTTGGGCCAAGGTCAGCGCTTCAGCCTTGTCTTCATCAGCAATGGTGAACAAGACATTCCCTTCATGTGGTATTTTAATGTTTGAAGCCACAAAGGCTTTGTAAAGCGCCTTCTCAAAAGTCCTGTCTGACCCCATGACTTCACCGGTTGACTTCATTTCAGGACCTAGTAAGGAATCAACCGCTGGTAACTTCGTAAATGAGAAAATAGGTGACTTCACATGAACCATCGTCGATTCGGGAACTAGGCCAGTTGTGAATCCCATATCAGCTAACTTTTCACCTAACATGACCCGTGTCGCTAGCTGTGCCAACTTCAAATGGGTAACTTTTGAAATGAATGGTACAGTTCTTGAAGCTCGTGGATTAACCTCAATCACATAGGCAGTATCTTCATGAATGACAAACTGAACATTCATCAAGCCAATCGTATCCAAACTCTTAGCCAAAGCGATTGAAGCCGTAATAATTTCCTGTTTGACCTTATCAGACAACGTTTGCGTTGGATAAACCGACATTGAGTCACCAGAATGGACACCAGCTCGTTCAATGTGTTCCATAATTCCTGGTATCACAACCGTCTCGCCATCAGATAACACATCAACTTCCGCTTCAGAACCGACCAAGTACGAGTCGATCAAGACGGGATGATCATGTGAAACTTGCACAGCACGACCCATATAATCTTGTAACTCCACCTCATTATTAACAATTTCCATTGCACGGCCACCGAGCACATATGAAGGGCGTACCAAAACTGGATAGCCAACTGTTTCTGCAGCATGTAGCGCTTCGGCAATCGTCGTCGCTGTTTTACCCATTGGTTGTGCCAAAGCTAACTGTTTAATCACTTGATCAAATTCTTCACGATCTTCTGCGCGATTTAGATTTGCCACACTAGTACCCAAGATATTTACACCAGCATCAACAAGTGGCTCAGCTAAGTTAATGGCCGTTTGGCCACCGAATTGCACAACAACACCCAATGGTTGTTCTAAATGCACTACATTCAAGACGTCCTCTAGTGTTAATGGCTCAAAATACAACTTATCAGAGACCGAAAAGTCTGTTGAGACCGTTTCTGGATTTGAATTCATAATAATCGCTTCATACCCAGCTGCCTGAATGGCTTTCACCGCATGCACTGTTGCATAGTCGAATTCAACACCTTGACCAATCCGAATCGGACCTGAACCAAGAACCAGCACACTTTGCTTATCAGTCATGACCGATTCATTCTCTGTCTCATACGTTGCATAATAATAAGGTGTTTGTGAAGAAAATTCTGCCGCTACCGTATCAACCATTTTATAGACCGGCTGAATAGCAGCATCTACCCGGAATGATGCCACTTCTGCGGCTGACCACTGCCAGATGTCAGCAATTGTCTGATCAGCAAAACCATTTTGTTTTGCTTGTTGCAAGACTTGTTCATCACCAACATGCGCTACCAAGTTTTCTTCGATTTCGATAAGATGCAGGACCTTATCTAAGAAGAAATAGTCAATCGCTGTGCGCTGATGGATTTCATCTACCGAAATGCCACGGCGTAATAATTCACCAATCATAAACAAACGATCATCGCGTGCCGGCATTAAATCGGCAAGTAGTTTTTCAGTTGAAATTTCTGGAAAATTGACATCCCGTAAACTGATTGCCCCAATCTCTAATGAGCGCACTGCCTTATTCATTGCCTCTTCAATATTGCGCCCAATTGCCATCACCTCGCCAGTAGCCTTCATTTGCGTACCCAAGTGACGATCAGCGGTTGCAAATTTATCAAATGGCCAACGTGGAATTTTAACAACAACATAGTCTAAAGCTGGTTCAAAAGCTGCCTTGGTCGTTCCAGTGACCGGATTGATAATTTCATCCAATGTTAAACCAACTGCAATTTTAGCTGCCATCTTAGCAATGGGATAACCCGTTGCTTTTGATGCCAATGCTGAAGAGCGTGAAACACGTGGATTAACTTCAATAATGTCGTAGTTAAATGAATTTGGATCCAAGGCCATTTGAATATTGACCCCACCTTCAATTTTCAATGCCCGAATAATCTTTAATGCTGCATCTCGCATCATTTGTAATTCACGGTCGGACAATGTTTGTACTGGCGCCACCACAATTGAATCCCCTGTATGGATACCAACTGGATCAAAATTTTCCATTGAAGCAACAATCAAGGCATTATCAGCTGCATCTCGCATCACTTCAAATTCAATTTCTTTATAGCCCGCAATTGACTGCTCAATAAGTACTTGTGTCACTGGTGATAATTCCAACCCATTTGCCGCAATTGTCTGTAATTCAGCTTCATTATTTGCAATCCCACCACCAGTACCACCTAATGTGTACGCTGGTCGAACAATAACTGGATAACCATTTGTTTCAGCGAATGATAAGGCTTGTGCAACTGTGACAGCAATCATTGATTCAGGGACCGGTTCATTTAAGCGGGTCATTAAGTTTTTAAATGCTTCGCGATCTTCTGCTTCTTCAATTGCTGATAATTTTGTACCAAGCAAGATAATGCCTAATTCATCCAAAATCCCTGTTTCAGCTAGTTGCTTAGCCATATTCAGACCAGTTTGACCACCAAGCGTTGGCAAAATCGCATCAGGTCGTTCTTTACGTAAAATTCGTGATAAAAATTCTACTGATAATGGTTCAATATAAACTTCATCGGCAATTTCACTGTCAGTCATGATCGTGGCTGGATTTGAATTTACCAAAACGACTTCATAACCCTCTTCTTTGAGCGACATCGCCGCTTGCGTACCTGAATAATCAAATTCGGCAGCTTGACCAATAATAATCGGACCTGAGCCAATCACCAAAATTTTGTGAATATCTGTACGTTTAGGCATGTTGTTTTTGTCCTTTCTTCGTTGCGACAATCATTGCGAGGAAGTCATCAAATAAATATTCTGCATCATGCGGACCAGGGGCGGCATCCGGATGAAATTGTACGGAAAATGCTGGTCGATTCTTCAAACGGAGTCCTTCAACCGTGTGGTCATTAATTTCCTCATGGGTAATTTCTAGATTTGTACCAATAATTGATTCAGCAGCAACTGCGTAGCCATGGTTTTGCGATGTGAAATCAATTTGATCTTTCACCAAATTTCTCACTGCGTGATTGAAGCCACGATGACCAAACTTTAGTTTATAGGTTTCGGCACCATTCGCTAACGCAAATAATTGGTGGCCTAAACAAATACCCATTAGAGGCAATTTCGCTTCTAACTCACGAATAACCGGTAAAATGTGTGCGACTGATTCAGGATTTCCCGGTCCATTTGAAAGCAGCACCCCATCAGGATCCATATCCAAAATCGTCTGTGCTGCAACATCAGCAGGAAATACCATCACATTAACGCCACGTTTTGCTAATGAACGGAGAATTGAATTTTTCAATCCAAAGTCAATCAGAGCAATTGATAATCCTTCGGTTGGATTCACATAGGTCGTCTTTGTTGTCATTTTGGCAACTTCATTCGTGATTGGTTGAATATCTTGCAAGTTTGCTACGGTCTCATCAGTTATTTCATCAACAATTGCTGCCTTCATGACGCCATGCTCACGAATTTCCTTGGTCAAGGCTCGTGTATCGACACCAGTAATACCTGGTAAATCCATCTTTTCAGCCCATTCCGCGATGGACATTTGTTGTCGCCAATTTGATGGTCGCCGTGCAATTTCATGAGCCACAATTGCTGTTGCGGTGGGCTTTAGTGATTCATAATCATCACGATTGATGCCATAGTTACCAATTAGCGGATAAGTAAATGTCAATATTTGACCAAAATAAGAAATATCAGTCAATGATTCTTGATAACCGGTCATACCGGTATTAAAAACAATTTCGCCTGCAACAACTTTTGCTGAGCCAAAACCTTCTCCGATATAAACTGACCCATTTTCTAAAACAAGATAACGTTCCATGTTTTCCTCCTATGCCTCATAAGCAATCTGACCGTCAACGACCGTTAATAAGGTTTGTCCATAAATCGTTGCGCCGATAAATGGTGTGTTAACACCTTTTGATGCAAATTCATCTGCTGTAACTGTATGTTCGTGATCAATATCGAATAATGCCATATCTGCTGGTGCGCCAATGGTTAATTCACGATTGCCTGGTAGATTGAATGCCTGACTTGGTTGAATAATCATCCAGTTCAATAACTGTTCCACAGTGGCAATCCCTGATTTTACAAAATGCGTGTACATCAATTGAAAACTCGTTTCAATACCAGTAATCCCGAAAGCAGCGCCAATAAATGAACCTTGCTTTTCTTCGTGACTATGTGGTGCATGATCAGTGGCCACCATGTCAATCGTGCCATCCAATAAGCCAGCAATGACTGCTGCGCGATCAGCTGGTGTCCGCAGTGGCGGATTCATTTTAAAGTAGGCATTATCACCCGTAATATGGGTTTCATCGAGTAATAGATGGTGTGGTGAGACTTCAGCAGTAACATGCACCCCCTGTGATTTCGCAAAACGCACTAAGTTAACTGATTCTTTCGTTGAAATATGTGCGACATGGTAGTGTACCCCAGTTGCTTTCGCGATAACTAAATCTCGTGCCAGTTGCGATGATTCAGCCAATGGGTCAATACCAGGTAACCCTAATTCTCGTGAACGTGTACCCAAATTCATCACACCACCATTCACAAGTGATTCGTCTTCCACATGCGCGACTAATGGCCGATGAACCTTGGCAGCTGCTTGCATTGCCGTCAACATCGTTGCAGCCGTTTGAACCCCTTTACCATCATTTGTAAAGGCAATGGCACCATCTGCCGCCAAAGCAGCCATATCACTCACATCTTCAGCTATTAATCCTTCTGAAATGGCGGCATATTGATAAATATGGACCCGCCCATTTGCTTCATTATTAGCTTTGATTTGCTGAAACGCCGCCTGTGTTGCCGGTACCGGATTAAGATTTGGCATTGCAAGTACGGTCGTAAAACCGCCACGAGCTGCTGCCAGTGAACCTGTTGCGACCGTTTCTTTATAGGCAAAGCCCGGTTCACGGAAATGCACGTGAACATCGACCAATCCTGGTGTTAGCAAGGCGCCATGCGCATCGATTGTACGTGTAGCAGGTGTTGTTACTTTATCAGCAATTTCAACAATTTTTCCGTCATTGATCAATACATCCTGCATCTTTAACTCATTATCATGAATCAAGTGGCGGGCATTTTTAATTAATAATTGTCCCATCTTATTGTTCCTCCATTAATGCGCTCAAGATGGCCATCCTTGCATAAACACCATTTGCCATTTGGGTGAAAATTCTTGATTTATCAGCTTCAACCAGATCATCAGCAATTTCGACATCCCGATTAACTGGCGCTGGATGCATAATAATCGCGTCATCTTTTAGCTGATTATACCGTTCATGTGTTAATCCATACTGTTGGTGATAATCAGCCACTGCAAATGTTTGATTCTCAGTCATTGCTAAGCGTTCATGCTGTACACGTAGTAACATCAGGACATCAATCTCGTTCAAATCATCATCCAATGATTGATAGGTACCATATTGATCAAAATCAGCTGGATACCAAGCTGTTGGTCCAGCAAAACTAACCGTAGCACCTAAACGATTGAGAATTTCTGCATTTGAACGAGCCACTCGTGAATGGGACAAATCTCCCACGATACGTACTTTTAAACCCTCAAAGTAGCCAAACTGTTCATAAATGGTTATCAGATCCAACAAGCTTTGTGATGGATGTTGCCCATTGCCATCCCCAGCATTAACTAACTTTGGCATCAAGGGTGACTGTTCCGCTATCAATGGAACGTACCAGTCATTGATATTGTGACGTAGCACAACCACATCCACGCCGATGGCGCCGAGTGTCTTCAACGTATCGCTTAAAGTCTCCCCTTTTTGTGTAGAACTTGTCTGTGGATTGACGATAATCTGAGACCAACCTAACTGGCTCTCAGCCATTTGAAAGCTACTAGCAGTTCGTGTTGAGTTTTCGAAAAACAAATTGGCAACATGCTGCTTTGTCTGCGGAACAATCTTTTCCGCCGTCTTATAAGCTAAACTTGTTGCAATTAGCGATGTTATTTCTGACGTTGATAAATCATTCAAATTCACAAAATTCTGCATGTTATCTCCTTATTGATGACACAAAAAAAGCCTTACGAATCCAGTGATTCCTAAGGCTTGCTCATTCAATCGTTGATGCAGTTATCCCATGCTAGGTTCCCCACTCATCAATTAACGTCACCTTTATTAGCCTCACTGGACTACAATTAAAAGGTATTTATGATTGGGTTTAATATAGCACGCTTGTACCATTTAGTAAACAGTTTAACGGATTTTAAAAATCAGTTAAAACGTTTAATGAACTGATATCAACGCATAAAATATTTTTAAAAAAATTTGTTTGATTTATTCATCAAGTACATCATGAATCGTAATGATTCCAACAACCTCGCCGTCATCTTCAACAACTAAGTTAGAGATATTGTGTGAGGCCATTTTCTTCCACGCAACACTATTACGTTTATCAACATCGATACTAATGAATCCCTTGGTCATGTAATCAGCTGCTGTTGATTTTTTAACCATGGATACCTGCAACATCTTCTTACGAATGTCACCATCAGTCACAATACCAACAGCTTTGCCATCTTCATCCTTTACCAAAGTCATACCAACACCGAAATCACTGATTCGATAAATGACATCATTGATTGGTGTATTGATATTGACATATGGGATTTTGGTATGCATCACATTCTTAACCGTTTGCAACAACAATTTTCCAATTGAACCACCTGGATGATACAATGCAAAATCGTCACGCGTAAATTCTTTTTCTTTTTGCACGGCAATCAATAAAGCATCGCCAACAACCAATGTTGCTGTCGTTGAACTTGTTGGCGCTAGTTTGGTGGTGTCTGCTTCAACCGCAACGTCAACAATTAATGGATATGTTGAATTTTGCGCTAATGTGGAATCAGATGCCCCTGTTAAGGCAACGGTCTTGAGATCATCCCCAAAAATTTGCTTGAGAGCAAAAAAAGTTTGAATGACTTCTTGTGTCTCACCACTATTAGAGACAAAAAAAACCAGATCATCTGCTGATACTCGGCCTAAATCTCCATGAAAAGCATTACCAGCATCGATAAAGAAACTAGAAACCCCAATAGATGAAAATGAAGCTGCAATCTTCTCAGCAATAATTCCTGATTTACCAATTGCAATAAAAATTAAACGTCCAGTTGTGTCTAGAATTTCTTCCACGACCTGGTCAAAACTCTCATCTAGTTCATCACGTACTTTTTCTAAGGCCGTAATTTCAGTATTGAAAGTTTCTTTCGCATCATTATAGTAAGTCTTCATCTGCATACACCGCCTTGTTTTCAAGATTTTGATGGAACAATCGATTAGCTTCTTCTAAAATAGGGCGTGCCTTTGATAGATATAGCTGACTGTCCTGATCTGAAATAGCCTTTGGTGGATTTGGATGAACTTCGGCAAAGATACCATCAATTCCAATTGATAACGCTGCCCGCATCAATGGGAAAACATAGTCACGATTACCACCAGAGTGATTACCGTAGCCACTTGGAATCTGGACTGAATGTGTTGCATCAAAGATAATTGGATATTCTGTTTGACGCATCTGAATGAGGCTAGTCATATCAACAACTAACTGATGATAACCAAACATCGTACCTCGTTCAGTCACAAGAATATGCTTATTTTGAGAAGCAACCTTATCCACAGCACTTTGAATATCTTCTGGTGCCATGAATTGTGCCTTTTTAATATTAACAACGCGACCGGTCTTAGCAGCAGCTAGTAACAAGTCTGTTTGACGACTTAGGAACGCTGGAATCTGCAAAACATCTGCTACCTCAGCAACTGGTGCACACTGATATGATTCATGCACATCAGTCACGATTGGTACATTATAATTTTCCTTAATTTTACGTAAAACTTCGAGGCCCGCCTCCATACCGGCACCTCGATCTGATGAAATGGAACTTCGATTTGCCTTATCAAACGATGACTTAAAGACATAATTAATTCCTAACTCATCAGTTATCTTTTTTAGCTCCTCGACAACCTCGGCACAAGTCTCATAAGATTCTATGGCACAGGGTCCTGCTAGTAAAGTTAAACGATCGTCCTTAAAGCCGTACTCATGAAATACATCACTAATCTTTGGCATAAATATTTCCCCCGTTCTAAACTAGTACATCTAAAAAGTAATATTAAAGATTATTAATTTTTTAATATTATATGCTTTTTGCAATTACTTTTCAACTTTTAACTCTTATAGTCAGGTTTTTATTGCAGAAAAAAATCGGCTAATTCCTTATTTATCAAGGGATTGACCGATTATAAATTTAATGACAAAAACTGCCACTTTTTATTAAGCTTGGACCACATGACGGACATATGGGTCATCTGAGAAGCCTTGCTCAAGGATAATTTTTGACCATTCTTTTGCTGAGTGGAGACTGTGATCTTTGTAATTACCACATTCCTTAGCAACTGTTGCTGGCACATCATCCCAAGTGATATCATCACGGATTTTACGTAAGACGCGTGTGAATGTTTCAGCAACTTGAGTTGGTGTGTAATCTACCCAACTGATAATGTGAAACCCTGTACGACAACCAAATGGAGAGATATCAATAATACCATCTAATTCATCACGTACTAAGCTGGCAAATAAGTGCTCTAATGTGTGCACCCCAGCCGTTTCAATTGCGGTCTCATTTGGCTGTGTCAAACGCAAGTCATAATTGACAATTTGTCCCCCATTTGGTCCTTGTTGCGTTTCAATTTTGCGCACGTAAGGTGCCTTTACCTTTGTATGATCCAATGTAAAACTTTCAACTTCTGCCATGTTTAAATCCCTCCTAAATGAATCTTTCTTTTCCCCACATTCGTCATTATAACAACAAACAAAAACGTCCCGCAATCATCTCTGATTACGGGACGTTACCACGTGTTACCACCCGAGTTTGATAAGACAAGCTTACCCTCTAAACGTTATAACGAGCGACCCCGAATGGCACTAGCAATCATGTTCGTGTCATTATGACTCCAAGACCATCTTCTAGCGAAATCGTTACTAGTTTCCACCACCCACTAGCTCTCTACAAACGATCAAACACTATACTCATCTCTTCTATGTCGATACGCCTATGCTAAATCTTCCGTCACGTGGTGTCAACAGAAAAATGAAAATTTTTTCATTTTATAATTTTTGTAGCTATCAATCACTTACGATGCCAACGCGTACCTTGTGGTGTATCTTCCAGAATAATTCCTTGTTCAGCCAATGAATCTCTGATTTCATCAGAACGCGCAAAATTCTTGTTGGTACGTGCATCGTTACGTTCTTGAATAAGTGCCTCAATATCATCATCTAGCAATTCATCATCTGATAAACCATCAACCCCAAAAATACTCATCAGCACAGTAATTTTGTCCAATATAAAGTTTACCGTATCCTGGTAAACCACCTCGGTTGCAGCATATTGATTAGCTAAATCAACAAGTTCATAGATTGCCGTTAAGGCATTGGGTGCATTAAAGTCATCATCCATCGCTGTATTAAACTGCACAACTAATTCACTTGCTTTATCGTCGATCAAGGACTCATCACCAGCAACCGCATCCGTCAAACGGAATGCTAAATTACGATATCCCGTACGAATACGATCTAAATTATGGGCAGCTTGTGTCATATTACTTTCTGAATAGGCAATTGAGCGACGATATTGAGTCGTTGCCATAAAGAAACGTAAGACCATTGGATCATCAATTTGCTGTAATAAATCATGAACCGTTACGAAATTACCCAAAGACTTAGACATCTTTTCATTTTCGTCACCCACAGTAACAAAGCCATTATGAAGCCACTCATTGACAAATTTTTCACCTGTATGAACTTCACTTTGCGCAATTTCATTCGTGTGATGTGGAAATGCCAAATCGATACCACCACCATGAATATCAAAATGATTACCTAAATATTTTGTCGACATCACTGAGCATTCAATGTGCCAACCTGGGCGACCTTTGCCCCATGGTGACTCCCAAGCAATCGCGCCATCACCGTTCTCGCCCTTCCAAACCGCAAAATCCATTGGATCCTCTTTGCGCTCTAGTTCTTCATCATTCAAGCGACCAGCGGCATTAGATGTCATTTCTGCCAAATCTTGATGTGCCAGTGCACCATAATTGTGGAATTTCTTTGCACGATAATAGACATCCCCAGCAGATTCATAAGCATATCCTTTATCAATCAAATCAGCTACGAAATCGATAATTTGGGCAATATGCTCGGTCGCTCGTGGGCGAACCGTTGCCGGCTTAATATTTAAAGCTGCTGTATCCTCATTGAAAGCAGCAATATATTTATCAGCTAATTCCGGTACGGTAATTCCTTGTTCAGCTGCTGCCTTAATCATTTTGTCATCAACATCCGTGAAGTTTGAAACGTAGTTTACTGTGTAACCACGATATTCAAAATAACGGCGAATTGTATCAAACGCAATGGCAGAACGCGCATTCCCAATATGAATATAGTTATAGACAGTTGGTCCACAGACGTACATATTGATTGTGTCATCATGTATTGGGTGGAATGGTTCCTTTGCCAACGTCATTGTATTGAACATTTTAATCATATTCGCGTCCCTCTCTCTTAAAAAATGTCATTTTTATAGCGCCTAAATCAATCTTTCGTCTACTCTCTAGGCTTACACAAATATTTTACCATAAATTTCATAACTTCTAGAATGACTATTAGACAGGCATTAACAAGAAAATTCCTTTGTCATCTTCATTTCTCTTACTTGGATAGAACTAATATAAAAGTTACAATTGACCTTGAAACAATGTCATGCACTTCTAGTCTAGGGGGATTATTCAACATGTATCAAGCAAACGAAAATCGATACAACAACATGGTTTACAATCGTGTTGGTAAAAGCGGTCTCAAACTTTCAGCATTTGGTTTAGGGCTATGGCACAATTTTGGCAGTGTCGATCCACTTGAAAATCAACAAGCAATTATTCATCAAGCATTCGATTTAGGCATTACTTACTTTGACTTGGCTAATAACTATGGCCCAGTGCCTGGTAGTGCTGAAAAGAATTTTGGAGAAATCATGGCTCATGATATGCATGCCTATCGTGATGAATTGGTGATTGCTAGTAAAGCTGGTTACGAAATGTGGGATGGCCCTTATGGCAATTGGGGATCAAAAAAGAGTATCATTGCCAGCGCTGATCAAAGTTTGCGGCGACTACAATTGGACTATGTTGATATTTTCTACTCACATCGTCCAGATCCTGAGACACCAGTTGAAGAGACTGCATTAGCGCTTGATCAACTCGTTCGTTCAGGCAAAGCATTATACATCGGTATCTCTAATTATTCTGGCGAACAAACCAAGGCAATTATTGATGTCTTTAACGAATTAAAGACACCATTTATTATCCATCAGCCTCGCTATAATATGTTCAATCGACAAATCGAGACTGATTTATTACCTGTTTTACGTGAAGCTGGTAAAGCGGCGGCAGTATTTAGTCCCCTTTCACAAGGATTATTGACAGATAAATACCTACATGGTGTGCCAGAAAATTCGCGGGCTGCCAAGTCAACAAGTCCTTTCCTCCATCCACAACAGGTTGAAGCCACAATCAAGACAGTGCAACAATTAAATGAAGTTGCGCAAGCACGTCAACAAACACTTGCTGAAATGGCGCTTGCTTGGAATCTACGTGAACCAGAAATTGCTAGTGTCATTATTGGTGCCAGTCGACCAGAACAATTGGTCGATAATGTTAAAGCCCTTGATAACCTTACTTTTAGTGATGAAGAATTAGCAAAAATCGACGATATTTTAAGTCAACAACCATTGGTTGACTGGAAAGCACATTAAACACAAAAAGCGGCTGA